>PXSK01000010.1 GCA_003022865.1 Halobacteriales archaeon SW_5_70_135 | reverse complement strand
AACAGGAGAACGGAAAGGCACAAACGCCCGCTCTCCCAGGGCGTGAGTGTGATAGGCGTCGTCGGCGGCGGGATCGCGGGGCTCGCGGCGGCCTACCGGCTCCAGCAGCACGGCCGCGAGGTCCGCGTGTTCGAGGCCAGCGACGACCTCGGGGGGCTGGCCGCCACGTACGAGACCGCCGGCGACCGGATCGAGAAGTTCTACCACCACCTCTCGAAGTCCGAGCAGACGATCGTCGACCTCGCCCACGAGCTCGGACTGGGCGACGCCGTCGAGTGGCGGATCGGCGAGAACGCCTACTACGTCGACGGCGTCGTCCACCCGCTGGACGCGCCGTGGCAGATCCTCGCGTACCCGCACCTCTCGCTGTACGACAAGTTCCGGCTGGCGATGCTGCTGCTCGAAGTCGACGTCCGCGGCGGTCGCCCGCGGCTCGACACCTACGACGACCTCTCCGAGTTCGAGGACGTGCCGATCCGCGACTTCCTGGTCGAGCACACCACACGCGGCGTCTACGAGAACTTCTGGGAGCCGCTCCTGGACGCGAAGTTCGGCTCCCGTAAGGAGGACGCCTCGGCGGCGTGGCTGCTGGGTCGGGTGAAGTTCCGCGGCGAGCGGGACGTCTTGCGCGGCGAAATCCTCGGCTACCTCGAAGGCGGCTTCCACCGGCTGATCGAGACGCTGATCGACGCCGTCGGCCGGGAGAACGTCTCGTGCGGCGCCCGCGTCACCGACCTGCGCACCGAGGACGGCCGGGTGAGCGGGCTGACGGTAGAGCGCGAGCTCGCCGACGACGCGGACCGCGACGAACCGGTCGAGGCCGACGGCGGGGCGGAGCCGACCGACGGCGGCGCCGGAGCGACGGGAATCGACGGCGGGACGCCGACCCGCGAGTGCGAGACCTACGACGTCGACGCGGCCGTAGTGGCGACGATGCCGACCGTGCTGGAGTCGCTCACAGGCTACGAGTGCGCGATCGACTTCCAGGGGTCGGTCGTCTCCGTGTTCTCCCTCGACGAGCCGCTGACGGACACCTACTGGCTGAACGTCGCCGAGGACGCCCCCTTCGGCGCGCTCATCGAGCACACGAACTTCGTTCCGCCCGAGCGGTACGGCGGCGAACACCTCCTCTACGCCGCGAGCTACGTCCAGGACCCCGAGGAGCCGCTGTGGCAGGCCGCCGACCGCGAGGTGGAGCGCCGCTATACGGCGGGGATCGCCGACGTGTTCCCCGACTTCGACCCCGACTCGGTACGATGGGTGCGGACGGCACGGAACCCCCGCACGGCCCCCGTCTACGAGCGGGGCTACCTCGACATGGTCGTCCCCTACGACCTCGGGACGGTGGCCGACGGCCTCTACTACGCCGGGATGGCCTCGCGGGCGCAGTACCCCGAGCGCTCGCTCGACGGCGGCGTCGTCGCCGGCTTCGAGTGTGCCGACCGTATCGCCGGCGACTGAGCCGTCCGTCCGGTGCCGTCGCCCCCCGCGTGGCCCGCCCGAGAGCGCCGTCGCGGCCCGAGACGACCGAGCTACGGCCAGTCCTCGCGGCCGTCGTCGGCGCCGGGGTCGCCGGCCTCGGGGTCGCCGAGTTCCCAGTCGGCGGCCTCGGCGGCCCGCTCCAGGGGGACGAACTCCCACCCGACGTCGGCGGCGAGCTCTTCGTCCGCCGCGAGCGACGAGACGAGCACGTGCCGGTCGGTGTCGAACTGGCCGCGAACGTTCTCCAGCGACTCGCCTTTGCCCTGCGGCCCCGAGAAGAAGTCCTGGCGGATGCGGTGTGTGCGCGTGAAGTTGGTGACGACGTAGGTGGGTTCGGCGCTGACGACGCCGACGTACTCGCTCCAGCGACGGGCACCGTCGAAGACGCCACCCGGGTCGGCGAGTCGCTGCAGCGCGGCCAGCTCGAAAGCCAGTGTCATGTCCGTGGAGCTGCCGCCGTCCATACCCGTGCTGCGGGGGAGACGCGCAAAACGGCTTCGCTCTGTGACCGGTCGTCCGTGGCGGGCTCGGGTCGCCGTGACACGCGGGGGGAAGGTACTTGCGCCGTCGCTGCGAGGCGGAACCATGCCAGGCGCGACGGTCAGACGCGGCGAGCGGGTCACGCTCCGCGTGGCCGAACCGGAGGACGCCCGCTTCCTCCAGCGGGCGAGCGCCGAGCCGGACCTGCGGGTGCCGCTCGGGTCGCGGGTGCGCTCGACCGAGGGATACGACCTCGGCGACGAGCGCGGCGGCGACGACCGCTTCGTCGTCTGTCTCGACGACACGGACACCGATGCGGACATGAACACGAACACGAACGTGGACGCAGACGGCGCGGAGACGACGCGGATCGGGCAGGTCAGCGTCGAGGACGCGAGCTACAAGCGGCCGGAACTCGGCTTCTGGATCGCCCCCGAACGACAGGGCGAGGGGTACGGCCGGGAGGCGGTCGCCGAGGCGGTCGACTACGCGTTCAACACGTACCCCACACCGGCCGTCGGCGCCCACGCGTTCGTCTTCAACGAGGCGTCTCGTGGCCTGCTGGAGTCGCTCGGCTTCCGGGAGGAGGGACGCATGCGGGGGTACACGTACGTCGACGGCGAGCACCGCGACGCGGTGGTGTACGGACTGCTTCGCGAGGACTGGACGGGCTGAGACCGACCCGGACGGGAGCGGTGACGGGGACGGGACCGGCTGACCTGGACGGGAGCGGTGACGGGGACAAGGAAGAGAACGAGGACGAGGACGGGGACGGGGATGCCGGTCAGTCGTCGGCTTCCGCCTCGACCTGCGGGGTGGCGTCGATCCGGTCGAAGTCGATCGATTCGGCGAGCAGCTCCTCGCGGTGGTCGGCGACCTCGCGCTCCTCGCGCATCAGCTGCTTGAGCGTGGTCTGTGGCGCGAGGTCGCCGATGAGGACGCCGCCGACGATCCTGCCGTCCTTCAGGGCGATGCGGCGCCACTCCGTGTCGGAGTACTTCCGCTCGAAGTGCTCGTCGCCCTCGGTGGGGTGACCGAAGGAGAGAAACGGGAAATCGAAGTGCGTGATCGAGTACGAGGAGACCCAGCGGAACGCCTCCTCTCGGCCGTCGGCGGCCATGTTGACGGCGGCGACCCGGCCCTGCTCCTTCGCGGAGCCCCAGGAGCCGTTCTGGGCGCGCTCGCCGACGATGGTGTCGTGAAAGCGGGTGAGGTCGCCGGCGGCGTACACGTCCTCGACGCTGGTCCGCATGTACTCGTCGACGAGGACGCCGTCGTCGCGCTCGACGCCGGACCCGCGGAGGCACGCGGTGTTCATGTCCAGACCGACGGCGACGCCGACGAAGTCGGCCTCGTAGCGGTCGCCGCCGGGGTCGACGGCGGCGGTGACGTGACCGTCCTCGGTCTCGAAGTGGTCGACACCGCTCTCGAAGACCGGCGTGACGCCGCGCTCGCGCAGGGCGCCGTGGACGATCTCGGCGCCGTCGGGCGAGAGCGCGTAGCGCCACCAGCGGTCGCCCCGCATGAGAAAGTGTGCGTCGAGTCCCCGTGCGCCGGAGACGGCGGCGAGGTCGACGCCGAGGAGGCCCGCCCCGACGACGACGCCCGTGTCGGCGGCCTCGACGTCTTTCCCGATGGCGCGGGCGTCCTGGAACGTCCAGAAGTGGTGGACGCCGTCGGCGTCACTGTCGTCGACGGGAAGCTGTCGAGGGGTCCCTCCGGTCGCCACCAGCAGCTTGTCGTACGGGACGTCGTCGCCCTCGTAGACATGGACGACCTTCTCGTCGGTGTCGACGCCGGTGACGTGGGTGCTCAGCGACAGCTCGATGTCACGCTCGGCGTACCAGTCGGAGTCGTGGATCGAGATCGGCGCCTCCGGCAGCTTGCCCTTGGCGAACTCCTTTATCAGAATGCGATTGTAGAGGGCCTCCCCCTCGTCGGTGATCACCGTGATCTCGGCCTCGGGGGCCCTCTCGCGGAGCGTCTCGGCGGCGGAACTCCCGGCTACCCCGTCGCCGACGACGACGAACGACTCGGTCATGTGACCGCTGCGTTGGCGACGCGCCCACAACTACCTTTCGAGACGCCACCGCGCCGGCGACCCGGGCGCCGAGGGACGGCAGACGACGGGGGACCGCCACTCGGCGGCAGGAGACACACCAGACCGACGGCGTGTGTCCCGGAGAACACAGTGTCCCGGAGAGCGTTACCGCCCTGGAGAGCGTCACCGCCCCAGAGAACATCACTGAGTCACGCGCACACGGGCGCCTGTGCGTGAGCAGGACAGCCCCGACCAACTCTTTTTCACGTCCCGCTACAACTTCCGGTGATGACCGACGCCGACCTGTACGAGACGACGACAGAGGGCGACGACCGGGAGCGGGCACCCGAAGCCGTGACCGACCTGCCCCCGAGCTCGAAGCTGGTGTACAAGACGCTCGTGTGGAACGGTCGGCTCACCCAGCAGGAGATAATCGAACGCTCGCTGCTGTCCGCTCGCACCGTCCGCGACGCCCTCTCGCGGCTCGAGGAGCACGACGTCGTCGAGCGGAACGTCTACTACCGCGACGCTCGGCAGAACGTCTACACTCTCGCCGACCGGGACCGGGACCGGGAACGCGGCAGCGGCACCGAGCCCGACCGCGGGGCCGCCGCCGCGGAGTGACGCCCGCGTTCTCCGGCGGGGACGCGAGGTTGAAGCGGCTCTGACTCTAACTCCGGGCGCGGAGACCGAACAGAGCCTCCGCCACTGAGCGGCGAAGCGGGCGCTGACGGCGCCCGTCATCGGGTCGATCGCGAACGACAGGCTCGCCGACCCGCACGCCCGCGTCTCCACCGAGAAGGCCGACCCCCGCGAGAAGCGTGCGGCCCACCTGGAGGCCTTCTTCGACTGCACGACGGGCACCTACGTCGCCGCCCTCGATGCCGGCGTCACCGAGGCGGAGGCTCGGGAGATACCCCACGTGCAGGCGAACTTCGAGTCTACGACCACGGCTGGACGGAGACGATGGAGTTCCCGGCCGACGAACTCCCCGAGCACTACGAGCGCCACCGGGAGTTCTTCGAGCGTCACGACGTCACGACCGACGACCCCCCTCGGCGAGTTCCGCACGCGGACGGTGCCCGAAGCCCCTTCGACGCCGGAGCGGTCGGACGCTCCCGAACACCCCGACGCCGACGGCGGCTTCGCCGACGACGTCTACGTCGAAGGGCCGGACGGCGAACTGCGCGTCGGCGGCCGGGAGGAGCCCACGGAGGTCGACTCCGCCGCGGCGCCCGGGCCGGACGAGGAGACCTCGACTCGGCTCACAATGACGGCGAGGACGGGAGCGAGACTCGCTCGGTGAGCGGCGAGCCGTGGCCGGGAGCGGCGACGGCGACGGTCGGCGCACGGGTGGCGAGCGTGTGGACGCTCTCGCGGACGGCGTTCGTGTCGTGGCTCAGATACCAGGGCGAGGGTCGCAGTCGACCGCTGTTCTCGCGGACCAGGTCGCCGAGTACGGCCACGTCCCGCTCGTCGCTGACGAAGGCCATGTGTCCGCGCGTGTGCCCGGGGGTGTGGTAGGCGGTGAAGCTGCCGACCTCCTCGCCGTCGACGACGCGGCGCACCTCCAGGTCGGGCACCGAGAGCAGCGGTCGCGTGACCCGCTGGACGAAGCCCTTCACGCCGAGCAGTCCCGGCTTCTCGGTGCCGGTGAGGTGGCTGGCGTCGGGCTCGCGCATGTACACCGGGGCGTCGAGTTCGGGCGTCAGTCCCGCGAGACCGCCGACGTGGTCCAGGTCGTAGTGGGTCACGAGCACCCGGTCGACGTCGCCGACGTCGTGGCCGGTCTCGCCTATCTCGTCGACGATCCGGTCGGCGGCTCGCGGCGTGCCGGCGTCGAACAGCAGCAGGTCGCGGTCCTCGACCAGATAGGCGCTCGCCGCACTGAGTTCCAACTGCCAGACGCGGTCGGCCAACTCTCTCGCCATCGCTCCGGATACGCCGGCCCGGCATATCAATCCTGGCGCGGGGCCGAACGCCTTTGACCCCCGACGAGCGAAGGCCGCGCATGGCGGAGGACATCCCGGCGCAGTACCACGACCTGTTCGACGAGCCAAACTTCGCGACGTTCGCGACGAAGATGCCGGCCGGCACGCCACAGCAGACGGTCGTCTGGGTCGACCGCGAGGAACGCGAGAGCGTCGACCGCGTGCTCGTCAATACGGAGCGGGGCCGACAGAAGGAACGCAACGTCCAACGGGACCCGCTCGTGGGCGTCTGTATCATCGACCCCGAGGACGGCTACCGCTACGTCTCCGTTCGGGGTCGCGTCGAGGAGGTCACCGCCGAGGGCGCCGACGACCACGCCGACATGCTCGCCCGGCAGTACATGGACGTCGAGGAGTACCCCAGTCGCGAGGAGGAGGAAGGCGACCGTGTCGTCCTCCGGGTCGAGCCGCTGCGGGTGACCGGCACCGAGAGCGCGTAGCGCGGGGGCTCCCCTCGCGGCGGTCATCCATTACCGTTTTACCGGAGGTCCGGCACACGGAGTGTGTGAAAGGGCGGGAGTGGTACCAGGCCGACGAGGTCGCCGAGGAGTACGAGAGCAAGCGCTTCTCCCGTGGCGGACAGCTGATCGACCGCCGGGAGAAACGGGCGGTGCTGTCGGCGCTCGGCCCCGTCGAGGACCAGGAGGTGCTCGAGATCGCCTGTGGGACGGGCCGTTTCACGGTGATGCTCGCCGAGCGGGGGGCCGACGTCGTCGGACTGGACATCTCCAAGCCGATGCTGCAGCAGGGCCGCCGGAAGGCCGCCGCCGCCAACGGCCGGGTCGACTGGCTTCGCGGCGACGCCGCCCGCCTACCCTTTCCCGACGACAGCTTCGACACCGTGCTCGCGATGCGGTTTTTCCACCTGGCGGACACGCCGGCCGCCTTTCTGAGCGAACTGCGTCGCGTGAGCCGGAACCGCGTGGTGTTCGACACGTTCAACAGCGGCTCGACGCGGTCAGTCTACAACTGGCTGTTGCCGATGGGCTCGCGACTGTACTCCCGTGCCGAGGTCGAGGGGCTGCTCGCCCGCTCGGCGCTCGAACTCGTCGGTGCCGACCACGACTTCGTCCTGCCGTACGGCCTCTACCGCCAGACGCCGAACCTCCTGGCCGCTCCGCTCCGCTCGCTGGACCGCGCCGTCGGCCGACTCCCCGGCGGTCACCGGCTCGCCTCCGTCTCCTGGTGGGAGGCCCGCGTCCCCGGCGCCGACGACGCCGAGCCGACCGAAAGCGTCGCCCGGACGGAGACGACCGGCCCGACGCCGAGCGACGGCACGGGAGAGCCCGCCGACCCCGATCCCGAGACGGCCGCCGACGGCGGCGAGCGGGGGTCGGAGCCCGATTCCGACCCCGACCCCGAGCCGGAGACGGCCGACTGATCAGGCGTCGCCGTCGAACGCGGCCGCCAGCCGGGTGACATTGCGCTCGAACACGCGTCGCATCGCGTCCTCCGGCACGTCGAGGGTGAGCACCTCCATCGCCGCGACGTTGGGGTGGACCGTCGGCGCGCCGGACCCGAACAGCACGCGGTCGGGATGCTCCCGCAGCGTGCGCTCCAAGACGGCCCGCCGACGGAGACAGCCCGAGTCGAGGTGGAGTCGCTCGTGGTCAGCCAGCGCCTCGACGGCCGCGGCGGCGGTGGTCTCCGGCAGCGGACGAGCGCCGGAGCGTGTGAGCACCACCGGGAAGGAGCCCCCGAGCAGGTGCCGTCGCACGGCACGCACCGGGACGGAGCGACCGGCGCGGACCAGCACGGGACAGCCGACGTCGTTCAGCGCGTCGACGACGGCGTCGTCCGGCAGGCCGTCGACCGCGGGGTCGAGGACGAACCCCTCGAAGCGGTCGCCGTGGGCGTACTGCTCGATGTCCTCGGGCGTGGTGTGGTAGTCCTCGCGGCCGGCGGCGAGGTTGCGCAGGCGGGCGCCCGGGCCGCCGTCGACGTCGCGGGCGCCGCTCAGCCGGGCGAAGGGGACGAACGGGCGGTCCACGCAGCCCCGAGCGACGGCGTTGTTGGCCGCCAGGTAGTCCCGCTCGCCCTCGACCGACGGCGGGAACACGACGGCGCGAGCGATCCCCGCCTGGTGCATCTCTCGCTCCAGCGCGTCGGGGCCATAGCGGCGGCGCTCGCCTCCCGTGCCGTCCGCGCCGGGGTCGAGCCGGACGTGCACGTCGACGGCCCGAAAGTCGTGCTCCAGCCCCAGCATCGCCGGTCCCTTGCCCGCGACGGCACTTCTCGCTGCCGATCGCCGCGAGCGAACGCGGTACTTAAATCTCGTGACGAGACGCGCCGTGTCACAGGTCACCACCCGACGAGACGGCCGTCGAGAGACGAAAGCGTGAACCTTTATATAGAACCGCTACCGAAGTGTCGTACGACTATGGCAGAACGACAGGGCCAGCTCGGCGGACAGCCGCTGTTCGTACTGAGCGAGGACAGTCAGCGAACCTCCGGAAAGGACGCACAGACGTCGAACATCGCCGCCGGCAAGGCGGTCGCCGAATCCGTCCGGACGACACTGGGACCACGCGGGATGGATAAGATGCTCGTCTCGGACTCGGGCGACGTCGTCATCACGAACGACGGGGCCACGATCCTCGACGAGATGGACATCGAGCATCCCGCCGCTCAGATGATCGTCGAGGTCGCCGACACGCAGGAGGAGGAGATCGGCGACGGCACCACCACGGCGTCGGTGCTGGCGGGTCGACTGCTCGCACAGGCCGAGGAGCTGCTCGACCAGGACGTCCACCCGACGACGATCGTCGAGGGCTACCACCACGCCGCCGAGATCGCCAACGAGGCGGTCGACGAGGTCGCCCTCGACGTCGACGTCGACGACGACCTGCTGGAACAGGTCGCCGAGTCCTCCATGACGGGGAAGGGCACCGGCGGCATCACGGCCGGTCGCCTCGCCGAGACCGTCGTCGGGGCCGTCCGTCGCGTCGAGCACGACGGCGTCGTCGACGACGACCGGATCGCCCTCTCGACGCAGGTCGGCGCCTCTTCCTCGGCCACGGAACTGATCGAGGGCGTCGTCGTCGACGAGGAGCCGCTGTTGGCCGCGATGGCCCGCAGCGTCGACGACCCCCGGATCGCCGTCTTCGACGTCGAGCTCGGCGTGCGCACCGGCGACGTCGACGTCGAGTACGAGCTCGACTCCGTCGACCAGCTCTCCGCCGCGATGGAGAGCGAGGAGAGCGAACTGCGCGAGCTGGCCGACCGGATCACCGCCGAGGACGTCGACGTGGTGTTCACCACCGACGACGTCGACGACCGCGTCGCCTCGCTGCTCGAAGCCGAGGGCGTCGTCGCCTTCGAGGACGTCGACGACGACGACGCCACCGCCGTCGCACGGGCGACCGGCGCGGGCCGCGTCGGCTCGCTGGAGGACTTCGACGGCGACGACGTCGGCAGCGCCGACACCGTCCGCACTGACACCTTCGGCGACGACGAGGTCACCTTCGTCGAGGGCGGCGCCGCGACGCAGGCCGTGAACGTCTTCGTCCGCGGCGGCACCGAGCACGTCGTCGACGAGCTGGAGCGCACCCTCTCCGACGCCGTCAACGTCGTCACCGCCGCCGTCGAGACCGGCGAGGTCGTCCCCGGCGCCGGCGCCAGCGAGATCGCGATCGCCGACCACGTCCGCCGCGAGGCCGCCGGCGTCGAAGGGCGCCGTCAGCTCGCGGTCGAGGCCTTCGCCGACGCCGTCGACATCGTCCCCCGCACGCTGGCGGAGAACGCCGGCACCGACCCCATCGACGCACTCGTCGACCTGCGCGCCGAACACGACGAGAGCGGCCGCGCCGGGCTCGTCACCGTCGACGGCGAGACCGCCGTCGGCGACCCCGTCCCGGACGGCGTCGTCGACCCCGCCACGGTGAAGCGCGAGGCCGTCGACTCCGCCAGCGAGGCGGCGACGATGATCGCCCGCATCGACGACGTCATCGCCGCCGAGTGACCTGACCGCGGCTCCCGCCGCTCGACCGCCCTTCCGATCGTCGTCCCACCGACCGACCGTCCCGGAAACGGAAACCGAAACTCGCCGAGTCCCGAAACATTAATACCGGGCGAGCGGAAGCCGATCGCACCGATGACAGAAGAGAGAGTGAGCACGCGCCGCGCGTACTTGACGGCGCTCGGGACCGGAGGAGCGTTCGTACTGGCCGGATGTGCGGGTGGCGACGGTGGTGACGGGGGCGGCGGCGGCGACATCGGCAACCGCTGTGAGGGCGTCAGCGGCGGCGAGATCGACAGTTCCGACATCGGCGGCGGCGACTACTCGGAGACGGTGACGATCGGGTCGGACATCCCGTACAAGCCGTTCGAGTACAACACCGCCGGCGGCGACCTCGTCGGCTTCGACGTCGAGATCGCGTACGCCGTGTTCGGCGACCAGCTCGACCGGGAGCCACAGTTCCAGCGGACCAGCTTCGACGGGATCATCCCGTCGCTGAACAACGGCAACTTCCGCGTGATCATGTCGGCGATGACGATAAACGAGGAGCGCGACGAGCAGGTCGACTTCTCGGACCCGTACTTCACCGCTTACCAGACGATCGTCGTGTTGGAGGACAGTGACATCTCCTCGCGTGAGGACCTGCGGGGCGAGACCGTCGGCGCCCAGAAGGGCACCACCGGGGAGGCCGCCGCCGAGGAACTCAAAGCCGACCTCGACGGCGACCTGACGGTCCGGAGTTACGACCAGATCCCCGGCGCCTTCGACGCGCTGTTGAACAATCAGGTGTCGGCCGTGGTCAACGACAACACCGTCAATGCCGACTTCGTCGCCCGCCAGGACGGCGTCCGATTCGTCGAGGGCGAGGGCGCCGCCGCCGACCAGGGGGAGGCCGCACCGCCGTATCTCACCCTCACCGTGGAGCAGTACGGCATCGCCTTCACGGAAGACGACGACGAGCTCCGCGAGCAGGTCAACGACGCGCTGGCGACGGTGAGAGAGAGCGACACGTACGACGAGATCTACGCCAAGTACTTCTGCCCGGACTCGGAGAACTGACCGCGACGACGCCACCATCGCTTCCGTGACCACATGACGGACGCCTACGAGACGGACGGGACGGCGGAGTCCGGCGGGGACGGCAGTTTGCTGATGCGCGACGGGCTGATCAGGCGGGCCGGGGAACTGCTCTCGGTCGGGGTCCTGTTGCTGGTCATCGGGGCGGTCGGGTTCATCGCCGTGACGCAGGTGAACACCGAACTACTGACTACCGTCTTTCCACAGTTCGTCGAGGCGTTCTGGCTGGTCGTCCGGATCGTCGCCGTCGCCAGCCTGCTGTCGGTGACGCTCGGCGTGCTGGTCGGGCTCGCCCGGATCTCCAGGTCGCCCGTGACCGGCCGGATCGCGAAGGGGTACGTCGAGTTCTTCCGCGGGACGCCGCTCCTGTTCCAGCTGTTTCTCATCTTCTTCGGCGTGCCTCGCCTGTGGCCGGCCGGGTCGACGAACTTCCCGGTCGCCGACTGGGCGGTGCCCGCCGCCGTCATCGGACTCACCCTGAACCACGCCGCCTACGTCGGCGAGGCGATCCGCGGGGGGATCGACGCCGTCCCCGACGGGCAGATGGAGGCGGCCCGCTCGCTGGGGATGTCCCGCGTGATGGCGCTGCGGGAGATCGTCCTGCCGCAGGCGTGGCGCAACGCCCTGGCGGCGATCGGCAACGACCAGATCATCCTCGTGAAGGACACCTCGCTGCTGACGGTGATCGCCGTCCCGGAGATCATGAGCGTGTTCCGGGACGTGAACTCCCTTAGACTCGACCCGTGGACGCCGCTCGTGTGGGTCTGTCTGTTCTACCTCGCGATCACCCTCTCGATGAGCCAACTCGTGAACGCCCTGGAGCGGCGGGCGGACCCGACCGGACAGAGCCGCCGGGGACAGATGGCCGCGCTGTTGCGTCGTGCGGGCGGCAGGGGTGACGGCGAGTGAGTGCCCGCCCGCTCGTCGAGTACGACGCCGTCGACAAGTCCTTCGGCGAGACGCAGGTCCTGCGGTCGGTCGACCTGCAGGTCGAGGACGGCGAGGTCGTCGTCGTGGTCGGACCCTCCGGGTCGGGGAAGTCGACGCTGCTGCGGTGTGCGAACCGCCTAGAGGAGGTCCAGGGCGGAGAGCTCCGGGTCGCCGGCGACCCCGTGACGGGTCCCGACGCGGACGTGAACCGGATCCGCCGTCGCGTCGGGATGGTGTTCCAGTCGTTCAACCTGTTTCCACACATGACCGCCATCGAGAACGTCGCCGTCGGCCCGGAGCGGGTGCTCGGCTGCGCCCGCGAGGACGCCGAACAGCGGGCGTACGACCTGCTCGACCGCGTCGGGGTCGCCGACCAGGCGACGTCGCACCCGGAGGAACTGTCCGGCGGACAACAACAGCGAGTCGCCATCGCGCGAGCACTGGCGATGGACCCGCAGGTGATGCTGTTCGACGAGGTGACGAGCGCCCTCGACCCGGAACTCGTCGGCGAGGTGCTCGACGTGATGCGTGACCTCGCCCGCGACGGAATGACGATGCTCGTGGTCACCCACGAGATGGGGTTCGCCCGCGAGGTGGGCGACCGGATCGTGCTCATGTCCGACGGGCGGATCGTCGAGCAGGCCGCCCCGGAGCCGTTCTTCGAGTCGCCGTCGACCCGGCGGGGCCAGCAGTTCCTCTCGCGGCTGCTGTAGGTCAGGGGTCAGGGGTCGACGACGAGTGTCACGCCGTCGCCCGCGGTCAGGCCGAACCGCTCGTCGCCACGGCCCCGGTTCGCGTCCAACTCGACGTTGCCGTGACTGCCGACGGTCGCCAGCGCCTCACCCGGTTCGACGGCCTCGAAGGTCTCGACCGCCGGCACGACGCGCTCCCGGGCGTCACCGTCGGCGCCGGGACGGACGCCGACGCGCTCGACCCCCCGCAGGGCGTGACCGGGGACGTTCGTGATCAGGTTCCCGAAGTCGTCGACGACCAGCACCTCGCCCGTCGCGCGGTCGTCGGCGACCGTCGGCTCCGGGAACGACAGCGAGACGGGGTCCGCGAGCGGTGTGAGCAGCCCACGGTCGCGCAGTTCCGCGAGCGGGTGGTCGTGGACCAGCGCCGTGACGGGGGCGAACACGTCCCGGCCGTGGAACGTCGAGGAGCGGGCGCCGGTGTCGTCCACGCGGTAGACGGCGATCTCCACCCCGTGGTCGCCGTCGTCCGCGTCGCCCCCGGACTCGCTGGGTGCACGCTCGAATCGCCGGTACGGCACGGGG
Source organism: Halobacteriales archaeon SW_5_70_135 (assembly GCA_003022865.1). Lineage (GTDB taxonomy): Archaea > Halobacteriota > Halobacteria > Halobacteriales > SW-7-71-33 > SW-7-71-33. Next base: position 44,346 of record PXSK01000010.1, on the reverse strand, counting down.
TCCGGGGGGCCGGCGGCGGCCAGCCGGCGGGCGGGCGGCAGCAGAGAGCCGTTGTCGGGACCGACGAGCGTGTGCTCGCCGGCCTCGACGACGACGGCCGCCCGGTCGGTGCCCACGCCGGGGTCGACGACGGCGAGGTGTGTCGCCGGCGGGAACCACGGCAGCGTCTCGCACAGCCAGAAGGCCGCCGCCCGCAGGTCCTGCCGCGGGAGGTCGTGGGCCACGTCGACGAGACGGGCGTCGGTCCGCCGCAGGAGTACGCCCCGCATCGCGGCGGGGTACGGCGAGCCGAAGTCGCTCGCGAGCGTGATCATTCGTCGTCGCCGACGTCGGGTGTGCCGGGCACCCGGTCGACGTCGGCGGCGTCGTCGCGGTCCACCCGGCGGAGACGCTCGACGCCGTCGACGGCCTCGACGACGTCGACGACGGGGCCCGGAACCAGGTCGCGCCACGGCTCGCCGTCGAGCATTCGCCGTCGGATCCGGGTGCCCTCCAGGCGCTCGCGGTCGTAGGTCGGGAAGGCGCCGACGGGGACGCCGGCCTCGCGGAACAGCCGGACGACCAGCGGGTTGTGCGAGTAGACGACCGAGAACTCCGGACAGAGCGACCGGACGTGGCTCACCCAGACGGCGTTACGGTCGACGTCACGCAGCGGGACCGGGTGGACCGGCGCCGCGACGTCGGTGGCCTCGGCGGTCCGCAGCACCATCTCGACGCGCTCTCCACCCGTGTACGGGTCGTCGACGGAGTGCGAGCGTCCAGCGCTGCCGACGCCGACGAGCAGTTCGTCGACCTCCCCGCCGAGCGTCTCGATCACCCGGCGGTGTCCCTCGTGAAGGGGCTGAAACCGACCGACGAAGAGGCCCCGCTCGCGCTCCTCTGCCATGCCGACCTCTCGGCGGCTCCGACAATAAGCGTTCGGAAGCGCCGACCCGGCCGCTCGCCCGCCCGTCACGGCGCGTCTCGCCCCTCGTTTAAGTAGGGGCAAGTCCGGACACTGACGACGGATCGGCGTCCTCAGGGCCTGAAACGCGTGGATACGCTCGGGAGTACGTCGCGACGACGGGGGGAAGATATATCAGATCGTGCCCCTTGATTTCGGTAGCGATACGCCTCTATGAGCAAGGACAGCACGGACGACGCTGCCGACCCCCCCGACGACGAGGTCGACGACATCGAGGAGCGGGACCCGTTCGAGGGGTTCGACGAGGCGTTCGGCGAGGACGTCTCCGACGACGTCGACGAGGGGGCCGGGTCGGACGCGACCGACCTCGGCAGTTCCGTCGAGGCCGACGCAGAGATCGACGAGGAGACCGCCGACGAGGACCTGCTCGGCGGTCTCCAGGTGGAGACGACCGCGGAGATCGAGGTGCCCGACCGCCTCGTCGACCAGGTGATCGGGCAGGACGAGGCCCGCGACATCGTCAAGAAGGCGGCGAAACAGCGCCGCCACGTGATGATGATCGGCTCGCCCGGCACGGGCAAGTCGATGCTGGCGAAGGCGATGTCCGAACTGCTCCCCAAGGAGGAGCTACAGGACATGCTCGTCTACCACAACCCCGACGACGGCAACGAGCCGAAGGTGCGGACGGTGCCGTCGGGCAAGGGCGAGCAGATAGTCGAGGCCCACAAGGAGGAGGCCCGCAAGCGCAACCAGATGCGCTCCTTCCTGATGTGGATCGTCATCATCATCGTGCTCGGCTACACGCTGGTGTCGCCGGGCGCGAACATCCTCATCGGCGTGCTCGCCGCCGGTGTGATCTACCTCGCCTTCCGCTACTCCTCGCGTGGCTCGGACGCGATGATCCCCAACCTCATCGTGAACACCGCCGACGAGACCTCGGCGCCGTTCGAGGACGCCACCGGCGCCCACGCCGGCGCGCTGCTGGGCGACGTCCGCCACGACCCGTTCCAGTCCGGCGGCATGGAGACGCCCAGCCACGACCGCGTGGAGCCGGGCGCCATCCACAGGTCGAACAAGGGCGTGCTGTACGTCGACGAGATCAACACGCTCGACATCCGCAGCCAGCAGAAGCTGATGACCGCGATCCAGGAGGGCGAGTTCGGCATCACCGGCCAGAGCGAGCGCTCCTCGGGTGCGATGGTCCAGACCGAGCCCGTCCCCTGTGACTTCGTCATGGTCGCGGCGGGCAACCTCGACGCCATGGAGAACATGCACCCGGCGCTGCGCTCCCGCGTCAAGGGGTACGGCTACGAGGTGTACATGGACGACACCATCGAGGACACCCCCGAGATGCGCCGCAAGTACGCCCGCTTCATCGCCCAGGAGGTCGAAAACGACGGCCGCCTGCCCCACTTCACCCGCGAGGCCGCGAAGGAGATCGTCCTCGAGGCGCAGCGTCGCGCCCAGCGCAAGGGCCACCTCACCCTGGAGCTGCGCGACCTCGGCGGGCTCGTCCGCGTCGCCGGCGACATCGCCCGCGCCGAGGACGCCGATCACACCCAGCGCGAGCACGTACTCCAGGCCAAGCGGCGTTCCCGCTCCATCGAGCAGCAACTCGCCGACGAACACATCCAGCGCCGCAAGGACTACGAGCTCAACGTCTCGGAGGGCAGCGTCACCGGCCGCGTCAACGGCCTCGCGGTCATGGGCGAGGACTCCGGGATCGTCATGCCCGTCATGGCGGAGGTGACCCCTTCGCAGGGGCCCGGCCAGGTGATCGCCACCGGCAACCTCCAGGACATCGCCGAGGAGGCCGTACAGAACGTCTCGGCGATCATCAAGAAGTTCTCCGACGAGTCCATCTCGGAGAAGGACATCCACATCCAGTACGTCCAGTCGTACGAGGGCGTGCAGGGTGACTCCGCCAGCGTGACGATGGCGACCGCCATCATCAGCGCGCTGGAGGAGGTGCCGATCGACCAGTCGATCGCCATGACCGGCTCGCTGTCCGTGCGCGGGGACGTGCTCCCCGTCGGCGGCGTCACCCACAAGATCGAGGCCGCCGCGAAGGCCGGCCTCGACAAGGTGATCATCCCCGCCGCGAACGAACAGGACGTGATGATCGAGGACGAGTTCAAGGAACAGATCGAGATCGTCCCGGTCTCGCACATCTCCGAGGTGCTCGACGTCGCTCTGGTCGGCGAACCGGAGAAGGACAGCCTCATCGACCGCCTGCGCTCGATCACCGGCTCCGCCCTCGAACGGGAGGTCAGCCGCTCCTCCGAGGGCGGCTCGCCCAGTCCGGGCGCGGACTGAACTCTCGAGTTCTTCCCACTTTCTTCGCGACGCACCGTCGGCTCCGTCAGCGCAACGTCGTCTCGCGGTCCAGTGTGTCCTCGACTCACTCGCCGACCGGCGACGCGGTCGGCAGCCCCTCTCGGACCTCCTGTCGGACCGTCTCGCCGACGGACTCGTCCGGCTCGACGCGGCCGAACGGCACGGTTCACTCGCCGCTTACGGCTACAGCTCCTCGATGTCCCGCAGTCGCTGCTCGACGCGTGGCGGGGCGGCGCTGGGTCCGTCGCGGACGCGGTGGTCGGAGATCACGAGCGGAACGGGGTTGCCGGCGAGCGCCCGTCGGACCGTCGCCCGGTCCTCGTCGTCGCCGGCGTCGAGGCCGGCGGCCAGCCGCGTGAGCCGCTCGACGGAGACCTGCCGTCCGTACGGGACCCCCCGTACGGCATCGAGGACGGCACGCTGCTCCGTCGGCACGGTCAGTGCCACCTCGACGTCGGTGAAGTCGTCCTCGACGCCCTCCAGGTAGGCTTCGATCCGGTCGAGCAGTGGGTGGTCGTCGTCGGCCTCGGCGTCGGGCGTGTCGGGAAAGGAGAGACTGATGACGCGCCCGCCGGCGACCCCTGTCTGGACCGCACAGTCGAGATACGCCGAGTCGACGGCGAACACCCCCTCCGTCGGCTCGCCGGGCGCTTCGCTCATCGTTCGATCGGCGGGTGGCTCGAACTTGAATATTCTCCCGACCGCCGTCGACGCCGCACGCTGGAAAAGGTTAATCCGCCGCGGAGCGCAACGACAGGTATGATAGAGACCGTGGGGGTCGTCCTCCAGACCGGGGACATCGTCAGCCTGGGACTGCCCTCGCTGTTGCTCCTGGCGGGACTCGCACTCGTCGTCATGGAGGCGCTGGCGCCCGGCGCCCACTTCATCGTCGTCGGCGTGGCGCTGCTCGTGGCGGGGATCGTCGGCCTGGGTGCGGCGAGCGTCGGCGGTCCCCTCGCCGTTCTCGCCGGCCCGCTGGCGCTCGCGGCGATGGTGCTCGTCTTCGGGGCCGTCACCTTTCTCGCGTACCGCGAGTTCGACGTCTACGGCGGCGGGTCACACGGGTCGACCTCCGACTCCGAGTCGCTGAAGAGCCAGACCGGTCGCGTCACCGAGCGCGTCACCGGCACCGGCGGCGAGGTGAAACTCGAGAGCGGCGGCTTCAACCCGTACTACCGCGCCCGGAGCATGCACGGCGAGATCGCGGAGGACGAGGAGGTCGTCGTCGTCGACCCCGGCGGCGGCAACGTGCTGACGGTCATGTCGCTGGCGAGCACCAGCGAGGACACCATCGACCGGGAGCTCGCCCGCGACCGCGAGCGCACGGAAAGTGACGGCGGCACCGAACCGGCGCCCGAACGCGAGACTGAACGAGAGATCGAGGCGGAGGCTGAGACGGAGACGGACTGACGAGCGGTCGTGCGAACGCTTTTGAGGCTCCTTGCCCAATCTGGGGTATGTTCGGTGTCGTCCTACAGAGCACACCCGGGTTCGTGGGGATCCTCGGCGTCATCGCCCTGATACTGGGGATCGTCGCGGTGCTGAAGGCCGTCGTCATCGTCGACGCCTACGAGAAGAAGGCGCTGACCGTCCTCGGGGAGTACAAGGGACTGTTGGAGCCCGGTATCAACTTCGTACCGCCCTTCGTCTCGAACACGACCACCTTCGACATGCGCACGCAGACGCTCGACGTGCCCCGACAGGAGGCCATCACGCGGGACAATTCGCCGGTGACGGCCGACGCCGTCGTCTACATCAAGGTGATGAACGCGAAGAAGGCGTTCCTGGAGGTCGACGACTACAAGCGCGCCGTCTCGAACCTCGCCCAGACCACGCTGCGGGCCGTGCTCGGAGACATGGAGCTCGACGACACGCTCAACAAGCGCCAGGAGATCAACGCGAAGATCCGCGAGGAACTCGACGAGCCCACCGACGAGTGGGGGATCCGCGTCGAGAGCGTCGAGGTCCGCGAGGTCAACCCCTCGAAGGACGTCCAGCAGGCCATGGAGCAGCAGACCTCCGCCGAGCGTCGCCGCCGCGCCATGATCCTCGAGGCGCAGGGCGAGCGCCGCTCAGCCATCGAGAAGGCCGAGGGTGACAAGCAGTCGAACATCATCCGCGCCCAGGGTGAGAAGCAGTCACAGATCCTGGAGGCACAGGGCGACGCCATCTCGACGGTGCTGCGAGCGAAGTCCGCCGAGTCGATGGGCGAGCGGGCGATCATCGACAAGGGGATGGAGACGCTCGAGGCGATCGGCCAGGGCGACTCCACCACGTTCGTGCTGCCGCAGGAACTGTCCTCGCTGCTCGGTCGGTACGGCAAACACCTCACCGGCTCGGACGTGAAGATGGACGGCCAGACGCTCGACAGCCTGGAGTTCGACACCGAGACCCGCGAGATGCTCGGCCTGGACGACATCGAGGAGATCATCGGCCAGATCGACCAGGAGGCCGAGATGGACGTCGAGGCGATGGAGGAGCAGGCCCAGGCGATAAAGGAGGGCGAGGACCCGAAGAACATCCGCTCCGCGGAGGAGGTCATCGACGAGGCCGCCACCGAGGAGATGCCTGAGCCTGAGCCTGAGCCAGAGACCGAAACCGCGACAGAAACCGAGACGTCGAGGGAGGACTGACCGCCCGAGACGGCCGTGTCCGACGAGGTCGACGAGTCGAGGCGGGCGGCGCTGCGACGTGTCGCCGCCCTCGGCGCTGCGGGCCCGCTCGCCGCACTGGGCAGCGACGGTGCCACGGCCGACGTGGACGTGGACGTGAACGTGGACACCGACGGCGGCAGCGGCGACACGGACACCCGCGAGGCCGTCGCCGGCTACGTCCACTCCGCACCGGGCGTCCACCTCTCGAAGGTTCGCGACGACCTCGGCGTCGGCACGGGTACCGCACAGTACCACCTCCGTCGGCTCGTCGACGACAACGCCCTGGAGAGTCACCGCGACGGTGACTACCGCCGCTTCTACCCTGCCGGCCAGTTCTCGACCCTGGAGAAACGCGTCCTCGGGCAGCTACGGCGCGAAACCGCCCGGGGGGTGCTCGTCGAACTGCTGAGCGACCCGACGGCGTCGGCCGGCGACCTGGCGTCGCGACTCGACGTCTCCCGGCCGACGGTCAGCGACCGGGCCGCGGACCTCGAGCGGGCGGGCCTGCTCGACCGCACCGACTACTCCCTGCGACACCCGGAGACCGTGCTCGTGCTCGTCCTGCGGTACGCCGACTCGCTCGGCCCGCGCGCCCGCCGGGTGGCCCGCGAGGCCGACGACCTGCTGCGGTACGACCCGACGCCGGGGTCGCGCTCGTAACCGCGCTGCGTGTCGTCCGCTCCGGGACGCCCGTGAGTCCGCCGAACGAGAAGCGCCCGATCCCGCCCTACAGGCCGGTCTCACTGTCGGCGCCGGTTTCGACGCTGGCGTCGACAGTGCCCGACAGTCCCCGCCGGGCGTCGCGGTCGTACCTTACCTCACCTCGCCGCTGTCGTCACCGCCAGTAACGGTGGACCCGACCGGTAGCCGGCCGCGGACGACGACCGGCCGGTCGCTCGTGACCTCGACGGTGAGTTTCACCGTCTACCCCGCGGTGTAGGCGTCGGCTCCCGGGAGGAGAAGAAGCCGATGAACGCCAGGCCACGCCCCTCGTGGAGGACCAGCTCCGTCGAGACGCCGTAGTACGGCTCGCCGACGTGACCGCCGAACGACTCGCCGCCGACACCGCCCAGCGAGTGATAGCCGGCGATCTCCGTGTCGATGACGTTGTCCTCCCCGTCGGTCTCGCCGTGGTCCTCGCTGTTCTCGTCCTTGCCGGGGTGGGCGCTCTCGACGCCCGTCACCGACGTGCCGAGCGTGCCCGCGGCCGCCGCCAGTACCGCCCGTCTCGTCGTCTCGCTCAGTTCGGACTCGTCCGGGTCCGCAGACGGCACAGGACGACACGCCCACGACTCGGAAAACGACGTTCGCTCTGTCGCCATGGTGCGTCATACGTTGTCACGCCCGCGAGACCGAGTGTCTCCGGACTGGCCGCCGGCCGACGGCGGCGTCCCGTCAGTCCGAACGCTGGAGGCTGTCTTCCTCGACGTTCTCGCCGACGAGCTTGCGGACCGCGGCGCGGATGTGCTCGTGGAAAGTGGGCGTGGCGATGTCGAGCGACTCGGCGACCTCGGCGCCCGTGTTCTCCCGCGGCGAGTCGAAGTAACCGGCGTGGTACGCCGTCTCCAGGGCGGTCCGCTGACGCTCGGTCAGCGCGTCGAGCCGGCCGTCATCCTCCGGCTCGCTCTCCTGGGGCTGCTCGCGGCGAGCGACCAGCTGCACGTCGTACTCCTGCAGCGAGTCGACCAGCGACCGGACGTCGACCTGTGGCGGCAGCTGGACGACGAGTCGGCCCTCGCCGCCCTCGGCGTAGCCGCCGGCGACCCGCCCGCCACGCTGGGCGAGCAGTCCGGCCACGTCGGCCGAGTCGGTCACGCGGACGACGAAGTCCTCCCCGTCCCGGCGGACGAAGGCGGCCTTCGAGCCGGTGTGACGTGCGACGTCGAGTGCGGTCCCGCGGTCGGCGTTCTCGACGCGGTAGAACTGGCGCACCTCCTCGCCGTCGGGCACGCCGCCGACGAGTTCGACCCGTGCCCCGGGCACCTCGTCGGTGAGCGCGACCGGGAACAGGTCTCGGTCGTGCACCGCCAGTTCGAGCTCGACGCCCGTGTCGGTGATGAGCGCCCGGCGACGCTCGACGGCCGTGACGGCGTACGCGATCGCCTCCCCGAGTTCCTGTAACACCGCCTGCTCCTCCTGGCTGAACGCGTCGGGCTCGTCGGCGTACACGCAGAGCACGCCCAGTGTCGTCTCGCGGTTCGACAGCGGCACCGCCGCCGCCGACTCGAAGCCGTACTCCAGGGCGACGTCCCGCCAGGTCTCCGCCGCCGGGTTCTCCGCGACCCGCTGGACCATTATCGTCGCGTCGCTGTGGATGGCGTCGCCCGCGGTCACGTCGCCGGTGCCGAACTGTATCTCCTCACGGACCTCCAGATAACCGGCCCCGTCGCCGGCCCACGCCCGCGGGACGACCGTCTCGCCGCGGTCGAATCCCCCGATCCACGCGAACCGGTACGGGTCGGCGTCGACCAGCCGACCGACGACGGCCTCCTCGGCCTCCGCTCTGGTTCGGGCCGAGGTGAGGTCCCGTAGTATCGACCGTATCACCTGGTTGATCCGGTCGAGTCGCTCCAGCCGCCGTGCCTGTTCCTGTAGCTGCCGCTCGCGCTGGAGTCGCTCGGAGATGTCCCGCCCGACCCCGACGACCCCGTCCGGGTCGTCCGGGTCGCCGAGCGCGGAGCCGGTGATCTCGTACGGGACTCGCTCCCCGTCGCGAGTGAGCAACGTCACCTCGACGGTCGTCCGTCCCTCCTCGAAGACGCGCGCGATCGCCTTCGCCACCGCCGGTCGGTCCTCGGGGACGACGAACTCCGTCGGCGACATTTCGGCCACCTCCTCCATGTCGTAGCCTATCACCTCCGTCGCCGTGTCGTTCCACGTCCGGAAGTCGAGGTCGTCGTCGAACACGAAGAAGATGTCTCCGAGCCGGTCGACGGCCTCGCGTAGCAGCCTTCCGTCGCCCGGCTTGCGGGTCCGTGGGCCCTCTCCTCCGTCGCGACGGTCCGTCCCTTCGGACCCGGACCCAGACCCGGACCCAGACCGGGCGGCGTCGGGGTCTATCGGCTCACTCGGCATGGCGACGGGGGGCCGTCACCGCGGACTCGCTTCCGAAGCCGTACGGGGCGGCTCCTCGTCGAGGTCACGGTTCGCACACACACCCGGCGACGGTCCGCGTCGTACCCGGGCGGCCGACGCCCGACCGTCGGCGTCGACGCTCCGACCACACCCGACTCGACGCTGGGCGGGGGTGCCCTGTAACTGTCCACACGGGTCTCTGCGATGCCAGGAACATCAAAGTCCCGGTGACGCTCACAGCCGTCGCGGCGTCGCCCCGACCCGGGCGCCACGCCGGGCCGGGCCGGGCCGGGCCGGGCCGGGTCGGGGTCGGACGGACCGACCGGCGGTCAGTCCGCCTCGCCGAGCAGTCGGTCGACCATCCGTTCGGGGTCGAACCGCTCCAGGTCGTCGTACTCCTGGCCCGTCCCTAGAAAGAGGATCGGCTTGCCCGTGACGTGGGCGATCGAGATGGCGGCCCCGCCCTGTGAGTCGGCGTCGGCCTTCGTGAGCACGACGCCGTCCGTCTCGGCGGCGTCGTCGAACTCGCGGGCCCGGCGGACGGCGTCCTGTCCGGCGACGGCCTCGTCGACGAAGACCGTCATGTCCGGGTCGACGACGCGGTGGATCTTCGCCAGCTGGTCCATCAGTCCCTGGTCCGTGTGGAGCCGGCCGGCCGTGTCCCCGAGCACGACGTCGACGTCGTTCGCGTCGGCGTACTCGACGGCGTCGTAGACGACGGCCGTGGGGTCGCCCCCCTGCTCGTGGGAGATGAGCCGCGTGTCCAGCCGGTCGGCGTGCTCCTGGATCTGTTCGTTCGCGCCGGCGCGGTACGTGTCACCGTTCGCGAGCACCACGGAGAGCCCGCGCTCCTCGAAGTAGCGGGCCAGCTTGGCGATCGTGGTGGTCTTGCCGACGCCGTTGACGCCGGTGAAGACGATCACGACCGGCCGGTCCGTCTCCCTGACCCGAGTCTCGAAGTCGAACTGGCCGACGCCGATCACGTCGAGCAGCGCCTCGCGCAGCGCCGCCTCGACGAGCGCGCCGGTGGACTCGCGGAACCCGCGGGTCTCCCCGACGAGCTCTTCGCGGATGCCGTCGAGGACCTCTTCGGCGACGCTCATCTCCACGTCGCTCTCCAGCAGCGCCATCTCCAGCTCCCACAGCGGGTCCTCCAGGTCCTCCGCCTCGATGACGAACTTCCCGCGAGCCAGCGACCTCACCTTCCGGCCGAGCCCCGTGTCCGCGTCGTCCTCGTCGCCGGCCGACGCCGCTCCCTCGGACGCGTCGTTCGTGTTCCTGTCTGCGTCTACGTCCCCCTCTATGTCCGCGTTCGCATCCGCGTCCGCGTCGACCGCGGCGGCGCCCCCGCCGTCGTCGACCGTCGGCTCTCCCTCCGGGGCGTCGGCGTCGCCGTCACTGTCGCTGCCCGGGTCGACCGTACCGCCGGCCTCGGCCGGCGTCTCCCCGGCGGTCTCGGCTTCGACTTCGGTTTCGGCTTCAGTTTCGGCCTCGGCCGCCGCGGCCTTCTCCTCGGCGGTCTCCTCGACGTCGTCGCGGAACTCCCCGATCTTCTCCTTCAGACTGTCGAACATCGTCGGGCGGGGCTACTCGTCCTGGCCCTGACCCTGGCCGCCGCCCATGCGTTGCTGCATCTGCTGGCGCTGCATGGCGACGGCGCGGTCTTCGAGCTCGTCGCTTTCCTCCTCCAGCTCGATGATGCGGTCGCCGACCTCCGCGATGCGGTCGTCGATCGTCTCCTTGCGGTTCTCCAGGGTGTCGACGGCGCCCTCGGCGTCGCGCTCGGCGGCGTACCCGCCACCGAGGTCGACCGTCACGCGGTCGACGTCGGTGATCTCGGCGTGGACGTACGCCTCGTCGGCGACGGGCACCTGTACCGTCGAGCCGTCCTCCAGTTCGTCCATCGCGTCGATCGCCTCGTCGATGCGACCTTTGCGCTCGCGCAGTGATTTCTGCTCGGCCTCCAGCGCCTCGATCTGCTCTTCGAGGGCCTGTAGCTGCTCGGAGAGCTCGCGCAGTTGCTCGTCGGCCCCGCCGCCGCCCCCGCCGCCGAGGCTCATGCGCTCACCTCCTCGATCTCGATCTGAGTGCGCTTCAGTCGGTGCCGGCTGCCCAGGGTGGCGTAGACGCGCTCCTCGGCGACGTCCTCGTTAGGGGCGTCCACCGCCGTCTCGAAGCTCGACCAGCCGCCCCGTGTCTGGAAGCGACCGCTGACCGTGTGCTCTGCCATGTCCGTTCTGGCGGGCGCGCCGGGAAAACGGTTTCCACTCCGGCGTCTCAGTCTCGGTCTCGGTCTCAGTCCACGTAGCCGAGTGCGTCCTCGATCCGTCCGAGCTCGGGACCGGTGGTGTCCCGGCCAGTGACGTACCCCTCGTCGCCCACGACGAGCCCCGACCCGACCAGCGGGGCGCCGTAGTTGACGGTGCCGACGTCAGCGTGAGCGTCGAACAGGTCGGCGAGACGGTCGAGCTGCTCGTCGGTCGCCTTCGGGTGACAGAGCACGCCGTGGTCGTTGACGACGGCGGCGGTGCCGACGGTGCGTACGCCGGCGATCCGGCCGCGCTCGGCCGGCACCGACAGCGCCGTCTCGACCGTCTCGACGGCGTCGTCGTCCAGGTCGGAGTGGACGTATGCCGCCCGGTCGTTCGCCAGCACGACGTTGCCGGCGGCGTTGATCCGCGCGTTCAGCTCCGTGACCGGTACCGACAGCGCCTCGCGCAGCCGCTCCAGTTCGACCTGCGTGACGCGGCCGCTGACGAGCAGTCCGTGCGCGTTGCCCACGGCCAGTGCGCCGACGGTGCCGGCGCCGGCGACGGTCGTCGGCACCGCCTCTCCGCCGAGTTCCGCCGCGAGCCCCTCCGGGTCCTCGGCGTCCGGCCGGACGAGCACGTGGTCGTCGACGGCACGAGCGAAGACGCCGACGTACGCCGACCCGGAGAAGGCGGTGCGCAGCACGCTACCGGGCGTGCTCGGCCTCGACGACGGCCCCCTCGGCCTCCTGGAAGCGGGCCGCACGGACGCGGACCTTCCCCGGCGGGTTCCCCCGCCCCTGCGACCAGACCGCCTCGTTGACCGACGGGTCGAGGCGGACGTCCTCCTCCTCGACGGCGAACTGCTTGGCGAGGTGTTCGCGGACGATCGTCATCGCCTTGTCCGCGCGCTTGTGGTTGGCCTCCGCGTTCGCCGCCCGCAGCGGGACCGTCACGACCCGCTCCTCGAACTCGTCCGCGCTCATTCGTCCGTGTTCGAGCGCCGCCAGTTGCGCCGCTTGGGGTTGCGCTGTACGTCGCGGTTGGTCTTCAGGACCACCCACGACGGCACACGGCCGTTCTGTCGCTCCAGCTTCGCGAGTCGCTTCTTCTTCGCCTTCGACTTCTTACCCATGTATTCCGCCTTCGCCCGGGATCGATTAAAGCGTTGTCCATCTCCGGCCCGCCCGGTCGTCGACTCTGCCACACTCCCGAGTTCGACACGCACTCGTCGCCGTCCCGCCCCCGGGGAGCTGTGACGACGGCCGCGTACCTCTACCTCGACGGCACGCTGCTGCGGTACGACGAGTCCTTCGACGACCCGCCTTGCCGCCGGACGTACCCGCGGCCGCCGCGAGTCTACGTCGGCAGCGAGCCCCGCGCTGCGGGCCGTCGAGTCCGAGCCGCACCGCCGCGCGTTCGCCGCCGCCTGCGAGGCCCACGGTCCGGACGCCGACGGAACCGAGGCGCTCACGGCCGTGTTGCTCCCGTCGTCGACCGACTCCGGTCTCGGACAAGCACAACGGTTAGGCCCTCGGCCCTCGACGGCCCGGGCATGGTGACGACCTCGTTCGCGCCGGGAGCGTTCTGGCTGGCCGGCCTGCTGACGCTCGCGGCGCTGCCGGCGACGGTCGCGCTTCCACCAGTCGGGGTCGCCCTCCTCGCCCTGGCCGGTGCGGTCGTCTACGCCTACCGTGACCCCGAGCGGACGCCACCGCCGGGCGGGCTGGTCGCTCCCGCCGACGGCACCGTGAGCGTGCTCCGGTGGGACGAGGAGACCGACGGACGCGGCGATCGCGTCCGCCTCGGCGTCTATCTCTCACTGTCGGACGTCCACGTCGTCCGCGCGCCGGCCGGCGGACGGGTGCACGACGTGCGCCGGGAGCGCGGCCCCCGCTGGCCCGCCGCCCTCGCCCGCGCGGAGAAGAACGAGCGCGTCCACGTCGACTTCGACGGGCTCCGCGTGACGATGCTCACCGGCGCGGTCGCTCGGCGGATCCGTCCCTACGCCGACGCCGGCGACCGCGTCCGGCGGGGCGCCCGCCTGGGACACATCGCTTTCGGCTCCCGAGTCGACGTGTTGCTCCCGCCCGGCGTCGGTCCCGGCGACCTCGCCGTCGAGCCCGGCGAGCGCGTGCGCGCCGGCGAGTCCGTCCTCGTGCCGCCCGACGCCTTCGGCGACGCGACCGACCCGGAGTCGGGCTCGAACTCGACGCCCGAGGTCGTGCGCCCCGCCCGGTGACTCAGACCGTCCGCCGCGAGGCGACGGCGACGTCGATCCCCCAGGAGACCGCGTACGCCAGGACGTACAGGAGGACGAACGGCCGGCTGTACCAGGTGGCGAGCTCGACGAAGAACGAGCCGACGCCGTCGTACACCTGTTCGCCGACCAGCCCGGCGGCGCCCTGCAGGAGGAGTCCGAAGACCAGAAAGATCCCCAGAAGCATCAGGAACCACTTGCCGACCAGCGACAGCAGCGTCCGGACGCTGCGCGTGGGTCCGTACGGGTTCCGTACGTTCAGCCCCTGGGTGTCCGTCTCGGCCCGTCCCTCGACGTCGTCGAACTCCGCGCTCACGGTCGCGGCAAGGCTCCGCCGTCTGAAGTAGTTTGTCCTCTCCCGCTCACTCCCCGACACTGCCCGGCGAGTCGCCCCCGGAGTCCTCGGGCTCACGACCGAGCCCGGGTCGTCTACTGGCCCGCCGGGCGAGCCGGTCAGCCCAGTGTCGGCTCGACGCCGGCGATCGCCCGCTGGAAGTGCTCCCGAGTGACGAGCACCTCGTCGGCGCGCTGGTTGGCCTCCTCGGGGCCGTACTCGGTCGCCGTCTCGCGGATGGCTCGCATCGAGGCGTCCCGGACGATCGCCTCGATGTCGGCGCCGGTGTAGTTCTCCAGGTCGTCGGCCATCGCCGCCAGGTCGACGTCCTCCGCCAGCGGCTTTCCGCGGGTGTGGACGTCGAGGACCTTCCGGCGCGACTCGGCGTCGGGCGCGGGCACCTCGATGTGGGTGTCCAGCCGCCCGGGCCGCAGCAGCGAGTCGTCGATCTCCGTACGGCGGTTCGTCGCCGCCAGCACCACCATGTTCGGGTTGCCGGCGACGCCGTCGAGCTCGGTGACGAGCTGGGAGACGACCCGCTCGGTCACCTCGTTCGTCTCCCGGCCGCGGGTGCCGGCGATGGCGTCGATCTCGTCGAAGAAGACGACGGTAGGGGCGGCCTGCCGGGCACGGTCGAACACGTTGCGGACCGCCTTTTCCGACTCGCCGACGTACTTGTCGATCAGCTCCGGCCCCTCGACGTGGATGAAGTTCACCTTCGACTCGCCGGCGAGCGCCCGGCCCATCGTCGTCTTGCCGACACCGGGCGGCCCGTACAGCAACACGCCCGACGGCGGCTCGGTGTTCGTCGACTCGAACAGCGTTTCGTAGGTGAGCGGCCACTCGACGGCCTCCGTGAGCGTCCGCTTCGCGTTCTCCAGGCCGCCGACGTCGTCGTACGTCGTCGTCGGCGCCTCGGCGACGAACTCTCGCATCGCGCTGGGCTCGACCGACGCCATCGCCGCGTCGAAGTCCGCCCGCCGTACCGCCGGTCGCGCCGTCTCGCTCTCCTCGCCCTCGTCCTCGCCCTCGCCCTCGCTGTCGCCGCCGTCACCGTCGCTCTCGCTCTCGCTCACCGCCGCTCGGAAGCGCGGCAGCGCTTCCATCGCGGCCTCCGTCACCATGGCGTGCAGGTCCGCGCCGACGAAGCCGTGGGTGCGCTCGGCGAGGCCGTCGATCGAGACGTCGTCGCCGAGGGTCATGTTTCGGGTCTGCACCTCCAGGATCTCCCTGCGACCGGTCTCGCCGGGGACGCCGATCTCGATCTCGCGGTCGAAGCGACCGCCGCGCCGCAGCGCCGGGTCGAGGGTGTCCACACGGTTCGTCGCACCGATGATGATCACCTCTCCGCGGGGGTCGAGCCCGTCCATCAGGCTGAGCAGCTGGGCGACGACGCGGTTCTCCACGTCCGACTCGTCGTCACGTTTGCCGGCGATGGCGTCTATCTCGTCGAAGAAGATGATCGCCGGGGCGTTCTCCTGGGCCTGCTCGAACTTCTCGCGGATCTTCGCCTCGCTCTCGCCCTTGTACTTCGACATGATCTCCGGACCGGGCACGGAGAGGAACTCGGCGTCGACCTCGTTGGCGACGGCCTTGGCGATCAGCGTCTTTCCAGTTCCTGGCGGTCCGTACAGCAACACGCCCTTGGGCGGCTCGATGCCGATCCGCTGGAACAGCTCCGGCTCGTTCAGCGGCACCTCGATCATCTCGCGGACCTGCTCCAGCTCCTCGTCCAGCCCGCCGATGTCCTCGTAGGTGACGCTGCCCGGCCCCTCGTCGTCGCCGGCCTCGCCGTCGGCGTCGGCGCCCGTGCTCGCGGACTGCTCGCTCCCGCCGTCGCGACTACTGTACGAGGCGGGGTCGGTCAGCACCGTCGTGTTCTGAGTGATCATCACCGGCCCGCTCGGGTTGGTGTCGGTCACCTGGAAGGCAGCGTCGGTGATCCGCTCCAGGTGGACCTGCTCGCCGCTTTTGACCGGCCGGTCGCGCAGGTCGCTTTTCACCGTCCGCCGGAGGAGCCCGACGTTGACGTCCTCCAGCGACGGCGGGTAGGCCAGCGTGACCCTGTCGGCGTCCTCGACGGCACGCTGACTCACGCGCACCTCGTCGCCGATAGAGACGCCGGCGTTGGCTCGCGTGTCGGCGTCGATCCGTACGATCCCCCTAGGCATGTCCACCCCGCCCGGCCAGTACTTCGCCACCGTCGTCCGTTCCCCCTGGATTATCACCGTGTCGCCGCTGATGACGCCGATCCGCCGGCGTGCGGACTCCGGGACGCGGGCGATCCCGCGGCCGGCGTCGCGCTTCTCGGCGCCCCTGACTTCGAGGGTGACGGCGTCCTCGTCGCCGCTCATGCAGGAGTGACGGGCGCGACCCATTTGAGCGTTCCCCCGCGGCTCCGGACGGCTCCCGTCGGCGAGTCGGCAAGCTATAACTGGGTCGTCGTCGATCGGGGAGACGATGAGTCTCGCGGAGTTCGTCGACGACGTTCGCGAGCGGGAGAAGACGCTGACGGTGTTCACCGACGACGCGTCCGTCGTCGAGGCGTTGCGAGACTTCTTCGAGGTACAGAACGTCGCCGTCCGTCGCGGCGAGACCGAGGGCGACGGCCCGGAGGACTTCGTCGTCCTCCACCAGGAGGGCGAGGCCGTCGCCGTCTCCACCCTGGCGGACGTCCGCGAGGGACTGTTCCTCGACGTCGCCGACCCGGGCGAGCCGACCGGCGGGCTGCGGACGACCGACGCCGGGACACCCGACGTCATCGGCTCGCTCGGCCACTCCATCTTCAACGTCGAGGGCGAGGACGACATGCTGCTCGCGCAGACCGCACACTACGTCGCCGACCTGGCCTACCGTGTCGGCGGCGGCGCGGTCCACACCGGCCACAACCGCATCGCCGAGACGGACGACGGAGCGAGCCGGGACCGCGACGTCGACCGGCAGCTGACCGCGGCCGGCGTCGAGCTCCACGTCTACGGCCGGCCCGACGGCGTCGTCGACGAAGTCGTCGTCCACGAGACCGACGCCACGGAGTTCGAGACCACACGCTTTGCCGTCTTCGACGGCGACGGCGACGACGCCGACAAGGTCGCCCTGCTGGTCACCCTCGACGACGGTGACTACCGCGGCTTCTGGACGTTCGAGGCCCGAATCGTCGACCAGATACTGGGCTACCTCCGGGCCACCTACGGCGGCCAGTGACCGCCCGCCGCCCTCGACTCGGCGTCAGCGTTTCGTCTCGTGGCGCCGAACGGCTCCCGTGACAGAGCGACTCTCGACGGGCGTCACGGAACTGGCGGTCGAGTTCCGTGACGGCGCCGACACCCCGAAGGGACTGCTGCCGGGGTCGCTGATCGCCGTCGAGGCGCCGCCCGGCTCGCAGGTCGAGCCGCTCGTCTGGTCGTTCATGACCGAGTGATCCAGCGTCTGCGTGCCGACGGTGCGGGCCGGCGACGCCGTCCGCGACGGACTCGACGACGTCGTTCCCGTGCCGAGTACACCGTCCGCGATGTCGGCTTCGACACCCCCGTTCGGGACTGCTCCGACGCGATCGAACTCGTCGACCGGGAGGCGAACGTCGTTTTCGACCCCGTCACGCCGCCCGAGGACGGCGACGGCGACCGCTACGTGAAGTTCCTCGACGGCCTGCAGCGACACCTCTCGAACGTCGGCGGCCTCGGACTGCCGGTCGCTCCCACCGCCGAGGACGGCAGCCGCAGCCACCAGCACACCCTCGGCGTCGCCGACCTCGTCCGGGAGTTGCGCACCGACGCCTCCGCCGGCTCCGTCGAGACGTGTCTGGTCGTCCGCGAGTTCCGCGGCGGCGAGGTGCCAGACGAGCCCGTCTCGCTCGACTTCGGCCGCCGCGTCCGCGCCGACACCAGCCGCGACGTCGCCTGACCCCCGCGGAGCGCGGCGCTTTTGACCCGCGACCACCTCCGGACTGACATGCGCGATCGCAGCGACGTGCCGCCGACCACACTGTCGGTCGACCTTCGCGACGGCGGGGTCGCCGTCGAGTATCTCGACGGCCGGGAGGTCTTCTACCACGGCGTTCCCGACCGGGCGGCCTCGCCGCTGCGGACCGCCCCCGAGGTCGAGGTGCACGTGCTCGTCACCGACGCCGACGGCACCGGAGGAGTGCTCACCTACGTCAACGACCGCCGCACCCACGACGACGTGCTGGAGTCGACCGGCGTCGGTCGCCTGCTGCTCGCCGACGGCGAGCGCGAGCGACTGTTCCCCGGCGTCGCCGTGCGGGCCCGAGAGCACCGCGTCCTCGTCGACGTCGACTTCGACGCCGTCGACGGCCGCGTGTTCGTCTTCGAGGAGAACGAACTCGGCGAGCGCGCTCGGGAGGTCGTTCCCGGGGACGCTCTGGACGGCGACGGCGACGGTGGTCGGTGATGCCACTGTCGAAACGCTGGCGCTCGCTCGACCGGTCGACGGCCGGCAGCGCCCCGAGACGGTACGGCGTCTACGAGCTCGGCCGGGACGGCGAGGTGGTGGCCGTCGGCAGCGGGATGCTCCGTGACGAGCTGAAGGAGGCGCTCGCGTACGGCGACGCCGACCAGGTCCGCTGGGAGTCGGCACCGTCGCGCGAGCGCGCCGAGGAACTCGCCGCCGAACACCGGCGGCGACTGGACTGACACTCAGCGCTCGGGTCGGACCGGCGGCAGCGCCCGTAACTCCGTCGGCGGGACGAGGAAGTTGCCGCGGTGGCGGACGAAGACGTACTCCAGGATGCCGTTGTTGACGCGGGTGCGGATCGCGGGGATGTCGGTGAGGTCGGTGCCGTTCATCGCCTCGCGGACCTCCTCGAACGCCGAGATGCCCCGCTGCAGCGACGGGAAGTGCAGGCTGGCGACGCCGCCCTCCTGGTCGGGAAAGCCCTCGCCGTCGGGGTTGAACTCGGCGTCGATCGACTCGAAGTGTCGCCGCAGCAGGCGGACGTTGCCGGCCTCGTCGCGGTTGGCACGGGCGGCCTTCTGGGCGTGACCGACTCGCCCCGACGCCGCCGCCTGCTCGCGGATCGTCTCCATCATTTCCGGGGTGAGGCCGTTGTGGTCGCCGAGGTTCTCGCCGGCGCCCTCCACGAGCCCCCGCTCGGCGTGGGCCGGGCTGAACAGCTCCTCGACTCGCTCGTCGCGGTCATGCTCGACGTACCAGTCATCGAGTCGCTGGCGCAAGTTCGCGACGTGTTTCGTCGTCGCCCCCCGCCACAGGCCAGCGTCGATCGTGACGTACTCCTCCGTCGCCTGGTTGCCGGCGAAGCCGGCCTTGAACCCCATGAACAGCGGCGACGCCTCCGGGACCGGGTTCGAGTCGGGCACGCCCTCGACGTTCCGTCGGGCGGCGGGCATCCCCTCGCCGACGAAGCCCGTCCGCCGGGAGTCGACCGTCATCACGTCGGCGAGCGAGGCCGCCGTCTCGACGCCGTTGGCGGCGTCACGCTCGCCCAGCAGCGCCCGCTCGGCCCCGAGGACGGCGTCGGGTCGGTCGCTCGCCAGGTGGACCAGCGCGTCCTGCTCGTCCAGGGTAGGGCTCTCGAAGTCCGAGAGCCGTCGCGGCGGCGGCAGGTCGACGGTCTCCGGCAGCGAGGCCTCGAACCGGTCAAAGTACGCCGGCGAGTAGGCGACCGAGTACAGCAGGCCCTCGTTCGAACGGTCGTAGGCCTCGTCCAGCGAGGCGAACGCCGCCTCGACGGTCTCGCGGTCCGCGGCCGTCGGCGGCCCCTCCCGGTCGTAGTCCAGATACAGCAACACTTGGTGACGTGGGAGACGCGTGTTGCCGTGGTCGTCCGTCGGCAGGCGGTCGTTCCAGGTGAACTGCCGTTCGTGTGTCGTACCGTCGCCCCTGGGTACCGGCTCGCTGTCCGCGCCCAGCCAGCCCAGACACGCCGAGAGACCGGCACTCCCGCCGATGGCGACCGCGGCCTTCAGCAGGTCGCGACGCGACTGCTCGTCCGGCTCGAACATCTCCACGCGAACTACGCCACTGACGAACAAGACGGTGACGGTCGGCCGCTCCTCGCCGCCGTGACCACACCACGGCCACGCTGTCCCGCCCCGACGACTCCGGCGGCGTCAGTCCTCGCGGAGCCGTGCCGCTGCCAGCAGCGCCACGACCGCGACCAGCGCGACGACGACGCCGAACCCGGGCAGCGCGAGGACGCCGCCGGACTCGTCGCCGTCGCCGGCACCCCCGGCGTCGTCCGTCGTCGCGGTCACGACGTCCACGCCGTCGGCACCCCCGCCGTCGCTTCCGTCGTCGCCCGTCCGCAGGCTCAGCCGACTGTGCACCGGCTCGCCGCCGACATCGACGACGTCGCCCTCCGCCGTCGCGAGCACGACGTAGACGCCGAAGTACTCCGGCTGCTCGGCGACGAAGCTCTCGTCCACGTCGACGGTGACGTTCTCGTTGACCCCCGCCGAGACGGCCGTCGAGCCGACGACGCCGCCGGGTCGGCCGCCGTCGACGGCCCGTATCTCGACCCGGCCGTCCTCGGCGGCGGCGACCCGGTCGACCCGCACCGTCCCGCCGTCGACGCGCTGGGCGGACTGGCCCGGCGCGGAGACGTACACCGGCTGGTCGCCGGGACGGACTGACACCTGCCGGCCGGCGACCGAGCCGAACGACTCGAGCGGTGGGTCGTCCGTGGGGTCGAACTCGCCGTCGCCGTCGCCGTCGTCCTCGTGGAGCACGACCCACAGTGTCGTCTCGGCGTCGACGCCGGCGTCGAGTGTCACCCGTACGTTCTCGTGGTAGCCCTGCTCGACGCCGGCGTGACCGACCGGCTCGCCCGGCCGGCCGCCGTCGTCGCGGTGGACGACGAGATGGCCGTCCTCGGAGACGAACGCCGACTCGACCACCAGGTCGTCGTCGGCGACCTGCGGGTTGGCGCTGACGTGGTTGCCGTGTGCGGCCACCAGCGTGGCGCCACCAGCGAGCGCGACGACGAGCAGCGTCACGACGGCGACCCTCCGACCCGAAACCGGTTCCGCGGTGCCGTCGGCGTTCATCGGCCCGTCCTTCGGTCCGCTCGAACAAATGGCTGCCGGGCTCTCTCCGGTCGCCGCCCGCTACCACCACCGCTAAGTGTGCCGGCTTGCGAGCAGCTACCATGCAACGCGAGGGGACGGCGGCCGCGCCCGCCGCGGGCACCGTCGTCAGCGCGCTGGCGACCGGCGTCGGGAGCGCCTTCGCCCTCGACCGGGTCGTCCGCGCCCGGGTGACGCTCGACGACTCCGGGAGCGTCGACGGCGAGGTCGGTGCCGTCCCCACGGCCGGGTCGGCGACCGACGACGTCGAGGTCGACGCCTCGCTGGTCGAGCGCTGCGTCGAGCGCGCCCTCGACCGCTTCGGCGACGACGCCGACCGCGGCGCGACGGTGCGCACGGAGAGCGAGGTGCCGGTCGCCGTCGGGCTGAAGTCCTCCAGTGCGGCCGCCAACGCCGCCGTGATGGCCACCTGTGACGCCCTCGACGTCGACCCGGAGCCGCTTTTGGCCTGTCGGGTCGGCGTCGCCGCCGCCCGCGACGTCGGCGTCACCGTCACTGGCGCCTTCGACGACGCCTCCGCCTCGATGCTCGGCGGCGTCACCGTCGCCGACAACGCCGAGGACGAACTGCTGGCGACCGACACCGTCGACTGGACCGTGCTCGTCCGCGTCCCCGCCGAGCGCACCTACACCGCCGACGTCGACGTCGACCGCTGCCGGCGCGTCGCACCGCTGGCGGACCACGCCGCCGACCTCGCGCTCGACGGCCGGTACGCCCTCGGGATGACGGTCAACGGCTTCGCCTTCGCTCCCGCCCTCGGCGCGTCGACCGCGCCGCTGCTGGCCGCCCTCCCCGACGCCGACGGCGTCTCGCTGTCCGGCACCGGCCCCGCCGTCACGGCCGTCGGCGACCCCGTCACGATCGAGCGGGTCCGCCCCGCCGTCGCGGCGCTCGGCGGCGACGTCTGGACGACGACCACCCGCGAAACCGGTGTGGAGGTGGGCGTGTGACCGACGCCGGCTCCGGCTCCGGCTCCGACGCCGAGAGCGAAGACGAAGGGCGGAGCGACGCGACGACGGCACCGGACTGGGACCGCCCGCCGGAGGGGATGGACCTGCCCGAGCTGCGCGAGGAGATCCGCACCATCGACCGGGAGATAGTCGAACTGATCGCCCGCCGCACCTACGTCGCCGACACCGTCGCCGGCGTGAAGCAGCGTCGTGGACTGCCGACCGTCGACGAGCGACAGGAACGGCGCGTCATGGACCGTGCCGGCGAGAACGCCGCCCGCTTCGACGTCGACCGCAACCTCGTGAAGGCCGTCTTCCGCATGCTCGTCGAACTCAACAAGATCGAACAGCGCGACCGCCGCCGCGACGGGACCGAGGTCGACGACGTCCAGTCCGACGGCGACTCGGACTGACTCCGGCATCGCCGCTCGCGCGACCCGGCGCCGGTCGGAACGGAGCGACGGAGTCAGTCGACGAAGTCGATCTCCTGCTTGCGGCCGGCGCCAGCCTGGACCCCGCTCTTGTCGTCGTTGCGGCCGTAGATCTGCGGTGACTCGACGCCGGTGACGACGATCATGGTGCGCATCGTCCCTTCGAGGTCCTCGTCGACGCTGGTCCCCCAGATGATCCGGGCGTCGGGGTCGATGCGCTCGTAGATCTCCTCGACGACGCCCTCGGCCTCTTCGATGGCCATGTCGGGGCCGCCGGTGACGTTCACCAGCGCGGAGTTCGCCCCGGAGATGTCCACGTCCAGGAGTGGCGATCGCAGTGCCCCCTTCACGGAGTCGACGGCCTTCGTGTCCGACTCGGACTCGCCGAGCCCGATCATCGCGACGCCGCCGCGCTGCATCACGGTACGTACGTCCGCGAAGTCCAGGTTCACCAGCCCGGGCTTGGTGATCAGTTCGGTGATCCCCTTCACCGAGCGCATCAGCACCTCGTCGGCCACCTTGAACGCCTGTTTCACGGGCAGCTTGCCGACGGAGTCGAGCAGGCGGTCGTTCGGGACGACGATGACGGTGTCGGAGACGTCACGTAGCCGCTCCAGGCCGGCCTCGGCGTTGGTGCGCCGCACCTCGCCCTCGGCGGTGAAGGGCGTCGTGACGACGGCGATCGTCAGGGCGCCCTCTTCGCGGGCGGCCTTCGCCATTACCGGTGCCGAGCCGGTGCCGGTGCCGCCGCCCAGCCCTGCCGTGACGAACACCATGTCCGAGCCGGAGATGGCGCCGTGGATCTCCTCCTGGCTCTCGATGGCGGCCTCCTCGCCGACCTGGGGCAGCGAGCCGGCGCCGCGACCGCTGGTGCGCTCCTCGCCCATCAGGATCTTCCGCTCGGCCTCGACCTCGACGAGATGCTGGACGTCGGTGTTGGCCGCCACCAGGCGGGCGCCCTGGATGCCCGCCTCGTTCATCCGGTCGACAGTGTTACAGCCCGCCCCGCCACAGCCGACGACCGTGATCTGTGTCTCCAGGTCGTCGAGCATCTCCGCGAGGTCCTCGTCCGTCTGCCCCTCGAGGTCGTTCCCGTCGCCGGTGCCGTCCGGGTCGTCGCCCGCGCCGGCGTCCTCCGACGCCGCCGGAGACCCCTCGGCAGCGTGCTCACCCTCGGAGGCGTCGGCCCCGTCACCCTCAGCCTCGTCTATCACGCCCTCTATTATCGAGTCCATGCGTACCCCTGCGTGGCGACCCGCCGGTAATCATTCTTCCCCTCGTGTCAGACGCTCGCACGACGGACCGCGGCGACCTCTCCGCCGGTCGTATCGGACAGCCGCTGCCGTGGCCTACACCGGGAACTCCCGGCGGCGCTCGCGGTGGACCGTCTCGGGGCTGACCTCCTCGCCGTCGACCTCGACGGACCGACCGTCGGCCAGCCGGCCGAACGCCGGCCCCTCCGGGACACCCGCCGCCCGCGCCAGCTCCGGGTCGAAGGCCGTCCGCGTCGCCACGACCGCCCCGTCGCGGCGCTCGACCGCTTCGAACTTCCCGCGCAACACGTCGGCCAGTCCCGCCACCACGGCGTCGTAGGCCTCGCTCGCGGCTCGCTCGTCACCGGCGCCGGTGTCGACGTCCGACCCGGAGTCGGCCGGCAGGAGCACGCGCTCGCCGAGCCGGCTTCCCCCCTCCGTGGTCTCGACGGCGACCGCCCTCTCGGCGACGGCCGCCCACGCCGCCCCGGGGTCGACCCCCTCCGCCTCCCTCACGAGGTCGACTGGCAGGCCGACGACCGCGACCGCCGTCGTCTCCCGCTCGCCGAGGACGACGCCGTCGGCCACCCGTCCGAGTCGTCGCTCGACCGCCTCGACCACGTCGAGCGGCCGGTCGTCGACCGCCCGCAGCCAGGACTCGCGCACCGTCTCGTAGCCCGACTCCTCGACGGCCGCGGCCACGTCGGAACGGTCGCCGTCGATCAGCACCCGCTCCGCCACCGACTGCTCGACGACCTGGCGCAGCGCCTCCCGGCCCGCCTCGGTCCCGGGGTCGAGGTCGTCGAGCCCCCAGTCGGCGGCGACGTGGCCCACGTCCCACGCCGTCTCGCGGAGCACGCGCTCGAACCGCGGCGCGTAGTGGCCGCCGCCCAGGCCGACCACCGTCCGGTCGCCGCGCGCTCGCACCCCTCGCAGCGCCAGGATCGCCCGGGCGGCCGCCCGCGCCGCGTCGGCGTCGCGCCACTGCGGCTCGTCGGAGCCGACCTCGACGAACAGCGACGGACAGCCCACCCGCGACGGCCCGTGGTGGGTACACTCCACGCCGACCTCGTATCCCGCTGGCGCGTGCTCGTCGAACGCCTCGATCGCCCGGTCGAGTGCCGCCGGCGCGGCCGCCGCGAGCTCGCCCGCTCGACCGCCGTACTCCGCCGCGCCGACGTTGCCCGTGAAGTGTGCGGTGAGCAGCGGTCCCGTCTCCCCCGAGTGCCGCGAGGCGAACGCGAGCAGGTCCGGACTCACGGTGCCGCCACTCCCGTCCCCGCCGAACACCCCGGCCACGCCGTCAAGACGGAGATGTAACGCCTCGAACGTGCGCAGCTCGACGCGCTCGACACCCCTGGCGGCGTCCGGACGCGGGGACACTCCCGCCGACGCGTCCGCCGGCAGGACGTAAAACTCCCCGCCCCCCTCGGCGTCCGGTCGCGAACCGTCGGTGCGCGTCTCCCAGTCGGCCGCCTCCAGCAGTCGCTCGCCGACGTGTTCGGAGGCCTCGTCGGCACGACTGACGACGATCGCTAGCACGGGTAGGGCTGTGGACCGTCGCCGCATGAGCGCGTCGGTCGTCCGCCCCTGACGCCGGCGTGGGCGGGAGCGCCGGGCGTCACTCCCCGTCGAGCACCTGCGAGTACGACCCGACGAGCGATCCGGCGATGTCGACGTCCTCCACGCGGGCGTGTTCGTCGACGACGGAGGCGTCGACCGCGGCGTCCCGGACCGTCGCCTCCGGGAACACCACCGTCCGCTCCAGGCTGGCGTCTCCGACACGGGCACCGTCCATCACGTGGACGTTCGCGCCGATCTCGCTGTCCGCGACGGCCGCGCCGTCCGCGACGACGCTGTCGCCGTCGAGGTGCCAGGCGACGGCGTCGAGGTACGACTCCGGCGTGCCGATGTCGAACCACGCCCCTTCGAACGTGTAGGCGTAGGTCGGCTCCTGCGCCTGGAGCCACTGGACGAACCAGCCCGGCTCGTCGGGGTTGTTCCCGTCGGTGAGGTACGCCGAAAGCAGCGAGACGGCGTCGGCCGGGAAGGCGTAGCAGGCGATCGAAACGAGCGTACTCTTGGGGTCGTCGGGCTTCTCCTGGAAGTCCACCACGCGGTCGCCGTCCAGCTCGACCAGACCGTACGACCTCGCCCGCTCGCGCGACTCGACGTCGTACGCGGCGAGGGTGGGCGCCTCGCGGCGCTCGAAGGCGTCCAGGAAGTCCGCCACGTCGAAGCTGATCAGGTTGTCGCCGGCGATCACCAGCAGGTCGTCGTCGATCCCCTCGCGCTCGACGAGCTGGACGAGCGCGCCGACGACGCCGAGCTTCTCGTCCTCGGCGGTCGTCTCCTCGACCGACAGCCGGGGCTTCTCGTACTCCCGGTCCGCGAGAAACGAGTCGAACTCGTCGGCGAAGCGCTCGTTCGTGCTGACGTAGACGTCGTCGATACGGTCGTCACGCTCCAGTTCGTCGAACACGTAGTCGACGACCGTCGACTCGCCGACTGGGAGGAACATCTTCGGGCGATGGCGAGTGATCGGCCACAGACGGGTGGCATACCCGCCCGCGAGAACCACGCTATCCATGGACTCCGCCTGTGCCGCTCGCTGTATCACTCTTGTCCTTTCGAGAAGCCCCGTCGAACCGCCGCGGCGTCGACGATTACAGCAGTCCGGTCTTCTGTAGCTTCATCAGGTCTTCCGTGTCGAGCGTCTCGCCTTCCTTGAACTTCTGGTAGATCTCCTCGGCTTCCTCCTTCGCGGCCTCCTGTTCCTTCTCGCGCTCGGTCTGGCGCTCCTCTTCCTCCTGCTTGTCCAGCTCGCGCAGGCGCTTCTGGACCTCCACGAACATCTCGTGGTGGTAGTCCGCGGCCTCCTGGGCCTCGACGAACCTCTCGTGTGTCTCGTCGGCCTCGTCGCGCACCTCGTCGGCCTCGCGGTAGGCCTCGATCATCTCGTTGTGGTGCTCCTGGGCCTCGTCCGCGAGCTCGGTCACCTTCTGGTGGTGCTTCGAGGCCTCGCTGCGGACGTCACTCGCCTTCTCGGCGAGCTCCTCGACGCCCTCGTTGTCTTCGAGCTTCTCCTTGCGCTGCTGGTACTCCTCGCGCTTTGCCTCGATCTTCTCGATGAGCTCGCGCTCTTCCTCAGGGCTTAGAACCTCGGTCTGCTGCTTGAACTCGAGGTCCTCGATCTCCTCTTCGAGCCCTTCGAGGTCGGTGCCGTCGTCGAGGTTCATCTCCTCTTTCTTCTGCTCGACCTCGTCGAACAGCTCGTTGGCCTCCGCGTTGAGCTCGTTGCGCTTCTCCTTGTGCTCCTGGACCGTCTCGTTGAGCTCGTCGCGCTTCTCCCTGTGTTGCTGGGCCTCGTCGACTTTCTCTCGAGTCTTCGCGTTGAGGTCGTCCCGCTCGGAGGCACGCTCCGAGGCGAGTTGGTTGAGCTCGTTGCGCCGGTCGCGTAGCTTGCCGGCGATCTTGATCAGATCGCCCTTCGACTCCTCTTCGAGGGTGTCCGGGTCGACGTGGACGTTCTTCGTGGTGTCGACGGAGTCGGCGTCGGCGAGCGGGCTCTCGGTGCCCGTCGACGCGTCCTCGGACTCGGGTTCGGTCGCGGGCTCGTCGGTCGTCTCCGTCTCCGTCTCCGTGTCGGTGTCCACGTCTGCCTCTGTCTCCGTGTCCGTGTCCGTCTCCGCTTCCGTGTCGGTCTCTGCGGTCTCGGCCGTGGAGCTGGAGCCGGAGTCGGAGTCGGTGTCAGCAGAATTGTCGTCGGTTCGTGTTCGGTGCTCGTCGTCTTCGGTGTCCTGTGTCGCGTCTACCATAGTTGCAGTTCGAGGAGGCCATACCGCACCGGCGAGGGCAGTCGCTGCTTGGCTCGTGCAGTCGTCGCATAATGCTGTCCTGTCATGCTGTCCGGCGGACTGTGCTGCCCGAACGCCGAGGCGTTCCGGTATCGCACACTGTGTTCTCTGTCGATTTAAACCTACCGATACCTGAAACCCGAAACGGCAGTTTTTGACGGTCTCGCCCCGTGCAAACGAGTATCACGGGTTTTGCGTGTGCGACTCCGCGGCGGCGTGAACGGACCGGCGGCGTCGAACGCGAGGCTTGAAGTGTGCCTCCGACCGCCTGCCAGCATGGACACCGCCGAGGACGAGACGTCCGGACGTGACGGTGACGATGACGGCGGCGGCGACACGCCGGTCGAGGTCGAGCCGGTCGAGGTCGAACCGGTCGGGGTCGAATCGGTCGGGGTCGAGTGCCTTCGCGCCCGCGGCCACGCGAACGTTCGCGGTACTCACGCGAGCACGTTCGAGGTGACGACCGACGACTGGCTCACCCCCGCCGGCGACTGCATCCTCGGGGTCGAGGCCGACCGAGCGCCGGCCGACTTCGACCCCGCCTTCGTCGAGGCCTGCCGGGACGCCGCGGCGACGATCACGACGACGCTGCGGGTCTTCCCCGACGACGCCGACGAGCCGACGGCGGTGACCGCCGTCCGGGGCCGCGGCCACCCCGACCTCACCTTCGAGAGCGACCGAGGCGCCGTCTGTCGCACCGCCGACTACGTCGACGACCGCACCGTGATGGTCGACGCCAACCGTGCCGCCGCCGACCTCGACCGCGAGCTCGTCGCCGCGCTGTCGAGACCCGGGACCGACCTCCTCCTCGAGTTGCGCGTCGACCCGCCCTGACGGGGGCGCCGACCGCTTCGCCCGTACAGGCCCACGACGTCCCCCGGCGGCTCTCGTGTCGAACGACTCAGTCGGCGTCTGCAGCCAGCCCGCCGACACCCGCCACCCCGGCGGCGCGCGACAGCCCTCGCCGCGTCGGTCGCCGTCCATGCCCCGCGTACGATCCCGGGGTCAGAGAGGTACTGGCGGCTCGCCTGTCGCTCCCGTCCGGTCCGATCCGGCGTCAGCGTCTTGCCGTCGGCGACCCACGGGGCCGGCGTGACCGACGAGGACACCGATGAACCGGAGCACAACATCGGCGCGGCGGCGAGCGAGCGGCGGTCGTTCCCCGCCGGCGAGCCGGACGACACCCGCGCCGAGCGCGTCGTCGACCGCCTCGGCGAGTTGTACTGGCGGACGACCTACGGCGGACGGCCGGCCTTTGACTGTCTCGTCCGGACGATCCTCAGCCAGAACACGACCGACGCCGCGAGCGCGCCGGCCCACGGGGCGCTGCGCGAGCGGTACGTCGACGGCGACGACGACGGCGACGAAGACGGCGATACCGACGACGATGTCGACCTCGCCGAGGCGCTCGCGGCGGCGGACGTCGGCACCCTCGCGGAGACGGTCGCCGCCGCCGGCCTACAGCACCAGAAGGCGCGCCGGACCGTCGCCGCGGCCGAGCGGGTCCTCGCCGACCACGGCTCCGCGGCGGCGTTCGACGCGTTCGTCCGCGACCGGCCGCCGGCGACCGTCCGCGAACACCTGCTCTCGTACGACGGCGTCGGCCCGAAGACCGCCGACTGCGTGCTGCTGTTCTCCGGCGGCCGCGACGGTGTCTTTCCCGTCGACACGCACGTCCACCGGGTCTTCCGGCGACTCGGGGTGGCGCCGCCGGACGCCGACCCGGAGACGGTGCGTGCGGTGCTCGAAGACCGGGTGCCCCCGGAGAAGTGTGGCTTCGGACACACGGCGACGATCGAGTTCGGCCGCGACTACTGCACGGCGCGAGAGCCCGCCTGTCTCGACGACCCCGAGGCCTGTCCGCTGGCGGAGTGCTGCGACCGGGTCGGCGTCGACCCGAACTGGGACTGAGCGCCGTTTCACGGCCCCGTCCCGACCGCGACGGGTGGACGGCTCGTCCCCGGTTCACCGGATCGCGGTCCCGACGACGGAGCGTCCCCGGGTCGGCCTGCCGACGCGGGTGTCACCTGTTCGCTCGTCGCTCCGGCGAAGCCAGCGACGGACTCGACCCTCGCCGCGCACGGTCGTCACGCCGACTCGATCCGCAGGGTGAACGGGGGATCGCCCTGCTCGTTGTCCTGGTAGAAGTTGTCGACGGCCGCAAGGAACAGGTGTGTCGCGCCCTCCGGCACGGTCACAGTAGTACTCGTCCGTTCGTTCTCGTTGTCGGCGATCAGGAAGTCCTCGGGCACGTCCGTCTCGGCGTTCCCCTCGAACGTGGCGGCCGTCTCGTAGTCCTCGCCCGCGTCGACGGCGTCGATAACCCGCTCTCGCACGTCTGCGGCGAGTTCGCTGCTCCCGCTGAACACGCCAGTCATCCCCGTTCCGTCCGACGAACTGCCGGTGAACGACCCGAGTCGTTCGAGTCGGACCGTCAGTCCCGGGTCGACGCCCAGCGACGACAGGTCGACCGACCGGGCGTCACCCGCGTCGTCCGACTGCGTCCGCAGGTAGGTCCGTGACGGGTCCACCTCGCGCTCGAACGGCAGGTCCGCCGCGTCGTCTTCGCCGCCGACACAGCCCGCGAGCCCGCCACAGACGCCGACGCCGACCGCGACGAGCAGGTCCCGTCGTGTGTCGTCCGCTCCCATGAGCCGCGGTACCAGTGACAGACGCTTTATTCTTGTGGGCGCTCGGGACGGCTACCCGACGGACAGCGTCGCCGTCGTCTCTACGAGTCTGTCAGTCCCGGAAGCGACCGCCCGCACCGGGTACGAGCTTGCGGTAAACTCCCTGACGGAGTTGATGACGGTCAGCGTCGTCTCCGTGTCGGAGGGGACGTCCGAGCCGCCCGACGTCGTGACCTCGACCGGGACCGTCGTCGACCCCGCCTCCCGAGCGGCGGTCACCGGAAGCGGAACGTCTCCAGGTTGCGGGGGGCGAAGGTGCGCATGTTGTACTCGTGGTACAGCGCCGAGGAGAGGTCCTGCGTGGAGGACTCGTCGCCGTGGACACAGAGCACCTTCTCCGGGCGGGGATTCATCGTGCGGACGAAGTTCTCGAGGCCCTGCCGGTCGGCGTGACCGGAGAAGCCGTCGACGGTCTCGACGTTCATCTCCATCGTAACTGTCTCCCGGCGGCCGGTGGGGTCGCCGTCGCTCAGCGGCAGCTCGCGGCGGCCGTTCTGGATGCGACGACCGAGCGTGCCCTGTGCCTGGTAGCCGACGAAGGCCATCGTCGACCGCTCGTCGCTCGCGAGGTGGCGCAGCCAGGACATGACCGGTCCGCCCTCGACCATCCCGGAAGTGGTGAGAACGATCGCGGGGTCGCCGTCGGCCACCTCCTGGCGTTCTTCCTCGCCCTCGTCGATGTGGTTGAACTGCTCGGCGAGGAACGGGTTCTCGTCCTCGTGGAAGATGCGCTCCCGCAGGTCGTCGCGCAGGTACTCCGGATACGCCGTGTGGATGGCGGTCGCCTCCCAGATCATCCCGTCGAGGTGGACCGGCATCGTCGGGACGTCGCCCTCGCGCATCGCCTCCTCCAAGACGAGCATCATCTCCTGCGAGCGCCCGACGGCGAAGGCGGGGATCAGCACCTTGCCGCCGCGGTCGTGAGCCTCGCGGATCACCTGCTTGAGCTTGCGCTCGGAGTCCTCCTGGTCGGTCTGGTAGTCGTTGCGACCGCCGTAGGTCGACTCCAGTACGAGCGTCTCCACGCGTGGGAAGTCGTTGACGGCGCCGTTGAACAGCCGGGTGTCGTCGTAGTGGATGTCCCCGGAGAAGGCGACGTTGTAGTAGCCGTCGCCGACGTGGAAGTGTGCCACCGCGGAGCCGAGGATGTGACCGGCGTTGTGCAGCGTGAGCTTCACGTCCGGGGCGATGTCGGTCACGTCGCCGTACTCGAGCGGCACCGTGTGCTTGATCGCCTCGCGGACCATCTCGCTCTCGTACGGCGGCGTGCGGCCCTCCTTGCCGGCGACGTCGAGGTAGTCGAGGGTGAGCAGACCCATCAGGTCGCGGGTGGGCTCGGTGGTGTAGATCGGGCCGTCGTAGCCGTACTTGAAAAGCAGCGGGATCAGCGCCGAGTGGTCGAGGTGGGCGTGTGTGAGTACGACGGCGTCGATGTTCGTCGCGCCCGCACCCAGCGCCTCGGGCACCTGGAGGTACGGCACCTCGTCCTCGGCGCCGGGCTTGTCGCCGCAGTCGATCAGGACCCGCGTCTCCGCCGTCGAGAGGAGGAAGGCCGCGCGGCCGACCTCCCGGCAGCAGCCCAGTGTCGTGATGCGGACCCACTGCTCGTCGGCCATCTCCTCGCGGTGGATCTGTCGGCCGACGCGTTCGAGGACGTCCCGGCGCTGTTGGCGTTCCTGCTTGAGGAAGTCACGGACGTTCTTCACCGTCGAGGACTCGATCGGCGGCGTCCGCACCACCTCGGGACTCCACCCCACCTCGCTGGTGATCTCCCGCAGCGTCGAGCCGTGCCGTCCGATCACCATGCCGGGCTTCTCGGCCTCGATGACCACCTCGCCGGTGTCCGGGTGGAAGTCGAGTTCGGTGACGCCGGCGTCCTCCGGGACGACCTCGCGGATCTCCGGTTCGGCCTCCGCCGGAGACGTCAACACCTCCGGGTCCGGGCGGACGGTGATACGCTTGCGTAGCTTGCCGGCGAGCTGCCGGACCAGGTCGCCCTTCTCGGCGAACGTCCTCGGGTCCCGCGTGTAGACGACGAGTTCCGGCCCCTCGTACGTGACGTCCGATATCGAGACGTCGTCCGGTATCTCCGCCGCTATCTCCGCCTGCAGGTCGTCGAGCTGTCGGTCTACTGAACTCATGGGTCGTGTGACGTAGTGCTCCCGGTCTCGTTCGGCCCGTCGCCGGTCCTCGGCGAGGCCACACCTCGACGTCGGTGACGGGGACTCGTCGTCCCCGTCCGTCGAACAACAGGAGGAACTGTCGGACGGGTCATGACGTGATCGCCCGGCACGGAGGCCGGTCGGTGGGCTCGGGGCCTCCCGGGTCGGGTCGAGTGCTCCGGGAGGAACCCCGCTCGCGTCGGCTTGCGCACTGCGATGTAAAAATCCTTCTGATACGTCCCCCCTTCACGGCGCTTCGTTTCCGAGAGTACGTGAACGCTCACCGCGGCCCCACCGAGTTTAAGACTACTCGCCGCACCGATCCGAGTAATGAGCGGCGAGCAAGAACTCGGCATCACCGAGAGCAAGGCGCACAACACCGGCGAGTGGTACACCGAACTAATCCAGAAGGCCGAAGTCGCCGACTACGCCCCGATGGGCGGGTTCATCGTCACCCGCCCCCGCGGCTACGCCGTCTGGGAGGCGATCCGGGAGTCGCTCGACGACCGGTTCGAGGACACCGGCGTGCGGAACGCCTACTTCCCGATGTTCGTCCCCGAGTCCTACCTGGAGCGGGAGAAGGAGGTCGTCGAGGGGTTCGACCCCGAGGTGGCGTGGGTCACCCACGGCGGCTACGACGAACTCGACGAGCGACTCGCGGTCCGCCCCACCAGCGAGTCGATCATCGCCCCGTACATGGCACAGTGGGTCCGCTCGCACCGCGACCTGCCGCTGCGGCTCAACCAGTGGTGTTCGGTCTGTCGCTGGGAGGCCACCGAGACGAAGCCGTTCTTCCGGACGAAGGAGTTCCTCTGGCAGGAGGGCCACACCGCACACCGTGACCGCGACGGCGCCTGGGAGGAGACGATGCTCCGGCTGCGGCAGTACGAAGCGGTGTACGAGGAGGTGCTCGCACTGCCCGCGCTGGTCGGCCGCAAGCCCGAGCACGACACGTTCCCCGGCGCCGACACCACGACGACCGTAGAGGCGCTGATGCCCGACGGCAAGTCCGTCCAGGGTGCCACCTCGCACCACCTCGGTCGGTCCTTCGCCGAGGCCTTCGAGATCACCTACACCGACGCCGAGGAGCGGGAGCGTACCGCTCACACCACCTCCTGGGGCTTCTCCTGGCGGGCGATGGGCGCGATGCTGATGGCACACGGCGACGACCAGGGGCTCGTCCTGCCGCCCGCCGTCGCTCCCGAGCAGGTCGTCGTCGTCCCGATCTGGAGCGACGACGACCGCGAGGCGGTGCTCGATTACGCCGAAAGCGTCGTCGACGACCTCGAAACCGCGGACCTGCGCGTCGAGTTCGACGACCGCGACGAGCGCAATCCCGGCTTCAAGTTCAACGAGTGGGAGCTGCGGGGTGTCCCCCTGCGCGTGGAGATCGGCGGCAACGAGGTCGCCGACGGGACGGTCACGCTCGTTCACCGTCCGGACGGCGAGACCGTCGAGGTCGACCGCGACGACCTCGCCGAGACCGCCGTGGAGCATCTCGACGCCGTCCACCGGAAGCTGTACGACGCCGCCCGGCAGCACCTGGAGGAGAACGTCCGCGACGCCGACAGCCCCGAGGAGATGCTCGGTACCATCGGCAAGCACGGCGGCTACGTGCGTGCCGCGTGGTGCGGCGACGAGGCCTGCGAGACCGTCATCAAGGACGAGATCGCCGCCGAGGTCGTCATGCTGCCGATGGAGGACGACGAGGACTACGAGCCGGTCGCAGAGACCTGTGCGGTCTGTGACGAGCCCAGCGAGGAGACCGCCTACTTCGCGAAGACGTACTGACCGCCGGCGGCCCGGGCCGGCGGCAGGGCCGTCACGGGTCGAGACCGTCTCGCTCACCGTCGGGGCGGGGGCGAACACGCGGCGCTCCCGTGCCGACGGGCGTCGCGCCGCCGTCTCAGGCGCCCGTCGGGTGGTCACTCAGGGCACACGAGTTGTGGCGGCCCGCCCGGCCGACGCGAGTGCCGGTGACGCCACCGTTTAGTCGGCCGCCCGCGAGCGGGTCCCATGAGCACGACAGTCGGTGACCGCGCGCTGGTGATCGGCGGCACTCGCTTCATCGGTCGCCACACCGTCGAGCGTCTGGTCGACAACGGCTACGAGGTGACCGTCTTCAACCGCGGCAACCACGAGAACCCGTTCGCCGACCGCGACGCCGTCGCCCGCGTCGGGGGCGACCGGACGAACGACACCGCCCTGGAGCGGGCCCGCGAGGAGGTCGATCCCGACGTCGTCCTCGACATGGTCGCGTACCACCCGCGGGACGTCCGGGCGGCGACCCGAGCGTTCGCCGACGTCGACGCCTACGTCTACGTCTCCTCCGGGTCGGCCTACGACGAGGAGGCGGTCCCGAAGCGCGAGGACGAGACGCCGCTGGAGCCGTGCACACGGGAGCAGGCCGTCGACGACTCGCCGGAGACGTACGGCGCGCGGAAGGCCGAGGGCGACCGGGCGGTGTTCGCGGCCGCCGACCGCGGCGTCCGCGCCATGAGCGTCCGCCCGCCCGTGGTGTACGGCCCGCACGACTACACGGAGCGCCTCGACTACTGGATCGACCGGGTCGCGGAGCACGACCGCGTCGTCGTCCCGGGCGACGGAACGAACCTCTGGCACCGCGTCTACGTCGAGAGCGTCGCCGGCGCCCTGCGGGTCGTCGCCGAGGAGGGAACGGCGGGCGAGGCGTACAACGCCGGCGACCGGCGACTGACGACGCTGCGGGACACGGTCGAGCGACTGGCCGACGCCCTCGGGACTGACGTCGACGTCGTCACCGCCGGCCGACGCGAGCTCGCCGCCGCCGACCTCTCTCCGGGCGACTTCCCGCTGTATCGCGACCCGCCGCACGTCCTCTCGACCGCCAAGCTCGCCGCGCTCGACTGGAGGCCGACGCCGCTCGCGACGGCGTACGAGCGCAGCGTCGCGGACCACCTCGACAGCGACCGCACCGGCCGGGAGCGCGGTCCGACCCGCGAGGCCGAAGAGCGCGTGCTGGGCGTACTCGACACCGTCTGAGTCAGGTCTCCTCCGCGCCGCGACCGCCGAGATACAGCCGCTGAACCTCCTCGTCGGCGAGGAGTTCGTCGGCTTCCCCTTCAATCGCGACTGTGCCGCGTTCGACGACGTATCCGCGGTCGGCGACACGCAGCGCACGGTGAGCGTTCTGTTCGATGACGAGGAAGGTGGTGCCGTCGTCGTTGAGGTCGCGAACCCGCTCGAACACGTCGTCAACGATGGTCGGCGCCAGTCCCGCAGAGGGCTCGTCGAGCAACAGCAGGTCGGCCTCCATTATCAGGCCGCCTGCCATCTCCATCATCTGCTGTTGGCCGCCGGAGAGTGTCTCGGCCCGGTCGTGACGCTTCTCGCGCAACACGGGAAAGCGCTCGAAGACCCGTTCGATCCGCTCGTCGACGTCGTCCTTGAGGTAGCCGCTCATCTCCAGGTTCTCCTCGACGGTCATCTCCGGGAAGGTCGAACGCTGCTGTGGAACGTACGCGAGCCCCCGGCGCAGAACCTCGGGCGGCGACAGCCCACTTATTACCTCGCCGTCGTACTCGACGGTCCCCGCCGTCGGGGTGAGCAGACCGAAGATCGTCCGGAAGACCGTGCTTTTGCCTGCGCCGTTGGGCCCGACGACGGCGACCGTCTCCGAGGAGTCGACACGGAGGTCGACCCCGTGAAGCACCTCCGCGTCGCCGTAACCCGAGTACACGTCCGTCAGCTGGAGGAGTGGGTCGGTCACGAGCGTGGGTCAGCTCCCGAAGTACGCCTCGACGACGTGGTCGTCGTTCCGTACCGTCTCCGGCGGGCCGGTCGCTATCGGCGACCCGGCGTCCATCACGACCATTCGGTCACAGAGGTCGGCCATGAGACGCATGTTGTGCTCGACGATGAGGAACGTCTTGCCCCGGTCGTGGAACGTTCGGATGTAGTCGGCGAGACGCTCGATCATCGTCGGGTTGACCCCGGCCATCGGCTCGTCGAGGAGGACGAGCTCCGGTTCCGGGTGGGTCATCAGCGACGCCGCGAAGGCGAGGATCTTCTGCTGACCGTGCGAGAGGTTGGCGGCCGGCTGGTCGGCCAGGCGCTCGAGCTCGACGGTTTCGAGCATCTCGTCGGCCCGACCGGCCAGGTCCGTCCGGGCACCCCCCCTGCCCGGAACGACCGAGCCCAGCGTCGTGACGATCCCCTTCCGCTGTGCGGCGAAGGCGAGATTCTGGCGTACGGTGAGGTCCTCGTACACGCGGACCTCCTGGAACGTCCGGCCGATGCCCGTGCGGGCGACCTCGTCCGGACTGTAGCCGGTGATCTCCTCGCCGTCGTAAGTGATCCGACCGGCGTCCGGAGCGAGCTGGCCGGTGATGAGGTCGAAGGTGACGGTCTTGCCGGCCCCGTTCGGTCCCGCCAGCCCCAGGAGTTCGCCCTCGCGGACCTCGAAGCTCGCCCCGTCGACGGCCGTCAGGCCACCGAAGGACTTCGAGACGTCCGAGAGCGACAGCAGCGTCACGTGCGGTCCCTCCTGTTCTCGTCTCCACTTCCGTCGGTCTCCGTTCGCCGCTTCGTCCTCTCGGGGGCGCTCTCGTCGGGGTCGAAGGCGTCCCGCCGACCGCGGACGGTCCGTCTCGTCCACTCCCGAACGAGACCGACGATCCCCTCCGGAGCCCGAATCACGACGACGACGAGAACGGCCCCGAACAGGACCAGGCGCAGTTCGCCGAGCGCCCGGTACAGCTCGGGCAGCGTCACGAACACGAGCGGACCGACGACGCTGCCGGCGACGAAGCCCGATCCACCGACGATGACCATCACCAGCGTCTCGGCCATGTACTGGATCGCGAAGTTGTCGGGGCCGAGCACCTGCTGGTAGTGGGCGAACAGCGCGCCGGCTATCCCGGCGATGAGGCCGGACAGCGCGTACGCCGACACCTTGTAGCGGACCAGCCGGAGTCCCTGTGCCTCCGCCAGCCCTTCGTCCTCCCGGATGGCCCGCAGACAGAGGCCGAACGGCGACCGGAGAAGCCGGACGACCCCGGCCACGACGCCCACGAGCACCAGCAGCGTCGCGTAGTAGTACAAAAGCCGCGACTCCACCGTCCCGACGAGCGGCACCCGCGGGGCAGGGATCCCCGTCAGTCCGAACGGTCCCTCGGTCACTTCGACCCAGTTGTTCAACACGAGGACGACGAGTTCGCCGACCGCAAGCGTCGCCAGCGCGAAGTAGTGTCCCCGGACCCGGAACGTCGGCACCGCGACGGCGGCGGCGAAGACGGCGGTGAACCCCGTCGCGACGAGCATCGCCAGAAGCACCGGCACGTCGGCCTTCACCGCCAGGACTGCGGAGGTGTACGCGCCGACCCCCCAGAGGCCGTGGTGTGCCAGCGAGAGGTAGCCGGTGAACCCGAGCAGCAGGTCCACCGACAGCGCCAGCAACGCGAAGACGAGCACCAGCACGAGGACGTTGATCTGGTAGCTGTTGGCGAGGGCGACGGGCGCGAGGACGGCCGCCACGAGCGCGAGCGTCGCCGTCCGACGGGAGTTCTCGACGGTCCGTGCGAGACGCACCGTGACGGAGTCGAGACTCACCTGTCCCACCCCCCGAGCAGTCCTCGCGGGCGCACCAGCAACACGACCACCAGAAGCAGGAAGGCGAAGGCGTCACGCCACTGCGAGCCGTTCTCGACGAGGACGATCCCGACGGCTTCGATAACGCCGATGAGGAGACCGCCGACGAGCGCGCCGGGAACGCTGCCGAGGCCGCCGATGATGATGGCCGCGAACGCCTTCAGCATCGGGTAGAGACCCATGGTCGGAAACACCGGAAACAGCGTCCCGTAGAGGACGCCACCGACGGCGCCGAAGACGCCACTGAGGACGAACGTCACGGTGTTGACCCGGTCGGTGTCGATCCCCCGGATGAGCGCCGCCTCCTCGTTCTGTGCAGTCGCGCGGATCGCCTTCCCGGTGACGCTGTACTGGAGGAAGGCCCACAGGCCGAGATACATCAGCGCCGTCACGACGACGGTGAACAGCCGCAGATACGAGACCGTGAACCCCTCGACGGACAGCACGGCGTTGCCGAACGGGTCGGGGATCGACCGCGGCCTCCCTCCCCAGAGGTAGCTGACACCGTTTTGCACCACGAGCAGCAGGCCGAACGAGGCCATCATCGGCGCCAGCAGCGGGCGGTCGTACAGCGGCCGGAACACGGACCGTTCGACCACCACCGCGAAGCCGCCGACCAGGACCACGCCGACGACCATCGCGGGGAAAAACGGGACGCTGAACAGCGTGATCAGCCAGAACAGCGCGTAGCCGCCGAGCATCACGAACTCGCCGTGGGCGAAGTTGATCACGTCCATGATCCCGAACACGAGCGTGAGACCGATAGCGATGAGTGCGTACACTGCGCCGATGGAGAGCCCGTTCAGCAGCTGCTGGACGACCAGTTCCGGCCTCGCCTGGAGAGTTACGGCGGTCTCGGTGAGTCCGACTGTCACGCTCACGGCTCAGCCGTCGGCGAAGGGGCCGGTGACCGGCGTCAGCGACCACTCACCGCTCTCCTGGCGCCACTGGGCCAGCCCCGAGACGACCTGTGCCTGGCCGCTCCGGTCGAAGCTCAACTCGAAGTCGGGGTACGGGTAGACGCCGGTCATGCTCGCGCTCGCCACGGCGTCGCGTACGGCCGGCCGCTCCGTCGACCCCGCCCGGACGAGGGCGTCACCGAGGAGGTTCACCGCGTCGTACGTCGGCGCGCCGATGTAGTCCGGCGGGATCTCGCCGTCCGTCGCCTCGCTCAGGCTCGTGGCCCAGTCGGTGACGTGGTCGGCGGCGCCGGAGGCCTCGTTCGGAAAGGTGATCTCGATGTACGCCCCCTCGAGGGGGTCGCCCACCTTGTCGGGCATGTCGGCAGTCCCGGCGGGGTTGGTGGCGACTATCTCCTCGAAGCCGACCTGACGGGCCTGGGGCACCAGCACCTCCGCGCTGGTCGGGTCATTGACGACGAGATACACCGCGTCGGGGTCGTCGGCGCGTATCTGCTCCAGCTCCGAGAGGAACGACTGCTGGTCGGGGTTGAACGCCTGCTGTGCGGTCGTCTCGACGCCGCGGTCGGCGAGCGCCGAGGCGAACGCCTCCATCCGTCCCACGCCGAAGTCGTCGTTCGGACCGACCATCCCGACGCTGTCGAAGCCAATATCGTTGGCGATGGCGTCGCTGATGAACTGCGCCCGCATGCTGTCGGTGTCCTTGTTGCGGAACATCCACCGGTGGCCCTCGGAGCCGGTTATCTTCTCGTTGACCGAGACGCTCGTGATCTGGGGCACCTCCGAACTCTCGGTGATGTCCATTATCGCGAGCGTCGTCGTCGAGGACATCGCCCCGAGGACGGCCGGGACGCCGTCCTGTTCTATCAGTCGCTGGGCGGCGCTGACGCCGACGTTCGGCTTCGACTCCGTGTCGTAGGCGATGTACTCCACCTCGCGGGCCGTCCCGCCGACGTCGAGACCGCCGCCGTCGTGGACGAAATTGCCGTCGCCGTTCATCTGGTCGACCGCGAGCTGGATGTTCGCCTCGTAGGACTCCCACAGCGTCGAGAGCGGGCCGCTCTCCGGGCCGAGAACGCCGATCGTCGTCGTGCCTTCCGACCCACCGGCACAGCCCGCGAGCACGCCCACGCTCGTCGCCGCTCCCGCCGTCTTGAGAAACGTTCGGCGTTGCATCGTCACTCGTCGGCGTACGCGATCGCCCGTGATAAATATTCACGCACCGGAACTCGTTCCCGGTGGTCGGAGAGACGACTACCGCGTTCCGGCCTCCCGGCACCGGCCGGCGAGCCGGGTCGCCAGCTCGGCCGGCGGGCGCCGTCCACCGCCGCCAGCTCGCTCCATCCACGCCAGAACCGCGACTACGGGAGCCGTCACGTACGTTCGTTCGTTCGTTCG
Source organism: Halobacteriales archaeon SW_5_70_135 (assembly GCA_003022865.1). Taxonomy (GTDB): domain Archaea; phylum Halobacteriota; class Halobacteria; order Halobacteriales; family SW-7-71-33; genus SW-7-71-33. The sequence goes on along the minus strand of PXSK01000010.1, from coordinate 4,183 downwards.
TCAAGCTTTCGGCGTTCAGCAAAAGCTCGACGACCGCACACACGACGCCCCGGTCTGCCGGTCGCGGCCCCCGTGGGCGGCGGCGTCGAACGGAGGTGCTGTCGTCGACGCCGGTGGCGGATGGCAAAGCGTTTCCGGACGGCCCGACCTGATCGCGGTATGTTCGAGAAGTCCACCTGGATCCGTCTCCCGCGTGACGTCGTCGTAGGGCACGGCGTCGTCGACCGGGTGGGTGAAGTGGTCGGCAGCCTGCCCGTCACCGGGCGGCCGCTCGTGGTCACGAGCCCGACGCCACGGTCGATCGCGGGCGACCGCGTGCGGGAGCAGCTGGCGGCCGCCACCGACGGCCCCGGCGACGACGGGGACGGGACGCCGGAGACGGTCGTCGTCGAGACGGCGAGCTTCGACGCCGTCACCCGCGTCATCGAGCGGGCCCGCGAGGCCGAGGCGACGTACCTCGTCGGCGTCGGCGGCGGCAAGGCGATCGACATCGCGAAGATGGCCGCCGAGGACCTCGGTCTGGCCTTCGTCTCCGTGCCGACGGCAGCCAGTCACGACGGTATCGTCTCCGGTCGCGGCTCCGTCCCCGACGGGGACACGCGTCACTCCGTCGCCGCCGAGCCGCCGGTGGCGGTCGTCGCCGACACCGAGACGCTGGCGGACGCCCCCTGGGAACTGACGACCGCCGGCTGTGCCGACATCATCTCGAACTACACTGCCGTCATGGATTGGCAGCTCGCCACGCGGCTGAAGAACGTGCCGTACTCGGAGTACGCCGGCGCCCTGTCGGAGATGACCGCCGAGATGCTCGTCGACAACGCCGACTCCATCCGCCCCGGCCTGGAGGAGTCCGCCTGGACCGTTGTGAAGGCACTCGTCTCCTCCGGCGTGGCGATGTCGATCGCCGGCTCCTCCCGACCCGCCAGCGGCGCCGAACATCTCATCTCCCACCAGCTGGACCGACTCTCGCCGGGCGAGGCGCTGCACGGCCACCAGGTCGGCGTCGCCTCGGTGCTGACGGCGTATCTCCACGGCGGCGACAGGGGCATTTGGCGGGAGATCCGCTCCGCGCTGGAGAGTCTCGGTGCGCCGACGACCGCCGAGGGACTCGGCATCGAGGCCGACACGCTGATCGAGGCGATGACCACCGCCCACCGGATCCGCGACCGCTACACCGTGCTCGGCGACGGCATGAGCGAGCCCGCGGCGCGACGGGTCGCCGAGACCACCGGCGTCGTCTGAGTCCGGCGACCGTCGACCCCCCGGGCATTTTTCAGGGGCGCTCCCGGAGACGCGGGTGATGAGCGCAGACACTGCCGACGCCGCCGCGCCTGACCGCGACTACGAGGCGCTCGGGCTCGTCGCCGGCCTGGAGATACACCAGCAGCTCGACACGGAGACGAAGCTGTTCTGTGCGTGTCCCACCGAGGCCCGCGAGCCGGAGGCGGCGACCGAGCGGTTCGTCCGTTACCTCCATCCGACCCGCTCGGAACTCGGAGAGATAGACGAGGCCGCCCTGGAGGAGTCCCGCGTCCGGCGACGGTTCGAGTACCTCGCCTACGACGCCACCTGTCTCGTCGAGGCCGACGAGGAGCCGCCACACCGCGTCGACGACGAGGCGATGGAGACCGCACTCCAGGTCGCCGCCCTGCTCGGGATGGAGCCGGTCGACCAGGTCCACGTCATGCGGAAGATCGTCGTCGACGGGTCGAACACCTCCGGCTTCCAGCGCACGATGCAGATCGCCCGCGACGGCGCGATCGAGACCGACGCCGGCGAGGTGCGGGTCGCCGACCTCATGCTCGAGGAGGAGAGCGCCCGCCGGATCGAGGACGACGAGGACGGCGTCACCTACGGGTTGGACCGGCTGGGCGTGCCGCTGGTGGAGATCGGCACGGAGCCGGACATCTCCACGCCCGAGGGCGCTCGCGCCGCGGCCGAGCGGATCGGCATGCTGCTTCGCTCGACGGGGACGGTGAAACGCGGGCTGGGGACGATCCGCCAGGACGTCAACGTCTCCGTCGAGCGCGGCGCCCGCGTCGAGGTCAAGGGCGTGCAGTCCCTGGAAGACATCGACGACATCGTCCGGACCGAGGCCGACCGCCAGGTCGCGCTCGCGGACATTGCCGGCGAGCTACGAGCGCGCGACGCCGCCGTCGGCGAGCCGACGGACGCGACCGACGTCTTCGAGGACACCGACAGCGACCTGCTCCGCGGTGCCCTCGGCGACGACGGCGTCGTCCGCGCCGTCCGACTGGCGGGCTTCGACGGACTGGTCGGCCGGGAGATCGCCCCGGACCGCCGTCTGGGGACGGAGCTCTCCGACCACGCGAAGCGCCACGGCGCCGGCGGGATCTTCCATACCGACGAACTCCCCGCCTACGGGACCACCGACGAGGAGGTCGCCGCGCTACGCGAGGCCGTCGACGCCGACCCGGCGGACGCCGTCGCGCTCGTCGCCGCCGGCGAGTCGACCGCCGAGGTGGCGATCGAGGCCGTCGCGGACCGCGCCCGTGCGGCGGTCGAGGGTGTCCCGGAGGAGACCCGCGGGGCGAACGAGGACGGGACGACGCGGTATCTCCGGCCGCTCCCGGGCGCGGCACGGATGTACCCCGAGACGGACGTGCCGCCGGTCGACCCCGACCCGGGCGACGTCGAGACGCCCGAACTGCTCACCGAACGGGTGGACCGCTATGTCGACGAACACGGCCTCGACTCCGACCTCGCCGAGCAGGTGGCCTACGGCGAGCGGATGCCGCTGTACGAGCGGGCGGTCGAGCGCGGCGTCGAGCCGACGACCGCCGCCGGCGTGCTCGAGTCGACGCTGACCGAACTCCGGCGCGACGGCGTCGCGGTCGACCGCCTCACCGACGAACACCTGCTCGACACGTTCGACTCACTCGCCGACGGGGACCTGCCGAGGGCCGTCGAGCGGGTCGTCGAGCGCAACGCCGAGCAGGTCGACACCGAGGGGATGGGCGCCTTCTCCGCGCTGATGGGCGAGGCGATGGGCGAACTCCGCGGCAAAGCCGACGGCGAGGTCGTCAGCGACGCGCTGCGGGCGGCGATCCGGGAGCGTTCCTGACCGTACACTATCGGCTTCCAGCAGGCGTCAGTACGTCTCGACATCGACGCCGAGTGCCTCGAAGTCGTCGACGTTGGCGGTCAGAACTGAGTCGCCGAGTATCCCTGCCATGGCGGCGATGTAGGCGTCGTTCGGACCGACTCCTGCCTCACCTCCGGCCCTGTCGTCGGCCGACGCGAGCAGTTCCCCGGCGGTCCGAGCGACCTCCTCGTCTACGTCGATCCGAGGGTAGCCCAGGAGCCTGTTTCGGACCTGGTCCTCCGTGGTGTCACTCCGGGTCGTCGCGACGCCGTAGTAGACTTCGGCGACGACAGGAGTCGGTAACCACTGCATCTCCCCCTCGTCGACGAGTTCAGTCCCCTTCTCGAAGGCGTCGGGACTGTTCGACATGAGATCGAATAGGTACGACGAGTCGAGGATCATCGATCCTGGCCGGCGTTCTCGGCCGCCTCTCGTGCTTCGTCGAGCCGGCCCCGGTCACGCGTTCGAACTCTCTCGACGGCTTGCTTTGCAGTCTCCGCCTCCTCCTCGGTGAGTAACCCGGCCACGTCTTCGGGATTCGGTCCGCGCGTCATCCTGCGGAGCGTCTCCTCCACGGTCTCGTCGTCCCGCTTGTGCGCCAGCAGCCACTCGTGGTACTCCTCCGAGACCCGGATCGTCTTCACCATGATGTATATCTGGATATACGCGGCGAAGAGCCTTGCCCCTATCCGTCTCCGTCGTCGCTGTCCTCACTCTCCCCTTCCGGCGGCACCTCGCCGCCGGTCGGCGCCTCGCTCGCCAGCTCGCTCGCGCGTCGAAAGATCCCCGTGAGCGTCACCGTCTCGCGGTCGGTGGGGTGGGCGCGCCCGAGGAGTCGGCGCACGAGCCGACCGGCCTTCGCGCGCTTCTCCTCGGGGTGGTCGATCGCGGCGAGCAGGGCATCGAAGCGGTCGTACAGCCGCTCTATCTCCGCCTCGTCCGCGCGCTCCTGTGCCACGTCCGGGAGGTGGTCGTCGCCGAGGGCGAGCGAGCGGAGCTCGTACAGCACCACGGTCGCGGCCTGACCGAGGTTCATCACCGGATACTCGGGGCTGGCGGGCACCGTACAGACCCGGT
>PXSK01000009.1:122430-124254 GCA_003022865.1 Halobacteriales archaeon SW_5_70_135 | reverse complement strand
GCTGATCGCCGTGGTCGCCTACGTCGTCCGCTCGATCACCCGCTTCACCTCGCGGTACCTGCTGCAGTCCACCGCCCAGAAGATACAGCGCGACCTCCGGGACGACACGTACGACCACATGCAACATCTCTCGCTGGACTTCTTCGCCGACCACCAGACCGGCGCGACGATGTCGATCCTCAACAACGACATCAACCGCCTGGAGAACTTCCTCTCGACCGAGGTCAGACAGATCATCCGCGTCGTCGCCACCGTCGGCGGTATCGGGCTCGTGCTGTTGTGGGTGTCGCCGCCGCTTGCGTTCATCGTGCTCGTCCCGGTGCCGGTCATCGGCGTGGCCTCGATGCGCTTTCTGACGTGGATCGAGCCCAAGTACAAGGCCATTCGCGAGACTGTCGCCCGCCTGAACTCGCGGCTGGAGAACAACATCGGCGGCGCGAAGGTGATCAAGGCGTTCGACCGCTACGACTACGAGCGCGAGCGCGTTGGTGAGCAGAGCCAGGCCTACCACGACCAGCAGGTCGCCGCGCTCCGACTGCGCCGTGCATTTTTCGCCGGTATTCGCGTGCTCACTGGGCTGGCGTTCGTCGGCGTGTTGCTGGTCGGCGGCGAGATGATCGTCACCGGCTCGTTCACGCTCGGCCCGCTGCTCGTTCCGTCGACGATCACCGCCGGCACGTTCACGATGTTCTTCCTCTACCTCCGGCGGATGTACGCCCCGATGCGGCGTATCGGCCGTACCGCCAACCAGTACCAGCGCGCCAAGTCGAGCGCCGAGCGCGTGTTCGGACTGCTCGGTCACGAGCCGACGATCACCGATCCCGAGGACCCCTACGAGCCTGCGTCGGTCGAGGGCCGGGTCGAGTTCGACGACGTCGTCTTCAGCTACCCGGGCCACGAAGAGCGCGTGCTCGACGGCGTCTCGATCGACGTGGAGTCCGGCAACACGGTCGGATTGGTCGGGGAGACCGGCGCCGGCAAGTCCACGCTGACGAAGCTGGTGCCGCGGTTCTACGACGTGACCGAGGGCGCGGTCCGGGTGGACGGCGTCGATGTCCGCGAGTACAGTCTGCAGGGACTGCGCGGCCACGTCGGCGTCGTCGAGCAGGACCCGTACCTCTTCTCGGGTACCGTCGCCGAGAACGTCGGCTACGGCGACCTCTCGACGCTTGACTCCTACGGCGCCGCGGGCGGGTACGCCCCGGCGGACGACCTCGGCGGCGACCGCGACGGGGAGCGACCGGTCGACGGCCGGATCGTCGAGGCCGCGAAGGCTGCCGAGGCGCACGAGTTCGTCGCCGACCTGCCCGACGGCTACCACACCCAGATCGGCGAGCGCGGCGTCAAACTCTCCGGCGGCCAGCGTCAGCGGCTCTCGGTCGCCCGCGCGCTGTTGAACGACCCCGCCGTCATCGTGCTCGACGAGGCGACGAGCGACGTCGACACGGAGACCGAGGAGCTCATTCAGGAGAGTCTCGACCGGCTGATCGCCGACCGTACGGCCTTCGTCATCGCCCACCGGCTGTCGACGGTGCGAGACGCCGACCGGATCGTCGTCATGGAGGACGGTCGCGTGATCGAGACCGGCAGCCACGAGGAACTGCTGGCGACGTCGGGCAAGTACGCCGACCTCTGGCGGTCACAGGCCGACACCGCCGGCGTCTCCGCCGACGACTGACCGTTCCTCGGCGGTCGGGCACGGTCCCCCGAGGAACGAGCGGGGCAGTCAGTCCTCGCCGGACTCGTAGTGCTCGCCGGCGGCCTCGGGCAGGCGCGTCCCTCCGACGAGCGCGAGGACGACCACCACCGTGACGAAGGGGATGA
>PXSK01000009.1:106856-122273 GCA_003022865.1 Halobacteriales archaeon SW_5_70_135 | reverse complement strand
GACAGCGCGGCCCCGCCCAGCCCGGAGAGCACGCCCGACAGGAGGACGGCCGCGTAGCGCACGCGGGCGACGTTGACGCCCGCGGTGTCCAGCGCCTTCGGGTTCTCGCCGCTGGCCTCCACCCAGCGCCCGAAGCGGGTGCGGTTCACCGTGTACCACGAGAGCGCCACCAGTCCCAGGGTGAGGTAGACGAACGGGCCGGCGTCGAACAACGCGCCGACGAAGCGCACGCCGGCGAGCGCGCCCAGGGCGTCGCCGAGCAGCGGGACGTCGCCGACGAGACCGAGCAGGGTCGGCGGCGTCCGCACGCTGTCGCTGTTGGGAGCGCCGTACACCACCTGTGCGGCGAACGGGCCGAGCCCGAGCGCGATCAGCCAGACGGCGAGACCGGCGATGATCTGGTCGGCGCGGAACTCGATGCAGACGACGCCGAACAGCGCCGCCAGTAGCACACTCGACAGCACGCCGGCGGCGACACCGACCCACAGCGAGTCGGTCACGTCGGTCGCGTACACCGCCGAGAACGCCGAGAGTATCAGTAGTCCCTCGAGACCGATGTTGATGACGCCGCTCTTCTCGGCGAAGATGCCGCCCAGCGCCGCGAGCGCGATCGGCACCGACAGCCGTAGCGCCGAGGCGAGCGTCCCCGTGGCGAACAGCACGTCGACGGCGGTGCCGGCCGGCGACCCTGGAAACGCGGCCCCGAGGACGACGGTCGCGGCGAGCGCCGCCACCGTGAGGGCCGCCACGGCACCGCGTCGTCCCCACGTCGCCGGCGACCGCAGGGCGGCGACGCTCACTCCCGGTCACCTCCGCGTTCAGTCTCGGTGGCGTCGGTTCCGTTCTCGTTTCGGTCGGCGTCGCCGGCGACAGTCTCGGCTCCGTCGTCGACCGTCGCCGTGTCGGCTCGCCCGTCGCCGTCGCAGTGTGCCGGCCGCTCGTGGCCGCCGTCCGTGGCGACGGCCGTCGTCTCGGCCGGCGGCTCGGGAGGGAGTATCCGGCGGCCGATCAGCCGGAAGAACTCGGGCATGGCGACGAAGAGGACGATCAGTCCGCGGAGCACGCCCACCAGTTGTGGGGGGACGTCGGTGGCGAACTGGACGACGGTGGTGCCGCTCTGCAGCACGCCGAAGAGCAGGGCGGCGAGGCCCACGCCCAGCGGGTTGTTGCCGGCGAGGATGGCGACGGTGATGCCGTCGAAGCCGTACGCCGGCACGCCGGTCTGGTACTTGCCGACGGTCATCAACACGTAAACGGCGCCGCCGACGCCGCCCAGCGCGCCCGACAGCGTCATGCTGGCGACGACCGTGCGGGCGGCGTCGACGCCGCCGTAACGGGCCGCCGCCGGCTGCAGCCCGCTCGTGCGTACGTCGTAGCCGAACGCGGTGCGGAACAGCAGACAGTACAGTCCGACCGTGCCGACGCCGGCGAGCGCGAGCGCCCAGACGGAGAAGCCGGTGCCCGACCCGAACAGAAGCGCCGGGAAGCGGGCGTACTCCGGCAGCGGCACCGTCTGGTTCGCCTGGCTGGCGGGATTCTTGAACACGTCGCCGACGAGATAGAGCGCGACGCCGGTGGCGACGAAGTTCAGCATGATCGTCGTCACCACCTCGTTGGCGTCGGCGTAGGACTTGAGAACGCCCGGAATCGCGCCGTACAGTCCGCCGAAGGCCGCGCCGACGGCGAGTCCGAACGGCACGAGCACGAGCGTCCCCACGACGCCGGCGACGAACGGCGACGCCCACAGTGTCAACAGCGCCGTCGCCAGCCCACCGACGACCATCTGTCCCTGTGTGCCGATGTTGAACACGCCGGCCCGGAAGGCCAGGGCGACCGAGAGCCCGGTGAACACGAGTACCGTCGTCCCACGGAGCGTCACCGCCATCTGCGGGTTCAGCGGGTCCCAGCCCGGCTCCAGCGGGTCGCCCAGTGCCCCCCAGAACAGCCGGTCGTACACCGTCACCGGATCGAAGCAGAAGCCCGTCGCGAACAGCCGCGGCAGGCCGAACGGCGTCGGATGCGTCAGCACGAACGCGGCCGTCTCGCAGGTAGTCGTCCGCCCCGCTACGAGGACGACGCCCGTCCCGACGAGCATCGCCAGCGCCAGCGACGCCAGGCTGATCAGCGCCCGCTCGACCGCCGACGCCCCGACCAGTCGCCGCAGCCCCGCGCGGAGTCGACCACGCTGCACTCGCCGCTCTCGGTCGTCGTCGGACGCCTGCGGGTCGGACGTCGGCTCCGTCTCCTCGTCCGGGGCCGTGCCGTCGTCGCTCACCGGCTCTCACCCCGGCGGTCGCGTCGGCCCGCGTCGGCGGAGGGCGTCTCGGTCGCCGGCTCGACGTCGTCGGGTCGCTCGCCGGCCATCAGCAGGCCGAGTTGCTCCTCGGTGACGGCGTCGGGCTCGACCGTGTCGACGACCTCACCGTCGTACATCACCGCGAGACGGTCCGAGAGGGCGGTCACCTCGTCGAGCTTCGAGGAGACCAGCAGGACGGCGACGCCGGCGGCGCGCAGCTCCAGCAGCCGTTCGTGGACGAACTCGATGGAGCCGACGTCGACCCCGCGGGTCGGGTTGGCCGCGACGAGCGCCGTCGGGTCGCGTTCGAGCTCCCGGCCGATGACGAACTTCTGCTGGTTGCCGCCCGACAGCGACCGGGCGCCGGCGTCGGGGTCCGGTGGGCGCACGTCGTACTGCGTGGCCGTTCGTCGGGCGTGCTCGCGGGCGCGTCCCCAGTCGATGCGACCGGTCGTCCCGCGGCTGAACGCCGGACTGTGCTGGGCGCCGAGCACGCCGTTTTCGGTGAGGTCGAACGGCATGACGAGCCCGCGCTCCTGGCGGTCCTCGGGGACGTAGGAGAGCCCGGCGGCGATGCGCTCGCGGCGCGACCGGTCGGTCACGTCGGCGCCGTCCAAGTGGACGCGTCCCTCGTCCGGGCGGCGCAGTCCGGTCAGCGCCTCGACGAGCTCGGTCTGACCGTTGCCGTCGACGCCGGCGACGCCGAGTATCTCGCCGGCCCGTACCCGCAGTGAGACGTCCGCGACCGCCCGCACGCCGCGGTCGTCCTCGACGGTGACGCCCTCGGCGGCGAGTGTCACCTCGCCGGCGTCGGCGGGCGGGCGCTCCGGCGACAGCAATACCTCGCGACCGACCATCAGCCGGGCCAGTGCCTCGCGGCTGGTTTCGTCGGCGGCGACGGTGCCGACGTTTTCGCCGTCCCGCAGTACCGTGATCCGGTCGGCCGCGGCCGTCGCCTCGCCGAGCTTGTGCGTGATGAAGATCACCGTCTTCCCACGGTCGGTGAGCGCCGCCAGCACCTCGAAGAGGTCCTCGACCTCCTGTGGGGTGAGCACGGCCGTGGGCTCGTCCAGTATCAGCACGTCGGCGTCCCGGTACAGCGTCTTCAGGATCTCGACGCGCTGCTGGACGCCCACCGAGAGGTCGCCGACGACGGCCTCGGGGTCGACGTTGAAGCCGTAGCGCTCCGCGAGCTCGCGCGTCTCCCGCCCGGCGCGGGCACGATCGACGACCAGTCCGCCGAGGCGGGTCGGTTCGTACCCCAGCGTGACGTTCTCGGTGACGGTCATCGTGTCCACGAGCGTGAAGTGCTGGTGGATCATGCCGACGCCGGCGTCGACGGCGTCCCGTGGAGAGTCGAACGTCCGCGGGCGACCGTCGACGACCACCTCGCCGGCGGTGGGCTCGTACAGCCCGTAAAGGACGTTCATCAGCGTGGTCTTGCCGGCGCCGTTCTCCCCGAGCAGCGCGTGGACGCTGCCGCGCTCGACCGTGAGGTCGACGTCGTCGTTGGCGATCACGCCCGGAAACCGCTTCGTGACGCCACGGAGGCCGACCGCGGTCCCGTCGCTCATCCGTCGTCGCCCCCGTCGACGGGCGGCTGCCCAGTCATCGTTAGCGGTCTCCCGGCCCGGTCACTTAGACGTTGTCGGGGTCGGTGGGCACGCTGACGTCGCCGTCAATGATCCCCTGCCGGGACTGTGCGACCGCGTCCCGCACGTCCTGCGGGATCTCGCTGCCGAGCTGCTGGCCGTAGGTGATGTCGACGCCGTCCTGTTCCAACCCCAGGGAGACGACCGAGCCGCCCTCGAAGCCGCCCTCGTCGACGGCTTCGATGGCGCCGAAGACGGCGGTGTCGACGCGTTTCACCATGCTCGCGAGGATCACGTCGGCGTAGGAGTCCCGCGTGACGGACTGGTCGCGGTCGACGCCGACGGCGAACCGGTCGCGCTGCTGGGCGGCCTGGAAGACGCCCGTGCCGGAGTTGCCGGCGGCGTGGTAGACCACGTCAGCCCCGCTGTCGTACATCGCCAGGGCGGCCTCGCGCCCGCCGGTGGGGTCGTCGAAGCCGCCGACGTAGTTCGTGACCACGTCGACGTCCCCGTCGGCGGTGTTCACGCCGGCCTCGAAGCCCGCCTGGAACCGCCGGATGAGGTCTGACTCGACGCCGCCGACGAAGCCGACGCTCGCGGAGTCGCCCGCCGTCGAGCCCGCGCCCGCGGAGAAGTTCCGCGTCGTCAGCGCGCTGACGAGCTGGCCGACGAGGAACGAGCCCTCGTGCTCTTTGAACGTGTAGTTCGCCACGTTGTCCTCGTCGACGACGCTGTCGACCAGCATGAAGCTCTGGTCGGGGAAGTTCGGTGCCGTCGCCGCCAGGAAGTCGGTCTGCAGGAAGCCGATGCAGCAGACCAGGTCGTAGTCCGGGTCGTCCGACTGGGCGAACTGCCGCTGGAACGTCTCGAACTCCGAGGGGTTCTCCGGCTGGGCCTCCCGGTACTCGACGCCCAGCTCCTCCTCGGCCTCGAACAGCCCGGTCTGTGCCTGGTCGTTGAACGAGCCGTCGCCGAGGCCGCCGGCGGCGTACACCATGCCAATGTTCGTGACGTCGGCCGCCGTCGTCGTCCGGTCGTCACCACCGTCGCCGTCGCCGCTGCCGCCGTCACCACCACCGTCGCCACCACTGCCGTCACCGCCGCCACCGCCGTCGTCGCCGTCCTCCGGACCGCCCAAACAGCCCGCCAGTCCGGTCAGTCCCGCCGCCCCGAGCAGTTCGAGCACCCGCCGTCTATCGGGATCCATGTCCGGCTTGATACTCCACAGAACACTTCATAAAGTCGTCGCATCATTCGTTTCGGACAGCTTATAACCGAATCCTGCGCGAGACGGCGCGGACGGCCCCGCACGTACAAGTGCAGGGCGCCCGGGGTCGGCGCATGGGACTGCTGGACTGGCTCGTCGACCGCTTCCGCGACTCAAGGGGTGCTCCGGCGGTCGACCCCGCCCCGCCGGGCGGGTCGCACGACCCGGAGGACCCGCCCCGGGACCACCCCTCGAAGCAGGCCCACGGCTCCCACTGGGACGCGGTCGTCGGCGGCGAGGGTCGCGAGGCGGCGATCCGTCGTCTCGCCGCCCGGGCCGTCGAGGACGGCGACCCCGTCGAGGGCGTCCCGCTCGACGGGACCGAGGTGACGGGCCACCGGCTCGCGGAGGGGTCGCTCGGCGTCGTGACGGTCACGCTGGACGGACAGGTCGCCACGGCGTACCCGGTCGGCGCCGGCGTCGAGCAGGCGATGACCGTCACCGGTCGCCGCGAGTGGACCTCCGGGCTGGAGACCTGGCTCACCGGCGAGGTCGGCGACGCCGCCGTGACGGCCTTCGGCACCGACTACTACGCCCGCCCGGGCGAGCGCTTCGAGGGCGAACACACCGTCTCGCTCGCCGGCTTCCTGTACGACCTCGGCCCCGCGGCGGCGACCGTCAACGCCGGCGGCCGGGAGCTGGCGGTCGACGACTCCTTCGCCGGCTTCACCCCGTGGGAGGCCGGCGCCATCGACGACTACGTCGTCCGCACCACGCCGGAGCGGGTCGAGCGGGTCGGCCTGTTCGACCACGCGCTCTACCGGATCGAGGCGCCGCTGTACCGCGAGCCCGACCGTGGCACCGCCGACGCCGTCTTCTACGCCGGTACACATCTCGGCGACGGCTACGAGCCGACCGCCGGCGAGCCGATCCGGGCCCCCGCCTGGCTCCAGGTCCGCGTCGGCTGACCGACCGGGTCGAGAGACTTACCTCCCTCGCCGCCCCAGCCCGGACGTGCACCACCGGAGGGACGCCTGATGGACCTCGACCGCTTCGCCGACGACGTGCCGACCGACGACGCCGACGGCGACGACCGCGCCTGTGTCGTCGCCGTCCAGCCCGACACCTTCGAGCGCTGTCGCGCCGGTCTCTACCCCTCGCCGCGCTCGTACGACCGCACGCGGGAGTCGTTCGACCACCTCGCGCTGTACCGCACCGCGCCGGTTTCGGCGGTCACCCACTACGCCCCCGTCACCGACCGCGTCGAGCAGCGCCGCGGCGGGTCGGGACCGATGGACGAGGCCGACTGGGCGGCGACGATCGACCCCTTTTCCGACGAGCGCGTCGTCGTCGTCTTCGAACTCGACGACCTCGTCCCGCTGGAGCGACCCGTCGACGGCGACGGCGACGGCGTCCGTGGCGCCTGGTACTGCACGCTCGACGACCTGCGGACGGCCGCGACGTTGTCCGAACTGGCCGACAGCGCCGAGACTCGCTGAGTCACGCTCGCCCACTCACACGATCCGAATCGGAAACTCGGGGCCACTATGAGCCGATATCGGAATCCTTTCACCGCTGCACGGTGGACACCTCGGATCGTGTCGCCGTTTTCCGGGTCAGGCACCCGGACCGCGGTGACATTGGACACAGATGATAGAGACAGCGCTCGCCGACCCGACCGTGGCAGAGTTCACACAACTGCTCCAGACCGACGCCTACGAGATGATACAGGAGGATACGCTGTTGAGTTCGTCGCTGTGGGCGAACGTCGCCCTCGCGGGACTGTCGATCTTGACCTTCGTCTATCTCGGACGCGACCTGAAGAACACCCGCGCGAAGCTCATCTGGGTGGCGGTGTTGCTGGTGCCGCTCGTCTCGGTCTCCTCGTACTCCTCGTTGCTGTCGGGGCTGACCGTCGACATGATCATGCTCCCCGACGGCCACCCTCTCGCCGGCGAGCCGCAGTTCTCCTCGTGGGGTCGTTACCTCACGTGGACGCTGTCGACGCCGGCGATCCTCGTCGGACTCGGCCTGCTCGCCGGCACTGACTTCACGAAACTGTTCGCCGCGGTGACGATGGACATCGCAATGTGTGTCACCGGCCTCGCGGCCGCGCTGATCACCCAGTCTTACCTGCTGCGGTGGGTGTTCTTCGGTATCAGCTGTGCGTTCTTCCTCGTCGTCGTCTACATCCTGCTCGCGGAGTGGCCGGCCGACGCCGCTGCCGCCGGCACCGGCGAGATCTTCGGCACACTGAAGCTCCTCACGGTGGTGTTGTGGTTCGGTTACCCGATCGTCTGGGCGGTCGGCATCGAGGGCTTGGCGCTGATCGAGAGCGCGGGTGTCATTTCGTGGGCGTACTCCGCGCTCGACATCCTCGCGAAGTACGTCTTCGCGTTCCTGTTGTTGAACTGGGTGCGCAACAACCAGGACGTCGTCGGTGCCGGCCCGTCGCTGCTCGGGTCCGGTTCCGACTCCGCCGCGGCCGCCGCCGACTGACCCCCGAGACGGCGTTTCTCTCCTCGATTCCGCCGACGTCGACACGAGCCAGCGCAGGACCGGGCCCGGCAGTGGTGCTCACGCTCGACTGCCAGGGGCTGTTCACCCCGCCGGACCCGCCGTCAGTACCGTCACCGGCCAGACGCCCGCGCGTTCCCGCTCCGCCGTCGACAGCACGTCGAAGCCGGCCGCCCGCACCGCCTCGACCGCCGGGATCGGCCGACAGCCGACCCGCGCGAAGCCGGGCACTCGCTCGTACGCCAGCTCGTACGCCCGCAGGAACCACGAGTCCGGCACCGCGGCACGGTCCATCGTCACGACACAGAGCCGCCCGTCGGACCCGAGCACTCGCCGGCACTCTTCGAGCACCGCCGCCAGGTCCGCCCGGTCGAAGAGATCGAGCACGTCCATCGCACAGACGACGTCGGCGGCGCCGGTCGCCAGCGGGAGCCGGCGGGCGTCACCCAGGGCGACCGCGGTCGACGCCTCCGGCCCGCGCTCGGCGAGCCGTTCGCGTGCCGCACGGACCATCGCCGGCGCGGCGTCGACCCCGACCGCCCGCCCGTCCGGGCCGACCCGCTGAGCGACCGTCGCGAGCGTCCGTCCGGGGCCACAGCCGACCTCCAGGACGGTCGCGCCCGGCAGGTCGAGGCGGTCGAGCGCCCACCGCTGTGAGGCCGCCTCCAGGCGAGCGACCGTGCGGGCGTACAGCCCCGCCGTGCGGTCGTAGGTGGCCCGCACGCGGTCGTTCGGGACGGGCACCGCGAGCGTCCCGTCGGCTCCCCGTGACACGCCCGCACGTCCGGTCGCGAGGACATGACCCTTTCGCCCCTGGCGTCCCTTCGCGTCCGGTCTGCGGGCGTTCGTGTCGGCGTCGACATTCGGGACGAAATTGGGAAAACCGTTATACTGGGATCCCGTGTCACGGACGGTGGATGTCACGATCGTCCGAGCCGACGGCGGTCTGGCCGCCCCGCGAGGCGCCGCCGGCCCCCTCGGCCGCGAGCAGCGTCGAGTTCGCCGTCTCCCCACACGTCAGTCGATTTCTGGACGCCGACGACCCCGCCGCGCTCCGTGCGCTCGCGGGCGACCTCTCACCCGAGCGAACACGTGTCCTGAAGCTCACCGCCAGCGTCTGCCCGGACTGTCTCGCCGCGGGCGCCTACGAGCGGATGACCGTGCCGATGGCCGTCTTCGAGACCGACGGCGAGGTCCGCGTCCGCAAGCGCTGTCCGGACCACGGCACGCAGTCCGACGTCCAGTGGCGCGACGCCGCCACCTACCGCCGCGCCCGCGAGCTGGACGCCGCCAGCCGCCACCCGGCCCTGCGCCCCGAGACGGACGACGGCGACCGCGACGCGCTCGACGCCGCCGGCATCGGCAACGTCACCGTCACCAACCGCTGTGACCGGTCCTGTCACTACTGTTTCTTCTACGCGGAGTCCGGCGAGCCGCTGCACGAGCCGACGAAGGCGGAGATCGAGTCGATGTGTGCGACGCTTGGCGCCCACGACGGCATCGGCGCCATCCAGCTGACCGGCGGCGAGCCGACCGTCCGCGAGGACCTGCCCGAGATCGTGTCGATCGCGGCCGACCACGCCGAGGAGGTGCTGCTGAACAGCCACGGCGGGCGCTTCCTCCGTGATCCGGAGCTGGCCCGCGAGGTGAGCGAGGCCGGCGCCCGCGGGCTGT
Source organism: Halobacteriales archaeon SW_5_70_135 (assembly GCA_003022865.1). GTDB lineage: Archaea > Halobacteriota > Halobacteria > Halobacteriales > SW-7-71-33 > SW-7-71-33. Next base: position 112,987 of record PXSK01000009.1, on the reverse strand, counting down.
ACACCAGCTTCGACGGCGTCGACCCCGAGCGCAACCCGAAGAACTACTGGGAGTTCCCCCACGCGCTGTCGGCCTGTCACGACACGGGCATGTGTGCGATGCTGGTGCCGACGGTGATCGACGGCTGGAACGACCACCAGCTCGGCGACATCGTCCGCTTCGCGGCCGCCAACGCCGACACCGTCTGTGGCGTGAACTTCCAGCCCGTGTCGCTGATCGGCCGCGCGGCCGGCGACCCCGCGGCCGAGGGGCGGATCACCATCTCCGACGTCGTCGAGCGGGTCGAACGTCAGACCGACGGCGCCGTCTCCAGGGAGGCGTGGTTCCCGCTGCCGACGCTGCGGGCGATCTCCGAGTTCAAGCGTCACTGGACCGGCGACCACCTCTACGGGGTGACCAGCGGCTTCTCCTCGTGGATGGTCACCGCCGTCGCGGTCGACGGCGACGAGATCTTCCCGCTGACCGACCTCGTCGACGTCGAGGCGCTCGTGCGCGAGCTCGTCGGTCTCGTCGACGAGTTCGGCGTCGACCCCGGTCGGATGGACAAGCTGCGGGTCGGCACGCGACTGCTGCGGAACTTCGAGGACGTCCTCGGGCCGGACCCTCGCGACCTGCGCGACCGACTCCGGGAGATCGTCGTCGAATCCGTCCGCACCCGCCAGTTCGACGGCATCGGCGAGCTGTTCGACAACACCCTGCCACTCGGCGTGCGACAGTTCCAGGACCCGTACAACTACGACCTGGACCACCTGGCGGACTCCGACGTGCAGTACGCCACCCCCGAGGGCGACGTGGTACCGTTCTCCGTCTACAACGTCGTCCCCGAGCTGTACCGCGACCGGACGAAGGCGGCTCACTCCGTCAGCGTCGACGAGTGGCTCGACCGCGACTACACGAGCCTTGAGAGCGCCGACGACCCCGGCCGGAGCCGCCGCAGCGCCGACGTCATCGACGCCGACAGTGACGGCGACGGTGATGACCGCGGCGACCGCGGCGTCTTCGGCGCCGACCTGACCTACCGCCGGGAGTACGACGAGGACCGCCGCGAGACGGTGCTGGAGGCGTACCGCGCCTCGATCGAGGACCTCGACCCCGTCTGGTCGGTGATCGGCGAGGTGGTCGACGGCGCGGACACGGGTGCTGGCGGCTGCTGTGGCCCTGGCCGTGGCAGTGACGGTGGCACGGACTGCTGTTAAAGTAGCCCGAGCGGGACGGCGTACCACGACAGCAGCAGATACAGCGCGACCGCACTGAGGGCGAGCCCGCCGACGCTCTTCAGCGGCACCTCGGTCGAGTACTCGCCCCGGAGCTCCTTTTCGGGGTCGTCGGCGACGAGCAGGTCCTCCGTGGAGGCGTCGTCGGTCACCTCCAGCAGGTCCTGTTGGCCGGCGTCCATGCTGGCGTCCTCGACGGGCTCGGCGCCCCCGAGGACATACGTCTCGTTGCCGACCGGGAGCACCCGCTGTGTGTACCGTCGCTTGCGGCTCGTGCGGGTCAGCGGCGTCGACCCTCCCGCCAGGTCGGTGACGGTGTCGACCACCTCGCCGAGCAGCCCCCCGTCCCCCTCTCGGTCCTCGCCCCCACCGCCTCCCTGCTGCTGTGAGGGGTGGTTCCCCCGGGCACGCTGAATGAACTCGACGACCTCGTCCGGCGGCGACTCCCCCCGGCCGTAGGTCACCCGGTGCCTGTTGTCGTCGTCGTCGACGTCGAACTCGGCGGCGCCCATGTCGCCGCGGACGGTCGCGCGACCGGTGCCGTCGTCCAGGTCGAACGGGGCGGCCCTCGTCCCGCTGGCGACGGTCTCCCAGGTGTAGTGGGTGTTGCCGTCCTCGTCGGTGTGTTTCTCGCGGCGCTTCGCCGCCCAGTCGACGTAGACACACGCCGTCTCGTGGTACGGCGGGTCGAACGTCTGTCCGTGTGACGCGACCTCGCCCTGCAGTTCGACGCGGCCGACCGGCATCGAGCGCACCTTCGAGGTGGCCGTGTCCTGCATGAGTCGTAGCGTCTTCCAGGTGTCGTAGCCGTCGTACATCAGGTAGAGCCCGAGCAGGAACCCGCCACACAGCATCGCCAGCACCTCCGTGGCGTCCTCGGACTCGTGTACGGGCTGTAACACCGCCGGGTCGGCGCTCGCGGCGGCGACGACCGCCTCGACCGTGGCCGTCATCGTCCTACGCGGAGGCCTGGTCGAACGCCTCGCTCACGTCGACGTCCTGGCGGGCCTCCGGGCTCGCCCTGAACAGCTCGCGCTCCCCGAAGCCGAACTGCCGGGCGAAGACGACGTACGGGAACTGGTCGATGCGGGTGTTGTGGTTGGTGACCGCCTCGTTGTACAGCTCCCGCCGGTCCGCGAGCTGTGATTCGATCGCCGAGATGCGCTCCTGGAACTGCTGCATGTTCGACTGCGAGCGCAGCTCGGGATAGTCCTCCACGCGGGCCTCGAAGTTCATCATCGCCTCCTGGACCTGCTGGTCGGCGGCGGCCTGCTCCCCCGGCGACTCCGCCCGTGCGAGCTGTTCGCGGGCCTCCGTCAGCTGGGTGAGCACCGCCTCCTCCTGCTCCATGAACTCGCTGGCGGCGTCGATCAGCTTCGACAGCTCGTCCTGGCGCTGCTTCAGCAGCACGTCGATGTTCTGCTTCGCCTGGTCGACGCGCTCGCGAAGGCTCACGAGCTGGTTGTAGACGTTGACCGTGTACGCCACCAGCCCGACCACGACCACGAGCACGACGAAGAGGACCACGATACCCAGCACGGAGAGTCCGAGTAGCTGTCCGACCACCGGTGTCAGCATGGCTGTACCGCCCTCGTTCACGGCACCGGCTGATAACGATTGGGGGCAGTCGTCGCGGAAGCGGCGCGAAAGCCCGCCAGTTCGGTCGCGGGAGACGCCAGACCCCGTGTGCTCACGCTCACGCCCACGGGTGTCGACTCGCGGATCAGCGCACGTCGGCGCTCGTGGCCCGCGACAGCAGGACGACGGCGACTCCGCCGAGGAGGAGTCCCAGGCCGGCCAGCACGGCGACCCCGGGGACGACGCCGTCGAGCGTGCCGCCGAAGGTCTCGGTCTCGATCACGCTCACAGTCATCACGTCGCGGTCGAGCATCAGCGAGCGGGCGGCGTCGACGCCGTAGGTGACCGGGTTGACGCGGGCGAACGTCTGGATCCAGTTCGGCAGCGCCCCCAGCGGGAGAAACGCCGAGGAGAGAAACAGCAGCGGAAACTGCAGCAGGTTGCCGCCGATGATCGTCGACTCCTGGTCGCGGGTGATCACCGCGAGCGAATTCGAGAAGGCGACGAACCACAGCGAGAACAGCACACCGACGCCGACGATGCCGAGGGCGCCCGCCAGTCCGGTCTGGACCTCCGCGCCGAGCACCACGCCGAGCCCGAGGATGATGGCGATCTGCACCGCGATCCGGAACAGTTCGGCGGCGGTCTTGCCGATGAACACTGCCGTGCGGTTCATCGGCGAGACCAGTACCTTCTCGAACATTCCGTTCTCGACGTCGTTGACCAGGCCGACGCCGCTCGTGACCGCCGCCGCCAGCGACACCTGCACGGCGATCGCCGGCACGAGGTAGGACTCGTAGGTGACGCCGGGCCCGAGCGCCCCCTCGACGGCCCGACCGGCGACGTTGCCGAACACTTCGGTGAACAGCACGAGGAAGATGACCGGCTGCACCAGCGAGACGACGAGCACGAACGGGTTTCGCACCGCCTTCAGGTTCCAGCGCTTGAAGTTCACCCACACGTCGCCCGCGAAGCTGTTGACCGAGAGGTCATCGGTCGCACTGCTGGCGGTCTCCGTCCCCTCGACGCCGGGAGTGCTCATCCGACCACCCCCTCGGTCTCGTGCATTTCGGAGTCGGCGTCGGGATCGGCGGACAGTTCCTCGCCGGTGATCGCGAGGAACACGTCGTCGAGCGTGGGGGCTCGGACGTCGAAGCCGGTGACGGTGATCCCGTCGTCTCGCAGCGCCACCAGCAGGTCGGTGCCGTGCTTGCGGGCGGTCTCGGCGGTGACACTTACGCCCTCGTCGTCCACCGACACGGTGACGTCCCCGAAAGCGGGGAACTCGCGGGCCACCGTCGCCGCCCGCTCGCGCTCGGTCTCGCCGCCCTCGACTTGCACGTCGAGTATTTCGCCGTCGACGCGGCGCTTCAGCTCCGCGGGTGACCCCTCGGCGACGATCTCGCCGTCGAGGATGACGCTCAGCCGGTCACAGAGCTGGTCGGCCTCCTCGAGATACTGTGTAGTCAGGAAGATGGTCGTCCCGCGGTCGTTGATGCGCTCGAAGTAGTCCCACAGCCGGTTGCGCGCCTTCGGGTCGAGACCGGTCGTCGGCTCGTCGAGAAAGACCAGCGGCGGCCGGTGGACGAGCGCGGTCGCGGCGTCGAGGCGCTTTTTCATGCCGCCGGAAAACTCCTCGGCGCGCTTGTCGGCCACGTCGGCCAGGTCCACCAGGTCGAGCAGGTCCGCGACGCGGTCGGCGTGCTCTCCCCGGGGGACGCCGTAGGACTCGCAGGCGAAGCGGATGTTCTCTCGGGCGGTCAGCTCCTCGTCGACGCTCGTCTCCTGTGGCATGTAGCCGATCGAGGCCCGCACCTTCCGTGCCGCCGTCCGCACGTCGAAGCCGTTGACCCGCACCTCGCCGTCGGTCGGCGACAGCAGCGTCGCCAGTACCTTGATCGTCGTCGTCTTGCCCGCGCCGTTGGGCCCGAGGAAGCCGAAAAACTCTCCACGCGGCACGCGCATGTCGACCCCGTCGACCGCACGGGTGCCGTCGCCGTACACCAGTTCCAGACCCTCGACGTCTATCGCCGCCTCTCCCCCGTCCGACGGTGTCGTACGCTCGGATCGACCACTCATGTCGTCGCTTCGTCGTCTGTAGACATAAACTTGTGACTTCGAAGTAACGGCCCTACTACAGCAGTCGAAGTGAGGGAGGGCGACCTCAGAGCTCGTGGTCCATCGCCCAGTGGTGGAGGTGAGCGAAGACGGGGAACAGTCCCTCCGCGCGCTCGGTGGGGATGTACTCGACGCGGGGCGGTATCTCGTCATACGCCTCCCGGTCGAGGAGGCCGGCCTCGGTGAGCTCCGAGAGGCGAGCGGAGAGAGTATTGGGTGCGATCTCGAGTCGCGTCTCTATGTCGGAGAACCGCAGCGGCTCCTGGGTGAAGGCGAAGGCACTCAGGATCTCCATCGCGTGAGCGCGCCCGAGCAGGTCGAGCAGCTCCACGACGGTCTGCTCGACGCGCTCGCGCTCTCCCGGGTCGAGTGAGTCCCGCAGCGCCGCCGCCTCCTCGCGAGACAGCCCGGCGCTCAGCTCCGGCAACTCCGGCGTGTGGCTCATGCGCCCGCTGCGCGCTCGACCCGCCTCAGGCTTTCGCTTCCGTAGCCCTGCTTCAGGACCCGTGAGAACGCCAATACTTCGACGGTTCGAAGTCGAGAGCGTATGACTACGGAACCCGTATCGGACACATGCGAGTCACGGTGTTCGGGGCGACGGGACGGACGGGGCGACCGCTGGTCGAGCAGGCGGTCGAGCGGGGCCACGAGGTCGTCGCCTTCGCCCGCTCGCCCGGCGACGTCGAGCCCCGTGATGGCGTCACGGTCGTCGAGGGCGACGCCTACACAGGAACGGGGGTGAGCGAGGCAGTCGCGGACAATGACGCCGTCGTGAGCGTGCTCGGGCAGACCGGCGACGGCCCTGACGACCTGCTCACGGTCGCTGGCGACCACGTCCTCGGGGCGATGACGGAACACGGCGTCGACCGGTTCGTGACCCTCGTCGGCGCGGGCGTCCGGGAGGCGGGCGAGTCCGTCTCGCTGTCCGGTCGCGTGATGGGCACGCTGCTGAAGCTCGCCGCCCGCTCGGTGCTCACGGACGCCGAGGACCACGTCGAGCGGGTGCGTGCGACCGACCTCGACTGGACGGTCGTCCGCGCGCCCCGGCTCGTCGACGGCGAGGGGACCGGCGACTACCGCGCCGGCGACGTCGCGCTCGGCCTCGAATCGGTCGCCCGGGCCGACGTGGCGCGGTTCATCCTCGACTGCCTGGAGGGGGACCTGTACGTTCACGCGATGCCGAAGGTAGGGTCGGCATGAGCGGGGTCTCCGACGGTCCGG
>PXSK01000009.1:101115-106735 GCA_003022865.1 Halobacteriales archaeon SW_5_70_135 | reverse complement strand
CTCGCCGCCGTCACACTTCGAGCACTCGAAGTTACTTCGCTGGACGGAACTCGAACGCACATGAGGGGGGCGCTCGACCCCTCGTGCATGGAGCACGTCTCAATCGACGAGGTCGACCCGGTCGCCATGGGCGCAGACATCGACCGCCGTGGACTCTCGGACCCGCTCTCGACGACGAATCTGGCGGTCAACCACTACCGACTGACGCCCGGCGAGCGGCTCTCGGGCAGCCTGCACACGCACACGGACCAGGAGGAGGTGTTCGTCGTCGTCGAGGGGGAAGCCACCTTCGAGCGTCTCGACGACGACGTCACGGTCGGCGCGGGCGAGGCCGTCCGCTTCGGCCCCGGCGAGTACCAGTCCGGCGTGAACGACGGCGACGGGGAGCTGCGCGTGCTCGGCCTGGGCGCGCCCCGGGACAGTGAGGACGTCCGCGTGCCACAGTCCTGTCCGGAGTGCGGGCACGAGAACCTCCGCATCCTCCCGACCGAGGACGGCGAGGGCTTCGTCACCGTCTGCCCCGAGTGTGGCACCGAGGCCGACGGCGACTGACCGGCGTGTCCGTCGGCTCCGTCGACGGCCGCGAGCCGACCCGCCGCCGGAGTCACCGACCCGCGTCGTCGACTCGGTGTTGTCGCGGCCGGTGCGGCCGCCCCTGCATCGGCTCGTCAGCGACCGGCTGCTGCTCCCCGCCACCGGGCGACGGAGCGGGCGGGGGTACAGGTTCCCCGTCGGCTACGAGCGCGACGGCGACCGGCTGTCCGTCACGAGTCACGGAACGAACGGGTGGAAGAACCTGCGGGACTGCGACCAGACGTCGAGGTCGTGCTCCGCGGGCAGCGTCGCGTCGGCCACGCCGAGGCGCGCGAGGACCGACATCGTCGGCGAGCCCTGACCTCCGGCTCGTCCCCCCGGTCGTGGGGTAAGAGGTTTAGCCGGCGACGGCGGCCGTAGGGGTATGGAACTGCCGGTCGGAGACGGCGATGTCGGCGCCCGGACGGCGGCCGTCGCCGGCGTGGTGGTGCTGGCGGCGGTCGTCGGCGCGGTCATCGTCCTCTCGGACGGCGAGGACACGCGACCGGTCGAGACCGTGCCGCCGGCCGACGCGGTCGCCGTCGTGGAGGGTGACCTCGTCACGCACCCGACGACGCGTCGGCTCGCCAACGCGACGCTTGCCCGTGCCGGCGCCGAGCCGCGGTACGACAGCCTGCTCGCGACCGTCGAGGACGACCTCGGTCTGCGCGCGGCGCGGATCGAGTGGCTCGCGGCCTTCGCCCGCTACCCCAACGAGACGCGGGTGGGCACCGACGTCGGCGAGGGGTACGCCGGCGTCGTCGTCAGGGCCGACTGGCGGGAGCGCACGCTGGTCTCCTCCGTCCAGGACAGCGACATCGAGCTGGAGGAGCGCCGCCACGAGGGGCGGGCGGTCTACCGGCTAGACCGTCCCGGCCCGGTCGACGTCTACGTGGCCGTACTGGCGGCGAACACCTACGCCGTCTCGACTCGCGAGCGCGTCGTCGAGGACGCGATCGACGCCGGCCAGGGGGCGAACGTCGGGCTCGCCGACGGACTCCGGTCGGCACTGTCGGACCGCCGCGAGGCGGCGGTCGTCCGAGTCGCCGCCCGCGTCCCGCAGGCCCGAGTCGACGAGATAGACGGTGCCGGGCGCGTGCCCGACGTGGACCGCGTGGCCGTCGGCTACAGCGTCCACAACGACACCCACGTCGGCGTGCGGGCGACGCTGTACGCCGCCGACGAGGCGGCCGCGGCGGACCTCGCGGACCTCGCGTCCGCGGTGCGGGTGCTCGCCGGCTCGCAGGTCGGCAACGAGACCGTCGCCGCCGCCCTCCGGGAGGTGACCGTCGAGCGCTCCGAGGCCGCGGTGACGCTGTCGTACCGCGACGATGTCGGCGGCGTCGTCGCGCTGGGCGACGGCGTCGCGGCCGTCACCGGCGACGCCGTCGAGGGGGTGTCGCCGCTCCGGCTCCGTCGCCCCGACACCGCTCGACCGCCGGACCGCCGTGGCGAGGTAGCGGCGCCCTCCGCGACGACCGGACGGTAGCCGTCCGGAGGACGACGTACCGCACAGTTTCACCCCGTGGCGTAGCCTTTAGTCGTCACCGGGCGACCCGTCGCCCGTCCATGACATCGGACAGGGTACGACGACGGGACGTACTGACGGCGATCGGGGGTGTCTCGCTGCTGGGGAGTGCGGGTGTCGGTACCGCCGCCGGGCACCGGACGAGCGTGACGCTGCTACACGACACCCACCTCCACGGACGGTACGCGAACGCCTTCGCGGACGACCTCAACGTGGAGCGGTACTTCGGCCTGATGAACGCCGTCGAGGGGGTGTCGAGCGGCGTCGCCTCCGGGTCGAACACGCTGCGGATCGGCAACGGCGACGACCTGGCGTCGTCGGTGCTGTCGGCGGCGTTCGACGGACGACACGTCGTCTCGGCGTTCAACGCCGGCGGGCTGGACTACGACACCTTCGGCAACCACGACTTCGACATGGGGCCGGAGACGCTGCGCGAGCGCGTCGGCGAGAGCCGGTTCACCTGGGTCAGCGCCAACGCCCGCGAGGACGGCGACGTGTTCGCGGCCGACGCCGGCGCACGGCGGTACGCTCTGGAGGAGGTCGAGGGCGTCACGCTCGCCGTCACGGGGCTGATCACGCCGGAGGCGCCCGAGATCACGTCCGTCGGCGAGGACACGGCAGTCCTCGACCCGGTCCCGGCGGCCCGCGAGGTGGTCGCCGAGGCCCGCGCCGACGGTGCCGACGCGGTGATCGTCAGTTCGCACCTCAGCGGTAGCACGGCCCGGCGGGTGGCCCGCGACGTCGACGGGATCGACGCGATCGTCGGCGACCACGCCGCCAGTCTCCTCGAACGGCCGGCGGTCGTCGACGGCACGCTGCTGTCGTTCGTCGGCGACCAGTTCGCACGTCTCGGGGAACTCGACCTGCGGGTGGCCGCCGACGACGGGGTCGTCGGTCACTCGTTCACGCTGCACGCCCTGGGCGAGGCGAGCGTGAACGGCGACCCGTGGGTCGGGCTGATCGCGTCGGGGTTCCGCTCGCGGCTGGCGGAGCGTCTCGACGTCGAACTCGGACGGACGACGGTGCCGCTCGACGCCCGCGAGTCGGTCGTTCGAGCGCGGGAGTCGAACGTCGGCAACTACGTCGCCGACGCCGTCCGCGACGACGTCGACGCCGACGTCGGCCTGATGAACGGCGGCGGCATCCGCGGCGACGCGCGGTATCTCCCGGACGCCAGCGAGAGCAGTCCGGCGACGATTACCCGCGAGACCGTCGTCAGCCTGCTGCCGTTTCCCAACACGACTGCCGGGCTGAGCGTCTCGGGCAGGACGCTGCTCGCCGCCCTGGAGAACGGCGTCAGCCGCGTCGCCGACGGCTCGGGGCGGTTCCCGCAGGTGAGCGGGCTCTCCTACGCGTACGACCCGACCCGGGCGGCGGGCGAGCGGATCACGGAGGCGACCGTCGGCGGCGAACCGGTCGACCCCGGCGCGACCTACGACCTCGGAACGAACGACTTCGTCGCCGGCGGCGGCGACGGCTACGCCGGCCTCGCCGACGTCGAGCGCTACCGGCCGGCCGAGGAGGGCGCGCTGCTCTCGGACATCGTCGGCGACCGGATCGAGGCCGCGGGGACGATACGTCCCGAGACCGAGGGACGGATTACCGTCGTCGGCGACGGCTGACGCCCGTCCGGAACCACGCCGTCACGCTTACCACCCGCCCCCGCGAGGCCCGGACGTGCGCGACCTGCTGACGCACCTCCGGAAGGAGTCCTACTGGGCGCGCCGGCGACTGCCGGCGCTGCTGCTGTTGGTGGTGGTGCTGCCGGCAGTGTTCGCCGTCGGCACGGTCGCCTTCGAGGGCGTGGTGCCGGAGGACACGCCCGTCGCCGTCGTGCCCGCCTCCGAGGACGTGACCGAGGCCGACATGCAGGTCGCCGAGGGCGTGCTCGCGCTGGCGGCGGACCCCCGGCGCGTCGACTCCCCGGAGCGTGCCGCCGCCCTGTTGCACCGCGAGCGGGTGTACGCCGTCGTCAGGGTGCCGGCGAACGTCACTGCCGACGCCGCCGATCCCGCCGTGTTCGAGTACCGCGTCAGCGGCAGCGTCGTCCCGTACGTGAAGCCGAGTCGGGCGATCGCCGCCCAGGTCGAGCGCGGACTGAACGACCCCGACGGCGTCGTCTCGCCGCGCCGGCCGATCGAGGTGCGTCACGTCGTCCTGGCGCCCTCGGTCGGCCTACGAGAGTACCTCGCCCCTGCCGCGCTCGTCCTGCTGGCGGTGCTCGTCGGGCTGGGCTTCCTGCCGCGACTGGTCGCCGACGAGCGCCAGGCGCTGCCCCGTCTGCGGGTGGAGTCCTCGCTGACGTCCGTGCTCGCGGCGAAGCTGATCGCCGGGCTGGCGCTGATGGTCGTCCCGCTGGTGACCGTCGCCGGCGTCGTCACGTATCTCTCCTACGACGTCCACCCGCTGAACCCGCTCGCCGTCGTGGCCTACCTGTTGCTGGTGGTGCACGTCGCCGGCGTCGGAATGACCGTCGCGCTCGCGCTGGAGCGCCGCACGGCGACGGTGCTCAACCTCGGTCTCGTCATCGGCCTGCTGCTGGCCGGCAACCCCGTCTATCCGCGCGGCTTCTTTTCGGTGGTGCGTGGGCGGGTCGCCGAGCTGGTGCCGCTGCACCACGCCGCCGTCGCCGTCCGCGCCGGCGTGTTGCGGAACTCGGCGGTCGCGCCGCTGGCGACCGAACTCGGGGTCGTCGCCCTGGCCGCGCTGGGCTCACTGGTCGCACTGTTCGGCACCGCCCGACTCGTCACGGAGGGGCCACAGTGACCGACGACGCGTCCGACCGGGCGGGCGACCCCGTCCCGCCACGGACCGACCGGTCGGCGACGACCGCCGACGCCGACGGGGAAACGGACGCGAGCGCGAACACGAGTGCGGACCCCCGGGACGGCGAGTGGCCCACGGTCGCGGCGGCCGGACTGGCCGCCGACGGCGTCTGGAAGCGCTACGACGCCGCGGGCTGGGCGCTGCGGGACGTGACGCTGCCGGTGCCGGGCTGCGGCGTACACGTGCTCGCGGGACCGAACGGCAGCGGCAAGTCGACGCTGCTGTCGCTGCTTGCCGGCGTCGCCGCGCCGGACCGCGGTCGGGTGATACGCGAGGGCAGCGTCGGACTGGCCTTCCAGCAGCCGAGCGTCCACCCGACGCTCACCGTCGCGGAGAACCTCTCGACGTTCGGCGCGCTGTCGGGCGGCGACCCCGAGCCCGTGGCCGAGCGACTCCGGCTCGACCCGGTGCGCGACCGCCGTGCGGAGCGACTCTCCGGCGGCTACCGCCGGCTGCTCGACCTCGCGCTGGCGGTCTCGAAGCGACCGGACTACCTGCTGCTCGACGAGCCGCTCGCCGGTCTGGACGACGACTCCCGCCACCGCGTCGTCTCGCTCGTCCGCGAGCAGCGCACCGAGCGGGCGGTCGTCGTCGTCGCCCACCGCCTCCGGGCGCTCGCGCCGCTCGTGGGCACGATCACCGTACTGGTCGACGGCGAGGTCGTCGCCCGCGAGCACGCCGCCGCCGTCGACG
>PXSK01000009.1:0-101052 GCA_003022865.1 Halobacteriales archaeon SW_5_70_135 | reverse complement strand
GACCGGCACCAGCAGGCGGAGGTCCCCGCGGAGGGCGGCGTCGACGGGGCGGGCCTCGCCGACGAGCAGCCCCTCGCCGAGCGCGTCGATCGCCGCCAGGACGTCGTCGGGGACGTGGTTCATTCTCGACCGGCGTCGCGGTCGCCCGTCCCGTCGGCGTAGTCATAGTCGCTACCGTGGCCACCGTCGTCTTCCCGCTCGTTCCCGCGCTCGTGTCCGCGTTCGTGCCCGTGACCCTCGTTCCCGTCTCCGTGACCGCGCTCGCTCCCGCCCTCGTTACCGTGCCCGTGCCCGTACCCGTGGCCCCCACCGTGGTCGCTCCCCAGGGTGCCGTCGTGTTCCTCGTGGTCGGCGACGAGCCGCTCGGCCAGGCGCGGGACGAACACCCCCACGTCGGTGACGACGCCGATGGCCCGTGCGCTGCCGCGGTCGAGCAGCTGGGTGGCCGTGTCGGAGTCCATGTCGACGCAGACGACGGGCGCGGTCGAGGGCAGACAGTTGCCCACGGCGACAGAGTGCAGCAGGGTGGCGAGCATTACCACCAGGTCGGCCTCGTGGGCCTGTTCGCGGACGGCCGCCTGTGCCGCCACGCTGTCGGTGACCGTGCCCGGCAGCGGCCCGTCGTCCCGGATCGACCCCGCGATCACGCACGGGACGTCGTTCGCGACGCACTCATACGTCACGCCGCCGCCGGCGAGACCGTCCTCGACGGGGAGCCACTCGCCGCCGTGTCGCACGTCTGTCGGATAGTTGGTCGTCGAGTAGAACTCCGGCGGGACGGCGCCGTCGGCCGGCGCCGGCTCGACGGTGGCGTCGGCCGGGTCCGCTGGGTTGGCGTCGTTCCAGTGGAGCTCGTGAACGATCGCCCGCAGCTGCCCGGCGGAGTCGGCGGAGACGACCATCTCGGCGTACGACTCCTCGTCCTTGTGGGTGCCCACCCGGAACGTCTCCACGTCGGAGGCGCCGCCCATCTCTATCACCGTGCTGAAGGCTCGCTCCATCGGCCCCGAGCCGACGATGTGGCCCTCCGGCTCGACCGAGCGCGAGACCGTCATGGCTCGCTCGAAGCGTACCGTGGGTATCAGCGTTGTGCCGCTTCCTCTGGTCGTCGGGCACTTTGTGCCCGACGACGCCGAGGGCCTCGTGAGCCCACCGAACAGAACCGAGAGCATACAGTAAGGAGAGCACAGTACCCAGTTCACGCCCGGACGGTGTGCTGTAGCGTGCCGACGCCCTCGACGGTGAGTTCCAGACGGTCGCCGTCCTCGACGGGACCGACGCCCTTCGGGGTGCCGGTAGCGATCACGTCGCCCGGCTCCAGGGTGAGAAACCGAGAGACCTCGCTCACCAGCTCGGGCACGGAGAAGACCATCTGCTCTCGGCTCGCGCGCTGACGTATCTCCCCATCGACGCGACACTCCACGGTGGCGTCGTCGGGCACCTCCTCCGGGGTGGCGAGCACGGGACCTATCGGCGCGGCGCCGTCGAAGGCCTTGCCGCGCACCCAGTTGGTCTCGCGGCGCTGGTCGTCGCGGTTCGAGAGGTCGTTCATGACGGTGTAGCCCGCGAGCACCCCCGTCGCCTCCGCCGGGTCGACGTCGCGACACCGCTCGCCGACGACGGCCCCGAGTTCGACCTCGTGTTCGATCCGGTTGCCAGCGACACCGGTCGGCAGCGTCACCGTCGCGCCGTGGCTCGCGACCGCGTTCGGCGGCTTCAGAAACAGGAGCGGTCGGTCGGGCACGTCGGCGCCCCGCTCGTCGGCGTGAGCGACGTAGTTGCGCCCCACGCAGACCACCTTCGTCGGCTCGCAGGGCGGCAGCACCTCCACGGCCGCGGGGTCGTACGAGCGACCGTCGCACTCGATGGCGTCCGTCCACTCGCCCGTCCGCGTCGCCCCGGCGGGATCGCGGAACCTGACCCGTCGCATGTCTCGCCCTGGTGGACGCGCGGCTAAGTGGTTGCGGTCCGGCGACACGTAGACGGAAGGTTTAGTAGTGGCTCGTCACTACGCAACGGTAGGCTCCGTTGGTGTAGTCCGGCCAATTATGTCGGCCTTTCGAGCCGACGACCGGGGTTCGAATCCCTGACGGAGCACTGACATTTCCACGCGTTCTCATGCGACCGCGCAGCAGGTCGTGGTATGCCATACACTGAACAGGATTGTCTTGAGGCGCTACAGGAGGCCAAAGATCGACTGGACGAGACCCCCTCTCGAAGTCAGTACGAAGACCTGGACGTCTCGCCGTCGACCACGACGATTATGCGGCTGTTCGACTCATGGAACGAGGCGAAGGAACGAGCAGGGCTGGAACTACTGACGCGCGAGGACAGGCCACGTCGGAACAGCAATCAAATTCAACCGAAACCGGACGATGTCGACCTTCCCGACGAGAAGGACTGGTACGACCTCACGCCACGACAGCGCTGGTACTACCGCAATCGGTCACTCGAAGTGGAACGAGTGAACCGCCGTCTCGATCAGATCAGACTATGGTTCCACGACATGAAGCGTGACGAACTCGTCTGCGAAGAGTGTGCCGAGGGGCACCCGGCCTGTATCGAGTTTCACCACCCGAACGACGACAAGACTCTCGGCGTCTCACGAATGGTCAACCAGGGCTACAGCCGCGACCGCATCCGCGAGGAGATGGCGAAGTGCGTGCCGCTGTGTGCGAACTGCCACGCCAGACGGCACTACGAACCACCTACCTCCGCCGAGGGCTGATTCAGTCGTCACCGCCCCAGCCGCCGCAGTCGTACGCCGAGAGGTCCGCCCAGGTGTCGGTGTCCGAGACGCGGACGGTGGTGTCGTCACGGACGAACGACGGATCACTCGCCGCCGTCCCGAGCGACCCGGTCAGCGCGCCCTCGTCGACCGCGTCGCCGTCGGGGAACCCGACCGTCACACTCGCCGGCTGTGGCGGGTCGCCGTTCGCCGTCGTCAGGTGGGTGACCGCGCCGGCACCGGCGAGCCCCGCGAGCAGCCGGCGTCGGGTCGACGCGTCGTGCACCGGCGGGCCTCGACCGCCGACGGTAAAGGCGTGACGGACGGTCGGACGGCGGGACCGAACAGGGGCGCAAACTAAATACGCCGCAGGCGCCAACCGGGGACACATGACGGAGTACGACGACCCGGAGTCGCCGGCACCGTCCGGTGACGGCGAGCACCGGCGACTGATCATCGCCGGTACCGGCATCGCGGGCCTGACCGCGGCGGTCTACGCCGCCCGGTCGAACAACGAGCCGCTCGTGATCGAGGGCGACGAGCCCGGCGGCCAGCTGACGCTGACCAGTGAGGTGGACAACTACCCCGGCTTCTCGGACGGTATCGGCGGGCCCGAACTGATAAACCGCATGAAAGAACAGGCCCGAAAGTTCGGCGCCGACCTGATCAACGGCGTCGTCACGAGTGTCGACGACGCGGCCCGACCGTTCCGCGTCGAGACGAAAAGCGGCGACGTGTACACGGCCGACGCCGTCATCGCCGCCTCGGGGGCGAGCGCGCGCACGCTGGGCGTGCCCGGCGAGGACGAACTGATGGGCTACGGCGTCTCGACGTGTGCCACCTGTGACGGTGCCTTCTTCCGCGGCGAGGAGATGCTCGTCGTCGGCGGCGGCGACGCCGCGATGGAGGAGGCTCACTTCCTCACGAAGTTCGCCTCGAAAGTACACATCGCGCACCGTCGCGAGGAGTTCCGCGCCGAGGACTACTGGATCGAGAAGGTCCAGGCGGAGGTCGACGAGGGCGAGATCGAGATCATGCGCAACACCGAACTCACGGCCGTCGAGGGCAGCCGCGAGGACGGCGTCGACAGCGTCACGCTCGTGCGCCACCCGGACGGGCATCCGAAGGAAAAACTCGACGCCGTCCCGGAGGAGGTCGAGGAGTTCGAGACGGACGTCGGCGCGGTCTTTCTCGCCATCGGTCACACGCCGAACACGGCGTACCTGGAGGGCACCGGCGTCGAACTCGACGAGGCCGACTATGTCCACACGGAGGGCGGCAAGGGCGGCGGGCAGACCCACACCGACGTCGAGGGTATCTTCGGCGCGGGCGACGTCGTCGACCACCACTACCAGCAAGCGATCACCGCCGGCGGGACGGGCTGCAAGGCGGCGATGGACGCCGACGTCTACCTGGAGGACCAGGCACCCGCGGCGGCCGAGGGCGAGGGCGAGAGCGAGACGGCGACCGCGGACGACTGACCGGCCGTGCCCGGGCGCTGGCTACACTCGCCCGTTCGGGCGACGGCGTCGCGGGCACGGTAACGCGGGCGAGCCGACGGTGGGCGGTCGATGGCCTGCGGACGCTGGACGGTGCGGGAGGCCGCCGCTCGGCTGGCCCGGCCCGAGCTGGACGGCAGGTGCGAGATCTGCGGACCAACAGTGATAGAACGTAAACATCGACAGTATTACTTTTGGATAATATCCAAAAATACTCTCAATAGGGATCGGCACATATGTCGGGTGTGCCCTTCGAGATGTCCGAACGACATCCACTCAGTACGCGGCGGGCATTTCTCGCCGGGAGCGTGGCTCTCGTCGGAGTGACGACCGCCGGCTGTAGTAGCCCTTCCGCATCGTCGCGGTCGGACGGCGGAACGGGCGGGCGGTCGGACACGCCGGACTCGACGGTCGGAGACGACACGACGGACGGATCGATCCCAGCGGAGCCGGACACGTTGACCGGTGGGTCGACTACGACTCCGACTTCGACTTCGACGACGGAACGGGAGGACAGGTGGCCGGTCCTGAACGCGACCGAGTACCCGGTCGTACAGCAGCGAACCGACGGCCGCCTCCTCCCGGAGCGTCCCGTGCTCCTCGCTTCGAGAGACTCGTCGGGTTCGAGTTGGAGGTGACCACGTGGGGATACCACCTCAGGCTGGAGGACGTCGAGCGGACGTCGACGACAGTTCGGATCGCGTACATGGACGTGTTCGTCGAGGGGGGTCCTAACGTCGAGCAGGACCGGGCGATGTTCGTCCGGCTGCCGCGGCGGGACGGCGTGCCCGACACCGTGACGCTACGCCGAATCGACCGGTGAGGAACCGGACGAGTCCGCCGGCTCGGCCGCGGTGCTGCCGACGCCGGCCGGATTGGGAAGTTGCGTGCGGACGTCGTTGTCGGGACGGTCAGCAACCGCGTCGCGGTAGGCGTCGGACATCACCTTCACGGACTGCTCCCGAGCCCCGCCCTACTCCTCCAGCAGCTCGGCCGCACACTCGCTGCTCGTGTAGCTGGCGTGATTCTCCACCAGCCGGCGGAGCGCGCGCTCGTCGGCCGCTCTGGTCTCGTCGCGGATGCGGGCCGTCTCTGTGCTGCAGTCCGCCTCGAAGCTGTCGTCGGGGGCGACAGAGGGATTAGTCGGCTCTCCGTCGGAAGGGTATGAGCGAGCAACCCGAGACGGTGACCTTCGAGATCGACGGCGACGACGACCACGACCAGGACACGCTGACGGTGCCCGCGCGGCTGGTGGACGCCGTCGCGGAGGAGGGCCAGACCGCTCCGGAGGTCGTCGGCGACGTGGCGATGCTGTCGCTCGCTAACCGCGTCCACCACATCGTCCACCACCACGACGGCGACGACGCCGACCTGGCGGCCGTCGAGGAGACGACGATGGAGCTGTTCGAGGAACGGTTCGGCGTCAGCTTCGCCGAGGCGACCGGCCACAGTCACTGACCGACTGACCGTCGCCGGTCCTCGGCCGCAGTCGGCGGCAGTCACCCGACGGTCCAGGACAGCAGGACGCCCCCGTCGAGCCGGTCGACCGACTGCAGGGCGAGACGCGGGAACGCCTCGGGGTCGAGAAAGCCCTCGCCGTCGACCAGCGTGGGAGCGTCGCGGCCGCCGATCACCGTCGGTCCGACGAAGACGGTCAGCTCGTCCACGAGCTCGGCCGCGAACAGCGAGGCGATCAGCTCGCCGCCGCCCTCGACCATCAGCGACCCGACGCCGGCCGCCCCGAGGTCGTCGAGCGCCGCCGGCAGCGTGACTCGCTTCTCGCCGGCGACGACGACGTTCACGCTCTCGTCGCGCAGTGCCGCGAGACGCTCCTCGGGGGCGGTCTCGGCGACGAGCAGGTGGGTGTCGGCGCGGTCGTCGAGCACGCGAGCCTCCGCGGGGGTGCGAGCGCGGGAGTCGGCGACGACGCGGGCCGGCTCCGGCGGGTCGCCCCGGGTCGACGCGAGCGAAGTCCTCGGGACCGGAGATCGCTACCTGCTCGCGTGCCCGCGTCGAGAGCTTCCCGTCGACGCTCGTCGCCGCGTTCACGTGGACGTGCATCGTCCAGGTCTCGACCGCCCGCGGCATAGCGGTTTCGAGCCGTGCGCCCGCGCCGGCTCCCCTTGCCGCGTGACGACGGCGCGGCCCGTGGCGTGACGCCCGACGCCGGTCGTCCGGGACCCAAATTCACTTGTCGGGAGGGGAGGTATCGGCGGTCGATGAACGGAAGCGGGATGCTCCCGTGAAGATAATCGTCGTCGGCGTCGGGGAGGTCGGGTCGACGACGGCGGCCGACCTCGCGGCCGCCAACGAGGTGACCGTCGTCGACGTCGACGCCGACCGCGTCGACGCCATCCAGTACGAGGAGGACGTCCTCGGGGTCACCGGCGACGCCACCGACCTGGAGGTGCTCCGGGAGGCGGGACTGGAGGAGGCCGACATGCTGATCGCCTCGACCAGCGTCGACGAGGCGAATCTGGTCGCCTGCGGGACCGCAAAGACCGTCGCCGACCCGTTCACGATCGCCCGCGTCCGTAAGCCCCCCCTGCTGCGCACCTGGGAACGCTCGAAGGGCGCCTTCGGCGTCGACTTCATGGTCTCCGTCGACCTGCTCACGGCCCGGCGACTGCTACAGATCGTCGACCTGCCGGGCGCCGAGGACGTGAAGGACTTCGCCGACGGTCTCGTGCGGATGGTCGAGTACCCGGTCACGGCGGCCAGTCCCGTCGCCGGGCAGACGGTGCGGGAGGCCGACCGCTACGGCGCGCTCACCTTCGCGAGCGTCCTCCGCGACGAGGAGACGATCGTCCCTCGGGGGGATACGGAGATACGCGCCGGCGACGGCCTGGTGGTGATCGGCCGGGTCGACGCCTGTGTCGCCTTCGCCCGCGAGGTGGCGCCGCCCGCACCCGGTCGTTCGCTGGAAGTCGTCGTCGTCGGCGGCGGCACCGTCGGCCGCGACCTCGTCCGGCTGCTGACGGACAGCGACAACGGACACCGCGTGCGCCTGCTCGAACAGGACCCCGAGCGCGCCCGCGATCTGGCCGAGCAGTTCCCCGAGGTGTCGGTGCTCGGGCACGACGCCACCGACCTCGACTTTCTGGAGCGCGAGCACGTCGGCGAGGCCGACGCCGTCGTCACCACGCTGTCGAGCGACGAGCGCGACCTGCTGGTCTCGCTGCTGGCGCGTCGACTCGGCGCCGACCGCACGATCGCCGTCGTCGAGACCACCGACTACGTCGAGCCGTTCGAGGCCGTCGGCGTCGACGCCGCGGTCAACCCCCGCACCGTCACCGCCGAGGAGATCACCCGCTTCTCCCGGGACCGCTACGCCGAGAACGTCGCCATCGTCGACGGCGACCGCGCGGAGGTGATCGAGGTGGTCGTCGACGAGGAGAGCGTCCTCACCGGCCGGACGATAGCGGCGGCGGCGGCCGACCTCCCGGCGAGCGTCGTCGTCGGCGCCATCACCCGCGAGGTCGACGGCGAGCGCACCTTCGTCACCCCCCGGGGGGACACCGTCGTCGAGGTCGGCGACCAGGTCGTACTGTTCATCGACACCGGCGTGATCGACGAGGTCGTCACCCGAATCTGAGATGCGTCTGCGCGTCGACTGGCGGGCGGCCGTCGCGCTCGTCGGGACGGTGCTCACGTATCTGGCGGTGCCGCTCGCGGTGCCACTCGCGCTCGCCGTCGCCGACAGCCTGCCCGCTCTCGCCGACGGCGTCGGTGCCTTCCTCGCCGCCGACGACGTCGTCCCGTTCCTGGCGACGATCCTGCTGACGCTCGTGACCGGCACCGCCCTGCGGCGGCTCGACCCGGCGTCGGAGGTCGGGACCCGCGAGGGCTTTCTGATGGTCGCACTCTCCTGGCTGGTCGTCCCGGTCCTCGGCAGCGTGCCGTTCCTGCTGACCGCCTACGGCGTTCCCGGGCTGACCGTCGGTTACGAGACGACGCTCCGACAGCCGGCGAACGCCCTCTTCGAGTCCACCAGCGGGTTCACCACGACCGGAGCGACCGTCCTCGGCGAGATCTCTATCGAGCGACACACGCGGGCGCTGATGCTGTGGCGCCAGCTGATCCAGTGGCTCGGCGGCATGGGGATCGTCGTGCTGGCGGTGGCGGTCCTGCCCGAGCTGTCGGTCGGCGGCGCACAGCTGCTGGAGGCCGAGGCGCCCGGCCCCAGCATCGAGAAGCTCGCCCCGCGGGTCCGCGAGACTGCCCGCCGGCTGTGGCTGCTGTACGCCGGCATCACCGCCGCCGAGATTCTGCTGCTGTACGCCGTCCATCTCGCCGGTCTGGCGCCGAACATGACCGCCTACAACGCCGTCGCCCACGGACTGACGACGATGCCGACCGGCGGGTTCTCACCGGAGGCGCGGTCGATCGAGGCGTTCTCCGCGGTCGCCCAGTGGGTGATCGTGCCGTTCATGTTCGCCGCCGGCGTCAACTTCGCGCTGTTCTACGCCGCCGCCACCGGTCGGGCCCGACGGCTCGTTTCGAACCCCGAGTTCCGCACCTACCTCGGGGTGATCGTCGGACTGACCGCGCTCACGAGCGTCCTGCTTTTCACCGACCCGCTGCTGTCGGAGCCGCTCGATACCCCCTCCGGATTCGTCGTCGTCGGTAACGACGCCGAGGGGTCGCTGCGTCACGCCGCCTTCCAGGTCGTCTCGCTCACCAACAGCACGGGCTACTCCAGCATGGACTTCACCGCCTGGAGCGGCACCCGCCAGTACGTGCTGGTGTTCGCGATGTTGATCGGCGGCTCCGCCGGCTCGACCGGCGGCGGTATCAAGGTGGTCCGGTGGATCGTCGTCGCCAAGCTGATCCGCCGGGAGCTGTACACCGCCGTCCACCCCGAGGCCGTCGAGCCGATCCGTCTGGGCGACCGGGTGCTCGACGACCGCACCGTCCGTGGCATCCTCGGGTTCACGATGCTGTACCTGATACTGTTTTTCGCCGCCGCCCTCTTCATCGCTGTCGACGCCTCCCGGGTCGGTCTCGACCTCTCGACCGTCGAGGTCGTCACCGCCTCGATCGCCACGATCGGTAACATCGGGCCGGGACTGGGCGTCGTCGGCCCGATGGGGAGCTACACGGCCTTCCCGGCGACGACGAAGCTGCTGATGGTCGGACTGATGTGGATCGGCCGCCTGGAGATCCTGCCGGTGTTGGTGCTCCTGACCCGGTCGTACTGGCAGTCCTGATCGGGCCCCGGCCGGCGGGCCGCCGTACTTCAGGAAGAAGTACGCGAGCGCCAGCGTCGTGGCGAAGGCGGCCGTCGTCGCCACCACGAGCGTCGACGTGAGACGTCCTGATCCGTGGCCCCCGAACGGGAACGATGACTGCTAACGGCTTCGATCCGGCGCCGTCTCTACTCCGGTCCCACCGTCTCCGGCGGCGGCACCGCGACGTCCACGCTCGGCTCGCCCTCGCCCCGGGCGAGGTCCACCGCACGACGGACGAGGTCGGTCTTGCCCACGGAGTACTCGGTGAGGTCGTCCGTCTCCGCGGCGAGTTCGCACTTGCGTCGCTCGTAGGCCTCGCGGAGGTCGGCGTCCGCCCGCAGCACCTCGCGGGTGGCGAGGCTGACCCGCCAGCCCTCGGCCGAGCGAGCGAACGCGTGGACGTCGACGTACCGGCCGGACCGCGTCGTCCGCGACCACGACGTTCACGTCGACGACGTCCTTCGCCGCCAGGTCGGGGACCGCGGTGGAGCCGACGTGGTCGATCCGGACGACGGCGTCGAGCAGGTCGTACTCCGCGAGCGCCCCGCGCAGTCGCTCGCGCCCGGCGCGGAACGCCCGCCGCCACTCCCCGTGCCGGGGGCGACCAGTTCGGTCGGGTGGTCGTTCGGGTCGACCATCCCCGCGAGCTACAGCCGGTAGTCGTAGTCGCCGGTCTCGGTTTCGAGGAACCCCGTGAGGAGGTCGATCGTCGCCGCGACGTCCTCGTGGTGGGCGCTCTCGGTAACGGTGTGGAGGTACCGCGTCGGGACCGAGAGGGCGCCGACGGGCGTGGCGCCGAAGGCGTTCTGGAACGCCGCCGTGTCGGTGCCGCCGGCGGGCAGCACCTCTGTCTGGTGGTCGGTCCCGCGGTCCTCGGCCACCGAGCGCAGGCGGCGGTGGACCTTCGGGTTCGTGATCACCGAGGAGTCTTTCAGCTTGATCGCCGCACCGTCACCCAGTTCGGTGACGTGGTCGCCCGGCCCGAAGCCCGGCACGTCGTTGGCGACGGTCACGTCGAGCGCGACCGCGAGGTCGGGATTCAGGTCGACGCCGAGCGCGCGGGCGCCGCGCAGGCCGACCTCCTCCTGGACCGTGGCGGCGAACTGGATCGTCACTTCGGGGTCGTCGATGCGGCGGGCGGCTTCGAGCATCGCGAACACACAGACCCGGTCGTCGAGTGCCTTCCCGGTGACGTGCTCGCCGACGAGCTCGGTCGACTGCTCCATCGTGACGAGGTCACCCGGCGAGACGCGCTCCTCGACCGCCTCGGCGGGCAGCCCGAGGTCGACGTGGACGTCCTCGACGTCGGGGTGACCCTCCAGGTCGGCCTCGTCGAGCGTGTGTGGCGGCACCGAGCCGATGACGCCGTCGACGTCGCCGCCTTTCGTGTGGACGGTGACCCGCTGGGCCTTCAGCACGCGGGCGTCCCAGCCGCCCAGCGCGTCGAGCTGGAGGAAGCCGTCGTCGGTGACGTGTCGCACCATGAAGCCGATCTCGTCCATGTGGGCCGCGACGGCGACCGTGTACTCGGAGTCGCCCTCCAGGGTGCCGACGACGTTGCCCATCGTAGCCCGGGACGCCGGTCTCCTCGGTGAGCTCGGCGAGCAGTTCGAAGTCGAACGCCACCTCCTCGGCTGTCGCGCTCATGTCCGTGTGCGGGCGGGCGGTCGACATAAAGCCAACAGAAACGGCCGTCATGTGGTGCTTTCGCCGCCGTCGTACTCCCGACTGTACTCCCGTCTGGATCTCGTTTCTGTGGCTCAGGAGCCCCCGCCCGGCTGCTCTCAGTCGACTCTGATGACCCCGATCCCGTTACTGTGGCCCGGAAAGTCCCCGGCCGGCTGCTCGCCTCCCTCGCCGTGTGCCTCGCTCACTCCGTTCACTCGTTGCGGTGCTTGCGTCGTCACCAGACGCTTCGCGTCTGGTCGGCCCGTCAGAGCGCCGCTCTGACGAAGTCATCGGAACCCTTCGGATTCTGATCGGCACACGAGAGCTTCGGAAGTCTACACTCAGGGACCGGGAGCAGCGAGCGAGATCGCCGAGAGTACGGTGAGGGCTTCGTAGAACACAGCAATAGGGTCGAAAGCAGAGTCGGTCACCGAGCGACCGGACTGTCCGGCGTCTACTCCTCGGAGTCTTCGGCGCCCATCGGCTCGGCGGGGACGCCGGCGACGGTCACACCCGGCGGCACGTCACGGGTCACCAGCGAGTTGGCGGCGACGCTGGCGTCGTGGCCGATCTCGACGCCCGGGAGCACGACGGCGCCGGCGCCGACCATCGCCCGCTCGCCGACCTCGACGGGGCCGACGCGGTATTCGTCCTGGAGGAACTCGTGACAGAGCAGGGTGGTGTCGTAGCCGATCACGGCGTCCTCCCGCAGTGTGATCCGGTCGGGCCAGAACACGTCCGGGGTGGCCTCCAGCCCGACGGCGACGCCGGACTCGACGGTCGCGCCGAGTCGGCGCAACAGCCAGCGCCGCAGCCGCAGGCTCGGGACGACGCGGACCAGCCAGACGACGACGTACTGCACCGTCACGCGCAGCGGGTGCCGCGTCCGGAGCCACTGCGCCAGCGAGTTGCCGCCCGGGGGGGTGCGGTGGGCGGTCACCCGGCCGTGGCGCCGTCCGGCACCGCGTTCGTCGCCGTCCGTGTCGCCGGCGCCGTCGAGACGACCGTCCTCGACTGATTCGATGCCGGCACCGTCGTCGACGGGCTCGCCCGCGTCGTCGCCGTCGCGCAGTCCGCTCACGTCGTCCGGTCGGGCACCTCTCGACTTAAGTGGTCCGGGGGAAAACTGGTTGAGACGGGGCTATATTTGGCCGCCCCGTGTCGTCCCGGGCATGGTGGACCTGGAGACGGCGACGCTCGGGCTGCACGTCGCCGCCGGGACGATCGCGTTACTCGCCGGATTGGGGGCGATGGTGACCCGGAAGGGCGGACGTCGTCACCGGCGCGCCGGCCGGGTGTACGTGGCGTCGATGGCCGTCGTCGTGGGGACGGTGCTGCCGCTGTTCGCGCTTGACCCGAGCCAGTTGCGGGCCTTCCTCGTGCTCGCGGGGACGTTCAGCGGCTACCTCGCCTTCTCTGGCTACCGCGCGCTCTCCCGCGGGCGGCCCGCCGACGGCGCCGAGCGGGTGGACTGGCTGGCGGTCGTCCTCGTGGCGGCGGCCTGCCTCGCGCTCGGCGGCTGGGGGCTCGCACGTCTCCTGGGGGGCGACTTCTTCGGAACGGTGCTTCTGGTGTTCGGCGGCGTCGGCCTCTCGATGGGGATCGCGGACGCCCGGAGCTTCCGGACGAGCGGCGAGGACGGCCGCGAGAACGGCGAGAGCGGGCGCGAGTGGCTGGTGAACCACCTCACGCGGATGGTGGCGGCGTACATCGCCACCGTCACCGCGGTGTCGGTCGTCAACCTCACGCTCGTCAACCGGGTCGTGAGCTGGCTGTGGCCGACGGTCGTCGGCACGCTGCTCATTCTCTACTGGCAGGCGAAGTACGCCGACACCGGGCCTCTCGCAGGTTACGTGGGGGACTGAGACCGCTAGGGACTCTCCGTCGGCTCGCCGCGCAACTCGCGAGCGTGCTCGACCCGCTCCCGTACGGACGCCTCGGTGCCCACGTCGTGACGCACGCGCAGGCCCGCCGCTCCGACCTCCGAGAGCCCGCGCTCGGCGGCCGCCTCGGCGGCGGCGATCGAGTCGCCGAAGCCGACGACCGCCAGCGCCCGCGAGGTCGTCGTGAACAGGCCGTCCTCGCGCTCGTCGACGCTGGCGAAGAACGGCCGCGCGTCGGCCTCCGAGAGCCCGGCGTCGGGGTCGACGTCCAGCCGCGTGCCCGCCTCCGGCGCCGTCGGGTACCCCTCGGGGACGGCGTACTTGCAGACGGTCGCGCGGCCGTCGGCGACGACGTCGGGCAGCGGGCGGCCGTCACGGGCCGCCCGGAGCACGTCGATCGGCGACGTTTCGAGAGTCGGCAGCGTGTTCGTCGCCTCGGGGTCGCCGAAGCGGGCGTTGAACTCGACGACGCACAGTCCGTCGCCGGTGAGCATGAACTGTCCGTACAGCACGCCCCGGTAG
Organism: Halobacteriales archaeon SW_5_70_135; assembly: GCA_003022865.1. Lineage (GTDB taxonomy): Archaea > Halobacteriota > Halobacteria > Halobacteriales > SW-7-71-33 > SW-7-71-33. The sequence continues at coordinate 87,521 of PXSK01000009.1, read as the reverse complement.
TCGTGGCCCGCGGCGGCCAGCGCGTCGACGGTCGCTTCGAGGGTCCCGACGGCCGCCTCGTAGTCCGCTGCGGTCACGAACGGCAGCTCCCGACCGGTGTCGCTGTACGACCCCATCCCGCCCGTGTTCGGCCCCTCGTCGCGCTCGTAGGCGCGCTTGTGGTCCTGCACCGCGGGCGTCGCCACCACGTCGCCGCCGGCGACGAACGCCTGGACGGTGAACTCCTCGCCGACGAGTCGCTCCTCGATCACCCACTCCTCGTGGTCGGACGCGCGGACGTAGTCGGCGGCCTCGGCGCGGGTGAGCTGGTCGCCGGTCACCCGCACGCCCTTGCCGCCGGTGAGACCGCGTGGCTTGACCGCCACGTCGTGATCGAGGCCCGCGACGTGCTCCGCGGCCGCCTCGCTCGACGCGAACGTCTCGAACTCGGGACAGCCGGGGACGTCGTGCTCTCGCATGAACTGCCGCGCCCAGACCTTGTCCGTCTCGATGCGGGCGGCCGCCCGCGGCGGCCCGAAGGCGTACACTCCCGCCTCGGCCAGCGCGTCGACCACCCCTGCGGCGAGTGGTGCTTCCGGGCCGATCACCGCCAGGTCAATGTCGACCGCCTCGGCGACTTCGACGACGCCGTCGACGTCGGTGCCCGCGACCGCGTGGAACGCGCTCGCGAGTCGCGTGATCCCGGGATTGCGGTTCGACGAACAGGCGTGCAGCTCGCAGTCGTCGGCCAGCGCCGCCGCGATCGCGTGCTCTCTGCCTCCCCCGCCGACCAGCAGCACCCGTTCCTGTTCGGGCATACTCGACTCCGCAGTCGCCGGGCGTGTAAGCGTTACCGTCCGCTCGTCTCGTCCGTGCGTTATTTTTTTGAGTGGAGCGGTTCGTCTGTCCGATCGCCCCGTGTTTCCCGACCGACGAGCCCTCGTTTCGTAGGTCCGGAAAGGCCCCATGTGGGTGCTCCGAATCATTTCTGTCGGTCTCGATCCCACTGCTGTGGCTTAGAAAGCCCCCGCCCGACCGCGTCGCCGGCGGCGGAGCCGCCGGCTGCCCGAGGCGCGTGGCGCCTCGCTGGTCGTGCGACTCGCTGCGCTCCTCGTCGGTCACTGCGTTCCCTCCTGCGGTGCTTGCATCGTCGTGCTTCCCGCAGCCGGGCAGCGAGGAAGCGGAGCTTCCTCTGGCAGCCGGGCGGCGGAGCCGCCCGGCGACGGCTCGCGAAAGCGAGCCGACCGAGCACACCTCCCGACCGGGCGCGGAGGTGTGGGGAGCACTCGCCGCAGCAACCTGGTGGAATCGAAGGGCGAGGCGCGCCTCGACTTCGTCTGCGTCGACAAGCACCGCAGAGGTATCGAGCGCGCCGAGGGCTTCGGAGATCTACACAGTAGAATCGAAAGTAGTCGGTACGACTGATGAGAGCGTCGAGGAAGCTGGAAAAACACCCAGCGGACGCCCGGGAGAGACAGGTCTTAGTCGTGGGCGACCGAGCGGCGGGCATGGTAGCGACGACGGCGGCCTTCGACGGACTGGCCTGCGTGGACTGCGACGAGCGTTTCTCCGTCGCCGAGGCGACGGGACGCTGTCCCGCCTGTGGAGGCATCCTCGACCCGCAGTACGACCTCTCGGCGGTCGGTCTCACCCGCGAGGAGCTCGCGGGGCGACCGTTCGATACGATGTGGCGCTACGAGGAGCTGCTGCCCTTTCCCCGAGAGCGGGCGGTCACACTCGACGAGGGTGCCACCCCGCTCGTCGAGTGCCCGGAACTCGCCGAGGCGTGGGGACTCGGTCGCGTGCTCATAAAGGACGAGGGCCGGAACCCGACGGGGTCGTTCAAGGACCGCGGGGCGACGGCGGCGGTGACGGCTGCCCGCGAGGTGGGCGCCAGCGACGTGGTGCTCGCCTCGGCGGGCAACGCGGGCCAGGCGGCGGCCGCCTACGCCGCCCGTGCCGACCTCGACTGTCACGTCTTCCTACCCTCGCGGGCGGATTTCGTCAACAAGGCGATGGTGAACGTCCACGGCGCCGACCTCACGGTCGTCGGTGGACGCATCGGCGACGCGGGCGCGGCGATGGAGGACGCCCTCGACGAGCACGAACACGAGGACTGGCACCCGGTGCAGACGTTCGTCACGCCGTACCGCCACGACGGCAAGAAGACGATGCTGTACGAGACGGTGGAGGCGATGGAGTTCGAGGTGCCCGACGCCGTCGTCTACCCGACCGGTGGCGGCGTCGGACTCGTGGGGATGCACAAGGGCGCTACGGAGCTGCGCGAGCTGGGGCTGATCGACGAACTGCCGTCGATGGTCGTCGCCCAGTCCGAGGACTGTGCGCCGATCGTGAGCGCCTACGAGGCGGGCCGCGACCGCCACGAGCCGTGGGCGACGCCCGACACCGTCTGTGGCGGCATCGAGATCCCCGACCCCGGGGCGAGTCCGCTGGTCCTCGACGCGGTGCGGGAGAGCGGCGGGACGGCGGTCGCCACCGGCGACGACGCGATCCTCGACGCCGGCGTCGAGGTCGCCCGGGCGACGGGCGCGGAGATGGGCGCGACGTGTGCGGCCGCCGCCAGCGGCGCTCGCAGGCTCGCCGCCGAAGACGAGCTGGGCGAGGACGACACGGTCGTCCTGCTGAACACCGCCGCGGGGAGCAAGAGCGCCGACCTGCTGCGGAGCCACCTGATGGGTCAGGGGACGTGACCGCCGCTCTCCGAACCCCACGGACGGCCAGTTCAGCGCGACCACGCCCGGCGAGAACAGCAGAAACAGCGCCGCCCGCCGAGCAGCGGTCCCGCCCCGACCCGGAACGCCGAGGAGTCGAGCGGAGCGTCAAGGAATCGAGCACCCGCGGGGTCGACGGGAGAGCGGGAGAGGCGAGCAGCCCGCCGACGGCGACCGTCCCGGAAAGGCGTACGCCACGCCCGACCGGTCCACGTCGGCGGCGAAGCCCCCCTCCGACGTGCCCGACCCAGGAGTGCTCGTGGAGCGCTCGACGGTCGACGGCGCTCGCGGCGGCGACAGCGCGTACAGCGTCGCCGCCACCAGTGCGGCCGTCGGTACCACTACACGACCACGACCGCCTCGACGGAGAGCTGTGTCGGGCCGACCGTCCACCGTCGCGGCGACTCCGAAGGGGTAGCGCCTTCGCCGCGGAAGCCCCACCGTTTTGTCGGCACCGACCGTACGTACGGTCGATGCTCAGCGACGCCATGGAGGACTACCTCAAGGCGGTGTACGTCCTCCAGGTCGAGACGGGACCGCCGGTCGCCACGTCGGCCATCGCGGAGTATCTCGACGTGACCGCGCCGACTGTCTCCAGTATGCTCGCCGACCTCGAGCAGCGGGGGCTGCTCGACCGCGAGAAGTACGAGGGCGTCGAACTCACCGACGAGGGGGAGACCGTCGCCCTGGAGGTGCTGCGACACCACCGTCTCATCGAGGCCTACCTCGCCGAGCGGCTGGACTACGACTGGTCGGAGGTGCACGACGAGGCCGACCGCCTCGAACACCACATCTCCGAGGAGTTCGAGCGCCGCGTCGCCGACGTGCTCGACGACCCCGACGTCGACCCGCACGGTGACCCGATCCCCAGTGCCGACCTCTCGCCGCCCGACACCCGCCCCGGCACGCGGATGGACGACCTGATCGAGGGTGACCGGGCCGCCGTCGACCGCGTGCATAACGCCGACGACGAGGTACTCGACTACCTCGAGAACGCCGGTCTCACCCCCGACACCCGGCTTGCGGTCGAGGAGGTCGCCCCCTTCGGCATGGTCACCGTCCGTCCCGCGGGCGCTGACGCCGACGCCGACGCCGACACCGACACCGACAGCGTCAGTCTCCCCGAGCGCGTCGCCCGCGCCGTCGAAGTGCGCCGCACCGACGACCCCGACGAGGAGCCACGCGTCGAGCAGACCTGAGTCGGCGACACGCGGTCCCGCGCCCCGGCTTGTTGAGACGCCTCGACACGCGAGACTTTTACTCCACGGTGTCGTGGCCGTTGACGTGTCAGCCGTCGCGCCGCTGGTCTCCGGGCTCGCGGGCGTGGTCTTCGGTCTCGCGCTCGCCGCTCCGCCCGGCCCGATGAACGCCGTCATCGCCGAGGAGAGCGTGCTCCGTGGCTGGCGGAGCGGCTTTCTCGCCGGTCTCGGCGCGATGACCGCCGACGCCGTCTTCCTCGTGCTCGCGCTGCTGGGTGTAGTCACCGCCGTCGAGCGACTGCCGCTGCTACGGGCCGCGATGGTCGCCGGCGGCGGCGTCCTAATGCTGTACTTCGCCTACGGGGCCGCCGTCGACGCCGCCGCCGGCGACGCCTTCCACGCGGACGACACCGCGGCCGACGGCGCCGGACCGACCCCCTCCGCGACCGACGGCGGCGCGACGGACGCCCCCGGCGGCTCGCTCGTTGCCGACCTCCTCGGTCGCGGCTCCGGTGACTCGCAGGGGTTCCGGAAGGCGCTGGTGCTGGCGCTGACGAACCCGTACCAGATCGTCTTCTGGATCACCGTCGGCGTCGGACTGCTCCGTCCCGGCGAGATCGACGCGCTGGGCTACACGCCGTACGTCGGCGACCGGCTCGCGGGTCTACTGGTCGTCCAGACCGGCAGTCCGGCCGTCCTGCTCGGCCTGTTCGGCGGGATCGTCGTCTGGATCGTCGGCTTCCCCGCCGCACTCGTCGGCGTGGGGCGTCGCGTCGACCGGTTCGCGCCCGCCGTCGCCTACGCCAGTGCGGTCGTACTGCTCGGCTTCGGCGTGCTCTTTCTGGTCGACGCGGCCGGCACGCTCGGGCTGGTGTAGCCCACAGCGCACGGAGCACGAACCACGAACCACGAACCACGGACCGGGGACCGGGGACCGGGAGTCACCGCGGAACTCTCGGATCAGGAGCCGTACGCGGAGTCGACGACGGCGACCTCTTCGGCGAGCCACTCGCGGAACCACTTCACTCGCTTGAGCCGGCGATGAGCGATCGACTCGGCGGCGTCGGACTCGATGCGCTCTTTCGCGTTCGCGCCGCGTTCCAGCACGCGGTCTGTCATCTCGGCGGCGTCGAGATGGGTGCGGGACTCGTAGCCCATCCGCAGCAGCATCAGCGCGGCGCCGTTGGCACCGACCTTGTCGAGGACGTCCGCCTCGACGAGACACTGCGTCTCCAGGGAGCAGTCGGTGACCTCGCCCTGGTAGGAGTGGTCCTCGACGCAGCGACACACCTCCTCGACGAACGACTCCGGCAGGTCGGTGTGTGCCTCCAGATACTCCCGGGCGACGCGGGCGCCCTCCGCGGCGTGTTCGTCCTGCTCGGCTTCGAGCTTGGCGATGTCGTGAAACAGTGCCGCCACGCGGACGACGTCGACGTCGGCGCCCTCCTCGCGGGCGATCTCCTCGCCGAGGTCGACGACGTTGCGGATGTGGTTGAAGCGGTACTCCGCCGAGTGCCACGGATACCAGCGCATCCGACCGCCCTCGTCCTCGGTCTCGACGCTCGCGGTGAGATACTCGCGGACGAACTCCCTCATCGCGGCGAACTGCTCGTCGTCGATCGCCGACTCCTTTATCTCAACCCCCACAGTACCACCCGGCAGCGGCCGTGTCGTCGATCATCTTGTCCGGGAGTACGCTTGTTCGACTCTTTAGTCTTATTGTCGCCGCCGTCGGCGTAGTCGCCCGGCGACGACGGAACGCGCCGTCCGGACCGCGCGCCCCGGAGCGGTTCCGGCGGCGACACGGCTAAGCGGGTGGCGGTCCGCGGTGTGGACATGACGGAGACGCCGTACTTGAACGACTCCACGCGCCGGCGCTTCGAGGCGACGGTCGAGCGCCGACTCGACGACCGCGTGGTGCTCGACGCCACCTACTTCTACCCGGAAGGCGGCGGCCAGCCCGCCGACCGCGGCACCCTCACCGCCGGCGACCGGACGTTCGACGTCGTCGACGTCCAGAAGAAGGACACGATCTACCACCGTCTGGCGGACCCCGGCGACGCGCTCGCGGAGGGGACCGTCGTCGAGGGCGACCTCGACTGGGACCGCCGCTACGCCCACATGCGGTACCACACCGCCCAACACCTCCTCTCGGCCGTGCTTCTAGAAGCGTTCGACGCCCGGACGACCGGCAACCAGCTGTACGCCGACCGCGCCCGCATCGACGTGGCACACGACCGCTTCTCCGAGTCCGACCTCGCGGACGTCGAGACACGCATGAACGAGCTGGTCGACCGCGACCTGCCCGTGCGCCGGTACGAGACGGATCGCGAGCGCGCCGAGCGCGAACTCGACACCGACCGCACGCGCGTCGACCTGCTGCCGGACTCGATCCGCGAGCTGCGGATCGTCGAGATCGGCCCCGAGGACGACCCGTTCGACCGCACGGCCTGTGCGGGCACCCATGTCGCGACCACCGGCGCGGTCGGCGAGGTCCGGCTGCGCGGTCGCAAGACGAAAGGCAGCGACGAGGAGCGGCTGCGCTTTGAGCTCGCATGAACGTCCGCCAGGTCGTCCCCCGCGACGCCATTCCCAGCGTCGACGACCCGACGTTCCGCGACGCACACGACGACCCCGACGACGAAGTGATCGTCGTCGAGAGCGACCCGCCGCGTGCCTATCCGGTGCGGCATCTCGACTACCACGAGACCGTCGACGACCGGTTCGATCCCGGCGGGTGGCCAGCGGCCGACGGTTCCGAGACCGACAGCGACGGCGACGACACGGCGCCGGACGAGGACGAGGACGAAAACGAGGGGCTGCCGGTCGCCGTCACCTAGTGTCCGCTCTGCGGGAGTGCGGTCGTCTACTCGCGACGCGTCGCCGGCCGCGAACTGGAGTTCGGCGTCAGCGGCAAACTCGCCGCCGCCGACCTCGTGATGTACGACCGGCAGACGGGGACGGAGTGGGAAACAGTCCACGGGCGAGGCGATCGCCGGCGAGCTGGCGGGCGAGCGGGTCCGCGAAGCGGGCGGCGCCGTCCGCTTGTCCGTCGGCGACGACAGCGCGGTCGTCCTGGCGGGTGAGGCCGGCGCCTTCGCCTACACGGCGCCCCCCTTCGACGACGCGTTCGAGCGCGTCGGACCGGACCGCTTCCCCGCCGACGGGGGGACCCGGGACGCCGTCACCGGCGAGAGCGACGACGGTCGTCGCCTCCGCCGACTGCCCGTGCGCCGTCTGTTCGCGTTCGCCTGGCGCGACGACCACGGCGCCGAGGGGTTTCGGTTTCGGTTCCCCTGATCGCAACGGTTATGTCCACACGGTCGGACGCACGGAGCGTGAGTAATAATTTGGCAGTCGATGTTATTAACTCGCGTCGCGGAGTGGCGGTCGGCGGCGGTGCGGTCGTCGCGCTGGCGGCACTGACCGTCGCCAGCGTCGGCACGGGCGACCCGCCGTGGAAGCTGATCGGTATCTCCTGGGTCGCCTTCGGTGCGATGGCGGGAGCGGTGCCGCTGGGGTGGCGTGCGGCGTCGGACCGGCGAGCGCGACCGCTGGTGTGGGGGTACGGCCTCGCGAGCGGGGCGATGATCACCAGCGCGGCGGTCTTCTTACTGCCCGACGCGGTCGGCCACCACCCGGCGTACGGCGGCTTCGGCGTCGCCGCCGGCGTGCTGCTCGGCTACGCGGCTCACGTCGTCGGCCACCGACTCACCCACGCTTCCGTGTTCGACCGTACGGCCGTCGAACTGTCGGCACACGCGCTGGCCGCCGGCAGCGTCATCGGCGTCGTCTACGGCAACGTGCCCGACCTGGGTCTGCTGCTCGGCCTCGCCATCGTCTCCCACAAGGGGCCGGCTGGTTACGCGGCCGCCCGACGGCTCGCCACCCGCGGCCGGTCGACGGCCGTCCTGCTGGTGCCCGCCAGCGGCGTCGGCCTGACCGCCCTCACTGCGAGTGCCGTCGCCCTGCCCGCCGACCCCGTGCTCAACGGTCTCGTCTTCGGCTTCGCCGCCGGCGTCTTTCTCCACGTCGGCACCGACTTCCTCCCCGAGTGCGAGGTCGGCGGCGAGATCCACACCGTCGCCGACCTCGGCGACGAGGCTCACCACCGCCTCGACCGCCTCCGCCTGCACGCCGTGGGCGCGACCCTGCTCGGTGGCACAGTCGTGTTCGTCGCCTGGCTGACGGTCACGGGCGGCTGACTCGGCCGCCGCGGGCCGGCGTGATCCTTACGTCTCGTCCGGCGACCCGAGTGGCACGCCCGCCGACGACCCGTACGCCCGACTCGCGGTGGACGCCGGCCCGAACGAACAGACTTCCGTCGCCGAGTTCTGACGGCTCCACAAAAGTATAATATTTTTTATAGTAGCCCCGGGCGGATTCGAACCACCGTCATGGGCTCTCTTTCGTGTACGGCCGGGACCGACCACGTCCAAAGGCCCATATGATTGGCCGCTACACCACAGGGCTCCACTCACCGGTAAGCGACTCGGGGTTATCAAAGCCACGCGACGGCGTCAATCCGCGCCCTCGGCGTCCAGTCCGCCCCGAAACAGTCCGGGCACTCCTCGCGGCGGTCGATGATGGTGTCCAGTCGCTCGGCGACGGTGTCGTCGATGACACTCTCCAGGGCGCGGGCCTCTTCCTGGTAGGCCTCGACTTCGAGGACGTTCGCCAGAAAGCGCTCGATGATGCAGTACGTCTGCAGCGCCTCGCGGGCGCGGACGATACCCTCGTCGGTCAACTCGACGCCCTCGTACTTCTCGTGGTCGGCCAGCCCGCGCCGTTCGAGCTTGCCGATCATCTCGTTGGCGCTCGCGGGACTCACCTCCAGCGTGTCCGCCAGGTCGCCCGTCGAGGCGGGGCCGTCGCGGGCCTCTTGGACGACGTAGATCGCCTTGAGATACTGGTCGGCGGTGTTCACGGGGCCATCGCCTCCCGCTCGGGGTCGTGACTGTCGAGCCGTCGGCGCGCTCGGGTCGTGTGCTCCGTCTCGGTCATTCCTGGCGCTCCATGAGTCGCGTGACTGCCTCGACGCCCGCTTCCTCGTCGGCGCGGATCGCCCGCAGCGTCCTCAGAACGCGGTCGCGGTCGACGCTGAAGGTGACCTCCGACGCTTCGAGGGCGTCGACGAGGTCGTCGTAGAACTTGTATGCGGTCTCCTCGTTGCAGAGCTGGTCGTACAGCAGGCCGTCGCTGTCGGTCGTCGCCGCGTACCGCTCCTCGACGAGTCGCTCGACCTCCTCGTACGGCACCGAGCCGGCGTCCAGTTCGTCGAGCAGCTCCGCCAGCAGACGGCGGTGCTCGGCGGACTCCTCCGCGGCCTCGGACAGCAGTCGTCGGGTCTCCCTGTCCGCCCCCGACAGCTCGTCGGCGTGTCGCAGCGCCCGGGCCTCGACGACCTCCTCCAGCACCGTCCCGATCTGCAGCAGCCGCGCGAGCTGGTGGTCGGAGGTCACTCGCTGCCCGAGGCTCATGCCGTAACGGCGGTGCGGCACTCACTTAAGACTCTCTGCTCGCGGTCGTCGCTCACCGGTCGGCCCCCCACCGTCGGAACCGATGACCCGCTGGCCCGCGCTCGACGAGCCGGTCGACCGTCGGCGTCGTCGGCCGCGGATGGCCGTACGCGCCGACGTGGTCGGGTCGCAGGCTGTCGACGTCGACCACGACGACGGGACGAGCGTCGGTCACTGACACGCGTTCCGGGTCGCTCCGGCTTCAGCCCGTCGCTCGATACGGTCCCGAAACGCGAGGTCGCCCCGCCCCGCGAGTCGTGAGAAGCGACGCGAGGTCAGTCGCCGGCCGCCGTCTCTGCCGCGGCCTCGGCCTTCGCCTCGGCGGTGTCCTCGCGCAGTCGGGCCGCGACGCCGCTCTGGAGGTCCTCGCGGAGCTCCTCGACCTCGATCTCGTCGAGGACGGGAACGAAGAAGCCCTCGACGAGCATGTTGCGGGCCCGGCGCTGCCCGACGCCGCGGGCGAGCATGTAGAACAGCTCCTCCTCGTCGATCTGGCCGACCGTCGCCGAGTGGCTCGCCTCGGTGTCGTGGTTGTTGATGATCAGCTTCGGCGAGGCGTCGGCCTCGGACTCCTCGGACAGCATCAGCGTGTTCTCCCGCTGGTAGGAGCTGGTGTCCCAGGCGTCGCGACCGACGTCCTGGACGCCCTCGTAGACGGAGCGGGCGGTGTCGTCGAGCACGCCCCGCGTCACCAGGTCGGCGGTGGTGTGTTCGGTCCGGTGCCACACTCGCGAGGCGATGTCGAAGTGCTGGTCGTGCTGTCCGAAGAAGGCGCCGACGATCCGCGCCTCCGAACCCTGGCCGACGAGCTCGGTCTCGACGCTCGACTTCGTCAGTCGCGACCCCAGGTTGCCGTCGACGAAGGAGACGGTGGCGTTGTCCGGCGCGGCGCCGCGTTTCACCTGGTAGTTGTACGTCTCCTCGGAGAGGTCCTGCAGGGCGCCGTACTGCACGTGGCTGTTCTCGCCGGCGACGACCTCGACGATGCCGGAGTAGTAGCGTCCCTCGTCGGCGCCGCCCGAGGCCCGTGGCGCCTCGCTGCCGGTGGACTGCCGTTCGAGCACCGTCACCGAGGTGGAGGTCTCCGTGACCACCAGCGTGTAGTTGAACAGCGACCGGGAGTGCATCTCCGTCCGCACCGTCACGTCCTCGGCGTTCACCCGCTCGGGGACGTAGACGACGGTGCCGGTCGAGAACAGCGCCGTCGACAGCGCGGTGAGGTAGTCCCGCTGCGGGTCGACGACGCTGCCGAACCGCTCCTCGACGAGCTCCGGACGCTCCGACAGCGCCTCGGCGAAGGACAGCACCTCCGCCTCCTCGGGTCCGACCTGGTCCTTGCGCTCGGCGGCGTTCAGGGGGTCGACCAGCGACTCGAAGTCGAGCGCCGCGAGGTCGGTCCAGTCACGGCCGGGTGTGCGGATCACGTCCGGCATCTCCAGCTCCTCCAGCACCGAGAGCGCCTCGAGTCGGGTCCGCAGCAGCCACTCCGGTTCGTCCAGTGACTCGCTTATCTCCCGGACGGTGCTCTCGTCGACGGTCGCGTGCACCTGCGTGCTCATCCGAGGCTCCCTTCCATCTCCAGCTCGATGAGCCGGTTCAGCTCGACGGCGTACTCGATCGGCAGCTCCTCGGTGATCGGCTCGATGAAGCCGGCGACGATCATCTGCTTGGCGTCGTCGTCGTCCAGGCCGCGGGACTGGAGGTAGAACACGTCCTCGTCGCCGATCTTGCCGACGGTCGCCTCGTGGGCGACGTCGACCTGTGACTCCTGGATCTCCATGTACGGCATCGTGTCGCTGGTCGACTCGTTGTCGAACATCAGGGCGTCACACTCCACGGCCGTGCTCGAACCCTCGGCGCCGTCGGAGATGTGCACCAGACCGCGGTAGTTGGTGCGGCCGCCGTCCTTCGAGATGGACTTCGACTCGATCGTCGACTTCGTCTCCGGCGCGTTGTGGTACACCTTCGCGCCGGTGTCGATGTCCTGGCCCTCGCCGGCGAAGGCGATGGTGATGTGGTTGTCCGTCGCGCCCCGTCCCTTCAGGATCGAGGAGGGGTACAGCATCGTGGCCTTCGAGCCCATCGACCCCGACACCCACTCCATCGTGCCGTTCTCCTCGACGATGGCGCGCTTGGTGTTGAGGTTGTACGTGTTCTTCGACCAGTTCTGCACCGTGGAGTACTGGACGTGGGCGTCCTCCTTGACGAACACCTCGACGCCCCCGCTGTGAAGCGAGTGAGTGGCGTACTGCGGCGCGGAACAGCCCTCGATGTAGTGGACCTCGCTGCCCTCCTCGGCGACGATGAGCGTGTGCTCGAACTGGCCCATCCCCTCCGAGTTCATCCGGAAGTACGCCTGTACCGGCATCTCGATGGTGACCCCCTCGGGGACGTAGACGAACGAGCCGCCCGACCAGACCGCCCCGTGCAGGGCGGCGAACTTGTTGTCGCTCGGCGGCACGGCCTTCGTCATGAAGTACTCCTTGAGGACCTCCTCGTGCTCCTGGACGGCCTCGTCCATGTCACAGAAGACGACGCCTTTCTCCTCCCAGCGTTCCTGCATGTTCTGGTAGACGATCTCCGACTCGTACTGCGCGCCGACGCCGGAGAGCGCCTCCTTCTCCGCCTCGGGGATACCCAGCTTGTCGAAGGTGTCTTTGATGTCGTCGGGCAGGTCCTCCCAGTCGTCCACGCCGCCACGGGTGTCGATGTCCGGGCGGATGTACGGGACGATCTCGTCGACGTCGATCTCCGAGAGGTCCGGCTGGCCGGGCCAGTCGGTCGGCATCGGCATCTGCTTGAACTGCTCCAGCGCGCGCAGCCGACGCTGCAGCATCCACTCCGGCTCGTCCTTGTCAGCCGAGATGACGCGGATCGTCTCCTCGGTCAGTCCCTTCTCTGACTCGAACGCGGAGTTCTCCTCTTTTTTGAACTCGAAGCGAGCTTCCGTGTCCGTCTCCTGCAGGTTGTCCTGTGAGCTCATGTGTGTCGTTGTGTGCGTGTCCTCTTGTGTCTTTCACTCGGTTCAGTCGGCGGCCTCGAACGTCTCCTCGCGGACCCAGTCGTACCCCTCGTCTTCGAGCTTCTCGGCGAGGTCGGGACCGCCGTCGAGTGCCACCTGGCCGTCGAGCATCACGTGGACGTGGTCGGGCTGGACGTAGTCGAGGATGCGCTGGTAGTGGGTGATCATCAGTACGCCCGACCCCTGTTCGTCGCGCAGGGCGTTGATGCCGACGGAGACGTCCTGCAGACGGTCGATGTCCAGCCCGGAGTCGATCTCGTCCAGCACGGCGATCTCCGGCTCCAGGATCGCCGCCTGGAGCACCTCGTTCTGCTTCTTCTCGCCGCCGGAGAAGCCGGCGTTGAGGTAGCGCTCGGCGAAGCGCTCGTCCATGTCGAGCAGTTCCATCTTCTCGCGAAGCAGCTGCTGGAACTCCGCGACGCCGACCTCGCCCTCGTCGGCGGGACCCTCCATCGGGCTCGACTCGTAGCCGGCGGCGTCCTCCTGGGTCTCCTCCGGGTCGGCCTCCGCGTCGCCCTCCTCGTCCTCGAACAGCTCCTCGCGTTCCTCCAGCTTCGCGTTCAGCGCCGTGCGGAGGAAGTTCACCATCGTCACGCCCTCGATCTCGGCGGGGTACTGGAAGCCGAGGTACACGCCCAGCGCGGCGCGCTCGTTCGGCTCCAACTCGAGCAGATCCCACTCTCGCCTCTCTTCGGGCACCGGCTCGTCGAACTCCTCGCCCGACAGCGTGAGCGTCAGCGTCCCCCCGGTCACCTCGTAGGAGGGGTGGCCGGCGATGACCTTCGCCAGGGTCGACTTCCCGCTGCCGTTCGGCCCCATCAGTGCGTGGATCTCGTCCGACGCCACGGTGAGGTCGACCCCGCGGAGGATCGACTCGCCGGTCTCCGTGACCTCGGCCTGTAGGTTCTCTATCTCTATCGTCGCCATGGTCCGGTCGTTCGAAATCAGGGTCGAGCCACGCATAATGCTTTCGGATACGCCTATCGCCGTTTTTCGAAGAACAAAAATTACTTTTCGATCGTTCGGGTCGGGCGTCGACGGGCGGCCGTCACATGAAGTCGCCCAGGCCGCTCTGGTCGTGATCGTTGACTACTTCGTCCCATGAGAGCCCGATCGCCTCGATTAGTGGGCTGATCGGTTTCTTCAGTGTCTTCGTGAGCATCTTCTCCCAGTCGACCTGGAACTCCTCGGGCACCTGGTCCGAGTACTCGAAGCAGACGACGCCGTTCCCCTCGGAGACGTCCTCGCGGAAGTCGTCGTACCAGGCGTCCCCCTGGACGTCCTCGTCGATCCGCTGGAAGTAGTCCGGGTGGACGCCGTTTTTCTCCAGGTAGACCCGTTTGGGCTTCGAGCCGCGCCCGAAGTTCGTCCCCAGGAGGAGGTTGGCGTACTTCGCGCCCCGCACCTGGGCGGTGTCGGTCTCGTAGGCGTCCAGTCGCTTGCCGATGCCGCCCGGGATACCGACGTCGTCGAGGTCCATCTCGCCGGCCTGGAAGTCGTCGACGACGCCGGCGACGTACTCCTTCACCGCCTCGCGGTCCCCGCCGTGGACGATCTTCTGGATGACCTCCTGCTGGACCTTCTTCGTGACCGGCGCGATGTCGCTGCGCTTGTACTCGAAGCCGGTGATGTCGATGTCGTCGACGTCGTTTCCCTCCTTCCAGACGGTGTGACCGGCGTACCGCTTTTTCTTGCCCGCCTGGAAGAACCGACGGTAGAGCTTCTCGAACTCGATCTCGAAGCGGTGCGTCTCGGCGTTCAACTGCCCGCTGGCGAACTCGTCGTACGACTCGTTGATCCGCTCCTCGATCTCGAAGGACTGCTCGATGGCCTCTTCCTTCGAGACGTCCGGACCGAGTTCGAGCATCACTGAGTCCGTGTTGTGGAGCACGATTCCGCCGACTGCGTCGACGAAGTTCTCGTTCTCTGCGACGCTGAGGTCGTAGACGTAGCCGTCGTGGACGACTTCTCGAATCACGAGATCGCGTTCAGAGCGGTAGTAGTCGCACGTGCGGATCGTGTATCTTTCTTTTTCGTCACGGTACTTCAGCGAGTGCTTTCGGTCGCGCTGGGTCAACAGCATCGACAGACCCGCAGCGAGCTCTCGGCTCGCCGTCTCGTAGTCGAAGTTCCGCTCGCTGTCCTCCCCCGTGTACCGACGGAACTTCCGTGAGCCGTCACCTTCGACGAGTGTCTCGACGAACAGTCGTTGGAGATCGTCCGACAGGTGGTAGACGAGTGACGGAACTTGCTTCCCACGGGAGGTCTGTCCGGCGAACTCCCGGAAGAACACCGCCGAAAGCTCGTTCATCATCTGGAGCTTCTCCGTCGTGTCCTCGTAGGTGGTTTCGCCGTCCTCGCCGTCCTCCAGACGGCGTTCGTCATCGGCGTCGCTCGCAGTGATACTGGCGATCGCCCCGTCGAACAGCCGATGATAGTCCTCCTGCAGCGTCTCCAGCCACTCGCGGTCCGAGGAGGCTATACTCGCGCCGAACTTTGAGTCGGTCGTCTCTATCGTCGACGCGCTGCCCTCCGCGGCGTACGCCGCGAGCAGTCGTACAAGAGATACGCCGTCCTCTCCGTCGAGGTCGACGTGGCGTCGCAGGGTAACGGTCTCGTCGAGGTCGTGATGATGCTCGTGTCCGAACCAGACACGCTCTCCGTCCGTGTGGACTCGCTTCACCTTTGTCTCCGCGTTCTCCGACCCGACGCTACGCCCGTCCCCATACTCTCTCGTGTACCCGTTTAGCACCTCGTACAGGTCGACTGCCTCCGCAGTTTCGACCGCCGGAACCCCCGGAATACGAAGTGGTTCGTCAACCTCCTTTGGGGAGGCCTCGGTGAACCCGCCGTCGTCGCTGACGACGAACGAGTGATCCGTCGTCGTCGTCGACTCTCCGAACTCGTGCTGGAGGTTGACCACCTCTTTGTCGGTCTCGTGACGTATCACTTCCTCTATCGGCTGCCACTCCGCCTCACCTCGCTCGTTCATTGACAACGCCTCCCAGCCGTCGGGAGTGGCTCGTTCCTTACCTACGGTCGTCTTGGCGACCGCCCCGCCGTCGGCCGTGATCAGCAGATCCGGCTCGGTATCTGTTGCCACCTGCTCGTACAGACTCTCGATGGGAGTGATCTGGACTCGATCGCCTGGGTCGCGGACCATGACCGGCCGATCACCCGTCACGCTGTCGCCGTAGGTCACCTGGTAGCCCATCTCACTGGACACCTCCTCGGTAAAGTCGATAACCGAACGACCTGTTGCGGTTACGGCGGCACCCATGTCCTTGTCGTACAGGCGGAAGCGATCCCATCCAAGAACGCCGTAGAGCGACTGACCGACGAACTGAAACGTGCCGTTCCGTCCGGCCAGTAGCGTGTGGTTGTCGGCGACCGTGACGCAGTAAACGCCGTCCTCGGCGGTGCTCCGGCCTGCGCTGCGGTGCATCCGGAGCGTGTTCTTCGTATCCTCTGTGACGTGGATCCGGTAGACGTCACTGTCCTCACCGTAATTGGCCGTGAGACCGAGATGGACACAGAGTCGGAGCACGTCGTCTCGTAGCTCCTCGCTCGCGGTGCTGTATCGCCAGGAGTTCCGTTGCCGGTCACCGTCGCCCGCGATGAGCGTCTCGAGGAAGTGCCGTTTCTGCCGCCGGGTGAGATCGAACACGAACTCGGGGATCCGCTTCTCAAAGCTGTCGGCACCGCAGTTGCCTTCGAGCCACTCCCCGAGCAGCTTCGAGGTGAACTGGTAGCCTCGCTGATCGCTGTACGGCTCGAATCCCATACGCTCCAGGAGTTCACCGATGGCGGCGTGGTCGTCGCCCTGTCCCCCGTCCGGGATCGCCTCCTGAGCGATATTTATCGTTGTCGAACTGCCTCGGAAGTTGTCTCCAAACTGCTTTTCGGTGGACGTGTGTACGTTCCCCTCCGTGATGTACCAGGCGAGCAGTTCGAGAAAGTCGTCTCCGTCGTAGCATCTCGGTATCCACTTGCGTCCACGCTCGCCGTGGACGTAGAACTCCGAGCAGTCCTCGTCGAGGTACTCACGGTTGGCCGCGAATTCCTCCGCGGAGAAGACGTACCCCGTGTCGTCGACTGCCTGGCGGACCACCTTGTCGGGATACTGTCCCACCTCTGCCGCGAGCGTGTGACCGTGTACGTCGTTGTTGGCCCACACCTCGTACTCTCCGTCGAGTAACTCAGTCAGATCCACCCTATCGAGTTCCGTACCGTCGGGTCCATCCCAGCCGTGCGGGAGCTGGTAGTTCGTCGCATCGTCGAGGTCGCCCGCCTCGACGAAGCGGTACTCGTCCTCGTCCCACGCGATCCCGTTCGTTTCGGCCTTCCGAACGAGCATCCGGTGGTTCGGCGTCACCCGGAGGTCGATCTTGCCGGTCTCGATGTCGATCAGCTCGCCGCGGTAGTCGGGATACTCGTGGGTCTCCTCGACGGGCTTTAGCTCCATCTCCATCGTGTCCGGGTCGAGGGAGTACACCTCGTCGCCGACTTCGAGATCGCGGACGTTCCGCACGCCGTCGGGGGTGAGCACGTCCGTGTCCGGCGTGAAGCAGTTCATAATTACCTTGACAGCAGCCTGCTGGCGGTCGTATCGCTCGTACCTCTCGCTGTTCGGCTCGTAGTCGTCGCGGGCGTCCTTCTTGACCTCTCGCTCTTCGAGCAGTTCGTCCACCATCGTCCGGATCATGCCGTCCGGTTCCTCTCGGAACCGCTGGCCGTTGGGGGCACGGTAGGTGGGGTCGTCGTACTCCTCGCCGACGCGGGTCTCCGGCGAGGCGTTGATCGTCACCATCGACATTGGGTACAGCGACTGCCCGACCCACTGGAACTGCCCGTTCCGACCGGCGAGAACCACGTGGTTGTCCTCGGCGGTGACGCAGTGGACGGTCTCGTCGTGCTCCTCCATGGTGGCGTTCACACTCCGGTTGAACGAGCCTCGCTTGCCGATCGAGACGTACCACGTTCCGTCACCCTGCTTCGAAACCGTCGGCTTCTCGCCACACCGCACCGCGAGTCGGGCGACGTCCCGCTTCAGCCGGTCGCTTCTGGTCCAGAACTTCCGCAGTCCGCTGTCGGCTCGACTACCGTCCCCGTCGACGAGCGTCTCTAGCAGCCCCCGCAGGTGGCCCGCGTCGAGCTCGAACACCCACTCCGGGAGGTGTTTCTCCGCGTGGCCGTCACCGCAGTGCTGCTGGAACCAATCGTGGAGGAACCGATTCGAGATCTGGAATCGGTCGTCGTCGCTGCTGTGGTTCAATCCCGTTCGTTCGAGCAGGTCGCGGATCGCCGCTCGTCCGTCCTCGTCCTGCTGGTGGAGCACGATCCCGGGGGACTCGCGGACGTAGCTCCCCTCGGTGACGAACCAGCCGACGAGTTCGAGCCAGTCGTCCGTGTCGAACGACAACGGCGTCTCCGCGTGGCCGCGGTCGTACTTCAGGAACACCTCGTCGGCCTGCGCCTCGATCTGCTCCCGGTGCTGACGGTACGTCTCGATCGGGACCAGGTACTTCCCCGTCTTCTCCTCGGTGGCGGCGAGCCTGGAGGTCCCGTTCGCCCAGTCCAGTTCCGACTCGATGCCGGCCGGCACCGCCGCACGGAGCGCCGTCAGTCCGTCGTGTGCGTAGACGACGGCGTGTCCGCCCTCGACGTGCTCGTACAGCCGGAACTCGTCTCGAACGGCGCCGTCCATCGGCTCGTGGGTCGGGAACGCGAACCGCTCGGTTTCCGGAACGTTCCGGTACTCGCTGAACTCGAAGTCGTCGGGCGTCCGGTCGTCCCAGCCGCGCTCCTTCGAGACCAGCAGCCGGTGGTTCTCGGTGATCTTGAGGTCGTGCGTGTTCCCGCTCAGGTGGTGCAACTCACCGTACCGATTGTGGTACTCGTGGGTCTCGGCGACCGGTTTCACCTCACACTCGAACGTCTCCGGGTCGAGCGTGTAGATCGGATCGCCGACCTCCAGCTCGCGGACGTTGCGGACGCCGTCGGGTGTGAGAACGTCCGTATCGCCGCTGAAGCACTTCAGGTCGAGCACCGAGACGTTCTCCCGCACCCCCGAGATCGGGTCGAAGACGGCGCCACCCTCGAACTCCTCGGACTCCTGTCGGCCCTTCGAGGGCAGGGCGAACTCCCCGTGGGCCTCGTGGAGCACGTACAGGTCGACGGCGTCGCCGGGCGTAGGGGCGTCCTCCAGCAGACAGCCGACGAAGGAGGCGACCTCCATCCAGAACGGGATGACGTCCTGCTCGCGGTCGATCTCCACGCAGAGTTCGACGTCTCGCAGGTTGTCCATCTCGCCGACGGCGTCGAGCCGGTACGACTCCAGTTCGGTGAACTGCGTCCGCTTGTAGGCGTACAGCAGGTCGAAGACGACGCGGCCCTTCACGTCCGGGCCGCCCCAGCCCGAGCGCCACACCTCGTCGATGCGGGAGAGTCGCTCGACGGAGAGGTCACGGTCGACGCCGGCTCGACCGTCCAACTCCTCCATTCTGTCGAGGAGGTACGGCATATCAAAATCTTCAAAATTCCAGCCCGTCATGACGTCCTGGCCCTTTCGTTCGACATACATCGCCAGGGCGTCGAGCATCGCCGCCTCCTCCTCGAACGTGCGCACGTCGACGTCGATCTCGCCGCGGATCGGCTCGTAGTCCGCGAGTCGCGGGTCGAGGTCGGCGTCCGGCTCGGAATCGTCCCCGGCCCGGCCGTTCGTGCTCGCGGCACCGCCGTCGGTGACCGTCCCCCGTGCCGCGTCGTCGACGCCCGTGCTTCCGTCCCAGTCCGGCGCCTCGTACAGCCACAGCACGTACTCGTCGTCGTAGGAGTCGTGGGTCGTCATGCAGACGATCGGCTCCTCGCCGTCCTCCGGGAACCCCCGGCGGTCGTCCACCTCGATGTCGAGCGTCAGCACCCGCGGCGCGACGCTCACGTCGCCGCCCCGGACTTCCTCGTGTGGGACGAGGATCGTCCCGTCGTCGTCACGACGCTCCGGCACATGGACGGCGCCGCGGATGTCCTTGTCGATGAGCAGACGGTTCGGGAACAGGATGTCCGCCTCGTAGTGGTCGAATTCGTCGCGCATCTGCCCGACGTCACGCGGCGTCCGGGCGAATATTTTCGTCAGATGCTCCCCTCGGATCGACTCGTACGGCTCGCCGTCCTCGTCGGTCTCCTCCCAGCCGGTGATCCGGTCGTGGTCCAGCTTCTCGTCCGACAGCGTCGCCGTCGGCGCGTAGAAGTACGGCCGGAAGCCGAGCACCTTCACGTGCTCGCGCTCCCGGTCGGCGGTCCGACCGAAGACGTGGACGATCGGTCGCTCGTCGCGGCCGCTGCCGACGACGGTGTAGTCGACCTGCGTGACGGCCATCTCGACGGTGCCCGTCGCCTCGGGCACGGCCTCGCGGTCGGGGTCGACGACGCGGTCCGTGTCCTGACCCGGCCCGGCGACCGCCCGGGCCTCCGCCGCCGCGTCGCGGTCGCTCTCCACGCTTTCGTCCCCGGTGTCCCCGAATCCGCCGAGGTCCGTCTGCCCCGAATCGGTCATATCGAAGCGTGGACACGCCCCGACTAAAGACTCCCGGGTGCGGCTCACTACTCTTCGTCCCAGTCGATCGTGTCCGTCCGGGGTATGCCCTGAAAGCCCCCGGCCTGGTGCGGACACCTCGCTCGCTGTGCGCTCCGTTCGCTTCGCTCACTGTAGTGCTTGCGTCCCGACGCGCCCGCACCAGGCCGGCCCCTTTCGGTCCCACCCGGCCGCCCGCTGCCTCGCCTCGTCCTCCCCAGCTTCCTCGTTCGCCCGCTGCGCTCACTCACTCGTCCACGGAGAGACGGTCGGACTCGTGACGCTCGTCGTCGCCGGCGCCTCCGGCGTCACCAGAACCCGCAGGGTTCCGGTTGGCCCGTCAGAGCTCCGCTCTGACGAACGTCATCAGCACTCTTCGGGTTCCGCTCGGCTCACGAGAGCGACGCTCTCGTGAGCGCCGGCTGCCGGCGGCGCGTAGGGCCTCGCCGCTGCGACGTTCTCGCTCTCACTCGCCGCGCTCGTGGTCGTGAGAACCTCGCGCGTCAGTCGCGCGCCCAGCGCCTGGACGCCCGGCCGACCCGTACAGAGGCGCGCGAAGGCTGTGCCGAGGGCTTCGGAAGCCATCGTAGTAGGATCGAGAGTGTCGGTTGCGGAGCGCGCGCCGAGGGCTTTGTAGGTCTACACAGCAGGACCGAGAGCAGCCGACACGACCGATGAGAACACTCCGAGAGTTTCGTAAGCGACCCCGACAGGATCGAGAGACACGCCCGCGGTCGATGCCAACGAACTTGTCGGGGGCGACCACAGCGTACACATGGACGAACGGGCGGCGCTGGCGCTCGTGGCCGACGTCGTCCCGGACACCGGCGACGACGCCGCCGTCGTCGACGACCTCGCGGTCACGACGGACATGCTCCACGAGCGGACGGACCTGCCAGACGGCGTCACGCCGTACACGGTCGGCTGGCGCTCGGTGGCGGTCTCGCTGTCGGACCTGGCGGCGACGGGCGCACGGGCGGTCGCGGCGGTGGCCGCCTACGGCGCCCCCGCCTTCGAGGCCGACGCCCTCGGTGGCTTTTTCGACGGCGCCACGGACGTCTGCGAGCGGGTCGGGGCGAGGTACGTCGGCGGCGACCTCGACGCACACGACGAGCTGACGGTGGCGACGACGGCCGTGGGCCGACTCGACGGGACGGCGGCGCTCACCCGGTCGGGCGTAACCCCCGGCGAGCGACTCTGCGTCACGGGCGAGCTGGGGCGCACCGCGGCCGCACTCGGGCTGTTCGAGCGGGCCGACGGCGAGAGGTCGGCGGACGAGAGCCGGGACCAAGACCGCCGGCGCGCGAACGAGCTGTTCCGGTTCACGCCACGGGTCGCGACGGGACGGGCGATCGCCGAGCACGCGACGGCGGCACTCGACGTGAGCGACGGGCTGGCCCGCTCCGCCCACATGCTCGCGGCCGCGAGCGGCTGCGGCGTGACCGTCGACGGCGACCGCCTACCGGTCCACTCCGCCGTCGACGAGGTCGTCGCCGGCGCGGCCGACCGCTGTGAGGCGGCGACGTTCGTCGGCGAGGACTTCGAACTGCTGTTCGCGGTTCCCGACGAGCGTCTGTCGGCGGTCCGTGAGGCCTCGCCCGTCGCGGTCACCGAGCTCGGTCGCGTCACCGAGACGGGGGTGACCATGGACGGCGAGCCGCTGCCGGACCGGGGGTACACCCACGGGGCCGACGGGGACGGTTCGAGCTAGGCGACCGGCTCACTGGATCACCGCGATCGGAACGGGCGTGAAACAGAGCAACCCCAGTACGAGCGTGAGCAGGCCGACGGCGACGCGCCGGCGGTCGAGCGGCTCCGCGTCGTCGACGGGGCGAACGGAGCCGGCGAACGACAGGAACGTCGCGATGACACCCCAGACGACCCAGACGAGAGCGGCGTTGCCGGGGGCGTCACGGACGAACTCGACGTACGCGGCCAGCGCGAACAGCGCGCCCGGTACCAGCGCGGCGTAGCGCTCGTAACGACTGCCGAGGATCGCCCGCAGGACGTGTCCGCCGTCGAGCTGCCCGACGGGAATGAGGTTGAGGAAGGTGACGAACATGCCGACCCAGCCGCCGATGACGACGGGGTTGACCGCCTGTCCCTCGGGGTAGGTGAGCGGCTGGCCGGTGAGCCACGAGAGGACGTACATCAGCGGCGGGAAGCCGATCTCCACGCGGACGGCGTCGGGGTCGGTCCGCACTGCCTCCGGAATGGTGACGGGATCGAGGTAGAGCCCGACGGTGGTGACGACGACCGTCGCCACGAGCCCGGCGATCGGCCCGGCGACGCCGATGTCGAACAGCGCCTCCCGGTCGGGGATGCGGCCTTTCATCCTGATGACAGCGCCCATCGTGCCGATCAGCGTCGGCACGGGAATGAAGTACGGTAGTGTCGCGTTGACGCCGTGATAGCGGCTGAACAGGTAGTGTCCCATCTCGTGGACGCCGAGCACGCTCACGATCGCGAGCGTGAACGGCCACGCCCGCACGGCACTGAGGGGGTTTGAGAGGTCGATGTGGTACCAGAGGCTGCCGGCGTACAGCGTCGAGAGGACCGTCGCCAGGAACAGTCCCACGTTCGTCCACGGCACGCCGTCGACGCCGACCTCGCTCGGTTCGACGACGACGACGTCTCGGGCGACGACGTCGTCGGCCGCCTCGACGTCGACGGAGTCGGCCGACGTACAGCGCACCTCGTAGTCGGCGGCGCCGAACGTACGGGTGACCTGCTGCTCGACCGCTCCCTGTGACCCCAGACGCACGCCGAAGTAGAGGCGCCTGTCGCCGTCGGTGAGAGCGCGGTAGACGACGAACACGTCCTCGGGGAGGTCGAGCGGGGGCGCCGCCGACGGCGCGTCACCCTCGGGCATCGCTCGCGGCTAGCCGTTCCGGGCGCTTAAATCCCCGGAGCGCAGCGACCGGTCGGCGGGACAACCCCACGAGGGCTCGGCCGTCGCTCGTCGAGGGGCGACAGGGGAATGGGAAGGAACCGGAACGGAGTGGAGGGACGGCGTCGCGGGGTTCCGGCGGCCTATGCGGGTTCGACCCGCCAGGTCGTCGCGCTCGTGTACGACCACTTCTCTATCTCCAGGCCCGGACAGGAGTCCCGGAGTTTGACCATCAGGGCGCCGATCTCCTTGGGGGAGAGACCGACCTCGTCGGCAATGAACTTGCTCTTGAAGTAGAGCTCGCCGTCGTCGGCCTTCTGCTTGAGGAACTGACGCAGGCGTTCGTCCTTCCCTGGACCGCCGTTCGCGTCGTCGGTGGAGGGCTGTGTCGTGGTACTCATCTCGATCGCCTCACCGTTCGTACGGACCCACACCCCCATATAAACGGCCGACACTTCGGGGTGTTTCGGGACAGTTCAGTCAGGTAACCCCCCTTATACCTCGTTTCATCATCTTTCATCAAGCTCTCAGAACGCCTGAAACGTTTTACAACGCGATCTCAGAGTTTCTTGCACGCTTGTCGCTACATATAACCGAAATATGATACGTTCGGACGAGAGGGGGTGTTCGTGCACGTTCGGCCGGCCTGGGGCGCGAGCGCGCGGCCGCCGAATCGTCGACGGCCTCAGGGGTCGTACCGGTGCGCCCAGAACTCCCCCTCGGCGGTCACCTCGCGCTTGAACAGCGGTACCTCCGCTTTCAGGCGGTCGATACCGTCCTCGACGGCCCGGAAGGCCGCCGACCGGTGGCCCGCCAGCACGACGACGAAAACGATGTCCTCGCCGGCCTCGACGACGCCGCGACGGTGGTGGAGTCGCACCGCCCACACGCCGTCTCGCGCCTCCAGGTCCAAGCGCAGGTCGACCATGCGGCGCTCCGCCAGCTCGTCGTGGGCCTCGAACTCCAGGTACTCCGTCGGCGGGTCGTTCGGCCCGTCGCGGGTCCGCACCCGGCCGGTGAACGTCGCGATCGCCCCGGCGCGGTCGGCGTCCGGCGAGCGTTTCACCGCGGCAACTAGCGATTCCAGGGTCTCGCGTGGTCGCGCGCCGGCGAGCGCCTCGACGACGCGCTCCACGTCCAGTGCCTCGGCCCGTGTTGGGGTCGCGACGACCCGCTCGTCGCCCGCCTCCGCTCGTTCACCGCCGACCCGGACACGCGGCGCGTTCGCGTCCGGAAACCCCTCCAGGACGGCGTAGTCGTGCTCGGGCGCGAGCCGGTCGAGCACCGTCGCCACGTCGCCGGGCTCCTTTCCCTCGACGCGACCGTCGCCGACGACGTACCGGCTCGCAGCTCCGGAGTCGTCGGGGGTCGTTCCGCCGGGGTCGTCCGCCTCGGTGACGACGGCGACGGTCCCTTCGGCCGCGAGGCGGTCGGCCAGGCGGTCGACCGCCGTCCCGGTCTCGCCGGGCGGACCGTCGACGACGACGAGTTTCATGCGGTCAGCTCGGGCGCCGTCGGCTTGTAGCTGTCCCCGCCCGAGCGCGTCGGCGGGCTGCCGGCGGTTGACAATTCTTAAGAACGGGTCGCGGAAAGCGGAAGTAGCATGAAGGTGGTCGTCTCGGTCGGCGGCAGCGTGTTCGTGCCGACGGTGAGCGCCGAGTACGTCCGCGACCACGCCGCCGTCGTCGAGGAACTCGCCGACGAGGGACGGACGATGGGTATCGTGGTCGGCGGCGGCACCACCGCCCGGGAGTACATCGGTGTCGCCCGCGACCTCGACGCCAACGAGATGGTGCTCGACGAGCTCGGCATCGCGGCCACGCGGCTGAACGCCCGGCTGCTGACCGCCGCGCTCGACACGTCGGCGACGCCGTCCCCGCCCGAGGACTACGAGACCGCCGGCGCCGCCATGCGTCGCGGCGACGTGCCGGTCATGGGTGGAGTCGCCCCCGCACAGACCACCGACGCCGTCGCCGCCGCGCTGGCGGAGTACACGGACGCCGACCTGCTCGTCTACGCCACCTCGGTGTCCGGGGTGTTCGACGCCGACCCCAACGAGGCCGACGACGCGCGCAAGTTCGACCGGCTCACCCCGGGCGAACTGGTCGACGTGATCGCCGACTTGGAGCGTACCGCCGGCGCCGCCGCGCCGGTCGACCTGGTCGCCGCGAAGGTGATAGAGCGTGCCGGCCTGCGCACCGTCGTCCTCGACGGCACCGACCCGGGACGCATCGCCGACGCCGTCCGCCGCGGAGACCACGACGGCACCGACGTCGTCCCCGACGGCGAGACCGGCGAGCCCACCTACTGGGCCGCGGAGTCCTGAGATGAGTGCCGGCGACGGCGACGACGGCGTCCGCGTCGGGGGCGACGACGAGCGCGGCGACCGGGCGTACCACGCCTTCTGGGCGGACGAGGTGGCCGACCGCGTCGAGGCCCGCGACCCCGAGGAACCGGTCGTCGTCAAAGGCGGCGTCTCTCCCTCGGGCGTGCCACACGCCGGCCACGTCAACGAGGCGCTGCGGGGCTACTACGTCGCCAGCGTCCTGCGGGAGCGCGACCACGACGTGCGGCAGGTGTTCACCAGCGACGACCGCGACCCGCTGCGGTCGATCCCCTACCGCCTGATGACGCTCGACGGCGAGTACGTCGAGCGCGACGGCTTCGACGTCGGCGCGCTCGGACGCAACCTCGGCCGGCCGCTGACGGACGTGCCCGACCCGCTCGGCTGCTGTGACTCCTTCGGCGCCCACCAGACCGCACTCCTGCGACAGGCGGTCGACGCCGTCGGCGTCCCCGTCGACTTCTACTCGGCCACGGCGCTGTACGAGGACGGCGCCTTCGCCGACGTCGCCGCCGACCTGCTCGCCCGTCCGGCCGAGGTGCGGGCGCTGCTCGCCGAGTTCCAGGACTCCGTCGACGCCGACGGCGACTACTGGCCGTTCCGCCCGCGGTGTGAGTCGTGCGGTATCGTCACCGGCGGCGTCCGGTCGTTCGACGCCGACACCCGCACCGTCAGGTACGTCTGCGAGGACATCGAGGCCGGCGACCGCACCATCGAAGGCTGTGGTCACGAGGGCGTCGCCGACCTCACCGAGGGGAAGCTCCCCTGGCGCTTCGAGTGGCCCGCCCAGTGGGCGCACTTCCGGGTCGACTTCGAGCCGTTCGGCAAGGACCACGCCGAGGGGTCGTGGCCGTCCGGCCAGGAGATCGCCCGCGACCTGCTCGACGTCGAGCCGCCGGAGCCGCTCGTCTACGAGTGGTTCACGCTCGACGGCGCCGCGCTGTCGTCCTCGTCGGGCAACGTGATCACCGCCGGCGAACTGCTCGAACTGGTCGAGAGCGACGCGCTGCGGTACTTCTTCGCCAAGGAGCCACGCAAGCAGCGCGACCTGGCGGTCGCCTCGCTCGACGGCCTCGTCGACGAGTTCGACCGCTTCGAGCGAGCCTACTTCCGGGGCGTCGACGCCGCGGACCCCGACCAGGGCGCGGCCGGCGCCGACCCGGCGACGGCGGAGCGGGCGTACCCATACGTGCTCGACCCCCGTCGCGTGCCGGCGGCGGCGACCTCGGCGGCCGACGACCCCGGGACCGTCGACGCGACGCTCGACCGCGTCGCCGCCGCCGACCCCGACCCGGCGGACTTCGGGCGACTGCGTGCCTTCCTCGAGGGCGTCTTCCGCGAGCGAGTGCGGGTGCCGTACCGCTTCGCCGCGGTGCTCGGCATGACCGAGCGGGCGGACGTCCGCGAGGAGATCGCCCGCCGCGAGGGCCATCTACCGGACGACGCGCCGGCGTGGGCGGTCGACCTCGCCCTCGACCGGGTCGACCACGCCCGTGCCTGGGCCGACCGGACGGGCAACCGCTTCGACTACCGCGTCGAGCGCGGCGCACTCCCCGACGTCGACGTGGACGGCGACGTGGCCGCCGCCCTGGCGGAGGTGGCGAGCGTGGTCGCGAACGGCGGCGACGGCGAAGCCGTCCAGGGCGAGCTGTACGAGGCCGCCGACCGACACGGCGTCGAGGCGGCTGACGTGTTCGAGGCCGGCTACCGGCTGTTCTTCGGCGACGACGAGGGGCCACGCTTGGGTCCGTTCCTCGCCGACCTCGACCGCGAGTTCGTCGTGGCGAGGCTGCGCCGGGAGCGATGAACTCCGCCTCGGACGGGACGGAATCGACCGACGGGACGGCCGAACCGAAGACACAAGAGTGCCCTCCACGAGGGAAGGAACACCAATGGTGACGCGGACTGCTGCCCGACGCCGTCCGCGTCCAGGGGCCGATCACGACGGTCCACACCCAGTCGGGCAAGGACTTTCTCGACTGGCTCGCCGGGCCGAAGCGGTTCTGGCGGGCGTGGGCCAACTTCGGCGTCGGCGTCGCGCTGGTGGTGATGTTCAGTGCCTTTCTGTTTCTGCTCGTCTTCGCGGTCTCGACGCTGCAAAACCCGCCTGAGGCGACCGCGGTCAACCGGCCGCGCAACGTGCTGGTCATCCCCGGGGTGAACGACTTCCTCCCACTGTCGGTCGCGCCGGAGATCGTCCTCGGGCTCGCCGTCGGGCTGGTCGTCCACGAGGGGGGTCACGGCCTGCTCTGTCGCGTCGAGGACATCGAGATCGAGTCGATGGGGCTCGCCCTCCTGGCGTTCGTCCCCGTCGGCGCCTTCGTCGCCCCCGACGAGGAGTCGCGGGAGGCGGCCTCCCGCGGCGGCAAGACTCGGATGTTCGCCGCCGGCGTCACCAACAACTTCGCGGTCACGCTGGTCGCCTTCGGACTACTCTTCGGCCCCGTAATAGCCTCCGTCGGCGTCGCTCCCGGCGCCGCCGTCGGCGGGGTCGTCCCCGACTCCCCCGCCGCCGACGCCGGGATCGAACCCGGCGACCGGATCACCGCCGTCGACGGCCGGCCCGTCGGCGCCGACAACCTCTCGACGGTGCTCGCCGACTCGAACCGAGACCGCGTGACCGTCACGCTGAACGGCGACCGACGACGGGAGGTCGAGCGACGCCTCCTCGTGACCGCCGCCACGGAGGGCGCTCCGGCCGACCTCGACAGCGGGGCGACGATCGCCCGCGTCGACGGCGAGGCGGTCCGCAGCCACGCCCGCTTCCGGGAGGTCGTCGCCACCAACGAGCGGATCACCGTCGAGACGACCGACGGGACGACGACGACGTTTCCGGCCGGCGCCTACGTCAGCGTCGCCGAGGGCGAGCCGTTGAACGAGTCCGGCGTCCCCGCCGACCTGGCGGTTGTCACCTGGATCAACGGCAGCGACGGCGACACCCGCGTCGGCTCGCGGAGCGACCTCGTCGACCGCCTGGACGGGACCAGCCCCGGCGACCGGCTCACCGTCGTCGCCCACGTCGACGGCGAGCGCCGCGTCGTCGAGGTCGAACTCGGCGAGAGCCCCAACGACGACGGCGGCTTCCTCGGCATTCGCGCCTTCCCCGGAACCACCGGACTCTCCGTCGACGACTTCGGCGTCCGGACGTACCCCGCGGGGGCGTACCTCACGGCGCTGGGCGGCGACGGCGGCGGCGCGACCGGCGGCTTCGGCGCGATCGGCGAGTCGTTCTTCGGTCGGACGATCGTCGCGCTGTATCTCCCGCTCAGCGGCGTCCTCGGTCCGTTCTCGTTCAACTTCCCCGGCTTCGTCGGCGTCAACCTCAACTTCTACGAGCCGGTCGGCCCGCTCGGCGGGCTCGGCGACGGCGTGTTCCTCCTCGCGAACGTCCTCTTCTGGATCGGCTGGATCAACGTCCAACTCGGCTTCTTCAACTGCATCCCCGCCTTCCCGCTGGACGGCGGCCACATCCTCCGGTCGAGCGCCGAGACGGTCGTCTCGCGGCTGCCGGTCGACGCCTCCCGCCGGATCGTCCGCGCCGTCACCACCACCGTCGGCCTGACGATGCTCGTGAGCTTCGTTCTACTCGTGCTCGGGCCACAGCTGCTCGGCGGTTAGTGGCTGTAACCGACGTTTCACTCTCCCACACCTATTTGGGTGGTCGACCGCATCCTCCGACGACCCCATGCGTCGGCGACTCCCCGACGACCTCCCGGGTGCGCTCCGCAGGGCGGTCCGTCGCCGGGTGCGGATCGACGCCCGGTCGCTCGCCCTCTTCCGGGTCGCGCTCGGCTCGCTGCTGCTCGCGGACCTGCTGTTGCGCTCGCGGAGCCTCCACGCCTTCTACACCGACGACGGCGTCCTGCCGCGGACCGCCCTCCTCGCGCAGCACGGCCCGACGCACTGGTCGCTCCACCTCGCCTCCGGCGAGGCCTGGGGGCAGGCGCTGCTGTTCGCGGTCGCCGGCGTCGTCGCCGTCGCCCTCGCGGTCGGTTACCGCACGCGGCTGGCGACGGCCGTCTCCTGGCTGCTGCTGGTCTCCCTGCACAACCGCGTTCCGGACGTGCTCAACGGCGGCGACGTGCTGTTGCGGCTACTGCTGTTCTGGGGGCTCTTCCTCCCGCTGGGCGCCCGCTGGAGCGTCGACGCCCGTCACCGCGAGCCGGACGAGGAGGTCGCCGGCGACTACGTCGCGGGCGTCGCGAGCGCCGCCCTGCTCGTGCAGGTCGTCGCGCTGTATCTCACCAACGCCGCCTTCAAGCTCACCGGCGACGTCTGGGTCCGCGGCGACGGCCTGCGGTACGTGTTCAGCTTGGGGCAGTTCACCGTCCTCCTGGGCGAGCGTCTCGGCCAGTTCCCCGCGCTGTTGCACGTCCTCGACTACGTCTGGCTCGTCACGATCGCGCTGTCGTTCGCCCTGCTGCTGCTGACCGGCTGGCCCCGCGCCCTCTACGCCGTCGCGCTGATGGGCATGCACCTGGGGATGGTGGTGACGATGCGCATCGACCTGTTCCCACTCGTCTCGGTCGCTTCGCTGGTTCCATTCCTGCCGGCGGCAGTCTGGGACCGGGCGGCGCCGCTCGCCGACCGTCGGCCGGTGCGGGCGCTCGACCGCTGGCACCGCCGCCTGGCCGACGCCCTACCGGTCGTCCGCGTCGCCGACGTGCCGCCGGCGCTCTCCCGCGTGGCCTCGCGACTGTCGAGTGCGGTCGTCGTCGTCTTTCTCGTCCTCGTGGTGCTGTGGAACGTCCAGTTCCTCGGCGCCGCCGAGGTCGTCGGCCACGAGCCGGTCCCCGAGGAGGCCGAACCCGCGCTCCAGGTCACCGGCACCGACCAGTACTGGAACATGTTCGCGCCGGACCCGCTCTCGGTCGACGGCTGGGTCGTCGCACCCGCCCAACTGCCCGACGGCAGCCGCGTCGACGCCTACCGTGACGGCAGCGTCGACTGGGACCGCCCCGAGGACGTCTCCTCGACGTACCCCACCGCGCGCTGGCGGAAGTATCTGGTCGGGCTGTGGCGCTACGACACCGCCGACCGCCGCCAGTTCGCGGCCTACCTCTGTGACCGCTACGAGCGTCGCCACGGCGTCCGGCCACGACGGGTGACCGTCTACTTCGTCGAACAGCCGACCGTCGTCGGCGTGCCCGACGACGACGAGCCCACCGAGCGCGAGCGGCTGGAGCGCCACACCTGCTGAGTCCCAGTCTTAGTCCCGCTCCCGCGGTCAGTCCTCGGTGTCGACGTCGTGGTGTTCGTAGAACTCCTCCGGCGTCGCCTCGATGCGCTCGAAGTCGTCGTCGAAGTAGTGGTCGTGGTGGCGGATCATCTGCTCGACGATCCACGCCGAGAAGGCGTCGTCGTAGCGCCACTCCCCCTGCACGTCCGGCACCTGGAAGCGCTCGTCGCTGGCGAAGGCGACGTAGACGTGGTAGAACCCGAGGACGACGTCGGCGAACTCGCGGGCGTCGCTCGCCGACTCGCGGCGCCGCTGTTGCAGTTCCTCGGTGCCCGCCTCGGTCAGCTCGAAGTACTTCCGGTCGGGCTCGTCCTCGCGCTCGACGCGCTCGGCCCAACCTTCCTCCTCGAACTTGTAGAGGATCGGGTAGACCGAGCCGTACGAGGGCGCCCAGTGCCCGCCGCTTATGTCCTCGATCTCCTTGAGGATCTCGTAGCCGTACCGGGGCTTCTCCTCCAGGAGTTCGAGGACGAGGTACGCGATCAGTCCCTTCGGCGGGCCGCTCTTTCGCATCTCTCGGTACTTGGGGCGGCCGCGTGAAATCGTTTCCGGAGCCGTCCGTCTCGACGCCCGCCCGCCGGCGCTCCCGCTCCGCGCTCGCAGCGGACGCTCTTCCCTTTTCACGTACAAACACGATCTTTCGCGGCGAACCCGTCCCGACCGTCGGTTTTCACGCGCAACCCGGCCGATGACCGCCGGTTCCGAGCGCAAACCCGGTCGTTTGCGGCGCAGACCCGTCGGTCTGAGCGGTCACCCGCGGGCGACGGACGGGCGAGCGACAGTCCGGAGCGGGCGGAGCACATACGTTATGTGGGGGGACACGAAAGGGCGGACGATGACCGCACAGGCCGTCGAGGAGGACCTCGCCGTCGTCATCGGTCTGGAGGTACACGTACAGCTTGAGACGGAGACGAAGGTCTTCTGTGGCTGTTCGACCGAGCCGGCGGCGGAGCCGAACACGAACACCTGCCCGGTCTGTCTGGGGCTGCCCGGCGCTCTGCCGGTGCTCAACGAGGCCGCCGTCGAGGCGGCGGTGAAGGTCGCCAAGGCGATCGACGCCGAGATCCCCGCGGAGACGCGCTTTCACCGGAAGAACTACTACTACCCCGACCTGCCGAAGAACTTCCAGATCACCCAGTACGACGCGCCGGTCTGTCGGGACGGCAGCCTGGAGGTCGACGTCGAGGGCGAGTCCCGCGAGATCGACATCCGCCGGGCTCACCTGGAGGAAGACCCCGGCTCGCTCGTCCACGTCACCGACGGCACGCGGCCGCTGGAGGCCCGCCGGACCTCGATCGACCGGGCCGACTACACGCTGGTGGACTACAACCGGGCGGGGACGCCGCTGATGGAGGTCGTCACGCGACCGGACTTCCGGAGTCCGTCGGAGGTGCGGGCCTTCCTCGCCAAGCTGGAGGAGGTGCTGGAGTATCTGGGCGTGTTCGACTCGGAGCGGGACGGCTCGCTGCGGGTCGACGCCAACCTCTCGGTCGTCGACGGCGACGCGGTCGCCGCGGACGGCTCCGTCCCCCGGGCGGTCCTGGAGGAGGCCGACCGCACGGAGGTGAAGAACATCTCCAGTCACAAGGGCGCCGAGAAGGCGCTCTCGTACGAGGCCAGTCGGCAGCGAAACGCCGTCCAGCGCGGCCGCGAGGTCGAACAGGAGACCCGCCACTGGGACGAGGCCAAGGGCGTGACGGTGTCGATGCGCGCAAAGGAGGCCGAGAAGGACTACCGTTACTTCCGAGAGGCGGACCTGCCGCCGCTGCGGGTGGCCGACTGGCGGGAGCGGCTCTCGATCCCGGAGCTGCCGGACGCCCGCCGCGAGCGCTTCCGTGAGGAGTACGGGCTGAGCAGGGAGGCGGCCTCGAAGCTCACCTCGCGCAAGCAGGTGGCGGACTTCTACGAGGCCGTCGCCGAGCAGTTCGACCCCGATACGGCGGCGTCGTGGGTCGCCGACCGTCTGCTCGGCGAGCTCCACTACCGCGACATGGCCGTCGCCGACGTACAGCACCGCCTGGAGGAGTTCACCCGGCTGATCGAACTCGTCGACGCCGGGGAGATAACCGTCAAGAACGCCGAGGAAAGGGTGCTGCGGACGATGCTCGACGAGGGGCTCTCCCCGGACGCGGTCGTCGAGCGAGAGGGGTTGGGCAAGACCGACGACGACGCGGTCGTCGACGCCGTCGAGAGCGCGATCGCGGAGCACCCCGACGCCGTCGAGGACTACCACGCCGGCGAGGACGGCGCGGTCAACTTCCTCGTCGGCCAGGTGATGAGCGTGACCGGCGGCAGCGCCGACCCCGGCACCGTCAACGAGCTGCTCCGCGAGCGACTCGAGGACGACGGCTCCTCGTGACCGCCACGCCCGTCCGGCGGGTCAGTCGTCGTCGGACGCGAGCGAGGCGAGCCGAACTGGGTGTGGCGTGTCGACGAGACCGAGCGTGTCGAGCGTGCGCTCGGCGGCGACGGCGTCGACCCGGCCGTGACCGGTCGCGGCGTCCGGCCCGGGCGTACCGACGTCGGTGGCCGAGCGGACGACGTCCTCGCCGGCCCGTCGCGGCTCGATCCCGGGGGTCGACGACTGCACCAGCGCGATCGTGCCGGCGACGTACGGCGCCGCGAAGGAGGTGCCGCCGCCGGCGGCGCTGTCGTCCGGCGCGGCCACGTCGACGCCGAGGCGACCGTCGTCGGTCGGACCACGCGAGGAGAACGCCGCCGCACTGCCGCCGTCGAGTGCGCCGACGGCGATCACCCCCTCGGCGGTCGCCGGCACGGCGAGACTGCCGGTCGGCGCCGCCGACTCCAGCCGGCGGTTCGAGAACAGTTCGAGCCGGCTCTCGCGCGTCTCACCGCCGTCGTAGCCGACGGCGACGGCGTACCGACCGCGGGGGACGACGACCGAGAGCCGCTCGCGGTTGCCGGTTCCGGTCGTCGCGCTGTCCCAGACCACCTCGCCGGCGGCGGTCCGCCGGACGAGATAGAGGTCGTAGTCGGCCTCGCCCTCCCAGGAGAGGGTGACCGTCACGCGACCGGCGGTCGGTCCGTCCCCGAGGCGGTTGCGCCGGTCGTCGCCGACGGTCACCCACTCCAGGACGCCCGCGTCGCCGTCCACGCCGCCGACCAGCCCGGCGACGTGCTGCGGGACGCTGCCGGGTAGCCCGTCCGAAAGCGTCGACCGCTCGTCGCCGTCCCTACGGTCGACGGCCGCCTGTCTGTCGTCGTCCGGCCGGTGGACGCCGGTCCAGTGTCGCGTCGCGTAGTTGCCCGCGGAGGTGACGAAGGCGACCTCGTCGGCGGCGTTCTCGGCGACGGCGGCGACCCCCGCCGAACTGTCGGCGCCGAGGTAGGAGCCGGCGTCGACGACCACGTCGGCGCCGGAGGCCTGCAGCCACTCGACCGCCTCGCGGTACTCCCCGGGGGTGGTCGTCGGCCCGACGGCGACGAGATGGAGCCGGGCGTCCGGCGCCGTGTCCGAGACGACGTCGGCGACGGCGGTCCCGTGGGCCGGGTCGCCGGGCTCGCCGACGGCGCGGTAGGCGCTCACCTGGTCCGCGATCGACGGGTGACTCAGGTGGAAGCCGGCGTCGACGACGCCGACGGTGACGTTC
Organism: Halobacteriales archaeon SW_5_70_135; assembly: GCA_003022865.1. GTDB lineage: Archaea > Halobacteriota > Halobacteria > Halobacteriales > SW-7-71-33 > SW-7-71-33. The sequence continues at coordinate 53,413 of PXSK01000009.1, read as the reverse complement.
TCCCCGGTGATCCCCCGCTCGTGGAGCCGGTCGGCGCCGATCGCCGTCACGCCCGGCGACACCGTGTCGTCGTCGGCGGTGACGCCGCTCGTGTCGATCCGCACGCCGGTGACTCCCTCGGTGTCCGACAGCGTCCGCACCTCCGACAGCGGGATCGTGGCCTGCAGGCGGCGCTCGTCCTCGCTGACGGTAACGTGAACGTCGTTCCGGGCGCGCAGGTTCGCCGGCAGGCTCGCGCCCGGCCGCAGGTCGGCGGTGACGACCACCTGCGGGTCGAGCTCGGGGTCGTCGTACGTCTGCAGGGTCGCTCGCTCCGGCTCCTCGGGCGACTCCCCTGGTGAGTGTGTCGACAGCGCGACGACGGCACCGACCGACACGGCGAGCAGCAGCGACGCGACCACCAGCTGCGTCGTTCCTGCCCGTCGGCCCATGTGACCGTACCACGAGGCTCTGTCACAAAAACCCTGCAGGTCGTGATCACGACGTGTGACTGCGACGGCGAAGTCGGAGGGCGGCCGTCCTCGCCGGCGTCAGGCCTCGTTGCGCTGCCAGTACCGCCAGCCGGAGACGACCGCCAGTATCAGAGCGCCGCCGGCGAAAAAGAGCAGCCCCGGCGGGGCGACGGTCGGTCCGAGACCGCCGCCGACGGCGTCCGGCGAGCGGACCACGCCGCCGAGGTCGCCGCCGCCCGGCGAGACGGCCAGCCATTGTACCGCCAGACTGACCGCGGCCAGTCCCACGACCGCGCCGACGAAGCGACTCAGGGCGTCGACGAACCCCTCCGTTCCCGTCTCCGTCTCGGTCCCGTCGTCCGCCAGGGGGTCGTCCTCGCCCTTGCCGACGACGACCACCAGCGGGCGGTCGACGGGGGCGTACACGTCCATCTCGCGGCCCTTCGAGGAGTACCGGGTCTCCGCCGTCCGCACCAGGTCGGCCTCGCGCAGGTTGTCGAGATGGTGACGGACGTTCTGGACGGTCGTGTCGACGCTCTCGGCGAGCTCCGAGGCCGTCGCGGGGCGGTCGTGGAGAGCGACGAGGATCGACCGCGCGGTCTCCGAGGACAGCGAGGCGATCAGCTCTCCGGTGTCCTCGCTGTCGAGGTACAGCGCTCGGGGGTCGCCCGGCGCCGGCTCCCGCGGGTCCGCCTCGCCGTTCAGCTCGGGCTCGGGGTCTGGGTCCGGTTCGGAGTCGGTGACACCCGTCTCCCCCTCGCTCGTCGGGCTGGCCTCGGCGCCGTCGGTCGACTTCGACGAGGAGGGCTGTGACATATCTTCACACTACCCCGGGCACTGGTAAATCTTTCCGGACGTCTCGGGCTCCGGAACGTTTAGCAGGCGGGTCCCGCTACGCGGACGTGATGGACGAGGACCGGGTCGAACTGATCGTCACCGAGAAGGACAACGCCGCCCGCCGCATCGCCGACATCCTCAGCGACGGGGCGGCGACCGTCGGCGGCGAGGAGGTGAACGTCTACCGCTGGACCGACTCCCGGGACGTCTCCCGCGTCTGTGTCGGTCTGTCCGGCCACGTCGTCGGCGTCGACTTCCCGCCGGAGTACGAGGACTGGCGAGCCGTCGAGCCAGCCGAACTGATCGACGCCGACCTGCGGAAGACGCCCACGCGGGCGGACATCGTCCGCGAGCTGCGCTCGCTCGCCCGTGCCGCCGACCGGGTCACCATCGCCACCGACTACGACCGCGAGGGCGAACTGATCGGAAAGGAGGCCTACGAGATCGTCCGCGAGGAGACCGACGCGCCCGTCGACCGCGTGCGCTTCTCTTCGATCACCGACCGCGAGGTCCGTCGGGCCTTCGACGAGCCCGACGAGGTCGACTTCGACCTCGCGGCGGCCGGCGAGGCCCGCCAGGTCGTCGACCTGATGTGGGGGGCCGCGCTCACGCGGTTTCTCTCGCTCTCGGCCGGCCGGCTCGGCGACGAGTTCGTCTCCGTCGGCCGGGTACAGTCGCCCACGCTGCGGCTGATCGTCGAGCGCGAACGCGCCATTCAGCGGTTCGACCCCGAGGACTACTGGGAGCTGTACGCCGATCTCTCCGCCGCCGACGAGGCGTTCGAGGCGCAGTACTTCTACGAGGACGACGGCGAGCAGGAGCGGATCTGGGAGGAGAAGGCCGCCGAACGGGCTCGCGGCACGGTCGCCGGTGCCGACGCCGCCCGGGTGACGGAGGTGCGCCGCCGCACCCGCACCGACCGCCCGCCCGCACCCTTCGACACGACGGCCTTCATCTCGGCCGCGGGCTCGCTGGGCTACGGCGCCGAGCGCGCGATGAGCGCCGCCGAGGACCTCTACACGGCGGGCTACGTCACCTACCCCCGCACCGACAACACCGTCTACCCGGACGACCTCGACCCGGACGAGCTGCTCGGGGCGCTGGCGGAGCTGCCCGAGATCGGTGTCGACGCCGCCTCGCTGCGGGCGAGCGAGCGCGACGGCGACGGCGAGATCGAACCGACCCGCGGCGACACGGAGTCGACCGACCACCCGCCGATCCACCCGACCGACGAGCTCCCCGACCTCGACGACCTGAGCGAGGCCGAGGCGGAGGTCTACGAGCTCGTCGTCCGCCGCTTTCTCGCGACCGTCGCCGAGCCGGCGGAGTGGGCCGACCTGCGGGTGGTCGCCGACGCCGACGGCGCCCGCCTGAAGGCCAACGGCCGTCGGCTGCTGTCGCCCGGCTACCACGCCGTCTACCCGTACGTTTCGAGTTCGGAGGCCCACCTGCCCGACGTCACGGAGGGCGACGCCCTCGGGACCGCGGACGTGCGCCTGGCGGCGAAGCAGACCCAGCCGCCGCAACGCTACAGCCAGTCCAGGCTCGTCGAGCTGATGAAGGAGCGGGGGATCGGGACGAAGTCGACTCGGCATCACGTGATCGACAAGCTGTACGACCGCGGCTACGTCGACGGCGACCCGCCGCGGCCCACCCGGCTAGCGACGGCGGTCGTCGACGCCGCCGAGGAATACGCCGAGCAGATCGTCTCCGAGGAGATGACCCGGCGACTGGAGCGGGACATGACCGCCATCGCGGAGGGCGAGGCCACGCTCGAAGCGGTGACCGAGGAGTCCCGCGAGATGCTGCGGACGGTGTTCGACGACCTCTCCGAGAACCACGAGGCGGTCGGCGACCTGCTGCGGGAGTCGCTGAAGGAGGACGCCTCGCTCGGACCGTGTCCGGACTGTGGCGAGCGCCTGCTCGTGCGCCGGTCGCGCTCCGGGTCGGCGTTCGTCGGCTGTGACGGCTATCCCGACTGCGAGTTCACGCTGCCGCTGCCGGACCGCGGCGAGCCGGAGATCACCGACGACGTCTGCGAGGAACACGCCCTCCACGAGGTGCGGATGCTCGACGGACGGAACACGTACACGCACGGCTGTCCGGTCTGCCAGGCAGAGGCGGCCGGCGACGGCCCGCTCGTCGGGTCGTGTCCGGACTGTGGCCGCGACCACGGCGGCGACCTCCAGGTGAAGCAGCTACAGAACGGCTCCCGGCTGGTGGGCTGTGACCGCTATCCCGACTGCGAGTACTCGCTGCCGCTGCCCCGCCGTGGCGACCTCGCGGTGACAGACGACCGCTGTGCGGAACACGGCCTGCGCGAGGTCGTGGTCGACGCCGACAGCGACGACCCCTGGGAGCTGGGCTGTCCCGTCTGTAACTTCCGGGAGTACCGTGCCCGCCAGGCCGAGCAGGGCGGCGACCTCGACCTCGCCGCCGTCGAGGGCGTCGACGACGAGACACGCGAGACGCTGGCGGCGGCCGACGTGACGAGCGTGGCCGACCTCGTCGGCGCCGACCCCGCCGACCTCGCGGACCGGACCGGCATGGAGGAACACCGCGCCCGCGGCCTGCGCCGTGCCGCGATCGCCGCCGTCGAGGGGCTGGACGAGGACGGCGACGACGACGAGGACGGCGACGAGTCGGGTCGGGTCGACCCCGACGCCGAGTCGAGCGAGGACGGGACGGGCGCGGAGGCCTGACCCCGACCGACGACGGACCGCGCGGCGAATGGCGGCGTTTATGGGGGCGTCGCCGGAAGCGAACGCACGATGTACACGGACGACCGGACCCACGCCGCGGAGGCGGAGCCCGGCCAGCGGGCCCGCGTCGCCGGCTGGGCCCACGAGATACGCGACCTCGGCGGGATCGCCTTCCTCATCGTGCGCGACCGCACGGGGAAGATCCAGGTGAAGTTCGAGAAGGACGCGACCGACGACGAGCTGGTCGAGACGAGCACGAGCGTCGCCCGCGAGAGCGTCGTCGTCGTCGAGGGCGAGGTCGAGGCCGAGGAGCGTGCTCCCACCGGCGTCGAGGTCGTCCCCGACTCCGTCGAGGTGATCGCCCCCGCCGACCCCGAACTCCCCCTCGACCCGAGCGGGAAGGTCGACGCCGAACTCTCGACGCGGCTCGACAACCGCACGCTCGACCTGCGCAAGCCGGAGGTGAAGGCGGTCTTCGAGGTCCGCGCCGAGGTGCAGCGGGCGGTGCGGGAGACGTTCCGCGAGCTGGACTGCACGGAGATCAACACCCCGAAGATCGTCGCCACGGGGACCGAGGGCGGCACGGAACTGTTCCCGATCACCTACTTCGGCCGCGAGGCCTTCATGAACCAGTCGCCACAGCTGTTCAAGCAGCTGATGGCCGGCTCCGGCCTGGAGCGGGTGTTCGAGATCGGGCCGATCTTCCGCGCCGAGGAGCACAACACGCCCCGTCACGTCAACGAGGCCACCTCGATCGACTTCGAGGCCACCTTCGCCGACCACGAGGACGCGATGGCCGTCGCCGAGACGGTCGTCCTCGACGCCTACGAGGCGGTCGCGGAGCACTGCGAGACGCAGCTGGAGGCGCTGGGCGTCGACCTGGAGGTGCCGTCGGGGTCCTTCCCCCGGCTCACCTACGACGAGGCGATCGAGCGGGCCAACGCCGTCGCCGACCTGGACGAGCCGCTCGTCTGGGGTGACGACCTCTCGACGGAGGCCGAGAAGGCCCTCGGCGAGGCGGTCGGCGAGCACTTCTTCGTCACGGACTGGCCCTCGGAGATCAAGCCGTTCTATATCCAGGACTACGACGACGACCCCTCGCTGTCGAAGGGCTTCGACCTGAACCACCCGCGGATGGAGCTGGTCAGCGGCGGCCAGCGCGAGCACCGCTACGACCGGCTCGTCGAGGGGTTCGAGCAGCAAGGACTGCCGCCCGAGGAGTTCGCCTACTACACCGAGACGTTCCGCTACGGGATGCCGCCCCACGCCGGCTGGGGGATGGGCGGCGAGCGGCTCGTGATGACGATGCTCGACCTCGACAACGTCCGCGAGGCGATCCTGTTCCCGAGGGACCGCCAGCGGCTGAGTCCCTGACGAAGCCCGCGGTCTCTCGGGAGCCAGAAAGCGAGCGCAGCGAGCTTTCGTCGTTCCCGAGAGATCGACAGCGGTCGCGTCCCTGAGAGTGCCGTCTCTCGGGAGCCAGAAAACGGAGCAGAGCGACGTTTCCGTCGTTCCCGAGGGACCGCCAGCGGTCGCGTCCCCGAGCACCGTCCGGAGCACGAGTGGGCTCCCGCGAGCGACGCCGAACGCATTTGTCTCCGGAGACGTTTCGTTCGAGCGTGACCCAGAACGGCTCGTGGCTCGACGGTCCCGTGCCGGGACTCCTGTTGCTCGTGGGGGGTGGGCTGTCGGTCGTCGCTCTGGCCACCGGCGCCGAGCTGTGGTGGCTCGGCTTCCTGCTGACCGGCGTCGCCGTCCGCCTGTCGGTCGGGCTGGCGGCGCGACGCGACTCCGGCACGGACGCCGCGCTCGCGGGAGCGACCGGCGAGGAGTCCGACCCCGCCGTCCGACGCCTCCGCGAGCGGTACGTCCGCGGCGGCCTGACCGAGACGGCGTTCGAGCGCCGTCTCGACCGGGTGCTCGCCGACGAGCGCGAGTCCGACCCCGACCCGGAGAGGGGCGACGAGCGCGAGCGCAGGGCCGACGCCGAGACCGAGCCGGTCGCCGAGGTCGACTGACGCGGTCGTCCGCCCGCGGTCGGCGACTCCGGCGACGACCGTCGGCCGACCTCCCGACGGCAGCGTGACGGCGACGAAGGCTTTACTGCCCGGCTCCGAAACCCCGAGGCGACGAGCGACACGGTCGAGCTGAACGGCGACCGGGTCGGGACGGCCGCCGCCGAACGGGTGCTGCGCACGCTCGACGTCGACGCCGTCGTCCGCACCGAGACGGACCTGCCGCTGGAAGCGGGGTTCGGCGCCTCCGACGGGGTGGCACTCGGCACCGCACTCGCCGCCGACGCGACCTTCGGCCGGGGGCTCTCCGAGAACGAACTGGCGACCGTCGCCCACGGCGCCGAGGTCGAGGCCGGCACCGGTCTCGGCGACGTAATCGCCCAGCTGCGTGGCGGCGTGTCCGTCCGTCCGGAGTCGGGCGGCCCGCAGCACAGTCGTCCCGACGGTATCGCCCGACGGGCTCGCGTCGAGTTCGTCGGCTTCGGCGAACTCTTCACGGCGGCGGTGATCGCGTCGACGGAGGACGACAGTCCGGGGGACGGCGACCCCGAGGACGAAACCAGCGGCGAGGAGACGGACGAGAACGTCGACGACGACACGCCGGTGCCGACAGACGGCGTGGGACCGGACGACAGGACGGTGGCGGCGACGACGATAGGAGCGACACACACGGCCAGCACCGGGCGCACGTCACCCGGAAGGGTCGCGAGTGGTGCAGGAGCCGACGCTCCTGAATTTCGCCCGCGCCTCCCGGCGGTTCGCTCGCGAGACGGGGCCATTGACGGAGCGGTCGAAGGCGGCCGTGAGGTGGCGGCCGCGGTCGGCGGCGAGGCCTCGACGGCGATGATCGGTGACACGGTGTTCGCGCTCGGCACCGGACTGACCGGCGCCGGCTACGACCCCACCGTGACGACCACCAGTACCGCGGGCGCGGCGCTTCTGTGGCCCGTCTCCGCCGTGCTTTTCTCCCGCCCGATCTCAGGAGAGCCCATGAGCGAGGAGCCGGACGACGACCCGTCCACGCCGACGGCCGCGGAGGGGTCGGTCCCCGAGAGTCACCCCCGCCACGACTCGCTCGTCGCTCGCGACCGTCTCGTCGAGGGCGTCGAGACGGGGATCACGAGCGTCCACGGACTGATCGCCCACGGTCGCGGCGAGGCGTTCGACTACCTGCTCGGCGAGCGCACCGTCGACAGCGCGGACCGTGCCGCCCGGGCCGGCGCCGCCAGCCTGCTCGCGGCCGACCGCCCGGTGGTCTCGGTCAACGGCAACGTCGCCGCGCTCGCCCCCGGAGCCGTCGTCGAGCTGGCGGCGGCGGTCGACGCCGCCGTCGAGGTGAACCTCTTTCACCGCAGCGAGGAGCGGGTGCGGGCCGTCGCAGACCGCCTGCGCGATCACGGTGCCGAGGAGGTGCTCGGCGTCGACGCCGACGCCCGCGTTCCCGGCCTGGACCACGACCGCGCACGGGTCGACGCCGACGGCATCGCGACCGCCGACGTGGTGCTCGTGCCGCTGGAGGACGGCGACCGCGCCGCCGCGCTCGACGCCGCCGGCAAGTCGGAGGTGGTGATAGACCTCAACCCGCTCTCCCGTTCGGCGCGGGTCGCCGACGTGCCGGTCGTCGACGAACTCTCGCGGGCGCTGAGGAACCTCACGGCCCACGCCGAGTCGCTGGCGGACCGCCCGTCGGCGGAGGTCGAGGCCATTGTCGAGGAATTCGACCCCGCGGCGGCGCTGGCGGCGGCCGAGCGTGCGATGCGAGAGGGGGGCGACGGGCCGGCCGACGACCACGCCGACTGAGGCCGGTCACCGCAGCGTGTCGTACGCCAGGTCGAAGCCGATCGGCGTCAGGTGGAGGACGGCGCCGACGTGGAAGACGTACTGAGTGGTGAGCGCCGAGTTCGCCCTGCTCGAAAAGGCGAACACGAGCACGAGTAGGCTGGCGACGCCGGCCAGCCCGTAGCCGACCCGTTCCGCTCGACGGAGGCGTCGGTCCTCGCGACTCAGCAGGGCGGTGACGAGGTAGCCGCCGCCGAGGGCCGCCAGCCACGGGTGGAAGAAGGCGTACTGCAGGAGCGCCTCCGGCAGCGCCTCGGCGACGCCGCTGACGTGTACGACCCCGAGTACGTTCGCGCCGGTCGCGACGAGGACGAGTACCCCCCACACCGTCCAGACGTCGTTGCGGCGCACGGTCGGCGCCGTCGCGAACCAGCCGACGGCGACGATCGCCGCCGTCAGCACCCCCCACAGCACGACGACGGTCGTCAGCAGCCCGAACGGCGCGACCCCCTGGGTGACGACGACCCACGACAGCGGCCAGCCGACCAGCCCCTCGACGAAGCCGACAAGTAGCAGGCCGTCGCCGGTCAGCGGCGGCCGCAGCAGCCGTCGGGTGCGTCGCACCATCGTCGCCGCGGTCGCCTGGACGCCGCTCACGGCTCTCGCCCCCGGGCGGCGACCGCGACGGTCCGGTCGGCGGCTTCGAGCAGTCCCAGCCAGGTGTCCGTCGCGGCCCGCACGGCCGACAGGTCACGCGTCTCGACGGTCACGGTCACGTCACCGTCGGTCTCGGTCTCAGTCTCAATCTCGATGTCGATACCGTCGCCGGTACCGTCGACCAGCCGGGCGCGCGAGCGGTCGTCGTCGATCTCTCCGATCTCCTCGGCGAGTGCGGCCCGCAGTCGCCGTGCGCGGTCGGGATCACAGGTCAGCGAAAAGGTCGCCGTGTGGTCGTAGTCTGCCGACTGGTCGCTCATGGTCGGTGGTGACGGACCGAGCGGTCACTCGACGTCGATCTCCGTGATGTCGCGGCCGCGCTCCTTCAGGAGGACGCGGTGTCCGCAGTAGGGACAGCGGACGCCGCCGTACTCGTCGAGTTCGACGTCGCGCTTGCACCGCGAGCACTTGTAGCCGTACGACTCCGTGCTCATCGTCAGTCGCCCTCCGCGCCGGTCTCGCCCTCGTTCTCGTCGCCGTCCTCCGCGAGTGCGGCCCGGATGGAACGCCGCACGGAGCGCCCGCCGGGGGTCTGCGGGCGGTAGGTGCCGCCGGCGAAGGTGTACTCGCACCGCGAGCACGACCAGATGCCGGTGCCCTGGCGCTCGACCTTCTCGGCGCCACAGTCCGGACAGGTGTGTTTCGCCCGGGAGACGTCCTCGATCTCGTCGACGCGTCGGCGGGAGACCCGACCGTAGCGGGCGCCGAAGCGACCCGCACTGCCGGTCCGTCCGCGTTGCTCGGCCATGGTGTCCGTCGATCAGCCGGGTCGCCGCATAAACCCTTCGCGTTCGGTGTTCCCGAGCGGGCGTCGACTCACTCATCGGGCTCGACGTTGAGCGTGAACCTGCCGAATCCCTCGGCGAACTCGTACGTTCCGGGCTGAACGCCGGTCTGCCGGTCGTTCGGTGACGCCCACACCTCGTACGAACGGACGAGTGAATCGCCCGGATCGATGGCGGTCTGTACCAGGGCCAACTGAACGTCGAACCCGTCACGCTCGGGCTCCCAGCAGGTGTCCGGCGCCCGCTCCACCTCGCCGTAGCTCTCCGGCACCAGCACGAGCACTGGCTCCTCGTACTCGCCCGTCTCCTCGTCGAAGCTCTCGATCGCACTCTGGCTGACGAGCGGTTTCGGAGCGTTGGTGCTCAGATGAGACAGGTGCACCGTGCTCGTGCCGGTGTTCGAGACCGTCAGTTCGACCTGCGCCGTGTGTGAGGGAGTGATCCTCGACTCGAACGGCTCGACGTCAACGGAGAGGGGCTCGTCAACACTGTTCTTGACCGACTCGTGACTCCCGGGGACGACGTCGTCGACGCGAAGTTCGTACGCGCAGTCCACCGTCGTCGTTCTCCGGGTCGATCCGGTCACGCGTGGTCAACGTCTCGGGGCCGCATGTGTCTTCGGGACGACTGGAGAAGACACGTCGGCCATCGTCGCCGTCGAGTCTGGACCCTCCGAACCGCGAACCCGGGGGCTTTTCACCGGGGGCGCGCTCGCTACGGACATGCAGGGCAACCTCCCGCCGGAAGCACAGGAGAAACTCGAAGAGCTGCAGGAGCTGCAGGACACCGCACAGCAGGTCGCCATCCAGAAGGAGGAGGCCGAGACCCAGCTGACGGAGTCACAGAACGCCCTCAACGAGCTCGGAAACATCAACGAGGAGACGACGATGTACCGCGAGGTGGGCGGACTGCTCGTCCAGACCGACTACGAAACCGCGAGCGAGAACCTCCAGGAGAAGGTCGAGAGCTTGGAGCTGCGCGTCGAGAACCTCGACCGCCAGGAGAACCGCGTCCGCGAGAAGTTCGAGAGCCTCCAGGAGGAGCTCCAGGAGATGCTCGGCGGCGCCGGCGGCGCGGGCGGTATGCCCGGCGGCCCCGGCCCTGGCCCCGGCGCGGGCGACTGACGACGGCGTCGTGACCGAGACGGACGACACACCGACCGACAGCGAGGTCGTCGAGACCGGCGCGGCCGCCGCACGCGAGCTCGTTCTCTCGCGGTTCGGCGCCGACGAGGTGCGCGACCTCGACGTGACCGTCGCCTTCGAGGACGGCGTTCTAGAGGTCGACGTCTATCTCGACGTCCCCGAGCCGGGGACGCGCGACCCGGACCGGGTGGCCGACGACGCCGCCCTCGCCGCCCGCCGCGCCGTCGACCGGCTGTTCGAGGGCGACACCGACGTTGACGTCGACGGGGCGTAGCCGCCGACCGGCTCAGAGCAACAGGAAGACGATAATAGAGAGGCTGACGGCGGCCAGAGCGACGACGCCGGCGAGCGCGAAGCCCATCGACACCATCGCGTTGGCGGTGCTTGCGAGCGTCTCCGTGCGGTCGTTGCCGAAGACGGTCACCTCGGCGTGTTCGGTCGCCATCCCCACCTCGACGGGTTTACGATCTGTCAGCGCGTCGCGGGCGGCCGATTCGACGACGGCCGCCAGGCGGTCGACGTCGACCCGGTCGCCGACCTGGTTCTCGGAGTCGACGGCGTTGACAAGGTGGTTGTCGGTGGTCATCACCTCCGCACGGTCGACGCCGTCGAGAGCGGTGACGGCGTCGACCAGTCGGCCGCGGACGCCCGGCTCCATGTTGTTGCCGTCGACGAGCACGTACAGCGTGGTCTGGTCGTCGACCTCCAGGGCGGCGACGCGGACGCCCAGGGGGCCGACGCCGTCCTCGGGGGTCCACTCCGTGCGGGTCCAGGCGACGCCGGCCCGTACCGGCTCCCGGGGGGCGTCGGTGAGCTCCTCGGCGGCGGCCTCGACGGCCCGCATCAGGTCGAACGACCGCGTCGAGCCGGGGACGACGTGACCCAGGTCGCCGTCGGAGAGGCCGTCGTTGCAGTTGTGGGCGTCGACGACCATCACGTCCTCGAAGCCACTGGAGCGGGCCTCCGCCGCGGCCGACAGGCCGACGCTGTACTCCACGTCGTCGGCGTATCCGGGCGCGAAGGTGGTCACCACGAGCAGGTCGTCGCCGACCGCCTGTCCGGTCACCGTCGCGTCGCCGACGGACGTTCGGACCGACCGCGTGGCGCCCGTCTCGAACTCGATTCGGTCGCGTGCCTCCTCGACTGTCGCCAACACGGTGTCGACCTCGCGGTCGGTGACGAGATTGAAGTCGTGACCGGCGGTGGCGTGTGGCGGGAGACAGAGTCCGTCCGTGTCGCGGGCGAGCCGGACCGGCAGCGCGCCGCCGCCGATCTCGCCCATCGGTCCGGGGTGGATCATCGGGAGCACCAGGCGGAACGTCTCCTCGCCGTCCGGCCGACGGGCGCTCAGCACCGACACCGGGACGACCGCCTCCTCGCCGATCTCCTCGAAGAACGACTCGAGCTCGTCGGTGTCCTCGGCCATGTGCCCGACGAATCCCCCGACGAAGTCGAGGACGGAGACGTCGAGCGAGCGCTGCCACGGCCGGTCGATCACCCGGACGAAGGCGACGACGGCGACGGCGTACAGCCCACACAGTACCGCGAGCAGCAGGAAGTCCTTCGGGACGACGACGAGAAACTCCTCGGGCGCCTGCTCCTGGCGGGCGAGGTAGGCGTCGACCAGCGGGCCGGACAGCCGACTCACCTCGAAGTACCGCAGGGTTCCGCTGTAGACGAACAGCAGCACCGCCGCCACGACGGTCTGGACCGCCGCCGGGATCGCAGCCAGGACGGGCCGGTGCCGGGAGACGCTCATCAGGACGAACAGCCGGACACCGAAGATCGACGCCAGCCCGACCAGCAGGGCGTCGAAGACGAAGTTCTGCCCGAGCACCGGCACCGGCCCGACCGGACCGACGAACTGGGTGAGCCGGGCGATCACCCCCGCGGCGACCAGTGTCACGACGACGATCACCTCGCAGGTCAGCGCCAGAAACGAGGAGCGGTTCGGCGTGAGTCGGCCGCCGAGCCAGCCGTCGACGACGCTCGTCAGTCCGCTCGCCACCACCGTCGACACGCCGACGAAGAACACCCCCTGCCAGACGTCACCGAGCACGACCGCGGTGTCGAACACCGCTATCCCCGTCACCGCGGCGACGACCAGGACGAACGAGAGGCTCGTGTACCACCGCGGCGTGCGGAAGACGTACTGCGACAGTCCCGCGAGGTTGCCCTGCGTCGTCGTCATCAACGTCGAGTACGACCGCTCGGGAGAATAAAACCCATCGTATCGGTCTCACGTCCCGCCGTCGACCCGCTCGCTGCCCTCGGCGGTCACCTGAACCGGACCCGGACCCGGACCCGGACCGCCCTCACCGCGACTCCGGCCCCGCCTGCCGTGCCGTCGCCTCCTCACAGACCGCCAGGAAGTTCTCGAAGACCTCCTGACCCCGCTCCGTGTGTGCCACCTCGGGGTGGTACTGGACGCCGTAGAGGTTCCGCTCGGAGTCGCTCATCGCCTCCACCTCGCAGACCTCGGAGCGAGCGGTGCGCTCGAAGCCGGGCGGCACCTCGACCACCTCGTCGGCGTGACTCGCCCACACCCGCGTCTCCGGCGCGAGCGAGCCTACTAGTGGGTCCGCCTCGTCGGTGATCTCGACGGTCACGTCGGCGTAGCCGCCGTAGTCCCCCGCCGCGACCGCGCCGCCGAGCTCCCGTGCCATGAACTGCATCCCCAGACAGATCCCGAGGACCGGCCGGCCGTCCTCCAGGTACGCCCCACAGCGGCCGGTCCGCTCGATGTTCGGCCCTCCCGACAGCACGTAGCCGTCGGCCTCGACCGCCGCCGGCGGCGTCGTGTTGTCGACCACCTCGCAGTCGACCCCCGACTCCCGCAGCGCACGCCCCTCTAGGTGCGTGAACTGGCCGTGGTTGTCCACGACGACGATCCGCGTCATGCGCTCCGTAGCGCACGACCGCACAAAAGCGGTCCGACTGTTGGCGGTCGGAAGCGCACCACGCCGACGGTGCTGTCGGTCGTCCCGGCCCCGGTCGACCGCCACCGCCGGCGGCGCCGACACCGTGCGTCCAGCCGGTCCCGCCCTCTCCGGACACGCCTCGACCGCCTCACGGACTCTCCCGGGTCGGGGGTCGGCAGCGAGGTCGAACGGCCGGCAGCGACGGACGGCCGCCGTGTCCGCGCAGTCGAAAGGACGAAGCCGCCCTCGTCCGTAAGGCGGGTATGGACCTGCCGGAGCCGCTGGCGCGATACACGGACCCCGCCTGGGTGACGGCGGTCGGCACCGCCGTCGCCTACGGGGCGGTCCTGCTCGTGATGTTTCTGCTGCTGTTCGTCGTCCCCTTTCTCGTCTTCCGGGCGCTGTGACGGCGGCAGGAACGAGAGCAGGAGTAAGAGTAAGGGTAAGAGTGAGTGTGAGAGCGATAGCGAGAGCGGCGTCGGCTCGCGCTACGCGAACGTCTTCGAAACCTCGGACTCGTCGCTCTCGGCCTGGACCTTCTCCCAGGCGTTGCGGAAGTCCTCCATGCCGATTTCGGTACGGTCGTCGCGGATGGCGAACATGCCGGCCTCGGTGCAGACGGCCTTGATGTCGGCGCCGGAGGCGGCGTCGGTCTCCGCGGCGAGTGCGGCGAACTCCACGTCCCCCGCGATGTTCATCTCGCGGGTGTGGATCTCGAAGATGGTCTCCCGGCCCTCCTCGTCGGGCTCGGGCACCTCGATGAGGCGGTCGAAGCGGCCGGGCCGGAGAATGGCGTGGTCGAGCATGTCGAAGCGGTTGGTGGCGGCGATGATGCGGACCTCGCCGCGGTCCTCGAAGCCGTCCATCTCCGAGAGTAGTTGCATCATGGTGCGCTGGACCTCGGCGTCGCCGCTGGTCTTGGACTCGGTGCGTTTCGCGGCGATAGCGTCGATCTCGTCGATGAACAGCACGGAGGGCTCGTGGTCGCGGGCCACTTGGAAGAGGTCGCGGACGAGCTTCGCCCCCTCGCCGATGAACTTGTGGACGAGCTCGGAGCCGGCCATCCTGATGAAGGTGGTGTCGGTGTGGTTGGCGACGGCCTTCGCCAGCATCGTCTTCCCGGTGCCCGGCGGCCCGTACAGCAGCACGCCCGACGGCGGGTCGATGCCGACTTCGCCGAACATCTCGGGCTTCTTCAGCGGCATCTCCACCGTCTCGCGCACCTCCTTCATCTGCTCTTCGAGGCCGCCGATGTCGCCGTAGCTCACCTCGGGCGACTGCTCGACCTGCATCACGCGGGCCCGCACGTCCGTGTCGTCGTCCAATCGCTTTACCACCGAGAGGGAGTTGTTCACTGCGACGCGGGCGTCGGGCTCCAGCGCCTCGCGGTGTTCCTCGGTGACCTCCGTGAGCGCCTCCTGGTTGTTGCCGTGTTGCTTGATGATGATGCCCTTCTCGGTGATCTCCTGGACCGTCGCGACGAACAGCGGCGACTGCTTCAGTTTCTTGTTCTCGTGGGTGAGCCGCTCTAGCTTCTGCTGGTATTTGTTGTTCTCGGCGTTCGCGTCCAGCAGCTTGTCTCGCATCTCCTCGTTCTGGTTCTCCAGGACCTCCAGACGCTCCCGCAGTGCGGCGATCTTCTCCTGCTTCGACGCCTCCCCGTCGCTGTACGGGAGATCGACGTTGTCCATCGTGTCCGTCATTGGACCGATATAGGTCACTGCGCCCTAAGAGCCTTCGGGTAACCGTCGTCGTGACCGCTGCCGTCACCGGTCGAGGGCGGTCCGGCGTCCGGTCACCACACCGACTCGAGCACCCTCTCGACGGCTGCCGGCGTCGGCTCGTAGCCCGCTGGCGCGTTCCCCATTACACCGTCCTCGACGGTCGCTCGCGCCACCTCCGGCAGGTGGTCGCGCTCGACGCCGGGGACGCCCCGCAGTCGCCGGTCCAGCCCGAGTCCGTCCCGCACCGCCCGCACCTCCTCGACGACGACCGTCGCCGGGTCACGACCGTCGTCGACGTCGCGGGCCGGGACCGCGTCCGGGTCGCGCCCCTCGTCGACGTCGCCGTCCTCCCGCTCCGCGAGGGCGGCGCCGGCGCGCAGTCCCTCCGCGAGCGTCCGCCGGCGGGCGTCGACCTCGCCGAGCAGGTGCGAGAGCGCGGCCGGCGCCACCAGCCCGTGGGCGGCCCCTTGCTGGAACTCGTACGGCCGCGAGAGGGCGTGTCCGTAGGCGTGCAGCACCGACAGCGTGCCGGCGTCGGGCCGGGAGACACCGTACTGTGCGAGTACCGTCCCGACGACCGCCCGCCGTAGCGTCGCGTCGCTCCGGTCGCCGCGGCCCAGCGCCGGCAGCCCCGCTCGCAGCAGTCGCAGCGCGCGCAGCGCTGTCGCGTCCGTCACCGGCGTCGCCGTCCGGGCGTACACCGCCTCGACGGCCTTGTCGAAGCCGTTCATCGCCGACGGCAACAGCACGCCCTCCGGCGTCGTCCGGAACAGCTCCGGATCGTAGAACAGCGCCGACGGCATCAGCGCCGGGTCGGAGACGCCGCCGTGTGCCACCGCCCCGTCATCGCCGACCGACGCCGGGTCGGCGCCGATCCCGGCGACCTGCGTGAGGCCCGCCCCCGCGAGCGTGGTCGGCACGGCGACGATCGGCGGCACCGACTCGCCGACGGCGACGCCGCCAGTCTCCAGTACGGCCCGCACCGCCGCCTCGTCGTCGGTCCCCGTCGACAGCAGGGCAGCGGCCACCGTCGTCACGTCCAGGCTGGAGCCGCCGCCGACGGCGACCAGGGCGTCGGCCTCGGTCTCGCAGGCCCGCTCCGCGACGGCGGCGGCCGCCGAGACGCGCTTCTCGGGTGTCGTCACCGCCAGCACGTCCACGAGTCGCTCGCCCAGCCCCGCCCGGACCGGGTCGACGACCGCGTCGGTCGTGCCGACGGTCCGCCCCGAGACGACGAGCACGCGGTCGGCGTCGAGCGCGGCGACCTCCTCGCCCAGCGAGCGCACGCAGCCGGTGCCGTACCGAATCGCCCCCGGCCGGAACTCGAAGCGGAAGGGATCGTCCATCGGCGACGGTACTCGGCGCTCGGGCTTGTGGATGACGACAGCGGCGACTCGCGGGGCGAGAAGCGGGAGTGAGTCGAGCGAGCTCCCGGCCCGACGCCGACGTGTCCGTACACGAACCGTCGAGTACGCCCCGCGACTACGGCGCGTGTCTGGGACCGCGGCCGAACCTCGACGCCACAGCCCCGTACTCTCGCCGGCGGTGTCGACTCGCCGTCGTCCCCGGAGTCCGCTCGCCTCACTCGGCGACGCCGGGACCGTGACGACCTCCAGTGTCGCGTGCCGGACCAGGCTGCCCCGCCAGCAGGTGACCGGACGACGACCGGCGGCCGATCCGTCCCCGTGGTCGTAGCGAATTTATCATACCAGTACTCCGGCTGTCACGATGAACCGGCGTCGGTTCCTCTACGCGCTGGGGGTCGGTGGGCTCGGCGTCGTCGGCTTCCGGCAGACGGTCCCCGACCCGTCCCCGATCGCCGGTCGCGAGTTCGAACTCGACCCGCCGGCGGTCGACGGCCTCGAACGCTACGACGGACCCTCCGGGGCCGAACGTCGACCGCCAGCGGTCGAGGTCACCGACAGCGAGCACAGCGTCGAGGTGATCGGTCGCATGCCGGTCGGGTCGAGTAGCTGTGACCGTGCCGTCCTCGAGCGGGCGACGTACTACGCCCGGACGGACACCCTCCACGTCGTCGTCGGGACCGGCCCCCAGCGGGAGGGCTTCCGGGACAGCGTCTGGCTGGGGAGGGGATGTACTAGCAACCTGAGCTGGGACACGTACCGGGTTCGGGTCACGATGAGCGACGAGCTGCCCGACACGGTCGTCGTGGTGGAACGCGCCCACGGGGACACGACCACGACCACTTTCGAACGCCCGACACGGTAGCTCACCCCTCGATCGACCGGCGACCGTGGTCACGCCGGGGACGGCGTCGGTGTCCGGCAGTCGTCCCCCGACGGGCGCCGAGGCGTTCTCGGCGGCCGTGCCGAGCGGGCGGGGCGGATTCGGCGAAAGTGGTTTTGTCGCTCCTGTCTCTGGTTCGGTATGGTGGAGTCGTCCGGGAACACGATCGAGGCTCTTCACGGCATTGCGACCGAGCTTCAGTCCCAGGACTCCGTCGAGGACGTCTGTGCATTGACCGTCGACGCGGCAGCGAGAGTGTTGGAGTTCAGCCTCTGTACGATCGTGATTCGGGAAGGCGAGTGGCTCGTCCCGTACGCCACCTCGGACGACGCGCCGCCGGACGGCAGCCGTCGGATGCGACTCACGCAGGGATTGGCGGGCGAATCCTACCAGTCCGGACAGTCCCGGATCGTCGACCGCGTCGAGCCGGACGACGGGACCGACCCCGCCAAGCCGAGCTACCGGTCGGGGTTCAGCGTTCCTATCGGTGAGCACGGCGTCTTTCAGGCGGTCAGTACGACCGAAGCCGCGTTCGACGAGGACGACGTCGAGCTGGCGGAGCTGCTCGTCAGTCACGCGAGGACCGCGCTCGATCGCATCGAGCGCGAACAGGAGCTGGAACAGCAGGTGGAGCGGCTCGACCAGTTCGCGTCGGTCGTCAGCCACGACCTCCGAAATCCTCTGGCCGTCGCCCGGGGGCACCTCGAACTCGTTCGCAAGGAACGGGACAGCGAGTCCCTGCGAGAGATCGCGGCCGCACACGAGCGGATGGAGCGCCTGATCGACGACCTGCTGACGTTCGCACTGGTCGGGACCAGGGCGCTCGACCGCGAGACTGTCGATCTGGCACGACTCACCCAGTTCTGCTGGACGAACCTGGAGCCGAACGACGCCACGCTGCACGTCGACACGACACAGCAGGTCGACGCCGACCGCGACCGCCTCCGTCAGCTGGTCGAGAACCTCCTCTCGAACGCCGTGAACTGCGGCGGGACGGACGTCTCGGTCACCGTCGGAGAGACCGACGGTGGCTTCTACATCGAAGACGACGGGCCGGGTATCCCCGCCGACGAACGCACGGCCGTGTTCGAGGCCGGCTACTCCCCCGGTCCCGAGGGGACCGGCTTCGGACTGAGCGTCGTCGAACAGGTCGTCGAGGCACACGACTGGGAGATCCGTCTTACCGACGGGAGCAGCGGCGGCGCCAGGTTCGAGATCACCGGCGTCGAGTCCGCTACGGAGTAACCCGCCGCGTCCAGCCGTCGTCTCCCGACGACACTCCTCGCGCCGTCGACGTGTCGACTTCTCCCGCGGTGTCCCGCACGTCGCGGCGGCGCCGCCGCCCTGCGGTCCTGCATAGATGACAACAAATTGAAGTATGCCCGGGGCGGGCTTCGAACCCGCGATCTCCGCATGTCCCAGGTCGGAGGCTCGGCCGGCCTCTCGGGCATGCGTGCCGCCTCGTGAACCCTATGAGTGCGGCGCTATGTCCAGCTAAGCCACCCGGGCGCGTCACGAACCTATCGCGGTCCAGTCTTTAACCTTCTCATCCCGACCACCCGTGGGCCGTTCCGGCGGAGTCGGCTCGGTCGGCGGGGCCGGCGGTTTTAGGTCACGGCCCCCGTACGCCGCGACATGGAACTGCCCGGCACCGTCGCGGACGAGTTGGGCGAGGGCGAGACGATCGCCACGGCCGTCTCGCTCGGCGGCGACGACCGCCTGTTCGTTACCCCGGAGCGTTCGCTCGTCTACCGTGCCGGCGGCGTGCTCAGCGACGAGTCCGTCGAGAGCCTCTCCCACGACGTCGAGCGACTCACCCTCTCCGAGGGTCGCCGCAAGGCCACCCTCGGCCTGGAGTACGCCGTCGACCCCGACCGCGAACTCGCGGTCCCGCTCGACCGCGTCGAGGCCGCCCTCCAGACTCTGCTCGCGGCCGTCCTGCGGGCCGGCGACGTCACCACCCCCGGCGAACGGGTCCACCGCGTCTTCTCCTTTTCGGAACTGACGCTCGTGGTCACCGACGAGCGCCTGTTCAAACACGTCGGCGCCGCCCTCTGGGACGACGACCACGAGGCGATCCCGTTCGACGCCGTCACCGACCTCTCCTACGAGGAGGGCTCCGTCGCTACCGGTGTCGTCCTCACCGTCGACGGACGCGTGGAGCGGATGAAGACCCCCAACGACCGTCTCCCCGAGGTGCGCGAGGTCGTTGAGAGCGCGCTGCTCGCCGCCCGCGACGCCGACAGCGTCGCCGACCTCGGTGACGACACGAACGACGTGTCGACCGTCGACCCGGGGGCCGCCGTCGCCGACTTCGGCGGCGTCGACGCCCTCGACGCCGGCTCCGAACGGGGCGCCGCCTCCGCTCGCGACGCCGCCGACGCCGCCCTCGACGGCGGCGCGGACGACACCATAGACGACGCGTCCCCCGCGACCGACACCGACACCGACACCGACGCACCGGGACCGGTCCGGCCCGACGCGGACGGGACGACGGAAGACGCGGACGCGTCGGAAGGGCGCTCCCCGCCCGACGGGAAGACCGTCGAGACGGAGACGGACACGCCGTTCACGGAGTCGGTCGCGCCGGCATCCGAGGAGGCACCGCAGGAAGAACTCGCCGAGCTGCGGGCGGCCGTCGAGCGGCAGAACGAACTCCTGCGACGGCACAACGACGCCGTCGAGCGCCTCGTCGAGACGCTGCGCGAGAGCTAGTCGCGCCCCAACACCGTCCGCACACAGGAGGAGCCGAACGGCCCCACCTCGCCCGGGTCGAGACGGACGAAGTGGCCCTCGCCGATCGCCGCGCCACAGCGCCGACAGGTGAACTCGCCGTGACGGACGACCACCTCGCTCTCGAAGCGCACGTAGCCGCCGCCGGCGCCGGCGCCGGCGCCGTCGGCCGGTCGCAGTCGCGCCCCGTCGCGCTCGACCAGTCCCCGCCGTTCGGCCGTCTCGAGGATCTCCCGCTGGCGCTCCGGCGCCGACGTGATCGCCTCGATCCGGTCGAGCGCGTCGGCGACCGACAGTTCGTCGTGCTCCAGGCGGGACAGCAAGGCGACGCCGGTCTCGACCGGGTCCGGGTCCGGGTCCGGGTCCGAGTCCGAGTCCGGATCGCCCTCCTCGGGACCGCTCCTCTCCGGCGAGGGGAACGTCGGACCGTCGTCGCCCCCGCTCTCGTCGACCCGCTCGCGCCACCGCGGGTCGTCGAGACCGGACTCGTTCGGCTCCGTCACTGTCCGAGAGGTGATCGCCAGCCGATTAAGTGTTTGGAGGCCGGCTACCGGCGGCGCCGCGCCAGCAGCGCGACGGCGAAGAGTGCGACCAGCGCCGCCGCCGGGCCGAAGCCCGGCGCGCCGACCCCGTCGACGAGTCCGCCGTCGCCGTCATCGCCGGTCGTGTCGGCCGTGGTCGGCGTGTCCGTGTCCGTGTCCGTCGGCGTGTCGGTGGCGGTATCGTCGGTGGTCGGCGTGTCCGTATCCGTGTCGGTGACGGTATCGGTCTCGGTCGTCGTCGCGGTCGTGGCGGGCTCGCCCCCCGTCGACAGCGTCACCTCGGCGCTCACGGTCCGGCCGTCGGCCGTGTACGGTCGGTCGCGTGCGCCGTCGGAGGTGACGAACTCGAACTGACCGTCGCCGCCGTTCCGGTGGACCACGACGACGACCGACCGCTCCCCGTCGATCGGCTCGTCGAGCGTGACGGTGACGTCCCCGCTCGTTCCCTGTGGCAGCAGCGTCGACGTGCCGAGCGGCGCCGGCCGGCCGTCCTCACCCGGAGGGCGGTCGTAGACCGCGACGAACCCGCCGTTCGGCAGGCGCACGCGGTCGACGGTGACCAGTCGGTCGCCACTCGGCGTCTGGTTCGCGACCGCGACCGACGGAGGACGCGTGAGGACGGCGTCGACGCTCGTGATCGTCTCGCCCGGCCGGCCCACCTCGACGGTGAACCGCTCGCCCGGCTCCGCGGTCGAGAGGTCCAGGTCGACACTCCAGCGGCCGTCCCGTACCGTCGCCTCGCCGGCGGCGGCGACGCCGGGGCCGCTCGCCGACACCGCGAGCTCCGTGCCGTCGGCCAGGTTCGTCTCTCCCCTGACCAGGCCCGACGCGGTCGCCGCGACGCCGACGTGGTCGCCGGTCGCCGCGACCGTAACGGAGGGTCGCTCGACGGTGACGGTCGCCGACCGCTCCACCGTCGCGCCGACGTACGGGTTCGACTCCTCGACTCTGAACCGCGCCTCGTACCGGTCGCCGACCTCCAGTCCACCCAGGTCGGGCTTCGTGAACACGAACAGCGTGTTCTCCGCCGGCCGGCCGACGAGCACGTAGCCGGCCCCGTCGCCGAGCGCGTCGGTCCCCGCTCCGACGCCGGACTGCCGGACGAGCCGCAGCGTGACGCCCTGGCTCCCCTCGCCGGTCAGGTCCCCGACGTCGTCGACGTAGCCGAAGACGCCGGCCGCCCGGACGCGCAGCACCACCCAGTCGCCGGCCGCGACGCTCGCCGTCGTGTCGCCGCCCACTCCGGCGACCGCGTCGGGGACCTCGGTCGCCTGCAACACGCCGGGAACCGCCGTCGCCGAGACCGACTGCCGGACGCTGTTCGGATTCTCCAGGGTCAGACTCCCGGCGTCCGTCGCCCCGCCGGCCGACAGCCGCAGCGGATACGACGTCGGGTCGATCCGCCGGTTCGGGTCGTCGAACCGGCCGCCAGCGAGTCGCCGGACGTCCTCGACGCGGTCGGCACCCGTCGCCGAGAACACCCGTCCCGCCTGGCGGACGTTGTCGGTGTTCACCAGCACGACGGCGCTACCGTCGCCGTCGGCGTCGACGACGTCGACCCGCACTCGCCAGTTGAGCGCCTCGCTGCCGACGGTGAGTGTCGCCCGGTCGACGTCGTCGAACTCGACGGGGACACGCGCCACGTCACCCACCTCCTCGGTGACGAGACTCGTCCCGAACGTCGCCGTGCCGCCGCTCGCCCCGACCCGCACCGTCGTCGTCGCCGTCGCTGTCGTGTCCGCTACCGCCACCCTCACCTCGTAGCCGCCGTCGGCCACGCCGTCGAAGTCGAGCGTCAGCGTCTCCCCTGTGCCGGCGTCGGCGAGCACCGCCTGCCCGTCGCGCAGCGTCAACTGGTCGCTGCCGTCGGCGAGCGTGCGGGCGTCGAGCCCGTCGACGGAGACCACCAGGTCGTAGCCGTCCCGGTTCGAGTCGACCGTGAGCTGTACTGTCCGGTCGGCGCCGGAGACCCGCGAGGGCGTCGCCGAGACGCGCAGCGTCTGGCGTGCGAGTTCGAACGTCGTCCGCGGGCCGTCGGGCGGGACCAGCCGGTAGGTCCCCGCCTCCAGGCGAGCGGTGTCGATCCGCAACACGCCGTCGTCGTCGACCACCAGGTCCGAGACGAACGAGTCGTCCCCGCGTCTGAGCGTGAGCGTCGTCCCGGCGTCGTACCGGTCGGTGACCAGCTGCTGGCCGACGAAGTAGAGGCCACCGTCGGTCAGCTCCTCGCCTTCCGCCGACTCCTGCGTGGCAGTCGCGTCGACCGTGGCCGTGCCGGCCGAGACGACCAGAAGCGCCGCGAGTCCCACGACCGCGAGCGATGCGCCCGCCCGTCGCCCGTCTGGCCTGTCGTGCATCGTCGGAGGGGCGACGTGCGACGGATTAAGCCTTGGGTGGCGGCCGGCGACGTCAGACGACCGCTCGCGGCCGGTGTCCGGCTACCAGAAGGCGTCCGCGCAGTCCATCACGACGCCGTGTGCGGGACAGACGTACTTGCAGTGTCGGCGGTACGTCTCGGCGCCGCAGGCTGGACAGCGCGGGCTGGTCTTGCTATCCGTGTCTTTCATATTCTACGTTAGCCGGAGTCACTCGCCAGAGTCTCGACCACCTCGGGCAACTTCTCACGTTCCTCCCAGCAGAGGTGGCGATGTGCGGGGAGTTCGGACCCTACCACCATGTATACTCTTTCGTTGTTCTGCTGCATCAACATTCTGGCCTTCTCCTCGTCGCCGTCGTTTATATACCCCTTCACCTCGACGACAACGGTGGAACGACAGATGAAATCGGGCGTGTACGTTCTCTCCCCGAGGTCAAATGTCTCACCCTCGTACTCGTACTCGACACCGCTCTGGTGGAGAATAGCGTCCACCTCTGCCTCCCACCCGCTCCGTACTACGTGGCCGGTTTCGTCGACGTGGATCTGCTTCGTCCCTGCGCTCAACTGACCTCTGTGTGCCTCGCTCAACCGTTCCAGTTGTTCCTCCGACCACTCGTAGCCGTACATCGGGTGGTCCTCGCCGGTCACACCGTGCCACGGATGATCCTCACCGGTGACACCGTACCACGGGGCATTTTCGCCGGAGAGTGACTCTGATAGCTGTTGTCGCTGCTCTTCGCTCCACTCGCACCCATGAAGTGGGTGGTCCTCACCGGTCACTCCGTACCAGGGGTTATCGCTCCCCTGCAACGACTCCGATATCTTCTCTCTCGTCTCCGCAGACACCTCGTGTCCCTGGAGAGTCCGGCTGATTTGCTCTTTCGTCTCCTTGGAGAGTTCCCGTCCTCGGCTGGCTTCGCCGATAGCTTCTTTTGCCTCTTCCGGCATCTTGTACCCCGTCATTGGGTGGTTCTCTCCACTGATCAGTTCGTGACCGAGGTTCCTGTCCTCGTCAGTCGCTTCGTTACAGTACCGGATCAGGCGAATACCGATACCATATTCTCCCGAGAAATCGCCCCTGCCGCAGGCGGGACACTCGTCGATCGGCCGTTCCACGTCGTGAACCATCGAAGAGTGCGCTATCCGATCTTATGTCAAATAATTAACATTCGCTCCACCCACAGCTATCGCAGGTTTTGCAGCCCTCCGAGTAGTAGAGCCGCATCGCGCCACACTCGGGACACTCGGGGTTCTCGCCGGCGTCGACGACGGCCTGACTGTCCGCGGTCGCGACGCCACCGTCGGTCTCCGGCGCGGCGGGGTCGTCCTCCGACTCCGACTCCGACTCCGACTCCGGCTCGGCGCCCGCGTCCGGGTCCGGGTCTGGGTCCGAGTCCGAGCGCGTGCTCGCGCTCGCGACGGCTCCGGTCTCGGCGTCGGCTCCGGTCTCGGCGTCTTCGTCGGTCATCTCGTCGATGGTGGTCTGCTGGGGCACCGCGCGGTCGACGTCGCCGTCGAGGTAGCGCCGCAGCGCCGTGCCGATGGCGTCGGGGATCGACTGGATCTGCTCGCCCTTGTCCCAGGCGACCTTCGGCGAGCGGGTGCCACAGAGCTCGTCGACGATCTCCTCCGGCGGCACGCCCGCCCGCAGGGCGGAGGAGGTGATCTTCCCGATCGCCTCCGTGAAGGAGTTGGTGAAGCCGCCGGAGTGGCCGATGTTGGCGAACACCTCGAACGGGTCGCCCGTCTCGGGGTCCTCGTTGATCGTGACGTACAGCTTGCCGTAGCCGGTCTCGATGCGCTGGCTGACGCCGGTGAGCGTGTCCGGACGGTCGGCGACAGTACGGCTGCCGCCGAGTAGCTCCTCCATGTCGACCAGACCGCCGACGACGTCGCGACCGAGGAAGGCCTCGACGCCGCCGAAGATCTCCTCGATCTGGTCGACGAGCACCTCGGCGGCCTCGGCCTCGTCCTCGGGCAGCGCGTCGGCGAACTCGGTGTTCTCCGCCCGCGTGGTGAGCACCTGCTTCGAGCGGGTGCCGTCGCGGTAGTAGGTGACGCCCTTGCCGCCGTTGCGGTGGACGTACTCGAAGGCGTCCTTCGCGTCCTCTAGTGTGGCCTCTTTTGGAGAGTTGACAGTTTTTGAGATCGCCGAGTCCACGCCCTCCTGCAGCGCACACTGCACGGCGGCGTGCTCGTGGGCGCTCAGGTCGCCCGTGGTGACGAACAGCTCGCCGATCGCGTCCGGGACGGTGTCCATTGACTCGACGCCGTCGAAGTCGTTCTCGGCCATCAGCTCCTGGGCCTCGCGCTTCGCGGCCTGGACGTCGATGTCGTTCGCCTCCAGCACCCGCAGGAAGTAGTCGTCGAACTCCACCAGCATCTCGTCGCCCTGAACGTCCTCGCTGACGTTCTTGTAGTAGGCGACGTTGAAGATGGGCTCACAGCCACCGGAGGTGTTGCCCACCATCGAGGTGGTGTTGTGCGTGACGAACCCGTCTGCGACGTAGGTGTTGTTCGAGGGGACGCTGATGTCCTTCGTGTACGCCATCTCCTCGGTCACGTCCGCTACGGTGGCGACGTAGAACTCGGTCAACCGCCGCCCGTCAAGACGAACCGTCTCGCCAGTCTCTCGCTCGACGTCTCTGACGAGCTTCCGAGAGACGGAGTCGTCGATCGGCGACTGGTTGACGCGGTGCTTGACGGCCGCGCTGACCGACTCGTACCCGTCGACCTCGCGGAGCGCCTCGACGACCGCGGGCGGATACGTGTCGTTCTTGTACGACTGTGGAGTCAGGTCGAACTTCGTCGACTTCGTAACGAACCCGATCTCGTCGACGAACCGCTTGTCTTCGCGCCTGTTCGCCCCCCGAACCCTGTGACGGGGGCGGTCACCGTAGTGGTCGTCCAGGCCGGCAGTCTCCAGCGTGTCCCGGACGAACACACAGCCCAGTGACAGCAGGAGTGTCTGAACCTGGTCCGCGAGCCTTGGGGAGACGGTCGACAGTTCCACCTTCCGAGAGGCTGTTCCGTCGGCCTCGAACAGACCCCGGAGGAACGCCTTCGCGACCGCCTCGTCGCCGCGAAGTACCTCCTCGGGGACGAACGCACTGGCGGCTCCCTCGCCTGCGTTTCCGTCGTCCCTCTTCCAGCCGTTGTCCTCGAAGTATCGAGGGAGGTGACGACCGTCGAAACAGAGGACGTGACGTGTATCGCGGCCCTCGACGGTCGGCGCCACGCCGAACAGTGACTCACCGAGACGTCGGAGCCGAGTGTCGAGTTCCTCTGCATCCGATCCGACGACCAGCTTGACGCCGACTTCGTCGTGGACATAGCCGTCACCCATGAAGTAGCCGAGGAACTCGGCGAGTTCAGGGGTCATCGTCGCCGGCAGTTCGAGGCTCTCGTCGGTGTTGTGGTAGTAGTTCTCGCACTCGCTCGTGTCGAGGGTGGCACGCGACCCACCGTCGAAGGTGTTCCGCTGGAGGACGATACTGTCTCCGGGTTCGAACTCGTCGGCTTCCCTCCAGGCGTACTCGCCGTCCTCGCTGATCGTCCGGAACCGATGATTCGGCGTCGATGTGACGCTGAACCCACCCTCGGTCTCGATACGCCGCACGTCGGCGAAGCCGTTGTCGTAGACGGCGGTCGCGGTCTTCGTGCCACCGTCGGTCGACACGCCGATCTCGATCTCGTCCCACTGCTCGAACTCCGCAGTGGTACTGTCCAAGTCCTCGATCGGGCGAAGCCCCTCGTCAGTCGACACCAGCGAGTTCTCCTTGACACATCCCGTCGGGGCGATCGTCGTGGTGTTGTGGTTCCGGATCGGATAGCCGTCGGCCCATTCGTCGGCGTCCAGGCCGGTGTGTTTCTCGAACCACTCGCGGTGCTCTGTCGGCGAGGCCCACTTCGAGTCCGCCCAGTTGTTGAACGAGCCGCGCCGGCGGGCGAGGTCCCGGGAGACCTTCTTCGACCCGCGGTTGATGTGTTGCATGACCTGGCGGGCGATCTCGTTGGCCTCGCTGCTGCCGTACTCGACGCCGAGCTGGATGAACAGCTGCGCCAGCCCCATGATGCCCAGGCCGACCTTGCGGTTGTCACGGACCGTCCGCTCGATGCGGTCGACCGGGAAGTCGCTCATGGTGACGACGTCGTCGAGGAAGCGGGTGCCGACCTCGATGCGACGGTCGAGCTCCTCGTTGTCGATGGCGGCGTCGAGGAAGTCCCCGACCGTCTCCTCCAGGCTGCCGCCGTGTTCCTCGCGGAACACTCGCCAGTCCGGGCGGTCGTGGGCCGCCAGCGTCGAGAGGTTGATGTGGCCGAGGTTGCAGGCCTCGTACTCCATTAGCGGTTGTTCGCCGCAGCCCCGCTGCACGTACCCCTCCGTGATCCAGGTGTCCGACTCGGAGCAGTAGAGGTCGTACACCGTCGTCGTCTCCTCGAGCGCCTCGATGGACTCGATCTGGGCTTTCCAGGTGTTGCCCGTGGTCATCCAGCCGGTCCGTAGCTCCAGCATCTGCTCGCCCTTCCGGGGATGGATCTCCCCGATCCGACTCGTCCCGGCGTAGCGACGCGCTGAGGAACCGGAGACGTTGACCGTGTACTTCGGGTTGTTCGCGCTGACCTTCCGCCCGTTGATCGAGCCGCCGCGCTTGTGGCTGGTCACCGTCGAGATCCGACCGTGGATCCCGACGCTCAGCAGCGCCTTCCGGATGGCACTCGCGAGCTCCTCGGAGGACGTGTCCCACCGGATTTGGGGGTGGTCGCCGTAGAGGTTGACGTTGCCGTCGGACGCCAGCAGGCCGTCGAGCATCCCAACGACCTCCGCCTCGGTCCTCAGCCCAGCGGGGTCGAAGCTCTTCTCCGGTGACCGAGCGGGATCGAGGTCGAGCTGCTGGACGACCGCACCACCGTCCGAGAGAGGGAGTTTCTTCGCCTTCCCCTCCGGACTGTCGTCGTCCGCGCGGAACGCCCCCTCGCCGAACAGTTCCCGCAGCCGCCGGTTGTACGCCTCGTCCTCTGCGCTCGTCGATATCGTCACGCTGTCACACTCGACGGCCGTCTCAGTGTAACAGCCGTCGCCGATCAGGACTCCACGCTTCAGTTCGCGCTCGTACTGTTCCTCGGTTCCAGCCTCGTTGAGCGATGACGGATGGAGCCGCACGTGGTCGCCCGCTTCGACCTGGTGGAGCGGGACCGTCTCGACCCCCTTGCCGTCGAGCACGTGGAACTGGTGTTGTGCGGTGACATCGAGCGAGCCGCCGTCGCTGAACTCCACGCGGTGGACGGGGTAGTCCTCGTGGACCTCGATCTCCTCGACGGGCTCGCTCCCGAGCACCGTCGATATCTCGTCGCCCTCCTCGACCGCCTCGACCGGGCGGTAGCCGTTCGGGGTGTTCACCAGCGTCCCTTCCGCACAGCAGGGATTGGTCGCGAGCACCTCGTACTCGGAGGAGTCACCCGTCGACGTCGACTCCACCGGGAAGGAGTGCTCCTCGTTGATGCGGTCGAGAAAGACCACGCCCGGCTCGCCGTTCTCGTGGGCGCCGTCGACGATGCGGTCCCACAGCTCCTCGGCCGGCAGGGCGAGCGGCTCGCCGACCTCGACGTACTCGCCGAGACCGAACCGCTCGTACAGCTCCTTCGTGTGCTGGGTGGCCTCGTGGGGATCGCCGGTGCGCGGGTTCGTGAACGTGTACTCCTCGCCCTCGCGCACCGCCTCCATGAACTCGTCCGTGATACCGACCGAGATGTTGAAGTTCGAGAGGTGTCCCTCGACGGCGTTGCGCAGATGTTCGGGCACGCGCCCTCCCTCGTCGATGAGCTCGCGGGCCTCGTCCAGCGCGTCGACGAAGGAGGTGTGCGTGTAGTCGTCGGGGTCGTTCAGCCGCAGCGTGCGGGCCAGCGAGACGTCCTTGTTCTTCGCGTGGACGAACTGTATCACGTCCGGATGCGAGACCCGCATGACCGCCATCTGCGCGCCCCGCCGGGCGCCGCCCTGGGCGATCGTCTCACATAATTGATCATAAGTCCTCATAAACGTTATAGGTCCGCTGGCGATGCCACCGGTGGAGCCGACGGCGTCGCCGTAGGGTCGTAATCGCCAGAAGGCGTAGCCCATTCCGCCGCCGCTGTTGTGCGAAACGACGCCGTCGGCGAGGTACTCGTGGTCGTCGGCGACTGTGACGTCGTAGACGGTGTCGGTGCCGGCAGACTCGACGGTCTCGACGGGAACTCGCCAGGTCCGCTCGTCGACGAGAGTGCCACAGGAGAGGTCTCGGAATCCGGACTCGGACACCCTCTCGGTCATCTCCCCGTCCCGTGCGTCGACGAACCCGACGCGCTCCGCGAACGTCCGGAGCCCCCGCTCGCCGATGGGACCGACGTTGTAGTAGTCCCGCTCGTCGGTGTCGTACTCCCACCGGACAGCGGGCGCACCGAGGCCGATCAGCAGGCGCTGAACGTCCCCGATCAGCGTCTCCGAGGCGCTCCAGAGACGCGGGTACTTTCCGTCCTGCAGGCTGCCGTCGGTCGAGAACAGCCCCCGCAGGAAGGCGGCGACCGTCTCGCGGTCGGCCGCCCACACCTGCTCCGGCACCGACGCCGAGGGAGCGTCGGGTTTCGCGTCGCCGAAGTTGGTGAGCCAGAACCGCTTGAGTTCGTGGCTGTGGAGCACGGCGTCGTAACAGCCGTCCTCGAACCGCCAGTCGAGCCCCTCGTCGAACAGCTCCCGACAGAGGTGGTCGGCGTGTTCGAGGGTCTCCTCGCGGCGGAGATGCAGCCGGATTCCGTCCTCGTGCGTCGACCCGTCGCCGACCCACATTCCCAACAGCTCGGCGAGGTCGGGGGTCAGCGTCGCCGGCTGCGTGACCGACGTGACCGGCTCGCCGTTCGGGTCCAGCGACTGCTTCTGGCGCTGCTGTTGCACCGTCGCCGGCGAGATCCCGAGCTCGTCGGCGATCCCGGCGTCGCTGTGACCCTCTCCGTACAGGCGCTCGAACTCGTCGGGGTCGAACGAGACGCTCCCTCGGGAGCGGCCACCCGTGCCGTTCGGGTCGAGACTGAGCTCGTTCGCGCGGCGGCGCTGGGCCGTCGAGGCGGAGCAGCCGAGTTCCTCCGCGATCTCGTAGTCCGAGTGTCCCCGGGCGTGCAGCTCGCGGATCGCCTCGTCGGACACGGTCCGGGTCTCGCCCCACCGACCGCCCGTCGAGACGCTCGTGAGCTCCGGGGTGTCGGCGTCCTCGGAGAGCCAGCCCAGCCGGACGGAGAGCTCGTCGCCTGCCTGGATCGCGTCGATCCGCGTCCACTCGCCGCCGACCAGGAGTTCGTGGTTCGGCGTGCCGGTCAGCGTCAGTCCGGCCCCGGTCTCGACTCGATGGACGGGAGCGTCGTGGTAGGCGTGGGTCTCCTCGACGACTCGGGTGCGGTGACCGTCGCCGTCCCGCTGGACGACCTCGTCGCCCGGCTCGACGTCGGCGACCGAGACGAGCCCCCTCCCGTCGACCGGAACGCGGGTGTCCGCCGTGAGACACTGGAACACCTCGGCGGCCTCGCGGGCGGTCTCGTGGATGTCGGTGATGTCGTCGTCGGGCGAGCAGACGAAACACGCGCTGAGTTGCTGGAGCTCGTCGCCGGCGTTCATCAGCGTCGGGCTGTTGTGGCTCACGAACCCCTCGACGACGTAGGTCTCTCGCCGCGGGACGCGCATGTCCTCGACGGCCATCGTCCCGATCTCGGCCACCGACGAAACCCGCTCGTATATCTGGTCGCGGTCGACCAGCTCGGCGACCGGCGACTCCCGCAGCTCGGGGTACTCCTCTGCGTACCGCTGGAAGACCCCCTTGCCGACCTCTTGGTGGTGATCGGAGTCGGGATCGATGAGGAACTGCGAGAGGTCCCGGTAAGCGTCGAGTCCCAGTTCGCTCTCGGTGAACCACTCGTGGAGTCGCTCGGTCTGGTTCGGTATCTTCACCGACGTGGCGTCGTCCGCGACCCGCTCGAACCGCTCGGCCTCCCCGACCTTGCGGTCGCTGATGAATCCGACGCGCTCGACGAACCGGTTTCCACAGACGTTCTTCCGGATCGTCACTCGGTGTCCGTCCCGCTTCTCGCGGACCTTCGAGCGAACGCCGAGTCCCAGGAGGAGCTTCTGCACCTGCGACGCCAGCGCCTCGCTGTGGGTGTACAGCTCTATCGACCGCTCGTTGACCGACCCGTCGGCCTCGAACAGTCCTCGAAGGAATCGTGCGGCGGGACGACGGCCCGACCGGAGCACCGCCTCCGGCACCGTCGCCGTGTCCGAGGTCTCCTTCAGGAGGTCGTTCTCGTCGAGGAAGTCGAACAGGTCCCGGCGGCTCGCCTGCCCGACGGCGCAGGCGGCGTCGTTCCGCGCCCTGGTCGTCGACTCGAACCCGAAGACGGACTCCGTGAGCTCGACCCAGTGATCGACGAGGTCAGTGTCGGTGTCGTCGAACGCGACCCGGATGCCGGACTCCCGGGCAGTGCCGTCGCCGACGTACAGCCCGAGCCACTCCGCGAGCGCTGGCGTCATCTCCTCGGGCGGAGCGAACCCGGCCCGCTTTCGACCGGTTTCGTGACTCGACGAGCCCCCGGTAAGACTTGTACGCCTCCCGTCGTCGTCGAGGAAGTTCTTCTGCAGGGCGAGCACGTCGTCCGGCTCCACGTCCCCCAATTGTCGCCACTCGTACTCGCCGTCTGCCGTGATCACCCGGAAGTGGTGCTCGGGCGTCGCCCGCACGGAGTATCCGGCCTCGGTTTCGAGTTCGAGGACGACCTTCTCGCCGTTTCTGTACCGCTCTGTCACCTCTGCCAGCCCGTCCTCGTCGTCGTAGACCCGCTCACCTGGATCGACTGCCTCGACAGTTCGGCGTGAAGTCCAGATTCTCCATCGTCTCGCGGAACTCCGCGTACACCGACTCGACGTGCTCGCGCAGCTCGTCGTCGAGCGCGGGGACGACCGCGTCGTAGGCGAACTTCGAGACGTTGCCCTCCGTGAGGTCGGTCTCCGTCGTCGCGAGGTGGTCGCGGGCCTCGTCCAACTCCTCGGGCAGCGCCTCGGGCGCGTCGTAGCGGTCCGAGTGGACGCCGAAGGCCTCGCCGGCGAGTTCGCCGCGTCGTGGATGGTCGGGTTTCACCTGCTCCGGTTCGACGGTGACGGGCTCGTCGGCGCCGTACACCGCCTCCGCGAGGGCGATGTTCTTCGCGACCCGCTCGAAGAGGTCCTCCTGCTGCTCGACGGGCCGACCCTGACTGTCCTTCTTCAGGTAGCGGGCCGGCAGGATGTTGTGGTAGGCGTTGTCCGTCAGCCGCTCCGCTACGGTGTCGCCGTCCGTGCGCTTGGCCGGCAGGTGCACCTCCTCGGCGCCCAACTCGTCGTGCGTGCTCATCTGCTCACCTCCCGCCGGGTCGCCCCGACGGCGACCGGCTCGTGTGTTCTCACTTTTGTGTGTGTCATGGATGCGATTACCTCCTGCTCCCGCGTCGCCACCGCGCAGGTGTACCGTCCTCGACACGTCGGCAGGCGTCGCCGTGGATGTGTCTGACGGGTGGTACACCGACGGGATCCCTTGCTTTCGTTCGTCTGCGTCGCCGGGCTCGTCGCCCGGCGTCGCGTAACCCAGTCGGAAGGAACGATACCTAATGAACCTCGCCAAACCGGAGTGAAAGTGAAACTCGGGAGAGCCGCCGACGGCCGGTGATCGGCGACGGTTCCACTCTCACCCGTCCGTCCGACGGTCTCCGCCCGGGTCGCGAGGGCGCGAGCCGGCGAGCGTGGTCGTAAAATTCCGGGGCCGACGGGCCCCGACGGGCAGTCCGCGGACGGATGCCGCTCTCGCGGCCGTCCGTTCCCGAACATGATAGGCGACAGCTTATACCCGTCCGTCGCCTGTCCGTACACGTGAGCACACACGACGCTGCCCCCGAGTACGAGACGACTTCGCCGCGCGCGCTGGTCGTCGGCGCCGGCGCCGCCGGCGTGCGTGCGTCGATCGAACTGGTCGAGCGCGGCGTCCCGCCCGAGGACGTGCTCGTGCTCGGCAAGCGCGCCCACGGTGACGCCCACACGACGTGGGCCCGGGGGGGTATCAACGGCGCTCTCGGCACCCGCGACCCGGAGGACGACTGGACGATCCACGCCGCGGACACCCTGAAGGAGGGCCACTTCCTCAACGAGCCCTCGAAGGTCGAGACCGTCGCCCGCGAGGCGCCCGAGCGCCTGCGAGAGCTCGACGACTGGGGGATGGACTACTCCCGCACCGAGGACGGCGCGATCGACCAGCGATACTTCGGCGCACAGTCGTACCGGCGGACGGCCTTCGCCGGCGACCACACCGGCGAGTCGCTGCTGGAGACACTCATCGACCGCGCCCGCTCGCTCGGCGTGCCGTACCGCGAGCACGTCGCGGTCACGCGGCTGGTCACCGACGGCCGGGACCGGGGCGGTCGCGTCCTCGGTGCCGCCGGCTACGACCAGGACACCGGCGAGTTCCTGCTGTTCGACGCCGACGCGGTGGTCCTCGCGGCCGGCGGCTACACTTCCGTCTACGACCGCCACTCCTCCCGGGACGACGAGAACACCGGCGACGGGCCCGCGCTGGCGCTGTCGGTCGGCGCTCGCCTCGCCGACATGGAGTTCGTCCAGTTCCACCCGACGGGCATGGTCGGCGACCGCTACGGCGACGAATGGGACGGTCGACTCGTCACCGAGGCCGTCCGCGGCGAGGGCGGACGCCTCTACAACGCCGACGGCGAACGGTTCATGGAGCGGTACTCGCCGGACCAGATGGAACTCGACGCCCGCGACGTCGTCGCCCGCGCCATCGCCCGAGAGATCACGGCCGGTCGCGGCACCGACGCCGGCGGCGTCCGTCTGGACGTCTCTCACCGCGACCGAGCGTTCATCAGGGAGCGTCTGCCCCGGATGTACGAGCGGTTCGACTCGCTCGGCGTCGACCTCGCGGCGGCGCCCGTCGAGGTCGCCCCCACCGCCCATTACGGCATGGGCGGGGTCGTCGTCGACGACGACGGCGAGACCGACGTCGACGGGCTGTACGCCGTCGGCGAGACGATGGCCGGCGTCCACGGCGCGAACCGGCTCGGCGGCAACTCCCTCGCCGAGACCGTGGTGTACGGTCGGATCGCCGGCGCCGCCGTCGCCGACCGACTCGACGGCGCGGCGTCGACTCCCACACCCACTCCCCACCGGGCGGCACGAACGCACTTCGCGGACCTCCAGGCGACGACCGACCGCGACGGCGCCTTCGACCCCGCCGCGGTGTTCGAGGAGCTCCGCGCGACGATGGAGAGCCACGTCGGCATCCGCCGCGACGCCGAGGGGCTCGCGGCGGGACTGTCCGCCCTCGAGGACCTGCGCGAGCGCGCCGAGCGGCTGTCGACCGGCGACCGGACCGGTCGCGCCTTCGAGACGGCACTGAATCTCGGCCACGCGCTGACCGTCGCCGAGGCGGTGCTGCGCGGGGCGCTCCGCCGCGAGGAGTCCAAGGGCGCTCACTACCGCGCCGACGCCACGGAGGCCGACCCCGACTGGGACCGCCGGACCGTCGTCGAGCGCGACAGCGTCGGCGCGCTCCGACTCGACACGGAGCGACTCGACGAGCCGACGCCGGCCGTGCGGGCCGCCCTCGACGCCGACCACGAGCTCGACTACCACCAGCTGGAGTGAGCCGACGGCCGTCAGCGGGACGGCGCCGATCACACAAGGGTTATACCGGCGTACCCGCGACGGACTGGCGCACGCCGCGGACCGACCGCGCGGCCGACGAGGTCACGGCCGTCCCGCGGCGGGGCGGTTCGGCCGCGCCGGCGCCGTCCACGGGCGTGCCGACTGGACCGGCCGGACACGTCCGGTCCCCGTTTCCGTGACTCCGACGCCGCCGCACCCGAACGGCGAAGTGACTCCACGACCGAGCGGCGTCATGGTCGACCCGGAGCCGCCCGAGGCGGTCACACGGCTCGCCCGCGCCGTCGGACCGCCCGCCGACGACGTGACCCGCGAGATGGACGACCGCGCCGCCCGCGAGGGCTTTCCCACCGTCGGTCCCGAGGTCGGCGGCCTGCTCGCCTGGCTCGTCGGCCTCACCGGCGCCCGCCGCGTCTTCGAGTTCGGCTCGGGGTTCGGCTATTCCGCCTACTGGATCGCCCGCGGTCTGCCGGCCGACGGCGAGGTCGTCCTCGTCGACCGCGACGCCGACCTGCTCGCGGACGCCCGCGACTACCTCGTCCGCGGCGGCTATGCCGACCGCGCTACGCTCCGAACCGGCGACGCCGTCGAGGTCGTCGGGACGTACGACGACCTCGACCTGGTGCTCGTCGACAATGAGAAGGAACGCTACGTCGACGCGTTCGAGGCCGCCCGGCCGCGGCTCTCCGAGGGGGCGGTCGTCGTCGCCGACAACGCCACCACCGCCGGGTCGGTCGACTTCGAGCGCCTCCGTTCGCTCGTCGACGGCGACGGCACGGTGTCGCCGGCCGACGCCGAGGACGCCACGACGGGGGTCGCCGCCTACCTCGACCGCGTCCGCGCCGCCGAGGCGTTCGAGACGGTGCTGGTCCCGCTCGGCGAGGGGCTGGCGATCAGCCGGCGGCGGGACTGACCGCCCGCCCGGCGCCCGCGATGCCAACGCACAAGCGATCCCGCCTCCGAGAGGCGGTATGCTCGATCCGGGCGAGACGGCGCCGGCGTTCGAACTGCCGAACCAGGACGGCGAGACGGTGCGACTCTCCGACCACCGCGGCGAGCGGGTCGTGCTGTACTTCTACCCGCGAGCGAACACCCGCGGCTGCACGACCGAGGCGACGGGCTTTCGCGACGAGCACGCCGCCTTCCGCGACCTGGACGCCGTCGTGCTCGGCGTGAGCAACGACCCGACCGAGGACCTACGGGCGTTCCGCGAGGAACACGACCTCCCGTTCGACCTGTTGAGCGACGCCGACGGCACGGTCGCCGAGCGGTACGACTCCTACGGCACGGCCGAACTCCGTGACGGGACCACGGAGATCGCCCTCAGGAACACCTACGTCGTCGGCCCGGACGGCGAAATCGAGCGCGCCTACGAGAGCGTCGACCCCCAGCAACACCCCGAGGACGCACTCGCGGACCTGCGCTCCGTGACGGCGGCGGAGGAGTGAGCCGCGGCCCCGATCAGTACAGCGGCAGGTCGCCGGTGACGCGGTCGACGGCGTCGTCGCCGGCCGGCCCGACGGCGACCGCCGTGGCCGTCCCCGAGTCCAACTGCGTGCGTCCGGCGTCCCGGACGACGGCGTGGGGCAGCCCCGCCCGCTCGGCCACGTCGGCGGTCTCGAACAGCGCCGCCTCGCCGTCGACCCGGACGACGACCTTCGTCTGTCCCTCGCCCTTCCAGGCGCTCGCGTCCCGGTCGGGGGCGTCCTCGTAGGCCTGCAGCGAGGCGTGGGCGACCTGGGCGGCGAGTTTCCCCTCGCCCATCCCCAGGTCCGCGCGGGCGGCGACGGTCTGTTTCATACCCTCGGAGCGGTCGCGGCGCGGATAACGACACCGGTCGTCGCCGACGGGTCACCGGTCGGGGGGACACTGTTCAGATCGGCAATCTGAACTGGATTGAACAGTCTGAAAGCCCCCGACGGCTCGCCGAGCGAGCCGTCGGGGGCTTTCTGGCTCTCCACACCAGTAGCGTTCCCATCAGCAGATGCTGCTCCGAACACTACGGGTCGAGGGACCACGGTGCTTTTTGCCCCCCTCGGCCCTCGCTTCCGGCATGATCCTCTCCGACCGGGAGATCCGCCGTCGTCTCGAGGAGGGCGACCTCGACATCGCGCCCCTGGCGGACCCGGCGCTGCAGGTCCAGCCCGCCAGCGTCGACCTGCGACTCGGCCGCGAGTTCCTGGAGTTCCAGCACACGAACATCCCCTACATCCACCCGGACAGCGACGAGGAGGTCGCCGAGTACGTCGACGAGACCGTCGTCCCCGAGGACGGCGAGTTCGTCCTCCATCCGGGCGACTTCGTACTCGGGACCACCGTCGAGCGCGTCGACATCCCCGACGACCTCATCGCCCACGTCGAGGGGCGCTCGTCGCTCGGGCGACTGGCCGTGGTCATCCACGCCTCACTGCCGTACGACGAGGAGGTGTTGCTCTGGACGCCGGAGGAAGGCTTCGGGTACTTCGAGATCGGAGCCGTCGTCGAGGAGGAGCCGGAAGCCCGAGCGGTGTCGTTCGACCCCCGAACGCTCCGGGTCAACACGCACCGGATCACCGACTACATCACGAATCCGACGCGACGAATCTACGAGGTTCGCCTCGGGTCCGGCCGTGCGGTCCACGTCACGGAGGACCACAACCTGTTCACGATCGACGAGCACGGGGCCGTGAAGCGGGTCCCGAGCGAGGCGGCCGAGGGACAGTTCGTGATGGTTCCGGACAGCCTGCCGGACCCGCCCGCCGAGGAGCGGCGAATCGATCTCCTCGACGTCGTCGACCCGGACGACACGACGCTGTACGCGAGCGACGGGTTCGGGACCGTCAACTGGTCCCGCGTTCCGGACGGCTCGAAACAGTTCTACGAGTCGGCGGACAGCCTTCCAATGCCCGCCGTCGGCCGGCCGGAGACGCCGGACGACGTGGACGTGGCGTTCAAGCAGAGCGACCAGAAGCTCCCGCGACACGTCCCGCTGTCTCGGGAGTTCGGCTGGGCGCTCGGCTTCTACGTCGCCGAGGGGTTCGCCAGGCGAACGCAGATCCAGGTCGGCAACACGGAGCGGGATCACCTCGACCGCTTCGCCGCGTTCTTCCGGCATTACGACACGAGCCTCTCCTGGAACGAGCGGGACGAGGTGACTGTGCTCACGGTCTGTTCGGCGCTGTGGTCGAGACTCTTCCGAGACCTCGCGGGGACCGGCGCACAGAAGACGGTACCGGCGCGTGCCCTGAACTGGTCCGACGAGGTGCTCGACGGACTGCTCGACGGACTGCTCGACGGGGACGGCTGTCGGCGTGACACGCGTAACACGCTGTACACCACGAGCGAGGACCTCGCAAACGCCGCGGCGTACCTCGGAACCCGACTCGGGCGGCCGACGTCGATGTATGCACGCGAGCGGGAGAACCACATCCCGATGAGCGACGTTGCGTGGGAGGGGACGGAGTGGGCCGTCGACTTCTACGAGCGAGACCGGGCACACAAACGCGGACAGTACGTCCCCAACCCCAGCGCCCTCCTCCGAACCCTCCGTAACGAGTCCGGGATGACGACGGCCGAGGCGGCGGACGCGATGGGCTACGCCTCCCCGTCCAGCGTCTCGAACGTCGAGAACGAGGAGTATCGGACGGTAAAGCGGACGACGCTCTCGCGGATGCGAGACGCCTACAGGGAGCACGGCGCGGACACGACTCGCCTCGATCAGCTGCTCGCGGGTGGCGTTCGGTTCGAGAGGGTCACTGCCGTCGAGCGGACCGACCGAGTGGAGCCCACGTACGACCTGGAGGTACAGCCGGACGGACGACGGATCGAGAACTTCGTCGGCGGTCGTGGCGGCGTCTTCCTCTCGAACACGGCCGGCCTCTGTGACCCGGGGTACCGCGGACAGATCACCCTCGAACTGTCGAACCTGGGGGCCGCTCCGGTGGCGCTGTCGCCCGGGACGCGCATCTCGCAGGTGACGTTCACCGAGCTCACCTCGCCCGCCGAGCGGCCGTACGGCGCCGAGCGCGGCTCGAAGTACCAGGGCCAGGAGGGGCCACAGGCCTCCCGTATCGGCGGCGACGACGAGTTCGACGGCGACCAGACCGACACCGGGGGGGAACGATGAAGTTCCGCGAGGAGGTGATCGTGGAGTCGGTGCTGCCGACCCTGCGGTCGATGCTGGCGGAGCGCTTGCGCGAGCGGGGGCTGACACAGCGGGCGGTCGCCGACGCGATCGGGGTGAGCCAGAGTGCCGTCTCGAAGTACGTCCACGACGAGGTCGCCCGGAGTCGGGCCGTCGAGAGTGACGACCGCGTCCGGGAGACCGTCGACCGCGTCGCCGACGAGCTGGCGACCGGCGACCTCGACCGGGTCGGCGCCCTCGTCGAACTGGAGGCGCTGCTGCGGCGGCTGGACGCCGACCTCGTCGCGGACCTGCACGAGACGGCGATGCCGGAACTGGCCGCCGTCGACCGCCCGGTGCGGGTGCACGACCCCGACGGCGAGTGGCGCGAGCGCGAGCGACTCCGCGTCGCACTCCGGCGCGGCCTGCGAGAGATCGAGGACAGCGCCGCCGTCGCCGACCTGCTGCCGGACGTCGGCTCGAACCTCGTCGCCTGCCCGCCCGAGGCCCGCACCGTCGCGGACGTGATCGGCGTCCCGGGTCGCATCGTCGCCGTCAAGGGCCGGGCGCGCGTACCGGCCGACCCGGAGTTCGGCGCCAGCGGCCACGTCGCCGAGGTGCTGCTGTCCGCCCGCGAGGCGGGCTCGGCGGCCAGCGCCGCCGTCAACGTCCGTTACTCCGAGGCGATCGTCGACGCGCTCACCGCGACGGAGACGGAGACGGAGACGGTCACGGCCGTCGCCGTCGACCCCGAGCGGCCGCTGGCGGCCGCCGTCGCCGACGCCCTGGAGCGCGAGCCCGAGGCGTCCGTGCTGTACCACACCGGCGCCGACGGGATCGAGCCGATCGTCTACGTGCTCGGTCCGGACGTCGAGACCGTCCTCGACCGCCTCCGGAGACTGCTGTGACGCCCGGGACGCGGCCGGACGCCGCCGGAGACACCGACGGTCGGCGCCCGACCGCCGACGTCGAGCGGTTCTACGGCCGCTGGGCCGGCCTCTACGACCCGATCGCCCGGCGGTTCCCCCGAGTGCGGGCCGTCCGCGAGGCCGTCGCCGACGCCTGCCGGCTGGCGCCGGGCGATACGGTCGTCGAGATGGGCTGTGGCACCGGCGCGAACGTCTCGTACCTCCGCGAGCGGGTCGCCCCCGGCGGGCGCGTCGTCGGTCTCGACGTCACCGCGCCGGCGCTGCGGCGGGCGCGCCGACGGGCCGAACGTCGGCCGGCCCCGCACGACGGCGACGACGTGACCGTCGCCTTCGCCCGCGCCGACGTGAGCGACCCGCCCGTCTCGGGGCCGGTCGACGCCGTCGTCGGCACGTTCGTCTCGGGGATGTTCGCCGACGCGGCGGCCGTCGTCGACGGCTGGTGTGACCTGGCGGCCGACGGTCACGTAGTGCTCGCCGACGGCGCTCCCTCGCGCCGTCCCGCCGCACGGCCACTGAACGCCCTGTTCCGGGCGGTCACGGTCGTCTCGACGCCACCGACGGCGCGACTGCGGTACGAGCGGGACCTGCTCGCGGGGCTGCGCGAGCGGGTCGACGCCGCCCACGGTCGGCTGCGCGAACGGTCGACGGCGACCGCCAGTCGGGAGTTCCTGCTGGGCTTCGTCCGGCTGACCGGCGGGCGAGTGGAGTGATCGACGGCGTCTAACGGCCGGCGGTCGAACGACGGGCATGGCGAGTGCCGACGAGTCAGAGCGCGAGACGGACGGGAAGGGCGACGCCGGGCGAGCGCCCGACGAAGGGGTCGGGTACCGTGCTGGCTTCCGCACACAGACGGAGGAGGTGAGCGACCGGCGTCTGTCCGTCGAGGGGGCGCTGCCGTCGTGGCTGCGCGGCGACTACGTCGCCAACGGTCCCGGCCAGTTCGAGGTCGGCGACGAGTCGCTCGTCCACTGGTTCGACCCGCTGGCGATGCTGCGGCGCTTCCGCTTCGACGAGGACGGCGTCCGTTACGCCAACCGCTTCGTTCGCTCCCGGGACTTCGCCTTCGCCCGCGAGCACGGCCGCGTCCGCACGGGCTTCCCGGGGACGCCGCCGGACCGACCGGTGTGGGAGCGTCTGCGACAGGTGCTCACCGGCGTCTTCCCAGACAACCCCGTGATCGGCGTCCAGCGGTTCGGCGACCGGCACCTCGCCGTCACCGAGTCACCCTGGGGGCTGGCGTTCGACCCGGAGACGCTGGCGACGACCGGTCGCGTGGACCTGACCCGCGGTCTGGACGCCGACCTCACGCTCGCGCACGTCCACTACGACCACGAGCGGGAGCGCTTTCTCAACCTCGGCGTCTCCTACGGCCGCGAGACGACGTACACGCTGTTCGAGCGCCCCGGCGACCGGCCCGTCGGCGAGAGCGATCCGACGGCGATCGCACGGCTGCGCTTCGACGAGGCGCCGTACGTCCACTCGTTCGCGCTGACCGCCGACCACGTCGTCGTCACGGTCAACGCCTTCGGCTTGGACGTCCCGGCGCTGCTGTCGAGGGCGGTGACCGGCGGCACCTTCATCGACGCCTTCGGCCCGATCGACGCGCCGACGCGCTTCGTCGTCCTCGACCGCGAGACCGGCGCGCACGTCCGCACCGTCGAGGCGCCGCCCGCGTTCGTCTACCACCACGCCAACGCCTTCGATCGTCACGTGGACGGCGACTCCGATCGCGACCGCGAGGTCGTTCTCGACTGCGTCGCCTTCGAGGACGAGCGCGCCGTGACGGGACTCGCCCTGGCGAACCTCCGCAGCGCGTCGTCGGCCCTGCCGACGGGGGACCTGGTGCGTTACCGGCTGCCGCTCGCCGGCGCGGACGACGACGGCGCGGACGACGACGGCGCGACGACGGGGCGTCCCGTCGCCGAGCGCGAGACCCTCCACGAAGGGCCGGTCGAGTTCCCGACGACCGACTACGCGGGCCACGGCGGCGAGCCGTACCGGTACGTCTACCTCGCGGAGACCGAGCCCGGCAGCGGCAGTCTCCCGACTGACGTGACGAAGGTCGACGTCGACGACGGGCGGGTACGCCACTGGCGCGAGGCGGGCACACACCCGGGCGAGCCGGTCTTCGTGCCCGCTCCCGACGGCGAGCGCGAGGACGACGGCGTGCTCCTGACGGTACTGCTCGACCCCGGCGCCGACCGCTCGACGCTCGTGGTGCTCGACGCCGACACGCTCTCGGAACTGGCGCGGGCGCCGTTGCCCCATCGGCTACCGTACGCCTTCCACGGGCAGTTCTACGGTCCCGTCTCGCCGGGCCGGTCGATGGCCTGACCCCGTCCGTCCGCGACCCGATCCGGTGGTGCTTCGGGCGCCCGCGTCCGGGACGCCGGAGCGTCGTCGACTGACCGCTCAGAACTGGTAGCGGCGGTCCTGCTCGTCGGCGGGCGTGTAGCCGCCGCTCATCTCCTCGAAGGTCATCCCCGAGAGATACTCGTCGTAGGTGAGGTCGTACTCGGCGCGGAGGTGGAAGTC
Source organism: Halobacteriales archaeon SW_5_70_135 (assembly GCA_003022865.1). Classification (GTDB taxonomy): domain Archaea; phylum Halobacteriota; class Halobacteria; order Halobacteriales; family SW-7-71-33; genus SW-7-71-33. The sequence goes on along the minus strand of PXSK01000009.1, from coordinate 11,149 downwards.
GAGCTTACCGGTGTCGACGGCGGTCTGGAAGAGCAGGTGGACGCCCCGCCGCAGGAGTTCGTCCGTCTCGACGTCCAGGCCGGCGGCGAGCATGGCGAGTTCGTGTTTCGTCTCCCGGTCCAGGTCGACCTCGGCGGCGTCGTTCAGCGCGGCGTACTCGGACTCGACGGTTTCGGAGAGGTCATCGAGGCTCATGGTCTCGCTGGCGCCCGCGCGGTAACGGGTCTTGCGGTCCGACGGTCGTGCTCTGTCGCCCTCGTCGGCCGGCTCGCTCGCGGTCCGTCGGCGGGTCCGGAACGTTTACCCACGGGAGGGCCGGAGCGAGAATATGGGTCTCCTCCGGGGACTGTTCCGCCGTCGCGAGGTGGTCGGCGTCGCCAGAGAGGCACTGGAGTTCGCCCTGGAGGCCTCCGAGGACGCCCACCCCAACGAGTACATGGGCTTCCTGCGGGGCACGCCGACGGAGAAGATAGACGCCGACCTCGCCCGCTCGGGCTACGTCGTCACCGACGTGCTCGTGATCCCTGGCACGTCGTCGAGTCCGACCAGCGCGACCGTCCGCAGCAACCTGGTGCCGAACGACAGACGCACGCTCGGGTCGATCCACTCCCACCCGAACGGCGTGCTCCGGCCCAGCGACGAGGACCTCGCCACCTTCGGCAAGGGCACCGTCCACGTCATCGCCGGCGCCCCCTACCGCGAGTCCGACTGGCGGGCCTTCGACAGCCAGGGTGAGCCCCGTTCGCTGGAGGTGCTCGACGTGCCGCTGCCGGACCCCGAGGACTTCTTCGATTTCACCCAGGCCGACATCGACGAGGAGCTGCGACGATGAGCGAGGACGCACCGACCGGGGAGCGCGCCGAGACCGCGGACGGGTGGCGTCTCGTGACCGCCGCCGAGGGCACCGCACCGCCGCCGGGAGCGACGACGGTGGTCGCACAGGGCACCTTCGACCTGCTGCATCCCGGACACGTCCACTACCTGCGGGAGGCGGCGGCGATGGGCGACCACCTCACCGTCATCGTCGCCCGCGTCGACAACGTCACCCACAAGGAGCCGCCGGTGGTGCCCGCGACACAGCGCCGGCGGACGGTCGCCGCCCTCGCCGCGGTCGACCGGGCCGTGCTCGGCCACCCGGAGGACATCTTCGTGCCCGTGGCGACGACCGAGCCGGACGTGCTCGTGCTGGGCCACGACCAGCACCACGACGAGGCGGCGATCGCGGCCGAGCTCGACGCCCGCGGAGTCGACTGCGAGGTGCGTCGCGCCTCCGAGCGCCCGGCCCGCGAGGGGGAGTTCCGTTCGACGAGCGAGATCGTCGCCTGCATTATCGAGCGACGGGACGGGTGAACTACCCTACCCTACCCTACCGCGCTCGGGGCCTTGTCCCTCACTGTTGAGGGTGGAGCTTCCTGTCTCTCTGTCGGAGCTTGCAGGAACAGGTCCCCACAGCGGCTCCAGACTCCGCAGGCGGCTTCCCTCCACAGGCGGTTCGGAGCGTCCCATTCCTACCGGTTCGACACTCGACCACAACCGGCGGCGCACGCTTCTCGTCGTCGTTCGAGAGAGCTTCGCTCTCTCGTGATGACGAAACGGCGAAGCCGTTTCGAACCACGTTTTGAACGCCGTTGGACACGCGGCGGGCGCCTTACTACTCCGTCCGACCGCCGGGGTAGTAGGGCCGTACCGTACAGTGGAACTGAAAACGATGACGGGCGCTGTATGCCCTCCCTGCTCGCGGCTTCGGCGCTCGCTGAGGAAGGGGGCTTAGCGCCCTGTACCGCACGAGCTAAACCCCGCAGTACTGCGGGTGACGGGGCCAGTCGGCGGCGACGGACGGGAAGCTAAAAGACCCCTCAGGCTCACACCCACGTGAGGAATGCACGGACGCACGTTAGCGACGACAGAGGAGATCCTCGCCGTCGTCAGCCCCGACTGCGGCGGCGTCGACGAGCAACTGGCGGCCTGGGCGGAGGCCCGCGACCTGGGCTACGACGCCGTCGACGTCGGCGTCGACGTCGGCGACCTCCACGACCCGGAAGCGACCACGCTCGGCGTCGCCATCGGCGGCGACGGCACTTTTCTGGAGGCGGTGAAGCAGTTCGCTCCCCGAGAGATGCCGGTACTCGGCATCAACACCGGGACGCTGGCCTTTCTCACTCGGGTGTCGCCGGCGGACATGGACGAGGCGCTCACCGAGGTGATCCGCGGCCGTGCCGAGGTCGCCCAGCGCCAGCAGCTCCGCGCGACCGTCGGCGACCGGACGGACGCCGTCGGCATCAACGACGTCATCGTCCAGGCCCAGCCGCCCGAGGACCCGACCGACCGGAAGATCTGCCGACTCCACGCCTACGTCGACGGCGAGTACGTCGGTCAGTACGACGGCAACGGGCTCGTCGTCGGTACGCCCACCGGCTCGACGGGCATCTCGCTGTCGGCGAACGGTCCCGTCCACTACCCCGAGGACAACTTCACGCTGCAGCTGGTGCCGCTCGACACCCACCGGATGGGCGCCCGTCCGGTCGTCGTCGGCGCCGACTCGGAGATCGCGATCGTCCCCGAGGACGACGTGGAGCTGCTCGTCGACGGCGGCCGCGCACACGCCACCCTCTCCGGCGACGACGAGGTGCGGATCACCGGCAGCGCCTTCGCCGAGCTCGTCCGCACCACCTACGACGACGAGTTCTTCTCCTCCATCGCCGAGAAACTCGGCTGGGGACTCCGCGAGGACAGCGACGACGTCGGCCCCGTCGAGCGACTCGGGCGCGAGCCCGAGGCGCCGGACGTCCTCGAACGCGCCCGCCAGATCGCGATGGAGGCCGCCGAGAGCGCCGGCGAACCGCTGCGCTCGCTGCACGGCCGCGTCGAGTCGGTCGAGGTCAAGTCCGACAAGTCCGACATCGTCACCGAGGCCGACTACCGCGCCGAGCGCATCATCACGACCGTCATCGAGAACGAGTTCCCTGAACACAACATCCGCTCGGAGGAGAGCGTCCAGCGCGACCACGACTCCGAGTACACCTGGCTGGTGGACCCGCTGGACGGCACCGGTAACTTCGCGCACGGCAACCCCAACTACTCCGTCTCGATCGGCCTGCTGGAGGGCGAAGACCCCGTGATGGGCGTCGTCTACGCCCCCGAGACCCGCGAGATGTTCTCCGCGGTCGAGGGCCGGGAGGCCTACGAGAGCGGCAGCGTCATCTCGACGACCGACCGCGACAGCCTCGACGAGAGCATGCTGCTGTCGGGATACGACCCCGACGGCTCCTTTCTCACCCGCTTCTACCAGGCCACTCGCGGCGTCCGTCGACTCGGCTCGGTCGCGCTGAATCTCTGTTATCTCGCCTCCGGCTCCGCCGACGCCGTCTGGGAGTACGACACCTACCCCTGGGACGTCGCCGCCGGCCTCGTGATCGCCCGCACGGCCGGCGCCCGGATCACCGACGGCTCCGACGCCGAGTTCGACCTCGCACTCGACGAGGACGACACCCGCTTCGAGCTGCTGGGTACGAACGGGACGCTGCACAGCGACGTCCTCGCCCACCTCCAGGGTGCCGACGCCGACCTCGTCGACCCCGAGGCCGAGGTCGGCGACGACTGACTACTCCTCCGTCGTTTCCGCGCCCTGCTCCCGCAGTCGCCCGGCGATCTCCCGGCCGACCGTCCACGGGTCGGGCTCCTCGACGCGCACCGCGTCGCTCTCCGCGATCGCCCCCGGCTCGACGACGCTCGCACAGATCCCGCCGTGACCGCTGAGCGCCCGCGCGATGCCGTCCTCGTCGGCGACCGCCTCGACGTGTGCACACGGCGGGCGAGGCCGCGTTCCGCGGAGCACGGCGTCGCCAGCACGGAAGGTCGCCCCCAAGAGCGCCGCCAGGTCCAGCCCGGCGACCACGAGGTTGCGCCGGTGGCGCCCGTCCGAGAGGTCGATGCCGTACGCCTCGCGGATCCGGACGGCCGCGACCGAGTCGTGGCGCTGCATCTCCGCGCCGCCCTCCGGCGCGACGAAGACCGCCTCGACCGTGCCGCTCTCGTCGCGGTCGGCGGAGGCACCGACGCCCGGTCGTCCGTCGTCGGCTGCACCGTCCGCCCCGCTCTCGACGGGCCCGTGGGCGCTCGCACGCCCGTCGGCCGTCGTTCGCTCGGCGCCGGTGCCGGTGCCGGTGCCGGTGTCGTCGCTCATTCTCCCTCGGGCTCGCCGGCGAGCACGCGGTACGATTCGAGCGTTCGCCGCACCGTCTCGCCGGCCTCGCCCGCCTTGGACTCGCGGCCGTAGTCCAGCCAGGAGGCGTCGCCCTCGTCCGGGCTGGCGGCGTAGCTGTACGTCCGGTACGCCTCCTCGAGTTCGAGGACGAGCTCGATCACGTCGGCGGCGTCGGCGTCGACGCCCTTCCGCACCGCGCCGTCGTGGTCCATGAGGTGTACCGCCCGCACCTCGTCGTCCAGGAGGTCGGCGGCCTCGGCCTCCGTCAGCGGTCGGTCCGGCCAGTCCGTGACCGGCTTCGATCCGTCCATACGCCGTCACGGGCGGCGGGCGTCTTGAGCCTGTCCGACGCCGACGTCCGCGTCGGTCGCCCGCGACCCCTCCGTAATCGACCGCGGCCCAGGCTGACCGGCGCGCGGAGATCGCGGCCGACCTCCCGGCGATCGAGGGCCCCGTCCGCTCCGACGACTGAAGCTGGGCGGTTTCTGTGCGCTCTCTCGCGGGGAAACGAAGGGACACTGTCTTGTCGCTCGCGCCCCATCGCCGGGTATGTTCGGACTCCAAGCGGCGTCGGGGTCGCTCACGATCGAGGGGAGTCTCGTCGTGCTCGTCGTCAGTCTGCTCGTCGGCGGACTGGCAATCCACATCGGCTCGATCGTCGCGCTGAAGTCCCGCAGCTACGTTCACGCCGTCGTCACCGCCGGCCTCGGCGCGCTGGCGTGGTGGCTGCTCGACTTGCTGCTCGCGGAGCTCTCCGTCGCCGTCGGCAGCGGTCTCGGCTCGCTGCTCGGGCTGTTCGTCTGGGTGCTCGTGCTCCGGTGGCGGTACGAGGCCGGCTGGCTGCGCGCCGCGCTCATCGGCGCCTTCGCCTGGATCGCCGCGCTCGTCGTCCTCGCCGCCCTCCAGACGCTCGGCGTCTCCGGTATCGACCCGTACGGCGTGCCCGTCTGACCGGCTCCGACCGGTACGTCGACCTCCGAGCCCAGAACGTCGACGCGCCGGTCGACGCGGCCCCCCCCGTCCGACGACGGCTCACTCGGCGTCGACCGGCGTCTCGCCGTGGACGGCATCGCCGAGCCCGAGCTCCTCGTTGAGCAGGTCGACTGAGCGCCGTACGGCGCCGACCTTCGAGAGGTAGCCCGCGCCGACGGCGGTCTTGGCGGCGACCGCCGGCCTCCCCCAGAGCACCGTCGGCCCGAGCTGGGCGACGGCGTCGTCGCCGACGCTGACGACCCAGCCCAGCGACTCGTACCGGTACGACGACAGCCGCGGTCGGAAGCCGCCATCGTCACTGTCACTGTCGCCGTTGCGCCCGTAGTCGTGGTCGACGAGCCGGGCGACGTTCTCGGCGGCGACCGGCGCCTGCCGGATCGCGGTCTGTGCCGCCGCCGGCACCGGCTCCCCGTCGACGTCGACCACCCGGACGGCGTCGCCCGCGCCGAAGACACGCTCGCCGAGCCGGAGGTGGCGGTCCACGACCGGCCGCTCGCCGGCGAGTGCCTCGTCGCCGCGGATACCGCCCGTCCAGGCGAAGCCGTCGTACGCGATCTCGCCGCGGTCCGTCCGCACCGTCGCCGCGTCGGCGCGCTCGACGCACCACCCGGTCCGCACGTCGACGCCGGCGCCTTCCAGGGCCGTCCGCACCGCCGACTGGAACCGCGGCGCGAACGAGGGCGCGACGCTGTCGGCCATCTCCACGACTACCACCTCGCGGTCGAGGTCACGTTCCGCAGCCAGGGCGGCGAGTTCGCCCGCCAGTTGTACGCCAGACAGGCCGGCACCGCCGACGACGAACCGACCGCCGGCCGGCAGTCCGAGGAACGTCTCGCGGACCGCCTCCGCGTCCGCGACCGACTTCAGTGGCGTGGCGTGCTCGCGCACGCCGGGCAGGTCGTGGAAGGCCGTCTCCGCGCCGATCGTGACCACCGCGTAGTCGAAGCCGAGCCGCGCGGGGTCGTCCGTGCCGTCCGCCGACGTGTCGCCGGGGTCGGCCCCTGCCCCGGAGAGCGGGTCGGCGTCGGTCGAGTCCTCGGTCGGGGGGGTGTCGTCCGCGCCGCCGGTCGGGTCGAGGTCGGCGACGCCGGCGTCGGGGTCGAGGTCGGCGACGCGGGCGCGACGGACCGTCGTCCGGTCGAGCAGGTCGGCGGCGTCCAGTTCGATGGCGTCGACGACCGAGGGGCGGCGCACGACGCGGTGGACCTCGTGTCGGACGAGGTGGCGACCGTCCTCGTCGACGAGTACGATCTCGACGTCCCGGGGCAGTCGTGACTCCAGTTCGCGGGCGGCCGCGACGCCGGCGTAGCCCGCGCCCAGCACTGCGACTCGCATACTGACGGTTGCGGCCGGGGAGGGGTAAGCGGCGCGGTCCGCCGGTCAGAACAGCGCCTCGCTCTCGTCGAGCACGCGGGCGGGACCGCCGACCTCCCAGACGTCCGTGTCGACGCCCGTGTCGGCGACGACGCTCTCGACGCGGTCGACGTGTTCGACGGTGGTGTTGACGTAGACGCTGGCGCCGGTGTCCGTCGAGAAGTAGACGGGCACGCCCTCCGCGCGCAGCTCGCGGACGGCGTCGAACACCGCGAGCGTCCGTGGCTTCCAGTACACCCACCCCTCGGGGCCGGTCATCGTCGTCGCCGCCAGCGACAGCGAGTCGTGCTCTGCGAGCTCGAACGTGCGCTCGAACTCCCCGGCGCGGATGGCGTCGCGCGCCGCGGCGATCTGCTCGTGGACGTGTGCGAGTCGCGCCCCGAACATGTGACTCGCCGCGGCCTCCTCGTGGGCGCTGTCGGTCTCCTTGTACGAGGGGACCAGCGCGGAGACGACCCGGAGGTCGCCGGCGAGCGGCGAGTCGATCCGGTACGAGCGACAGTCCTCGTCGTTCATCCCTGCCCGGAGATGCGAGAAGCCGCCGGTCACCGCGCGGGCCGCGGAGGCCGATCCCCGTCGGGCGACGGCGGAGATCGCGGGCCGCGAGAGCTCCAGGTCGGCGGCCTCGACGAGTGCGGTCGCCGCCGCCGCGAACCCCGACGCCGACGACCCGAGGCCGACGTTCGTCGGGAACGAGTTCTCGCTCTCCAGCCGGACGGGGGCGTCGGCGTGGGCGGCCTCCGAGCGGTCGCGCACCGCCCCGACGACGCGGGCGACGCGGTCGAACGCCCGCCCCTCCGGACGCTCGCCGTCGACGACGTAGACGTCCTCGCCGTGGCCGGCGTCGAACTCGACCGTCGTCGTCGTCTCGCTCGGCGCCGTGCAGACGCTGACGCTGTCGTGGTACGGCAGCCGCAGTCGGTCGTCGCGCATCCCGTGGTACTTGACGATCCCCTGGATGGGATGCGCCCTCGCGGTCGCCTTCATGCGCCCGACTCCCGCCGAGACGGGCTTAAAACCGCCGGCACCGCTACGAGCCGGCGGGGGGTGCAGTCGCCGTCGTCGCCGTCGTCGTCGCCGTCAAGTCGTCACGGTTACCGTCACCGTCTGCGGGCGCAGGCGTATGGGCGCTCCGGTCGGCTCGTCGACCTGGTCGCGGATCAGCTCCTCCAGGGTCTCGGCGTCGATCTCGTAGACGATCCCGACCGAGCGACCGTCGCGTTCGGTGCCGAGCGCGTCGAGCTGTCGGGCCTGTGGACTGTCCGGCTCGACGGTGCTCTGTCCGAGCCGGATCAGCGAGCCGAGCGTCCGGTTGAGCCGCTCGGCGGCGTCCTCGTCCTCGGCGGTGAGGTACGTCGCGACGCCGACGTCGTCGCCCTCGGTGTAGTAGGCGCCGGCGTAAGCAGTGACGCTGGCGAACTGCGAGAGGTCGACGGGTGCGCCCTCGCCGGCACGCTCGGCCGCCGCGCCGACGAGACGGCGCTGGCGCTCCGAGAGGACGACGGCGTACCGGACGAAGGCGTCCTCTCGGGTCCGGTCGTACGCCGTCCGGAGGTCGCCGCCGAACGCGTCCGCACTCCCCTGGCCGACGTCGATCACGTCCTCGACGACGCGGCGGTCGGTCGAGACCACCCACCGCCCCTCCTCATACGTCGCGAGATAGGTGACCTCCGCCGTGGTCTCGTTCACCGACTCGTAGACGTCGACCCCCGCGTAGCTCTCGCCGCGGCGGACCCGGTCGCTGGCCGAGCGCACGTCGCTCAAGAAGGCTTCCCGCTCCCAGTCGCCCGCGAGGACGACGCCGGTGTACCCCTCCGCCTCGATCTCGCCCACGTCGGCGCCTTCGGGCGTCCGCCCGAACAGCGCCACCCCCTCCAGGTCGTCGACGGAGACGTTCGTGTCGGCCTCGGCCTCGATCTCGTCGAGCACCGCCTCGACGGAGCGGGGCTCGTCGCTTCCCTGCGGGACGGACTCCTCCAGCAGCGTGTTCGCCACGCTGCGGGTGGTCTCGTCCTCGATCACGTCCGCGTCGGCCGTCAGCACGACGTCCACGCCCTCCGGTACGTCACCGGCGAGGTCCTCGCCGCCGCTCTGTGCCGCACACCCCGACAGCAGGACGAGTCCGGCGCACACCACTATCGCCCACGTCCTCGTGCGAGCGTTCCCGTCGGTCATCGCGACATCGGCGCTCCGGTACACGCCCCCGTCTGAAGTAATCATCGCCGTCGTTTATGTCGCCGGCGTCGAACGGCGACCATGGACGTGACCGACGCCGACGGCGTTCGCAGGGTGACCTTCGACCGACCGGCGACCTCGAACGCGATGGACGGCGCGGTCGCCCGTGACCTCGCCGAGGCGGTCGAGGCGGTCGCGCCCGACAGTCACGACGCCGTCCTGCTGACCGGCGAGGGGGAGGCCTTCTCCGCGGGCGGCGACATCGAGGCGATGGCCGAGCGCGAGGAACGCCCCGAGACGGCCCGCGAGCGCCTCGCGTCGACGTTCGGGCGCGCCTTCGAGGCGATCTACACGAGCCGCGTGCCGGTGGTCGCCCGCGTCGACGGCGACGCCGCCGGCGCGGGGCTGTCGGTCGTCGCCGTCTCCGACTTCGCTTACGCCGTCGAGTCGGCGCGGTTCGTCGCCGCCTTCGTCCGCGTCGGCCTCGTCCCCGACACCGGCGGCAGCTTCCTCCTGCCGCGCCTCGTCGGCTGGCGCACCGCGAAGCGACTGGCGATCACCGGCGAGGCCGTCTCCGCCTCGGAGGCGGCCGAGACGGGTCTGGTCAACGCCGCCGTCCCCGAGGACGACCTCGACGACCGCGTCGACGACCTCCTGGCGACGCTGCGCGAGCGACCGACGAAGACGGTCGGGCAGATCAAACGCGCGATACACGAGAACCTCGGCCGCGAGTGGGCGCCGGCGCTGGACTACGAACAGCACGTCCAGGCGCTCGCCTACGGCGGCGCCGCACACGAGGAGGGCGTCGCCGCCTTTCTGGACGACCGCGAGCCGGACTTCGAGTGATCACGGGAAGTGCTCACCCAGCCACGGCCGAACGGCCCCGGAGAGGGCCGCCTCGTGGCCGGCGCCGGTCGGGCGCGCGCCGCCTCCGCTCGCCGGCGAGGCCGCGCCGTCGAGCGCCGCACCCGCGACAATGCCGGCGCCCTTCCGACCGCGAGCGCCCCGTTCACAGCCCGAGCAGCCGCTCGGCGTTCTCCCAGAGGAGCTTCCGCTCGACCTCTTCCGGGAAGCCGAGGTCGGCGAACCCCTCCAGCCACGCCTCGGGCTCGATCATCGGGTAGTCCGTGCCGAACATCACCTTGTCCGAAAGCAGCGTGCGGGCGTACCGCAGCACCTGGTCGTCGATGTACTCCGGCATCCACCCCGACAGGTCCATGTAGACGTTACCCTTCTGCTGGCAGACGGCGAGTTGTTCCTTCTCCCAGGGAAAGGCGGGGTGGGCCATCAGGATCGGCAACTCGGGATGCTCGGCGGCGAGGTCGTCCAGAAGCATCGGGTCGCCGTACTTGATCCGCAGACCGCGCCCGCCGGGAGCGCCCGCGCCCAGCGTCGAGGAGCCGCCGTGGAACACGCAGGGCACGCCTAAGTCCTCGATGACGTCGAACAGTTCGTGGTGCTCGGGCGCCGAGGGGTCGAACCCCTGGGCGATCTGCTGGAACTTGAACCCCGACAGGCCCAGGTCCTCGATCGCTCGCCGCGCCGTCTCCGGAGCGTCCTCCTTCAGCGGGTCGACACTTCCGAAGCCGACGAAGAAGTCCGGATACCGGTCGCGCACCTCGGCGACGTGTTCGTTCGTCACCGGCGGGTTACCGGTGTTGGTCTCGGCGTCCCAGGCGAGCAGCACCGCGCGGCCGATCCCCGCCTCGCGGTAGGTCTCGACCATCTCGTCGTACCCCGCCGGCGAGATCTCCGTGCCGAACCTCCGGGCGGCGTCCCGCATCATCTCGCCGCCGGCGTCGACGAGGAAGTTCGCCGTCGGCGGGTGGGCGTGCGTGTCGACCGCGCGCTCCTCGCCGTCGAGGATGTCGATGGGCATACCCGTCGTTCGGGCGGTCGTCGTTTAATCCGGGCGGTTCGGGACGCCCCCGCCCCTCGGCAGTGGACAGCCGCCGACGGAGGCCTCAGTCGTCGCTCGCCGCCGACACCTCGGGGGCGGTGCCCTCAATGCCGGGCAGGTCTTCGACGCCCGTCTCCGAGAGGGTACAAGTGGGGGCTGAGAGCGAAACGACGGCCACGAGCCGACAGCGCACCCCAGCCCAGTGTCTGCCACGAAGCGGGCTGTACCGCTTGAGAGCATCAAAATTCGGCAGGACGAACGTCCCCGCGTGGATCAAAACCTAGAAGGATACTGTCCTGGGCCAAAGAGCTATATCGAGCTCTGTGAATTCACTCCCATGCCGGCGTCACTAACGGTCGATCCCGGGATCGGGGAACTGTCCACAGAGTACCTCTCGGAGGAGCGACGTGGGGCCCCGCTCTGCGTTCACATTTCGAAGACGCAGGACCACACTGACGAATCCCCGGCGGTCGTCGAGATCTCCTTTCGCAACTGCATCGATC
>PXSK01000008.1 GCA_003022865.1 Halobacteriales archaeon SW_5_70_135 | reverse complement strand
CCGGTAGGCCGCCGCGAGCCCCGCGATCCCGCCGCCGACGACGCCTATCACACTCACGCCCTGGGAGAGCGGGCGTTTGTGCCTTTCCGTTCTCCTGTTCCGCTCGATCCCTCGTGGTCTGTGTCGGTTCCGAAAACCCCCGGCCAGGTGCTCTTGTCGTTCAGGGCCGCTCTCGATCCCGCTGCTTTGGCCCGGAGAGTCCTCCCGACCGCGCCGCCACCTCACGCCTCCTCAGCCGCCTCACTCGCTGCGCTCGTTCGACCACGGAAAGACGGTCGCCTCACTCCGTTCGTCGTCGCCGGGCGGCTCTGCCGCCCGGCTGCCAGCGGCGCGTAACGCCTCGCTGCTGCGACGTTCCTGCTCCCACGTCGCTCGCTGCGCTCGCTCGGGGGAGCCTCGCGCGTCACTCGCGCGCTCTGCGGCTGGACGCGCCCGGTCGACACGTGCGAGGAGAGGGCGGCGTTACGCGCCGCCGAGCGAGGCGGTATGACCGCCGAGCCGGCGAGCCGCGAGAGACAGTGTCCCTCTGGAAGCCGGGCGGCGTAGCCGCCCGGCGACGCTGCGAGCCAGCCGAGTACACCACCCGACCGGACGGGGAGGTGTGGGGAGCACTCGGCGCGCCGACGACTTCGGAGGATTACTCAGCGGGATCGAGAGTACCGATCAGGACTGATGAGAGCGTGCCGAGGACTTCGGAGGTCCACACGACGAAAGCGAGAGCGACTGAGTTGGGGAGCACACCGAAAACCCAAACTGGCGTTACAAACAAACCCCCTCGCTCCTACGATCGAACGTGACCAGGGCGGCTGCCGAGGCTGGCTTCGGGTCGTTTCTGGAGGCGACCGTCGAGGCGACCCGCGAGGAGTTCAGCGTCGAGCGCGTGCTCCGGGACACGGGCACCGGACTGGGCGGACGCGTCGTCGACAAGCTGCGCGAGCACGCCGACACGCTCGAACGTCGCGTCGTCGACCCGGAGCTCGACGCGTACCACCGGCGTGCCCGCCGGCAGTTCGGGGTCGTCCTCGACTACGCCGAGGGCGACCGGTCGATGGCGGACTACCGCGAAGCAATCCTCGCCCACGACACCTACGTCTCCGCGCTGGACGACTCGGTCACCCACGCCACACGGGAGGCCGTCATCGGGGACGTGCTCGACCGCCACCGCCGCCTGGGCGACGGCCTCGCGCCGGTCGTCGACAGCGAGCACGACGACTTCTGGGCGGCCGCCCGAGCGGCGCTCGACCGGGCCACGGTGGTGGAACTCGTCGAGGAGACGTTCCCGTTCACCGGGCCGCTGCGGCGCCACCGCGGGGCGATCCGACTGGAGGTGCAGGTCGACCCGGGCGAGGTGCTCGGCGGCCTGGCGAGCGCGCTGCCGGGCGTCGCCGTCGAGTACACCGACGAGGCACTGCGGGCGATGACCCGCGCCGAGCGACGGATCGTCGACGACCTGACCGGCGAGATCGACCGCCGGTTCGACGGCGCCTGACCGACGCGACCGCGGGGACGCCACACTTTTCACGGCGGCGGGGAGTGAGAGTTCCATGACACGAGGCACCGTGACGGCGACGGCGCCGGCCACCAGCGCCAACCTCGGCAGTGGCTTCGACGTCTTCGGGCTGGCGCTCACCCGTCCGGTCGACGTGGTCCACGTCGAGCGCACCCGGGAGACGACGGTCGAGGTGACCGGCCGGGGGAGCCGACACGTCCCGACCGACCCCGCGGCGAACACCGCCGGCGTCGTCGCCGACGAGCTCGACGCTCCGGCCGCGATCCGCATCGACAAGGGGGTCCGCCCGGCGTCCGGACTCGGCTCCTCGGCGGCCAGCGCCGCGGCGGCCGCGCTCGCGCTGGACGAGCTGTACGACCTCGGGCGCTCGCGGGAGTCGCTCGTCCGAGTCGCCGCGGAGGGCGAGCGGGTCGTCTCGGGCGACGCCCACGCCGACAACGTGACGCCCGCGCTGCTGGGTGGCTTCACCGCCGTGACCGACGACGAGCTCCTCCGGGTGCCGGTCGACCTGCCGGTGGTCGCCTGCCTACCCGACACCGCCGTGTCGACGCGCGACGCTCGCGAAGTGGTGCCCGACGCGGCCGCGATGAGCGACGTCGTCGAGACCGTCGGTAGTGCCGCCGCGCTCGTGCTCGGGATGGTCCGAAACGACCCCGCACTGGTCGGTCGTGGCTTCCGCGAGTCCGTGGTGACGCCCGCCCGGGCGGCGCTCGTCGACGGCTACGAGCGCGCCCGCGACGCCGCCCTCGACGCCGGCGCCCACGGCGTCACCGTCAGCGGCGCCGGCCCCGCGGTGCTGGCGATACCGCCCGTCGGCGGTGTTCGCTCGGTCGCGGAAGCGCTGGTCGACGGCTTCCGCGCCGCCGGCGTCGAGGGCGTCCCATACCGGACTCGCGTCGGCCGCGGCGCGAGCCTTCCCGAGCCGGACGCATGACCGACGGGACTGGGTCGGCGGACTGGCGCCGACAGACGCTCATCGACGCCGGAAGCGCGGCGGTCGCGCTCGCGCTGACGGTCGGCTACGGCACCGTCGCCGGCGTTGACCCCCGGCCGGGCCTCGTCGTCGCGGGAGCGACGGTCGCGCTGGCCGCGGAGGCGATCACCCTCGCCGACGACGGGCGACGCGAGCGGGTCAGGGCCGTCTGGGAGCGGCCGTCGGTCCGGGTCGGAGCGGCGGCGCTGTCGGCACTCCTCGTGAGTGCGGGCGCCTGGGTCGCTCCGGCGCCGACACTGTCGCTGGTCGGCGGGGCACTGGCGGCGTACCTCGTGCTGGTCGCCGCCGTGCTGGTCCGCCGCCCGAGGTGACGCCGAAAGAGCAGTCCCGCGGACCGTACGGCCGTCGCCCGCGACGATTCCGCCCGTGTCTCGGGGCTACCGCTCCGGCGAGGGGGTGGGCGCCGACACGCGACCTCGACGACGGGACGGAACCCGAGAGTGACTGTCGCCCCTTGGCTCGACGGGGAGCCGGAGTGGGCGCGGGAGACGGACGAGACGAACGCGGCGGCACGCGAAACTGGAGGGTCGCGAACGGCCGGGACGGACACCGGAGACGAAAACGAGAACGGAGACGACAGTGACGGCGGGAGTGCGCGCGAGTGAGCCGGCTCAGACGCCGCGGCTCTGCAGCTGCTCCTCCTCGGGGAGGTCGACGTTCGCGTCGCCGTCCATCGACTTGCCGAGGTTCTTGCTGATCGCCGTGAGCGTCTCGGGGTCGTCGTAGTTGTTGACGGCGCGGACGACGGCCTGGCCCATCGCCTCGGGGTTCTCGGCGCCGAAGATGCCCGAGCCGACGAAGATGCCGTCACAGCCGTGCTGCATCATCAGCGAGGCGTCCGCCGGGGTGGCGATGCCGCCCGCGGCGAAGTTCACGACTGGCAGTCGGTCACGGTCGGCGGTCTCGTGGACGAGGTCGGCGGGCGCCTCGTGTTCGCGGGCCCACCGCTCGCGCTCCTGGTGGCTCATCCCCGAGAGCTCGCGGATCGACCCCTTGATGTTGCGCTGGTGGTGGACGGCCTGGTTCACGTCGCCGGTGCCGGCCTCGCCCTTCGTGCGGATCATGGCCGCGCCCTCGTCGATGCGGCGCAGCGCCTCCTGCAGGTTGCGGGCGCCACAGACGAAGGGCGCGGTGAACTCGCGCTTGTCGATGTGGTAGCGGTCGTCCGCCGGGGTGAGCACCTCGGACTCGTCGATCATGTCGGCACCGCTCGCTTCGAGGATCTGCGCCTCCGCGCGGTGTCCGATCCGGCACTTGCCCATGACGGGGATCGACACCTCGTTCATCACGGCGTCGAGACCGGCAGGGTCGGCCATCCGCGCGACGCCGCCGCGCTTGCGGATGTCGGCCGGCACCGACTCCAGATGCATCACGGCTACCGCGCCGACGTCCTCGGCGATGCGGGCCTGCTCCCGGGTGACGACGTCCATGATCACGCCGCCCTTCTGCATTCGGGCGAAGCCACGCTTTACGAGTTCGGTGCCACGTCGCAGCGATTCGAGGTCGGTCCCCGTCTCCTCACTCATGCGGATGGTAGCGTCTTGACTCACTTGAACCCACGGAACGCACCCGTCCGGCGGGTCGCTCCGGCGGCGACCCGGCCGCGACTGCCGCGGAATTCGCACCCACAGCGTGACCCGGCGAGGCCGACGGTGCAGGGGGCGACCCTCTCGACAGGACTATGACCGGCCCCGACCACGGGAACGACGTGGACGGAGAGGAGCGGTCGACCGACGGGGGCGAGTCGCTCGACGGTCGGGAGGGTCCGCTCGGGCTCCTGTCCGGCCGGACGCCGCCGGAGCGTCGGGGGCTCCCGGGGTACGTCGCGCCACTGCCGCGTGCCGTGGAGGACCTCGGACTGCGGCTCGCCTGGCCGATCGTCGCGGTGAACCTGCTCGGCACCGCCTTCGGCTTCTGGTACTACGGCTTCCACCCCGTGCCGCTCTCGGACCCGCTGATCACCTGGCAGTTCGCCGGCGAGCCGCCGGTCGCGTGGCCGCTCGTCCCCGACAGCCCCGTGGCGACGTTTTTCGTCGGCGCCAGTCTCGCCGCGTGGAAGCTCGGCTACGCCGACCGCCTGCCGTGGCTCCACGCGCTGGCCTTCTTCGGCTGCCTGAAGCTCGGACTGTGGACGCCGTACGTCCTCGTCGTCTTCGCCGACGGCTTCTCGTATCTCCACCCGGCAATGTACCACTTCCTCGTCTGGAGTCACCTCGGGATGGCGGCCGAGGCCTTCGTCGTCTACCGCTACGCCGACTTCCGGCTCGCGGCGGTGGCGGTCGCCGTCGGCTGGTACGGTCTGAACGACCTGGTCGACTACTTCGTCCCCGTCGTCGGCACGCCCCACCACACGCTCGTGCCGGCACAGCGGCTGATCGGGGCCGGGGAGGGCTTCACCCACCCCTCGCCCGACCACGAGATCGCCGCCGCCGGCGCCGTCGCGCTCACCCTGCTGGCGATCACACTCGCACTGCTCACCCGGCGAGCACTCGTCGCTCGCGGTGTCGGTGACTGAGGCGGCGGTCTGGCTCCACGGGAGGCACTTACCCGTCACGGGTCCCGTCCCGGCATGCGCAGGCGACGGTTACTCGCCCTCTGTGGCATGGGGCTTGTGGGACTCGCCGGCTGTGTGAGCGGGGTCGACGACCCGGACGGCGGTGACGGCGGCGCGAGCGGCACGCGGACGACGAGCACGCGAACGACGACCACCACGACCACGGCCCGGACACCCGTCCCGGCGCCGAACGTGAGCGTCGAGCGCGGACACGGGTGCTCCCGCGAATGGTGGCGCTGTCCACGCCCGACCTCAGCGCCGTGTACGGTGACCGTGACGAGCGGTTCGTACTGCTCACCGTCGACGCCACCGAGGAGGCGAACGCGCCGGCTCGGGAGTCGTTCACCCTCTCGGTCGGCGACCGGTAGCACAGTCCGACGGTCGACGTCGGCGGCTGGAGCCTGGAGGACTATCACGGACTGGGCACGGGGACGATCTACGATTCCGACGCACGCGCCGGCGATCTCGTATTCTCGGCCTCCCCGACCGACACCGCGCGAGCGGCCACACTCTCCTGGCCGGGCGGCGAGGCGACGCTCGACGGGGTCGGTGTAACACTCGCCCGTCCGGCGACGACTTTCGAGGTCGAGTCGTTCGAGGCCGAGAGCCACGAACCGGAACGGGTCACCCTGTCGGTCACGGTGCGAAATACGGGTAAGGCGCGGGGCTGGTTCGTCGGTGCGGCCAACCGCCGGGGGCCTGGTGTTCTCCACACTCAGGCGACCGGATTCGCGGTCGAGGCCGCCTCAGAAGAGACCGCGACAGCGACGAGAGTCGACGACGGTATCATTGACGGCGGCACCGCCGAGTACACGCTCGAGACCGCGGGCGGTATGTACGACGCGAGCGCCGAGGTGGAGTAAGATGGACGACTCGGCGTGGCGACGGCCGGCACAGCCGACAGAGCACACGTCGAACGCTTCCCCCCGTCGACCGATGAACAGGCGTCATCTGCTCACACTGTGTGGCGCGGGGCTGGTGGGGCTGGCGGGCTGTGCGGACGGGAGCGCCACCGGGCCGTCCGTCGAGGCCACCCGGACCCGGGTGCTCCCCGCCATGGTCGTCCGCACGTTTCCCGACGCCATCGGCGTGGTGAGCGAGACGGACCGACGGTATCTGCTGGCGACCGTCGAGGTCGATGCGGAGTCTGAGGCGGAGTCGGCGTCGACGCTCGACAGAGACGAGTTCTCGTTGACCGTCGGACGGCGAACCTACGACCCCAGGACGGAACTCGGCAGGTATACCGTTCCCGAGCGTCACGCTGTCGCCGGGCCGACCTACGGAGAGAGAGCGTCGAGGGGTAGTCTCCTGTTCGAGGTCAGTCAGCCCGAGACGCTGCGGACGGTGGCCCTGTCCTGGCCGGACGGGGAGACCACGCTCGGCGGTGCTGGCGAGGCGCTCGTCCGTCCCGAGCCGAGCGTGACGATCGATTCGTTCCGAGCCGAAAGCGAGGAACCGGAGCGGGTCACGCTGTCAGCCGAGATCCGGAACGGGGGCGACCACCGAGATTGGTTCGTCGGCGCGGTGAACCGGCAGGGACCCTCGGTCGCGATCACCCCCGTCAGGGGGGTCGCCGTCGAACTCGATCCGGGGGCGACGGAGACGTGGACACACGTCGACGACTCGCTCGGCGGGACCGGAACCGCCAGATACACGCTCCGGACCACCGAGGGCAGCCACGAGACGAGCGTCGAGGTGTGACCCCTCGGCGCCGAGGGTCGGCAGTCAGGTGTCCGACGGTCCGGACGACCGGGTTCGAGGGTCGGCTACTCGTGGACGATCAGCACTGCGTCGTCGGTCTCGACCATCTCGCCCGCCCCCTCGTAGGTGCGCTCGCGCTCGACCTCGAAGCTGTCGGGGTCGAGCGTCTCGCCCGCGATCTCCAGTCCGCCCTCCGTGATCTCGTACTCGCCGCTCTCGACGGCGGCGTCGAACGCGCCGACCTTCTCGCCGTACGCCGGGCCGAGCGTGGAGTAGTCGAGGTCGATCGCGGCGACGCGCTCGGTGATTTCGGGCGCCTCCTCCAGCAAGTCCAGACCGCGGACGTGCATCGTCTCGCGGACGGCGTCCTCGAAGCCGGCGACGTCGCCGTACACCGCCACCCGCGAGAGGTCGGCGTTCAGCGGGAGCTGGCGCTCACTCTTGTACTTCCGCAGGGCGCCGATCACGCCGAGGGCGGTCTCGCCGGCGCGGAGGTCCGCCTCGTACCCCCGCGGGGTGGGCCAGTCCGTCAGGTGCAGGCTCTCGGCGTCGCCGTCACCGTCGAGGTCGGCGTACCGCGCCCGGTACACCTCCTCGGTGACGTGAGGCAGGAGCGGCGCGAACAGCGTCAGGAACGTGCGATGAGCGGTCGTCAGCGCGTACGCGGCCGAGGGGTCCTCGCCGTCCCGTAGCCGCTGTTTGGCTATCTCCAGGTAGTCGTCACAGAAGGTGTGCCAGAACGTCGACCGCAGCTCGTCGCGGGCTCGTGCGAAGGCGTTGTCGTCGAGCAGACCGGTCAGTCGCTCCGTGAGGTCGTCGACGGTGGCGAGCATCCACCGGTCGATCGGCGCGAACTCGTCGGGCTCCTCGGGGTCGGCGGGCGCGAGCGTGTCGACGAGCTTCGAGGCGTTCCAGACCTTCCGGATGAGCTTCTCGCCCTGGGTGAGCTCGTTCGTCTTGAACGGGAAGTCGTCGCCCACGGCCGAGGAGGCGGCCCAGTAGCGGATGGCGTCGACCGGATAGTCGTCCATCACCTCCTCCGGGAGGACGACGTTGCCCCTCGAGGAGGACATCTTCTTGCGGTTCTCGTCGAGGACGTGCCCGTTGACCAGGACGGCCTCGAACGGCACCTCGCCGGTGTGTTCGACGCACTTGACGACCGTATGAAAGAGCCAGAACGAGATGATGTCGTGGCCCTGCGGGCGCAGGTCGAACGGGTAGAGTTCGGGGTTGTCGAGCGTGTAGGCGCCCCCCGCGTCGGCGTCGGCCTCAGCCGGCGGCGCGTCCACCGCCGCCGGGTCCGCGGGGTCGGCCGCGGGGTCGTGGTCCCAGCCGGCGTTTATCAGCGGGGTGAGCGAGGAGGTCGCCCAGGTGTCGAAGACGTCCTCCTCGGCCTCGAACGCCTCGTGACCGCAGGCCGGACAGGCGTCGACCGGCGGCTCGTCGGCGATCGGGTCGACGGGCAGCTGTGAACGGTCGGCGACGACCGTCTCGCCGCAGTCCCCGCAGTACCAGACCGGGAACGGGATGCCGGAGTCACGCTGCCGGGAGACACACCAGTCCCACTCCAGTCCCTCGATCCAGTGCTCGTAGCGGGTCTGCATCTTCTCGGGATACCAGTCCATCTGCTCGCCGGCTTCGAGGTACGCCTCCTTCTTGTCGAGCAGCTTGACGTACCACTGCTCGGTGACGCGGAACTCGATGTCCTCCTCGCAGCGCTCGTGTACCTGGACGGTGTGCTGGATGGGCTCGCGGCGCAGCAGTCGACCGGCGTCGTCGAGGTCCTCGGCGATGGCCTCGCGAGCCTCGTGAGTGGTCATGCCGGCGTACTCGCCCGCGAGGTCGGTGAGCGTGCCCGACTCGTCGATCGCCACTCGGAGGTCCAGGTCGTGGGCCCGGTACCACTCGATGTCGGTCTGGTCGCCGAAGGTGCAGGACATGACCATCCCGGTGCCGGTGTCGGGGTCGACGCGCTCGTCGGCGACTATCGGCACCTCGTGGCCGAACAGCGGGACCCGTGCGGTGCCGCCGACGAGGTGGGCGCGGTCCTCGTCCTCGGGGTGGACGATCATCGCCACGCAGGCGGGCAGCAGCTCCGGCCGGGTGGTGGTGATCACCAGGTCGTCGCCCGGCTCCACCGGCGCCTCCGGGTCGGCCGCCGGCGCGGCGCCGGGCTCGACGAGCTCGAAGGCGACGTCGTTCTCGTGGGAGCTCCGTTCGGCGCCCTCCATCTCGACCTGTGAGATGGCCGTCTCGCAGTCCGGACACCAGATGGCGGGCGCCTTCTGGCGGTACTCGCGGCCTTTCTCGTACAGGTCGACGAACGACAGCTGGGAGACGCGCTGGACGCGAGGCTCGATCGTCTTGTACGTGCGGTCCCAGTCGATCGACGTCGCGAGCGACTGCATCTTCTCCGTGAACTCGGCCTCGTACTCCCGGCAGACCTCGCGGGTGCGCTCCTGGAACTCCCGACGGGAGAACTCCTGGTGGCGGATACCCAACTCGGATTCGGTGAGTCGCTCGCTGGCGATGCCGTTGTCGTCGTAGCCGAAGGGAAAGAACGTCTCCTCGCCGCGCATCCGCCGGTAGCGGGCGACGAAGTCCTGTAGCGTGTGACCGTACAGGTGACCCATATGGAGGTCGCCGGACACCGTCGGCGGCGGGGTGTCGATCGAGTAGACGCGGTTCGGGTCCGTCACCTCGTCGTAGGCGTATGTCCCGTCCTCGACCCAGTACTGCTGCCACCGGGGTTCGGCCTCGGCGGGGTCGTACTCGCCGTCGAGTGTCGGGTCGTCTCGCTGCGTCGATCGGTCGTCCGTCTCTGACTTCTGTGTTGACATGATCAGAACTCCGTGGTCGGTCGCGTGGCCGCGGCTGGTCGCGCGGGACTGTGGCGGAACTGCGTGCCGGTCCGTCGTCGCCGGCCGGTGAACGAACGAGAGAACGACGGATACCGGTGGCCGCTACCGACGTACTACCGCGGCTCGGCTTCCCATACATTGTCGTGTGGCGCGACTCCACAAAAACCCAGCGCAGGGTGTGCTAGCAAGTAACGTGGCACGGCTCCCGGGTGACTCAGCCGGCGGTGCCGGCGGACTGGATGGCCCGAGCCAGCACCCGCCGGTGGGCGGCGCGGTCGATCTCGACCGTCGGCCGGTCGGCGTCGGCGGTGAGAGTCGCGTCCTGTCGCGCCAGCGCCTCGTCGAGACTCTCCGCGGGGAAGATGCCGCCGGCCATAGCGTAAGCGCGGTCGGTGGGCCAGATGGCCGCCCACAGTACGCCCCGCAGGGTCGGCCGGAAGGGGTCGCCGTCGACCGCCTCGGGCGACAGCGGGAACGCCACGTCGTAGCGGAAGGCCCGTGCCCGACTGCCGTCGTCACGGTCGAGCCAGCGGGCGTCGGTACGCTCGACGGAGATGAGTCCGTCCTCGCGGACGCTGCGGGCGAACTGGTTGCGAGCCTGCCGTCGCGCCACGGCGAACACCGGGCCAGCGTCGGGGTCGACGCCGATGTCGGCGAAGGAGGGGTCGAACTCCAGCGCCGTGGTGAACACCGCCCGCGGCGGCGTGTCGAGGTCGACGTCCGAGACTGCCCGTAACGCCTCGGCAGTCTCGACGTGTTCGTACAGCCGGCTGTGCGACCGGACTGTGAACGCCGGCAGCGTCAGTTCCTCCTTCGTCTGCGTGCGCACCTGTCGCCAGCCCTCGTCACCGAACGACTCCGACAGCGTCGGCGCCCGACTCATACGCCGCGTCGCGGCTGGGCGAACTTCGGCGTGCCGGTCGCTCGGCCAGTGTCGGGACCGCCGTCAGTAGCGACGCCGTCGCTCGCGTTCCCGTCGACGAATCGCAAGCGGTGGCGAGGCTAAAGCGATCGCTGTGGTCTCGCTCGGGTGGTTGAAAGAGGTTTTTGACCTTGCGAAACGGGTATTGAAACGGGTATGTAACGAGGCGGTACGGATGTCGAGTCTCCTCCCGATACGCTCGGAGCCGTCGACGGGCGACGACGAGCCACGCGTCGTCGACCTCGACGGTGAGGAGGCGGACGAGGTGTTCTCCGCGCTGTCCTCTTCGACCGCCCGCGAGATAGTCGCCGTCCTGCACGACGAGCCGCGCACACAGAGCGGGATAGCCGAGGAGCTCGACACCACCGTCCAGAACGTCCGGTACCACCTCGACAAGCTGGAGAACGCCGGTCTCGTCGAGGTGGTCGACACCTGGTACTCCTCGCGCGGCAACGAGATGTCGGTGTTCGCGCCGGCCGACGGCGCGCTGATCGTCGCCGGCAACGACCGCCAGCGCTCCCGTATCCGCACGGCACTCTCCAGGCTCGTCGGCGGCGTCACGGTCGTCGGCCTCGCGTCGCTGCTGGTCCAGCGTCTCCTCGGCCGGTCGCCGCCGTCGGGGACCGAGGAGGCGCCGTCGTCCGGCGACGGAGGGGGCGGCGACGACGACGCTGGCGGGGGACCGGAGGTCGCCGACCAGGACGGCACGGCGAAAGCACCGGACGCCGGGTCGGTCGACGCGAACGTCACCGGCGAGTCACAGGACGCCAGCGCGTTCGGCAACGAGAGTCTGCGATCGAACGCGACTGTCGAGACGACCTCAACGGCGGAGCCGACGACGACCGTGGAGCCGACGACGGTCGCCGAGGCGACGAACGCCACCGACCCGGGGGTGGCCGGCGGGCTCCCGCCGGGGCTGCTGTTCTTCCTCGGGGGGCTGTCGGTGCTCCTCGTCGTCGTCGTCGTCGCCTACTGGAGCGGGCGCTGAGGCCGCTCTCGCGAGCCGGCAACTATTTGCCGCCGAGTCGCGTAGGGAACGGCGGATGACGCCGCAGACGCCACCGCCGGCGTTCGTACTCGTCATCGTGATCATCATCACCGGCTCTCACAGGAGCCAGACCACCAATGGACAACACGATCAAGTACCTCATTCACGCGGACGTCACCGCCGACGGGGTGGTAGAGCGGAGTGACGTCGTCGGAGCGGTCTTCGGACAGACGGAGGGGCTGCTCGGCGACGAACTCGACCTCCGGGACCTCCAGGAGTCCTCGAAGGTCGGCCACATCGACGTCGAGATCGCCTCCCGACAGGGCCAGTCGTTCGGCCACCTCACGATAGAGACCTCGCTGGACAAGGTCGCCACCGCGACACTGGCGGCCGCCCTCGAAACCATTACGCAGGTCGGGCCCTGTCGCGCGACGGTGGGGGTCGACGAGATCGAGGACGTCCGGGCCGCCAAGCGCCGCGAGGTGATCGACCGCGCCACCGAACTACTGACCGAGGGGTTCTCCGAGTCGGTCGACACGAGCGAGGAGATCCTGGAGGCCGTCCGCGAGCGGGTCCGAGTCGCCGACATCACCGAGTACCACGGTCTTCCGGCGGGCCCCCGGGTTGCCGACGGCGACAGCGTCATCATCGTCGAGGGACGGTCGGACGTGGTCACGCTGCTGCGACACGGCCTGAAGAACGCCGTCGCCGTCGAGGGGACCGACGTGCCGGAGGACGTGGCCGACCTCAGCCGGGAGCGCACCGTCACCACACTCCTCGACGGCGACCGCGGCGGCGAGCTCATCCTCAAGGAACTCGGGCAGGTGGCCGACGTGGACTACGTCGCCTTCGCGCCACCGGGTCAGTCGGCCGAGGACCTCGACCGCACCGCCGTCTACGAGGCACTGGAGCGGAAGACGCCGTACGACGCCGTCGCCGAGATGGACCGGCCCCGCGAGGCCGTCGCCACCGACGGCAGTCAGGCACCCGCGCCCGCTCCGACACCCGAACCGGACGACGAGACGGGCCCCGACGCCGACCTGACGACGGAGACCGCCGAACCGGCACCGGGAGGCGAGGGAAACGGAGTCGGCGGGACCGACGACGTGGCGCCCGCCGAGGTCGAGGCGTCGGGCGCCGAGTCGACGACCGACCCGGAGACGGCGACCGCGGCCGAGGACGACGCGAGGTCCGGCGACGAGGAAGGCGACGACACAGAGACGGCCGCGGCCACGGAGGGGGCGGAGTCGGGCGACGAGGAAGGCGACGAGAGCGACGCCGACGGGGCGGAGACGCTCCGGGGCCACGTACGGGAGGTGGTCGACGCCGGCTCGGGAGCGGTGCGGCTGCTCGACGCCGACAGCGGCGTGCTCGCGGCCGGCGACGCCGGGGAGGCGTTCGACCTGATCGAGGACGGCGAGTCGGTGCCGGCGGCGGTCGTGCTCGACGGCGTCCTCGACCAGCGCACGCTCGACGTGGCCGCCCAGCGCGGCGTCGAGCAGGTCGTCGCCCGCGAACTCGGCGAGTTCACGAAACGGCCTACCGGCGTCCGGCTGCGATCCGCCGAGGCGCTGCTCGCGGGCTAGCGCGCTCCGTCGTCGACCCGCCGGCCCATCACCAGCGCCGGGTCGCCGTCGAAGAACGCCGGCTCGCGGCGGAGCTCCCGGAAGCCGTCGGTCTCGTAGCAGCGCCGTGCCGGCTCGTTGTCCGGCGCGACCGTCAGTGTGACCCACCCGCCCTCCAGGCCGTCGCGGAGCGCGGCGAGCAGGTCCGTCGCTCGCCTCTCGCGGCGGTGTGCCGGGGCGACCGCGAGTTCGGCGACGTAGGCGCCGGTCTCGTCGCCGGTCGTGTCGGTCGCGGCCCGTCGGTCCGACGGGTCGTCCGGCGCCGCCGCCCGGCCGAGCGCGAGCAGGTAGCCGACGGGGACGTCGTCGGCGGTCGAGACGAGCACCCGCCCGACGTCGTCGAGCGCCGCCCGGAGCAGGTCGGGGTTCGGCCGAGGGAGCGACCGCTGGAGCGCGAGCAGGGCCTCGCGGTCCGCAGGCCGGGCGTGGCGGACCCGGGGTCGGTCGGGAAACGCCGTCGTCCCGGGTTCCGGTGGCGCGTCGTCGGACATCTCAGACGAGACCGACGGCGACGGCGACGAGACCGGCGACGAGGCCGCCCGACAGCGTCGCCAGCAGGTTGACGCCACCGTTGCCGACCAGTCGCCCCTCGACGGTGGCGCCGAGCAGGCTGTCGACGAGCATGCCGAGGACGCCGGCGAGAACGACGGCGCCGACGCCGGTCGGGGAGACGACGACGCCGGTCGCGGTCCCCCCGCGGAACAGCGCGCGGACGACGGCGCCGACCAGGCAGGCGCCGGCGACGCCGGCGGCGATCCCGGGCAGGGAGACGCCGCCGTCGACGCCGGGCTCGACCGGCTCCAGCGTCGTCACGAGGCGGACGCCGTCGAAAACGCCGCCGACCTCCGAGGAGAGCGTGTCGCTCATCGCCGTCGACACCGCGCCGACGAAGGCGAACAGGAAGACGGTGCGGGAGACCGGCAGCGCCGCCGACAGCGGCGCGTCGCCGACGACGACCGTCTCGGCGGCGGCGTACGCGATGACGGCCGCCAGCGGGACGGCACCGTTGGCGAGGACGTTCGCGGCACCGCGGGCACCCTCGTCCGGCTCGGCGACGCCGCGGTCGAGCTTCTCCTGGTAGCGGAACTTCGTCGAGAGGCCGCCGACGACGAAGAAGGCGATCAGCACGGCGAACCAGGCCACGTCGCCGAGGACGATCGTCACGAGTCCCGTCGAGACGCCCGCGAGCATGCCCGGGATCGACGCGGTCTCGAGCGCGTACGAGGCGTACCCCAGGCCGACGCTGACCGCGAGCGCGATGCCGACGCCACGGAGCGTGACGTCCGCGGACAGCGTCGTCAGCAGCCAGAGCCACAGGCCGACGGTGACCATCACGACGGGGTCGTCGCTCTCGAACAGCACCGTCCGCAGCAGTGCGGCGACGAGACCGCCGACGGCGGCGAGGAAGACGATCTCGGGGACGCCGTCGGCGACGCCGCGGTCGAGCGAGCGGGTCACGAGGTGGCTGGCGCCGAAGGCTGCACCGCCGCCGGCGGCGAAGGCGGCGGTCGGCAGCGCCGGGTCGACGTCCGCGAGCGCGGCCCGGACCGTGCGGGCGGCGAGGTTTCCGTAGGCGACGAGCAGGACGACGCCGACGCCGACGCCGGTCGGCATCGAGCTGACGACCGTCAGCAGGACGAGCCCGCTGGCAGCCAGTGTGAAGCCGATGAGGCCGTACAGCCGGCGCTCGCGGCGTTCGCCGGGACGGGCGAACAGCTCGAACAGTCGGCCCTCGTGGATCCCGAAGACGGCCGCGGCGGCGATCAGTGCGAAGGGTGCCGCCACCGCCAGGGGGGCGAGACCGGCGGTGACCGCCGCCTCCAGCAGCGGCACGGCCAGTGCGATCGACCCCACCGCAGCGAACGCGGCCGCTCGCCGCACCGTCGACATCACGACACGGTCGTACCCTGGCCGCTCACTTAATCTCACCTGTTCGAACCACCGGCGCTCGCGGGAGGCCGCCGTGGACCGCCACGGTCTTTGTCGCCGGGCGACAGGAGTCAGTGTGAGGCTGTACGACCGTTACCTCGCGCTGCGGGTCCGCCTCGACGACGCCGCCCCGCCGGCACACGTCGCGCTCGTGCTCACCGAGCGGGACCTGCTGCGGCGGGACGCCTACGGCACCCTGGCCGAGGTCTACCGGTGGACCTTCGAGTACGGCGCCGACCGTCTCTCCGTCTACGTCAGCGTGCTCGACCCCGAGGCCGTCCCCACGTTACGGGAGGAGATCGCCGCCGTCGACGCGCCCTGTCCCGTCGCCGTCCGCGGTCCCGACGACGACCGCCGGGCGGACGCCCCGGTCCAGGTCTCGCTCGGGCTCGGCGGCAAACACGAGTTCACCGCCGCCGTCCGGTCGATCGCCGAGGGCGTCGACGCCGGGGAGATCGACCCGGGGGAGGTGGACGCCGACGCGGTGGAGTCACGGCTCGTCTTCCCCGACGAACCCGACCTCGTGGTGAAGACCGGCGCCGAGCGCCTGTCGGATTTCATGATCTGGCAGTCCGTCTACTCCGAGCTGTACTTCGCGGACGTGAACTGGCAGCACCTCCGTCGCCGCGACTACCTCCGGGCGGTGCGGGAGTTCCAGGAGCGCAGACGGCGGTTCGGCCGGTAGCGGTCGCGGTCACGGTCGCGGTCGCGGTCAGTCGGCGGGCTCGTATCCCTCCTCGTCGACGTCGGGGACGGCCTCGCGCTCGCCGCTGGGCAGGGCGTCCCGGAACCGGCCGAGGACCCGTCGGGCGGTCGGGAGGTCGGCGTCACCCAGCGCTCGCACGAGGGTGAGCGCCCGGCGAGCGCGGGTGGTCCGCCGGGACCGCTCGCGGCGCTCGTAGGTGCGTACGGCACGCAGAAAGTCCACGCGGGAGAACTCCGGCCAGTACGGCGCACAGAAGAACACGGCCGCCTCGTTGCCGTTGGCGTGCCACGGCAGGAAGTTCGACGTGCGCTCGTCGCCGCCGGTACGCACGATGAGGTCGACGTCACGCACCGGACGGTCGTACAGTCGCTCCTCGATCGTCTCGACGCTCACCGCCTCGGGCGCGAGCTCGTCGCCGTCGACGGCGCGGGCCACGTCGCGGGCGGCCGACAGCAGCTGGTCGCGGCCGCCGTACGCCAGGGCGACGTTCAGCCGGAACCGGTCGTACGAGGCGGTGCGCCGGCGGGCGTGGGTGACGGCGTCCCGCACCCGCGCCGGGAGTCGGTCGACGTCGCCCAGCGCGCGGATCTGCACCTCGCCGTCGTGGACGTCCTCGCTGTCGGCGAACTCCCGGAGCTTCCGGGCGATGAGGTCGAACAGCGCCTCGCGCTCGCCGGCGCGGTGGCCGTCGTCGCTGTCGGCGCCGCGCCGCCGGGCGTAGCGACGGTTGCCGTCCTGGATGACGGCGACGTGGTCCGGCACGCGGTCGATCTCCTGTTCCAGCAGCCGCTCGTACGCGCCGCCTGCACGGCGCCCGACCCAGGACCGAACGCCCATCACTCGGACGGTCGCCTGGCGACAGTATGTGTCTTGTCCTTTCGGCCGACGGCGTGCCGTCCCCGCGGTCCGACGGTCCGGCGCCGTCGGGGGCGGCCGAGGGAGTCCCGGCCGGCTCAGGCCACGGTGAACGCCTCGACGGAGCGCTCGCCGTCGCGATGTCGCCGGAGGTAGTAGGCGACGCCGGGACCGTGAGCGGCACCGACGACCGGATGCACCGCGTCGGCGTCGCCGTGGTGGGAGACCGCGTAGTCGGCCGTCCGCTCGTCGCGGCCACGGGTGGCCCACTCCCGCTCGGCGTCGAAGTAGGCGGCGTGCTCGTCGTCGACGTCGGTCAGCGCGACCAGGTCGGCGAGACTCTCGACAGCCGCCAGCGCCGCCAGCCGGTCTCCGGCCTCGGCGTCAACGAAGTCACCGCCGGTGCCGCCCTTGACGTCGCTCATCCCGCAGCCGCACGAGACAGGGACACATACCCCCTCCGCGCGTGTGTGGTGTGGCATCGTCGCACGCTCGACCGTCGGCCGTCGATCAGAGGCCGCCGGTGCCGCTGTCGGCGTCGGGCAGGTCGTACGGGTCGACCGCCAGTCCGAGTTCGCGTAGGCCGTCGCCAGCACCTCGGCCGTGCGGTCCTCCGGGAGGTCGTACTTGTCCGCCGTCAGTTCGATCACGAGGCCGTTGTGGTCGGTGGTGTAGATCGAGTGAAAGATACCGCGGTCGAAGACGTCGTAGCGGTGACCGGCGTCCTCGAGTGCCGCCATCACCTCCTCGTACCGCTCCGGGTCGACCGAGAAACAGATGTGATGCACCGCGCCCGTCCCGACGCGCTGGCCCCCCTGGTTCGAGGGACGGTCGCCGACGAACACCGTCAGAATGCGGCCGTCGCCGGTGTCGAAAAAGAGGTGTGTCTGGTCCGGGTCGTCGAGGTTGGGCTGGCGCAGGACGAGCGGCATCCCCAGCAGGTCGCGGTAGAATTCCAGGGTGTCGGCCTCGTTCGACCCCCAGACCGTGACGTGGTCGGTGCCTGTGGTGTGGATCGGTGCGTCGGGCGACTCGGCGGTGACCGCCGGCTCCTGACTCCGGTGCTCTGACATGCTCGAAACAGGCGCCGTGACCCTAAACGTCTGCCGACGCCGGCAGACGTCCGCCGGAAGCGCCGGCACGCCCGCGTCGTCCGCCCGCGGACCGGATTCCCGTTCCGTCCTGTCCCGTTTTGTCTCGTCGTCCGGTGGCCGACTGCCGACCTCCGCGGGGTCGGATCGGAGTCCGGCCCGGACGAGCCGAACGCCACGACCGTCGGGAGCGACAGCACCAGTCGTTCGCGCCACGCCTCGGAGACGAGCCGTCGAAGTCGTTTCCCGGGGACGACTCCCGAGACGGCGGGGACGGCCGCGACCAGCGAGGCCCCGACGACAGCGAACGACGGGTAGAGGACGAAGACTCCTGCGGCGGCGACTCGAACGCCGTTCAGGCCGGGAAAGACCGTCGCGACGACGCTGGCGAACAGACCGTGCGAGAGGTCACAACTCTTGAGGGAGGCGATCAGTCGGACGCCGCCGTTCGTGCCGCCGAACAGCAGCCCCGACACGGCGGCGACACCCGCCGTCGCCGGCACGGTTTCGACGTAGCACCGGTCCTGTGCGGTCTCGACGCCGGGCAGCGACAGCAGGTCCTGCGCCGAGAGGACGACCCCGAGCGTGACGAGTCCGAGTCCGACACGGAGGGGACCGTCGTCGACCGCACGCGGTACGACGAGTTCACCCTCGAAGAGTGGGTCCGGGACCCGGCGGGGTCGAGCTGACGACCGTTCCGCACGACCGTGGACACGTCGGAGACGACCTCCGATGTCGCCGCGTGTGTCTCCCGGCCGACCGCGAGGGACTGGTCGAACTCGCGGAGGGGCTCGTCGGGCTCGGGACGCGGAGCTCACCCAGGGGCGGCCAGCGTCGTCACGTGGCTCGAAGCCACGCTCGACGGGTCGGCGCTGTCGCTCGAGCGACTCGTTGTCGACCCGGAGAGACCGACCCTCGTCGCCACGCTCCCCGGCCAGCCCGACCACACGCTGTGTTCTAATGACCACCTCCGAGATCCTCCGGGCGGTCCGAGCGTACAACGGCGACGAGACGGTGACTGAGGACGGCCGAGTCCGGATTCGGACAGTCGTGTCGGATGCCGGGACCTCTCCCCACTCGGGGGTGTGAGGTTTTACACACATGACGGTAGCGTTCGTTCGATGCTGGGACTGCGTTCCTTCCGGTGGAGACTAAGACTGCAGTACAAGAGGACGACCTCGGACCACGGGCGCTGCAGGCGTCCGTTCGCCGGCCACACGAATCGCCTTTTGTGGCACTGAGAGAACCGTCAAGCGACCGGGTAGCCAAAGACTCGAGAGTCAGAGAACTCGGTTCCGAGAACGCTGGAGGGAGACTATCGCTCGTTCACAAGTATATTTTTCTGCGAAAAGACAAAGTTTCTCGATGAACAAGTAATAATCACGATGACTACGACAGAGTCACCAGGCGACTGGAACGGCGACGTGAACGAGACCGTCGTCGAGGAGTGGGTCGAAGACACCACGACTTTCCAGCGGGTACAGACGGTCGTCGACACCACACACCGGCATCAGACCGCCGCTCGGGTCGCCGAGCGCGCTCGCGTCAGCGAACCGACCGCCCGAAAGCATCTCTCGGCGATGGCCGACGCCGGCCGGGTCGTTTCGGTCCAGACCGAGGGCGGCACGCGATACAAGCGGTCGCCACAGGCGGTCGCGATGCGCCGGATCGCCGCCATCCACGAGGCCCACGCCAAGCGGGAACTCCGTGCGGAGATCCAAGCACTGACCGAGGAGATCGCCGCACTCGAAGAGACGTACGGCGTGACCGGTCCCGACGCACTTGCCGTCGAACTCGGGGACGACGAGGAGGGCTGGGACGACGTGGCTCGCTGGCGACAAGCTAACGAGAACCTCGACATCGCTCGGGCGGCGCTGTCGCTGTACGACTTCGATCCCGACGCCGGCGCTGACGGGGACGGCGAGTCGAATCGGGACCGGGGCGGCCTCGCGACGGGCGATCCTGCGGGAACGGGCCGGGCGTAACCCGCGAGACCCGTGGAACTCACCGAGGACATCGAGGGCGATGTCGGAGCGCTGGATGTCGAGGCGATGGAACAGGTCCGCGCCGAGTTCGCGCGGCTCGACGGGCTCGTCAAAGCCGCCGAGTTCGACAGCCTCATCGACCCACGGGTGGTGCGCGTCACCCTCGGCGATGGGATCGGGTCGGCGTCGTCGTGTCGGTTCGACGTGCGATGGTATCGCGGCGGCTTCTACAACGTCCATCACGTCGACGAGGAGGGCGTCAACTTCCGGTACGACCACCATCCGAAGACTGACGCCCCGGACAGGCACTTCCACCCGTCACCGGACGCGCCGTCGGACGACGCTGTCCGTTCCTGCATTCGGGTAGAGGAACCGACACTGGTGACCCGGGCAGTCCACAGTCTCTGGCGGCGGGCCTACAGTAAGGACAGTCTACAGTCCCTGAACGCCGCCGAGGATCCTCCCTGACGGCGTAACGTCCTGATCAGGACGTGGACAACGTCCTAACGGAGGGAATCGAACGTCGAGAACGGCTTCCGAGTGGATCGGACCCGCACGTGGGTAGAACCGATCTCTGTACTGACTGACCACTCGGGGAATACGCCCGTCGGGACTGGTCATTACGAAGCTGTACGATGACCGTCACCGGTTCAGTAGTTACTTGCCCACGCTTCAGAGACTCTCTGTGCCAGTCCCAGCAACACGCATCGCCCCGGTGCCGGAAACAGGTGTCACTGGCGACGCTATCGATTCGGTCATGGCGCTTATCAGCTGGGAGAACCCCTCATAGGCGTTCGTTTTGTCCGGATACAAGACAGCGACCCGTCGCTTTCGCGACGGCTCCCTCATTCACGAGCGGTCCAGAGAGGCGATCGAGACGACAGTTCACTCGCTACTCGACCAGCACGCAGCTGCCGGGATCCCACACGGCGGCGAGGTGGTCGTGCGCCGCTGGCTCGACCTCGATTAGCATTAATCAGGCGCAAAGCCCCTTCCTCAGCGAGCGACCGAAGGGAGCGAGCAGAGAGGGGATACGCGCCGCAAGCTTGGTGCCACAACTGCGCACACACAGAAGTATATAACGGGCGCGACACGACAGCCTGCATTCAACCGCGAAACCGAGCGTGTGCAGTCTCCGTCTCGCCGCAACTGGCCCGTCGACCCGATAGGCACGGGACGGGCCGAATCCAACGCCTGCGGAGACTGGGACCGCTGTGGAGAGTCCTCGAATACAGTCGGGGTATCTGCACGTCCTGTCGGAGAACCAGGAAGCCCCACCCTCCACGGAGCGAGCGTGAGCGAGCGGAGTAGGGCGGGGTAGTTCACTGCCGATTCCCCGCGCACAGACACACGGTCGAGCCGCGGTTCTTCGTCGAGGACGGGACAATCCCGCGACGACCGGTCGCGTCGACACGGGCCTCGTACCGGACTGTGACGGCCGCTACGCCCACGTTGCACAGGCGCACGACAGCGTCGACTCCCCGAGGAACGTCGTCGAAACCGTCGCCGACGGGCTTGCGGACGGTGGTCGACCGTAGGCGGTGGATTTCGGCCTCGACGGGCACGGCGAGTGGTGGATAACGGAACTCCACCTTGACGGCGTCCGGTGAGACGCACACGACGGGCGATGGCGGAACGTGTGCGGTCAGGGGGACCGCGTGGGCTGGGATCCGGTCTGGATTCACGGCGCCGCACTTCCGGCCACACTCAGCGACCGGGACGGCTGAGTCGTCGGGGACCGCTCACGGGGCCACGGTACCGTCACAGCTGTTGCGACGATGCGAGGACTAGCAGATCGGCGTCGGGTTCGAGCCTGCCGACGACTGAGAATTGTGGGTCATGATTGCCGCCTCCACGAACTGGTGCATCCGAACGAGACTCGGGGCGGCACTGTTGAAATCCGGTGCCAGTAATCGAAGTTTGGTACCCGTACTGTAGACAGGGCGCGGGTTTATTACCGGTCAAACGGACAGGTATTGTCAACCGATGCTCACCGGTCCGGGCGGATCTGGCTCGACGACCTCCGAAGACGACTGTCCATTATATGACGACGCCGAGCGGGTCGTCTACTATGGAACAGTCGACCCCGAGGCGGAGCCGATCGTGCTCGTCCAGGAGCGGCGGTCGGTCCAGCCGGAACAGCCGACCGAATTCACGCTCAAAAACCGGAGCCAGCAGCAGTTCAACACTAACTTCTACGCCTGGCGACTGCACAAGTGCGTCGACGGTGACTGGTACCACGTCGCGCCACAGGGGTGGCCCAAGCCACTGACACCGCTGGAGGCCGGCGAACAGCACACGTGGACGCTGACGGTGACCACGGGACCGGGTCAGCGACGGCGCACCCGTCGAGATCGTGCAGGCGACCGAGGAACTCACCGTCGCCGGGCTCGGTGGCGGTCACTACGCGTTCGGGACTGAGGGATGGTTCAAGTCGAGAGGACGTGAGAACTCCATCGCGCTCGCGGCGGGGTTCGAGTTGCACGCGGACCCCCTCCAGTTGACGCCGACGGCGGCGATCGCGGAGACAGAGTGGGACGGCGAGACGCTGGTCGCCCGCTCGATACGGAGCGAAGCCGACGCAGACACCGACCAGCCTGACGCGTTCATTCTCGAACGGCTCGACGGCTCCGGATCCGACGGAGAGCAACGTATCGTCGAGCAGGTCGTTCGAGATGAGCACCTGCGTGACACCATCGCGCTCAGCCGGAGACACGATGTCGACCGGGTCCGTCTGGAGGAGTTCAGCCGCAGCACCCCGGCGTTCGGTCTCCGAGACGTCCGCACGGTCGCATTCCGGGGTAACCGGTACCGGGTGACCGCAGAGAGGGGCGACCGCTCGTAATACCGGCTCTGCTACACCGACACTCCGCCGCTCGCGAGGAGGGGCTGGTATCCGCACCCTCGTCTGGTCGCTGGCTCACGACACCGCGGTGATCGGTGTCGACGAGCTGTGGTACAGATCCTCTGTTTTTCCAGTACGCGACTTCTGAGAGGCCATGAGTAGCTTCTAACCTGATAGGTCCCGAATGAAGCAGCAGCCACGCGTCGGTCTGGACTGGTGTCTTCTGGTGCCAGCCGGACGGATCGAACATCAATTCCACGATGACACCGTGTCGTGCAACTGTCGAACGAAAGCAGCGGCTGCTGTATCGCAGATTCGTCCCGCCGCTGTCTGGTGACTTTACCCCGCCGAGATGCGGGCGCTGTGGGCGTTCGTTCGACTGTCGAACGAATCGACCGTCGAGGTCTGAGAGGCTCCAAACTGGGGAACGTGAGACCTGTCAGGCGGGCGTCCTCGTCTCCAGGTCCACCGACCCCGAACGCGGGAGTGCACGGCCATCTACGGGAGCAACTGCCCGTCGCAACGCGTCAGGGCCGTCCGACCTGGCCACGTCTCGTTATGTTGAGGATACCCAGAATATATCCGAATTCGGTCCGTAGCGAACGGCACGGTGGACGCGTGGACTGACTCGACGACCGCCAGAGAGCGGGTCGAGACGGTCGCGACGACGCTGTCCCAGCCACGAACCGCGAACTGGATCGCCGACCAGGCGGAGGTCACGTGGGACACGGCGAAGAAACACCTCGACGACCTCGTCGAGTCGGGCGCTCTACTGGTCACCGACAGCGACGAGTACGTTCCCGACCCGACGCGAGCGTACTTCGATCACCTCCGGGAACTGGTCCTGACGAACGACCGGGAGGAGTTACGCGGCGAACTCGAGGCGATCGCCGACCGTATCAAGGAGTGGCAGACAGCGTACGTTGTGGAGTCGCCTGACGAACTGGAGGCGACACTGGCTGACGATCACCCTCCAGAAGAGATCCGAGAGCGACGCCGGGCGCTCCGGCGATGGGAGAACAGCCGCCAGTCACGCGACACCATTCAGACGGCGCTCCGTCTCTACGACGACATCGAGTCGCTCACCGACGGAGTTCTCGGTAACACTCGTCTCGAAGGGACGGGGTGACCGTCGGTGGCGCCGGTGTTCGGCGTCCGGCGGCCTGTCGAGCCGAAACTCCTCCGGCGGGTTCACGGTCGGCTCGCCCGGACTGGCGGGTGTGAGGCCGTCCGGTACGAACCGTCCCGACGGGACGCCAACGAGGTCGTCGCCGACGTCGATCCCGTCGCATTTCTGGAGCGGTCGTACTCGACCACGAAGGCACGGCTGCGTGTCGAGTTCGATCTCCGTGGAGACCGACCGCACTCCTGGATCCAGTGGTGGGAGCC
The DNA here is from genome assembly GCA_003022865.1 of Halobacteriales archaeon SW_5_70_135. GTDB lineage: Archaea > Halobacteriota > Halobacteria > Halobacteriales > SW-7-71-33 > SW-7-71-33. The sequence continues at coordinate 180 of PXSK01000008.1, read as the reverse complement.
AGAGAGTGACCGCGGAGTCGGGTGGCACGCCGACGACACGGAGCCGGAGCACGGTCCCGTTCACCTCCAGACCGAGTATCCGGACGGGACTACGGAGCGTAAGCCTGCGGAACACGTCGATGACGAGCATCCGTACCGAACGTTCGAACGCCGTCTGACCAGCATCCTTGAGGAACTGTC
>PXSK01000011.1:73005-81541 GCA_003022865.1 Halobacteriales archaeon SW_5_70_135 | reverse complement strand
CAGCACTGCGAGACGAACGAGCTCCTCGACGAGCACGACCGCCGCGGCGAACACCAGCCCGGGCGCCTGGTCGTCGGGGGCGACGCCGGTCTCGAAGAAGCGGAACGGGCGAGCGAGCACCTCCGCCCAGGCACGCACCAGTGCGACGGGACCGCGGTCGCGGCCACCGGACGGCTCCTCGACCCACTGTGTCACGACTCGAACCGCGACGGCGGTGAACGAAACGGTTGCGATTCCGCTGCCCGCTCAGTCGTCGGCGCCGACGTTCTCCCGGGACTCGAAGCAGTCCGAGTCCGGATCGATGGTGGCGTACTGGACGACGCGACGGCCGAGCGTCTCGACGCGCTCGCGGAGGTCGTCGTCGACGAAGGCGCCGTTCTCGACGGCCTGAGAGGCGTTCGGCACCGCCGCCTGGTGGGGTAACACCCAGGCGTTCAGCGACCGACAGACCGAGCGGAGGTGGTCGAGCGCGGTGATCGGGAAGGCGCCGCCCGAGACGGCGAGTAGCCCCACCGTGGTGTCCTCGAACTCGTCGAAGCCACAGTAGTCGAGACAGTTCTTCAGCGGCGTCGCGTACGAGCCGTGGTACATCGGCGTGCCGAGCACGACCGAGTCGGCGGTCCGGATCCGCTCCCGCACCGCGGCGGCGTCGCCGGCGCCGTCAGCGTCGGCGTCGTACACCGGCAGGTCGTGCTCACGCAGGTCGAGCAGGCCGGCGCTCGCGCCCGCACGCTCCGCCGCCGACAGACTGACGCGGACGCTCGTTCTCGTGACTGACCCGTCGCGCAGGCTGCCCGGGATCCCGACGACTCGCGGGCCGTCTCCGTCCTCCATGTTCCGGCGTTACGGCCGGGGCCATTAATACCTCTCACTCCCGCAGTCGGACGGTCGCCGTTCCGTCCCGGTCGCCGTCGTCGCCCTCGACCGTGACCAGACCGTCGTCGTCGAGGTCCTCGACCAGGCCACACAGCCACGCCCGACTGCCCTCGCCGTCGCTCTCGGGGGCGTAGTCGACCCGCACGCGCCGCCCGAGGTCGTCGACCGGCTGTGGGCCGTGCTCCGACAGGGCCGACAGCACCCGCCCGCGGAACTGCCGCCGGCTCCCCTCGAACGACGGCTGCGTGGGCACGTCCGGCGCGGTGAAGTCGCCGCTCTCGTACGCCTGGCAGACCGAGCGCCACGGACAGCCGGCCTCGTCGCAGGCGGGCGTCTTCTCGCAGGCCACCCCGCCGAGCTCCATGACCGCGTTGTTCCAGACGCGAGACTCGCCCTCGGGCAGCAGCTCGCCGGCCGCCCGCTCGAAGGCGGCGTCCTCGTCCAGGACGCCGAAGGCGCGGTACAGTACCCGCTTGACGTTCGTGTCGACGACGGCGTCGCCGCCGTCGAAGGCGAACGAGGCGACGGCGTTGGCGGTGTACGGCCCGACCCCCTGCAGGTCCTGGAGGTCGGTGGGCGAGCGGGGGAACTCGCCGCCGTACTCCTCGACGACCTGGCCGGCGGCCTCGTGGAGGTAGCGGGCGCGATTGTTGTAGCCCAGCGAGTGGTCGGTCCAGAAGGCGACGACTGCACCGCGGTCGGCGGCCGCCAGGTCCGCGACCGTCGGCCAGCGGTCGAGGAAGTCGTGCCAGGCGTCGACCACCCGGTCGAGCTGGGTCTGCTGGCTCATCACCTCGCTGACCAGAATCGCGTACGGGTCGGTCGTCTCCCGCCAGGGATAGTCGCGGTGGTCCTCGTGGTACCAGTCTACCAGCGCCGCCCGCACCGCCGAGAGGTCGACGCCGTCGAAAGGTTCCTCGCCCCGCCCGTCGCTCATCGTCGGGGGGAGTGCCTCGGACGGCTTGTGGGTGGCGGTCCCCGACGGGAGACATATGAGCCCCGGGGTCCAAACGGGGGCGATGAGTGAGCGAACGTCGCTCGCGGTCGCCCGCGAGACCTGCAAGCGACTCGGCTACGACACGAGCGAGGGGACGCCGCTGGCCCGGCCGACCGGCGACGCGACGCCGATCGCCGGCGAGCCGGCGCTCGTCGAGGCGACCGTCGTCGACGGCACCGACCCACACCGGGCGCTGGCCGTCGTCGCCCGTGCCGCGAGTCGGGACCGCGTCGCGCTGCTGGTCGCGCCGAGCGACGGCGCCGCCCGACGGCTGTGGGGGGCCCTCGCCGACCCGCCGCTGCTGCGGGCCGAGAGCGACGCCGGCGAGCGCGAGTTCCACGTCGGCCCGGACCGCGTCCACCTCGCGGAGGGCGGACTGGCGCTGCACGTCACCCGCGACGGGCCGCCACACCCGACGCCCGTCTTCGAGTGGCGCGAGGCGTCGGCCGACGACGACGAGGACCGGGCCGGCGCGGACCGCCGTCGGCTGGTGCTGTCGGCGGACGGCGAGGTGGTGACGCGGCTGGGCGGCGTCGAGACGCTCGCGTGTCCGGGGCCGGACCGCGAGCAGTTCACCCACCACTACCGCCGGGGGGACGACCGACTGTTCCACGTCCGCGACGCCGACGGCGAGCCGGTCGGTGTGTTCGACGGCGTGCGCGCCATGCGCGAGCGGGGCTTTCACCCCGTCCCGGCGCCGGTCGTCCCCGAGCACCTGTTCCACGACGCCGAGCGTCCGCCGCGGCGGTCGTGGGCCGTTCTCGCCCCGGACGGTCGCCTGACCGCCGACGCCGGCCCCGTCGAGTGATCGAGCGATGGAGTTCGCGGAGTGGGAGCCGGTGTACGAGGCGGTCCTCGCGGACTTCGGCTACTCGCGGGCCGGCGACGAGGCCGCACGCGACCTGCTCGCCGACCTGCTCGACGGGGAGCCGCTCGACGCCGCGACGCTCTCGCTCGGGGGGACCGTCGCCGTCGTCGCCCCCGGGCCGTCGCTGGCCGCCGAGCGAGAGCGCGGCCGTGCTCGGTCGGCCGACGCCGTCGTCGCGGCGTCGACCGCCGCCGACCGGCTGGCCGACGCCGGCGTCGCCGTCGACGTGCAGGTGACCGACCTCGACGGCGACCCGGCGCGGGCGACGCGACGCACCCGCGAAGGGACGCCCGTGGCGGTCCACGCACACGGCGACAACCGCAACGCCCTGCGGGCGACGGTGCCGGACTGCCGCGCCGACCGGCTACTGCCGACGACACAGGCCGCCCCCGCCGGCGTCGTCCGGAACGTCGGGGGGTTCACCGACGGCGACCGGGCGGCCTTCCTCGCGGACGCGCGGGGGGCCGACCGGTTACGGTTCGTCGGCTGGGACGTAGACGCCGACGTGGCCCCGGAGAAGCGTCGCAAGCTCCGGTGGGCCGTCCGCCTGCTGCGCTGGCTCGAACGGCGTCGCGGCGACCGCTTCCCGCTGCTCGACGGTCGCCGCGACGACCTGGAGCCGGTACCGACCGGCTGACCGCGACCGTCGAGACGGGGAGGCCGTCACTCGCGACACCGTCCGGTCGGCTGTCACGTACGGCGGCGGATAGTTGAACCCGCGACGTTGACGTTCCAAGCATCACGGTGAACGGCGTGCGGCCGGCGGTCGCTCACGCCGGCCACCTCGGGGCCTGGTCGTCGGCCTGGCGGCGGTCGGCGCCGGCGAGTGATCAGGGCTCCTCCGGCCGGGGACAGTGGTACGTCTCCCGCACCGTGTCCGCGAGCGTGCCGCCCTTCCTGAGCGCGATCAGCACGACCACGTACGGCCCGTCGGCAGGGCGCAGAACGAACACCTCGCGGTCGCGGCCGAGCCCGTGTGCCGGCGGCTCGCGGTCGTCGCTCGGGACCGTCACCCCGCCCGGTCCGACCGTCGGGCTCCGGTCCGCGGGCTGCCACTCCGAGCGGGTCGACGGCTCGGCGTCGTTCACCCGCGCGAGCAGCGGCTCCAGCGGGCGCCGCCCGGTACGGAACTCGGCCAGTCGGTCGCCGTCGGCGTCGGCGAAGACGTACAGTACGCCGTTCGGCTGGCCGTCGGTGCCACGGGTGACGCGGGCGGCCATCGCCTCGCCGGTCGCGGTCGCGCTCGCCCACGCGGACTCGGCCGCCTCGAACACCCCGACCACGCCGTCGGCGAACTCGAACAGCGTGCGCTTCCGCACCGTCAGGTCGAGCACGCGGGGTCGGGCGCTCGTCCGAGACAGCGTCGCCCGCACGAGGTAGCCAGGCGACAGCGCCGCGAGCGACCCGTCGACCTCGCCGTGTCCGGTCCTCGGCACGCGGACCGGGTCGTACGACCGCTCCGTCCCGGGCGAGGGCTCGTCCGCCCGGTCCACGTCGCCGTCGCCGCCGGGTACGCCCGGCGTCGGCGTCTCGTCGGCCTCGACGCCGTCGGCGGTCGCGTCCGCGTCGTCGGCGCTCGTCTCGTCGTTCTCGTCGCCGGCAGTGGCGGTCCCCGTGCCCTCGCCGACGGGGACGAACAGCCAGGCGTCCTCGTGTCGCTCGTCCAGCACGCGGTACAGACCCGCCTCGGGCACGCCACACGGTTTAGGACGGGGGCTCATAAGCCGACCGAGCCGTCGCGGTGGGGTGGGGTGTGTCCCTGCCGGGCGGAAACCTGTGCCGACGGCGGGGACAAGACATTCGTCGGTTTGTGCGTGCGCTTCCCGCGGCCCCGTGTCGGAGCGCGACGGGCAGACTGAGACCGAGACCGAGACCGCCGGACGGTCGAGCGCCGAGAGCGGCCGCCGGCGCGACGTGTCGTCCTGCCGCGGGCCGACGTCTTCGGGCGCATCGTCCACGACTGCCACCGCAACCGGCTCCGCGACGAGCCGGCCCGCCTCCACGCCGACGGTCGCGTCACGCCGGCCGACCCGGGCCGGCACTTCCGGGGGTACGACGGCTGGAGCCGGGTCGAGCGTGCCGCACTCGATCGAGTGAGGGGACGCGTCCTGGACCTCGGCTGTGGCGCCGGCCGGCACGCCCGCTGGCTCCAGCGTCGCGGCGAGGAGTCCTCGCGGTCGACGACAGTCCCGGCGCCGTCCGTACCGCCAGCGAGCGCGGCCTCGAGCGCTGTGTCGTCACCCGGCTCGACGACCTCGCCGTCTCGCGGGCGCGTTTCGATGCCGTCACGCTGCTGAGGACGCGGTTCGGCGCTCGCGACTGTCCCGTCGGGATGCGCTCGACGCTGTCGGACCTGTACGCGGTGACCGCCGCCGACGGAGGGCAGTGCTCGACGTCGAGGACCCCCGCGGGGTCGAGCACGCGGAGCCGGTCGACCGCTGGGACGGCGACGACAACCGCCGGGGCGTCTACGGCTGACCGAGCGAGAGGCCGGCGAGTCACGCCCGCCGCTGGTACCGCGTCTCGTACGGCGACCGGACCGGTCGCTGGACTCGACTGGCGACGCTCACGCCGGCACAGCTCCGCGTCGTCGTCGCCGGCACGCGCCGGCGCGTCGGCGAACTGCTCCGCGACCGCGGGGAGCCGCGCTACGCGGTCGTCCTGGAGGAGTAGTCACGCGGGCGGACCGCGCTCGCTCGGCGGGGGTCAGTCGTCGGGCTCGAACTCGAGTGCCGCGGAGTTGATGCAGTAGCGCTTGCCCGTCGGCTCGGGACCGTCCTCGAAGACGTGGCCGAGGTGGCCCTCACAGCGCGAGCAGACCACCTCGATGCGCTCCATGCCGTGGCTCGTGTCGAGTCGCGTCTCCACGGTGTCCTCGCTGGCGACGTCGTAGAAGGAGGGCCAGCCGGTCCTCGACTCGAACTTCGTGTCGCTGGAAAAGAGCGCCCGCCCGCAGCCGGCACAGGTGAACGTCCCCTCGTCGTCGACGTCGAGCAGGTCGCCGCTGAACTTCGGCTCGGTCCCCTGCTCGCGCAGGACGCGGTACTCCTCCTCGGAGAGCACCTCCCGCCACTCCGCCTCGGTCCGGGGGAGGTCTCCGTCGGCCGGCTCGCCGTCTGATTCGGACATACCGCCGGTAGCGGCCGCAGGCGCATATACCCGGCGACCGCACACGGTCGCCGGCCGCACACGGACAGGTTCAGGTGGGACGAGCCGTTTCCGAACGTATGGCGATCCACTGGCACCGGCGGGACCTCCGAGCGCCCGACAACGTCGGCCTCGCGGCCGCCGCGGGCGTCGGCTGGCCCGCCGACGACGGGACGGGCGGCGAGGCGGGTGTGGTTCCACTGTTCGTCTTCGACGACACCGTGCTCGAACACGGCTCCCCGCCGCGCGTTACCTTCATGCTCGACGCGCTCGACTCCCTGCGGACGGACTACCGCGAGCGGGGCGGCGACCTCTTGATCGAACGCGGCGACCCGCGCGAGGTCCTCGTCCGCGTCGCCGCCGAGCACGGCCACGACCGCGTCGTCTGGAACCGCACTCACTCCGGGCTGGGCCGTGAGCGCGACGACGACGTACGCGAGCAGCTGGAGGGCGAGGGCGTCGCCGTCGACACGTACGAGGACGACCTGCTGCACGAGCCGGGGTCGATCACGACCAACGCCGGCGACTACTACTCCGTCTACACCTACTTCTGGAAGAAGTGGCGCGACCGCCCGAAGGACGACCCCGCGCCGGCGCCCGAGGGCGAGGAGATCGCCCTCGACCCGGGCGCCGGCGGGGCGGTGCCGACCCTCGGAGACTTGGGTTTCGAGAAGCCGGAGGCCGACGTCGAGCCGGCGGGCACCGCCCAGGCCCGCGAGCGACTGTCGACGTTCTGCGAGTCGGACGTCTTCCGCTACGACGAGGCCCGCGAGCACCCCGCGGAGGACGCCACCTCCCGTCTCTCCGCGCATCTCACCTGGGGTACGATCGGTCCACGGGAGGTGTACTGGGCGACCGACGAGGCCCACGGTCGGGCCGACGGCGAGGAGGAGCGCGAGGCCGTCGAGGAGTTCCAGTCACAGCTCGCCTGGCGGGAGTTCTACACGCACGTCCTCCACTTCGAGCCACAGGTAGTGACGGAGAACTACAAGTCCTACGAGCACGAGATAGAGTGGCGCTCGGACCGGGAGGGGCTGCAGGCTTGGAAGGACGGCGAGACGGGCTACCCGATCGTCGACGCCGGCATGCGCCAGCTCCGGCAGGAGGCGTACATGCACAACCGCGTGCGGATGATCGTCGCCTCCTTCCTGACGAAGGACCTGCTGATCGACTGGCGGGCGGGCTACGACTGGTTCCGCCGGAGGCTGGCCGACCACGACACCGCCAACGACAACGGCGGCTGGCAGTGGGCCGCCTCCACCGGCACCGACGCACAGCCGTACTTCCGCATCTTCAACCCGATGACCCAGGGCGAACGGTACGACCCCGACGCCCGCTACGTGAAGGAGTACGTCCCCGAGCTGCGGTCGGCGTCGGCCGACGCCGTCCACTCCTGGCACGAGCTCTCGCCGGCCGAGCGCGAGCGCCAAGCCCCCGACTACCCCGCGCCGGTCGTCGACCACTCCGAGCGGCGGGAGGAGGCTCTGGAAATGTACCAGCGCGCCCGCGGCGACGGCGACTGACCGCCGCGCGAGACCGCCGGTCGCCGTTCTCGTAGGCGCAACACCGCCCGTACGGGCCGAGACGGCCGATTTCGATCGGTGCGAGACGTGACACTCCGCCAACGTTAGTTGCGCTTCGGGAAGGTTTAACCGTGTTCCAGTCCAACCACGGACGCACTATGAGTCAGACTGGACACCAGGGGTACGAGCTTCCGGAGCTCCCCTACGACTACGACGCACTGGAGCCACACATCAGCGAGCAGGTCGTCCGCTGGCACCACGACACCCACCACCAGGGGTACGTCGACAGCTGGAACGACGCCGAGGGAGCCCTCGCGGAGAACCGTGAGGACGGTGACTTCGGCTCCTCGCCGACGGCGATCCGGAGTGTCACTCACAACTCCGGCGGACACATCCTCCACGAGCTGTTCTGGGAGAACATGAGCCCGAACGGCGGCGGCGAGCCGTCGGGTGCGCTGGCCGACCACATCGAGGCCGACTTCGGCTCCTACGAGGCCTGGAAGGGCGAGTTCGAGGCCGCCGCCGGGGACGCCTCGGGCTGGGCGCTGCTGGTCTACGACAGCTACTCCGACCGACTGCGCAACGTCGTCGTCGACAACCACGACGAGGGCGCGCTGTGGGGTGCCCACCCGGTCCTGGCGCTGGACGTCTGGGAACACTCCTACTACCGCGACTACGGCCCCGCTCGCGGCGACTTCGTCGACGCCTTCTTCGACGTCGTCGACTGGGAGGAGCCGGAGGCCCGCTTCGAGGACCTGGTCGGCGCCGAGTAGCTCCGGTCACACCCTCGCTTTCTGTACGCGCCGGACACAGAGGCGAGTCCACGACGAACTCGCCGCCGGGCTGACGACCGCGAGCGAGAGCACCACCAGCGCCACCGGCACCGTCAGCACCAGCGAGTACAGAGGGTCGTCCCGGAAGAAGACGTATGGCTGTCGCGTACGCGGACCGTCTGGTAGGTCCCCTCGCGGGCTCTGATGCGGTCGAAGACGGAGTGTTCGCCGGTGAACCGCTCGACGAGCCCCGTGTCGAGCAGGCTCGAACTCTCGGCGCTCGACAGCCAGTCGCTGGAGTCGCTGGGTCGCAGGTAGCCGTTACCGGGGTCGTCCTGCTTCGCCGTCGAGA
>PXSK01000011.1:60351-72926 GCA_003022865.1 Halobacteriales archaeon SW_5_70_135 | reverse complement strand
GCGTGAACGCGGAGGGATCCCGCCACGGGATTTCGACTTGGTCGAAGCCTTCGAGGTTCCAACCCGCACTCGGAGGGAACCGGCGACACACCGGGGGAACTCTCGTTTGTCTCCCTCGTAGGGCTATGGCCCGGCCAATGAGGTCGTTCGAAAATCGGAGATTTTCGTGATCACGAGAGACGAAGTCTCTCGGACGACCCCATCAACAGCCATGTCATCGCCGTGAGAACCACCGCTGGTTCCCCGCCCCTTGTGGTTCGGGGCCGGCATCTCACGGCTGTCGTAACGATATCAATAACGCGGGCCACAGTCTTCAAACTGTTGGGACAAACGGGCCGGCTGTTGCTCGACCTCCGCCTGAAGACGGAGGTATGCGCTTGTATCTGTATCACCGAGGCTCGTTCACTCGTCGTCCGCTCCCCGCAGAACGGGCGTGGCGAGATTCGAACCACGGTCGGACGCTCGCTTCGCTGCGCGCTCGCTCGCCGGAAAACGGGCGTGGCGGGATTCGAACCCGCGATCGAGAGGTTAGGAACCTCTCGCCCTGTCCGCTAGGCCACACGCCCCGGGAGCGTCTTGGACGGGCCGTGACTTATGTCAGTCGGAGTCGGCGGCCGGCTCCGTCTCGATCTCGTCGGCGCCGGTGTCGCGCATCTCCTGCAGTTCCGTCTCGACCTCCTCACGCCCCTTACGGAACTCACCGATCGCCTCGCCGCTGGCCCGGGCGAGTTTCGGGATCTTGCTCGCGCCGAACAGCAATACCGCGAGCAGCAACACGATCAGCATCTCCGGCCCGCCCGGGATCCCCCCGACGAACAGTACCTCGAACATGCTATTCGTGTTCGCGGGGCACAGGTTATAATCTTTTCCAACCGACCGGGAGTACACCGAACTGTCTCCGGCCGGGAGCGACTCCGACGTCGCGGATCGGGTGGGTGTCGTGGTCGACCGGGAGGGGACAGGGCCGGGAGCGTGAGCGTGTGATTCGCCGCCTGCCCGACGGTCTTGTGTGTCGCGTCGGTGCGGACGGTACAGTCACGAGGGCGACCCGGCGCCGGCGTTCACGGCGCCGCTGGCCGACGGCGGGGTATCGGCGTTCGACCTCGAGGACCGGCTCGGGGAGACGCCGCTGGTGCTCGCGTCCTTCCCCGGAGCGTTCTCGGGGGTCTGCACCGGGAGATGCGCAGCTTCCAGCGCCGGCTCGCGGAGCTGCACGGCGCCGGCGCCGACCTCTACGGCGTCAGCGTCGACTCGCCGTGGGCGCTGAATGCCTTCCAGGACCTGACCTTCGACGTGGTCAGTAACTTCGACCGCCGGGTGACCGACTCCTACGGCGTCCACGACGACTTCCCCGACATCTGGCTGTACGGGCTCGCCGAGCGAGCCGTCCTCGTGGTCGACGGCGAGGGGACGGTGCGCTACGCTTAGGTGACCGACGACGCGAGCCGGGAGCCGGACTACGACGCCGTCGTCGCGGCGGCCGAGAGCGCGGCCCGAGGCCGGTACCCCGGGGGGCAGTCGACGCGAGCGCGTGGGTAGCCTTTTAGGCTCGCTGGCCCGACCGTGAGACATGACGGACACCGACGAGTCGACGCCGCGGCCCGACGCGCCCGACCGCTACCTCCGGGCGGCGGGCGACGGACGCGTGTACGACCCCAGCGGAGACCACGTCTTCCCGGACGAGCGGGTGAACGACCTGCTCGGGGTACTCCACGAGGACGCCGAGATCGGGGCCTACCTTCGCGCCCAGAACGTCAACCCTGTCGAGCGCAGGCGCTACAACGACCACGGCGAGGAGCACGTCTCCATCGTCCGCAACCGCGCGCTCTGTCTGTACGACCTGCTGAAACGCGGCGGCGTGGCGTTCAACGGCGCCGGCGACCAGGGACTGGCGGAGGCAGACGAGGCCGTCATCGTCGCCCTCGCGGCGACGCTGCACGACATCGGTCACGTCGTCCACCGGGACCGCCACCCCTACTACTCGATCCCGCTGGCCGCCGACCTGATCGACCGGCTGCTCGAGGAGTGGGGCCCCTACGACGTCGCCGAGCGCGTCCGGCTGAAGGGCGAGGTGTTACACGCCATCCTCTGTCACCACACCGAGGAACAGCCACTGACGACGGAGGCCGGCGTCGTCCGCGTCGCCGACGCCTTGGACATGGAGCGGGGCCGCTCGCGGATGCCGTACGAGCGGGGCGGTCGCGGCATCGACACCGTTTCCAGTCGGGCCGTCCGGACCGTCTCCCTACAGCCCGGCGACGACGCGGCGGTACTCGTCGAGATCGAGATGGTCAACGCCGCCGGCGTCTACCAGGTCGACGAGCTGCTGAAGGCCAAACTGCAGGACTCCGGGCTGGAAGACGAGGTCCGCATCGTCGCCGTCAACGTGCACGAGGGCGACGACCGCCTGCTCGAACGGATCGAGCTGTAGTGACCGCCGTCGCGCTACGCCCCGCGGCCGAGGACGCCGCCGGCCTGGAGTACGTCGTCGCCCTGCTCGACGCCGAGGGGCTGCCGGTGTCGGACCTGCACGAGTCGCCGGCGACGTTCTACGTCGCCCGCGTCGACGGCGACCGCGCCGGAGCCGGCGGGATCGAGACGTACGGCACCGACGCCCTGCTGCGCTCGGTCGTCGTCGAGCCCGACTCGCGCGGGCAGGGCGTCGGCGACGCGCTGTGTGCCGCCCTGGAGGACCGGGCCCGCGAGCGGGGCGTCGAGGACGTCTACCTGCTGACGACGGTCCCGGCGTTCTTCGCCGCCCGCGGGTACGAGCGGGTCGACCGCGAGGCGGCGCCGCCGGCGGTCCGCGCCACCGGGGAGTTCGAGTCGCTCTGCTCCGACGCCGCCGTCGCGATGTGGCGGTCGCTGTGAGCACCGAGGCCGTCGAGAGCGTGTCGACCGGGACGGCGACCGGCTACCTGATCGCCACCCACGAGGTCGCCTGCGGGCACTCTACGGCCGGCTCGCCCGACGACACCGTCCGATTCCGATCCATTTAGACGCCCGGAGAACCATTTCGATACGTAACAGTGGGTGCGTCACTGGGACTGCTCCGCGACAGGGAGTTCCTCGCGCTGGCCGGGACCGCCTTTGCCCGCAGTCAGGCGTACTCGACGGTCCTCATCGCCCTGGCGCTGTACGCCGACCTCTTCCAGACCTCGGGGACGGTGGAGGGGCTGTTCGGCACGGCCTTCGCGCTCGCACAGCTGGTGATCGTCCTCCCGCTCGGGCGGTTCATCGACATCGGCAACTCGAAGCGGTATCTGCTGGCGGGACTGCTGTTGAACATCGTCGTCTTCGTCGGCTTCTCGCTGGTCGGCGGCGTCGTCGACGTGCTCGTCGTGCGGGTGCTACAGGGCGTCGGAGCGTCGCTACTGTGGCTCACCGGCTCGGCCGTCGTCGGAGAGATCAGTCCGGACGACTCCCGCGGTCTGTGGCTCGGCTCGTACAACCAGGTCGGCGCCGTCTCCAGTCTCGCCGGCGACGTCTTCGGCGGGCTGTTGCTGTACGTGTACGGCTTCCAGGTCACCTACGCCGTGCTCGTCGCCGTCACCGCCGGGGCCACCGTGATGGTGTTTCTCTACCTGCGGGACAACCCCGGCGGGCAGGCCGACCCCGAGGAGTCGCCCGGACTGGAGACGCTGCGAGACCTGCTGGGACGGACGGCCGTCCGCGCGCTCGTCGTCTTCCGGCTCGCCTTCTCCGTGGGCAAGATGGCCGTCATCATCTTCCTGCCGATCTACGCTCGCACCCGCTTCGGGATCAACCCGCTGGCGATCGGCGGCATCCTCGCCGGCGGCAAGCTGACGAAGTCACTGTTGCAGGGCTACGTCGGCGACGTGACCGACACCCGGGGGCGGTTCCCGTTCATCCTCGGCGGCGCGGCGCTGTACGCCCTCGGCACGGCGCTCATCCCGCTCGCGGAGTTCGCGGGCGCGGTGTTTCCCTCGGTGACGGTGGCCGCCTTCGGCACGAGCGAGGTGTTGCCCCCCGCCTTCTTCGCGCTGTTCTCGGCGTACGCCGTCCTCGGGGTCGCGGACTCGCTGCGGCTGCCCGCCAGCATGGCGCTGTTCGTCGAGGAGGGCGAACACTTCGACGCCGTCGCCGGCTCGATGTGTCTTCGGCGCCTTCTGGACCGCCGCCGGCTTCCTGCTCGTCGCCTCGGGCGTCTTCGCCGTGCTGTTCGAACTCGACCCCGCCCCGGAGCCCGCGCCCAGCCCGAGTCCCGGCGACTGACCGTCGACGCGCTGGAGGCGCTCGGCGTCCGAGCGTCTCCCGACCCGGGCGGGGCTCGCGCGAGCCTTCACACGCAGAACTCGGGTTTGCGCGCGAAAGACACCGTTCAACGCGCTTTCGCGCGCAAAATTCTCGATCGACCCGTCTCTCGATCGCGAACGCGAGGTTTGACGCGCAACGGACGAGCGCACCGGTGGGGAGTGCCGTCGCGTCCGCGGGTCCCGGGGGGTCAGTCGAGTCGGGCGTCGGTGATCCGGAGTCGACCGCGGGTGCCTTCCCACTCGCGCTCCCATTCGATGTCGACGCGGCGGTCCATGTGTGGCCCGTCGACGACGAGGGTCTCGAACTCGCCGCCCTCGCCGAGCGGGTGGACGCCGTAGCGCTCGTTCAGGTCGCGCAGGTCCGCCAGCGCCGCCCGGTCGAGCGGTCGCCCGAGCCAGGAGGCGTCCAGTCCGGCGGCGGCGACCTGCACGACGCGAGTGTCGAAGCCGGCGTCGATCATCTCCTCGGCGACGGTCCAGGGGTCGCGCCGCCAGACGGGGGCGTACAGCGCGATCCCCAGGCGGTCACAGAGCGCCCGGATACGGGAGGTCTGGTACTCGCTCTCGACGGCGCCCGCCGTCACGCCCGCCACGTCGACCGCCTCGTCCAGGTCCCGCAACGCCCGCTCCAGGGGTTCGACCTCGGCGTCGCCCCGCGACCCCGAATCGTGGCCGGCGTCGCCGCCCAGGTTCTCGGGGTGGACGTCGACGTGGTCGATCCCGACGGACTCGGCGGCCAGCGCCGCCAGCCGGGTCGCCGGCACGTGGTACATGTAGGAGTCGCCGTCTGGGTGGACCGTGAGCAGTCGCTCGACGTCGAGACCGCGCTCCAGCCCGCGGTACAGCGCGAACGAGGAGTCCTTGCCGCCGGAGAAGAGACTCACCCAGGCACCCTCGGCGTCGGGCGGCGCGGGTTCGGCGTCGGTGTCGACGGCCACGGCCGGACGAGGCGACCGACGCTCAAACCGTCTGCGGTGTGGGGCGGACTCGAGCGCGGAGCGACGGGTCGACCCCGGAGTCGGGGGCCGCGGGGTGTCAATGTCAGTCTCGGCGTTAGCGCTCGCGGCCGGTGTCGATGTCGACGCCAGCACTCGTGGCCGGTGTCAGTCTCGGCGTCAGCGCTCGCGGCCGGTGTCGGTGTCGGCGTCGGCGAGGTCGGTCTCCTCGATCGGCGTCCCGGAGAGATAGAAGGCGACGCGGGCGCCGAGCAGTGCGACCGCGAGCGCGACGACGACGTAGGCGGCTAGTCGTTCGATCGGCGTCAGCGCGGCGGGAGCGACCGACAGCGAGCCGACCTGCACCCGCGGCAGCGTCAGCGGCGCGAGCCGCTCGCCGCGTTCGAGGAACCAGCCGGAGAACCCCCGCACGACGAGGCCGATGGCGACCGCGAGAAAGGGGAGGTTAAGGTAGGCGCTCGTGAGTTCGTCGCTGCCGATGGCCTCGTCGAGCAGTCGCCCAAGCGAGGCGGTGAGCGCCGCGACGGCGACCCACGGCACGGAGCCGTGGGCGAAGGCCATCACCTGCAACAGCAGAGAGCCGTCGAGAGTGACCCGGTCGAGACCGGAGACCGACGTCGCGCCGGCGAAGGTGCCGACGAGCGTCAGTCCGCTGGCGACGGCGTAGGTGACCAGCGACACCCGTCCGGAGTAGACCGCGTCGCGGGCCTGTGCGGCCAGGTCGACGGCGGCGGCGTCGACGCCGAAGCCCTTGTACAGCAGGAACAGCCCGGTGACGGCGGTGATCGTGGCGACGGCGACGGCCGTCCGAGTGAGAAACGACAGCACCGGGAACACGACCAGCGCCACACCGAGCGGGACGAGCACCGTCTGGCGGAGCTCCTCGTCGGCGAGAAACTGTTTCAGCCGGTAGTACGTCGACTCGATGTCGCGGTCCTGACGGACGACGACCCGGTCGACGGAGTCGACGCGGACGCGACTCTCGACTATCGCCACCAGCCGCTCGTCGCGGGGGCTGTCGACGACGACGACGGCGGCGTCGGGGTCGCAGTCCTCGATGACGGCGTCGACGTCACGGGCGATGGAGCGGTCGGCGCCGACGGCGGCGTCGGCGGCGCCGGAGACGACGGCGACGACGCCGTCGTCGCCCTCGGCTTCCAGGTCACGGGCGACCCGCAGGGCTTCGAGGATGCAGTTGACGCTCGCGTCCTCCGGGTCGGCGACGCCGACCTCGGTGACGAGCGCCTCGACGGCGTCCGCGCCGACGACGGGGGTGGAGCGGCCCGTCGTCTGGCCGACCGCGTTCGACCGGTCGACACACACGACGAGCGTCGTCACGACTGTCCTCGACGCGCCCGGCGAATAAAAACCTGCCCGGAAGCCGACGGCCGTCGGACGGCCCCTCTGGTTCGCCGAGCACAAGACAGATACCGCGGCAGGGAAACGGAATCGAAAGTCATGGCACCACCGGGGGCGAAGGCGGGAGTGATGAGAGACCGGGCGGTCGTGACCCGTGGGCGTCCCCTCCTCGTCGGCGTCGTCCTGGTCGTCGTCGTGACGACGGCCGGTACCGCCGCCGGAGGGGCGGACGCGGCCACACAGCCGGGTGACGCCGTCATCGAGGACGACGGTGTCTACTTCGTCGGACAGGTGCTCTTCACGGACGTCTTCGACGCGGACGACGGCGTAGTCCTGCGGACGGCCGAGGGCGAGTTCGTGAGCGACGTCGTCCCCGGAGAGGACGGCGGCGTACTGCTGCGGACCGAGCGGTTCGGCGCCGGCGACTACCGGCTCGTCGCCGACGACGGCACGGAGATCGCCTTCCAGGTCGAGGAGCAGTTCTACACCGTCGAGGCGGACGCGGACACCGTGCTCGACGGTGGCGGGGGCAGCGAGACGCGGCTGTCGCTGTCCGTCGAGTCGAACCGGGCGGGCTACCGGACCGTCGTCACCGCGGCGGGCCTGTCGACGAGCCAGCTCCGGTCGGTGTTCGACGACGCGGGAGCGGTCACGAGCGACGTCGACGACGACGGGGCGTCGGAGGTGGTGTTGCCGGACGGGCGCCCGGAGCGGACGCTGAGCGCGGACTTTCGGGGGGTTCCGCCCGGCCAGTACGCGATCACGTTCTCGGTGCTCGACACGCCGGCCCGGTCGACGGTGCCGGTCGAGGTGCGGCTGTTCCCGGACGGCGAGGCGACGCTCACGGTCGAGGGCTCACCGACGCGGATCCAGCAGGCCTCCGGCCGGCAGATACGGGGCACCTCGACGCTGCCCGACGGCACGCGGCTGCGGATCGTCGTCGAGAACGCCTCGGAGCGGCCGTTCCGCGTCACGGAGCGGGCGGTCGTCCAGAACGGCGTCTTCCGGACGGCGGTCGACCTCTCTGACGTACCCGTCGGTCAGCGGTTCACGATCACCGTCGAGCAGGGACCGGTCGTCCGCGACCGCGTCGAGGGTGTCGTCGTCCGCAGAGCCGGCGTCTCCGCGACGGCGACCGCGACCAGGGAGACGGTGACGGTCGACTCCGCCGTGCTGCCCGACGGGGGCTTCGCTACCGTCTCGACGGTCCAGGGCGAACGTCTCGGCGTCTCCGAGTCGCTCCCGCCCGGCGAGACCGAGGGCGTCACCGTCGAACTCGCCGAGCCGCTCCCGCCCGGCGACCGCGAACTCGTCGTCAGACTGCGCCGCGACGACGGTGACGGCGCACTCGACGTCGACGACGAGCCGTACCGCCTCCAGGGGGCGCCGATCGGCCGGGTCGTCTCGGTGACCGTCGGGGCGACGCCCACACGGACGACCACTACGACGACCGTCGCGACGACGCGGACGACCTCGACGACGACGGAAGCGACCACCACCGCCGGGACGACCACGACGACGTCCGGGACGGCCGAGGGTGCCGGGTCGTCCGGGTTCGGGCTGGGCGTCGCGCTGCTCGGGATCGGCGTCGTCGTCGCGCTCGTTCTGGCGCTACTGGGTGCCGGCCGCGACGGCGCCGCCTCGGAGGGCGACGACGGCGAGGAGTGACCGGGCCGACGATGCCGCGGGTCAGCGCCGAGCCTCGAACTCGACGCCGTCGCCGCCGAGCGTGTCGGCGACGCCCGCCCCCAGTGCGTAGGCGACCGTCGCCGCGCCGCCACGGAGTCGCTCTCCGAGGCCGCGGGCGGGGTCGAACTCCCTGACGCGGGCGTCGTCGGCGCCGATCCGCGACGCCAGCGCCGCCTCGACGTCCTCGCGGGTGCCGAGTTCGTCGACCAGCCCCTCCGCGTGGGCCTCGCGGCCGACGTAGACGCGGGCCTCCGTCTCGCGGACCGTCGCCGCGTCCATCTCGCGGCCCTCCGTGACGCGCTCGACGAACAGCTGGTAGAAGTCGTCGATACGCCCCTGGAGATACTCCCGGTCGTCGTCGGAGAACTCCTTCAGCGGGACGCCGGCGTCCTTGTACTCGCCGGCGGTCAACTGCTCGTAGGAGAGGCCGACACGGTCGGCGAGTTCCTTCGCGTTCACCCGCGAGCCGACCACGCCGATCGAGCCGACGACGCTCGCCTCTCGCGACCAGAGCTCGTCACAGCCGCTGGCGATCCAGTAGCCGCCCGACGCGCAGGTGTCGGTGGCGTAGGCGACCGTCGGGCCGTCGAAGCGCTCGGCCGCCAGGCGGATGTCCTCACTGGGCAGCACCTCACCACCAGGTGTGTTCAGCCGCAGCATCAGCGCCTCGACCTGGCCGTCGGCGTCGGCACGCTCGATCTGCTCGACTGTCTCGTCGGCGCCGGCCCCCCGCGGGTCGGAGAGCAGCGGGTCGCCGCCGTCTCGGGTGATCGGCCCCTCGACGGCCACCTCGCCGACGTTGTACGACGACAGCAGCGAGTTCGCCAGCGAACTGCCCAGCCGCACGCCGGCGAGCGCCACCGCGACCGCGAGGACGATCCCGAGCAGGACGGCGAGTCTGTCGCCGCCGACAGTGCCGGGCGCGAACACGAACAGTACGGTGCCCGCCGCCGCGGCGACCCCCCCAACGAGGGCGACGACGGCGAGACCGGCCAGCCCGCGCACGAGTCCGTTCGTCTCAGCCATCGTCGCTCTCCGCGTCGTCTCGGTCCGTCGCTGCGCTCACGCGGTCCTCCGTCGAGTGCATGGAAGTCGGGGGATCCGGGCGGACAAAAGCGTGCCGGCGAAGGCCTATCTGTGTGGGTCGTCGACCGCTCGGCATGCGCGACGCGGAGTCGACCACTAGAGAGCGCATCCACGACCGCCTCCGGACGGCGGCGGCCACCCCGAGCACGCTGGCCGAGGAGTTCGACGTCACCGCCGCCGTCGCCACCGACCACGTTCGCCACGTCGCCCGCTCGCTCGAACACGCCGACGAGCAGCTGCTCGTCGCCCCGCCGGAGTGTGTCGACTGTGGCTTCAGCGACTTCGACGACCTCCTCAACCGTCCGTCGCGCTGTCCCGACTGCGGGAGCGAGAGCGTCCACGAGCCGCGCGTCCGGGTCGACTGAGTCAAAGGAAGGTGCTGACGGCGGTGCTACGCTCCGGGTCCAGTGCCGTCTCGGCCTCGTCGGCGACCGAGGGCAGTCGCACGGTGACGGTCGTACCCTCCTCGCCGTCGGCGTCGGCGGTCACCGTCCCGTTGGCACCGGTGACGGCCCAGTTGACCAGCCAGAGTCCGAGTCCGGAGCCGTGACGGAGCGGCGTCTCGCGGCCCTCGTCGAGCACCTGCCGTTCGTACTCGTCGAGTCCCGGCCCGTCGTCGTGGACGTGCACGGTGACGCCGTCGTCGTCGCGGTCGACCTCGCAGGCGACGGTCGACTCTCCGTGTCTGGCGGCGTTGTCGACCAGCTCTCGCAGCGCCAGCCTGATCTGTCGCGTCGCGTACACCTCACACTCGTCGACGGTCCGGACGGTGAACGCCACCTCGGGGTAGTCCGTCCGGAACGAGTCGACGACCGTCTCGACGTCCTCGGCGACGTCGCGGACTCTCGGCGAGACGGAGCTTTCGATCGCGCGGTCCAGTTTGCGGGCCTTCTCGCTCACCGCCAGCAGGTCTCTCGCCGAGTCGACGATCCGCTCGGCCATCTCGGCGGTCTCGCCGTCGGCTCGGTCGCGGACGAGTTCGCCGTACCCCTCGACGACGCCGAGGTCGTTTCGTATGTTGTGCCGGAGTACCCGGTTGAGGACGCCGAACAGCCGCTCGCGGCGCTTGCGGACGGTCACGTCTTGCTGGATGCCGACGAAGTGGGTCACCGACCCCGACCCGTCACTCACCGGTGCGACCGTCAGCTCGTTCCAGAACGGCGTCCCGTCGGCGCGGTAGTTCAGCAGCTCCGTCGTCCTCGGCTCCTCGGCCTCGACTGCCTCGCGGACCGCGTCGACGGCCGCCTCCTCGGTGTCCGGCCCCTGGAGGAACCGACAGTTTCGACCGACGGCCGTCTCGCGGTCGTAGCCGGTGATCCGCTCGAAGCCCGGGTTGACGTACGTCAGCGGCTGGTCGCCGTCGGCGTCGGCGTCGGCGACCGTGATCCCCGCGGGGACCGCCTCGACGGCGCGGGTCCTCGTCCGCAGCTCCTCCTCGCGGCGGCGGCGGTCGGTGACGTCCTGGAACACTCCCTGAGCGACGACGGGGTCGCCGTCGGCCCCGTGCTCGGCCGTTCCGACCGCCTTCGTCCACCGGACCGTCCCGTCGTCGTGCCGGACCCGCACCTCGGTGTCGTACGACTCCCCCTCGACGGCGAGCCGCTCGTAGGCCGCCTCCAGGTCCGCCCTGTCCGCCGGGTGGACGCGGTCGTACATCGTCTCGACTGAGACGTCCTCGTCGAGGTCGTACCCGAGGATGCGGTAGAGCTCGTCGGTCATCCGGAGTTCGCCGGAGCGCAGGTCGACCTCCCAGCCGCCTACGTCGGCGATCTCTTGGGTTCGCTCGAAGAGCTCCCGGTTGCGTCGCAGAGCGGTCTCGCGCTCTCGACGCTCGGTGATGTCCTGGACGACGCTCTGCAGGTACCGCTGGCCGTCGAACTCGAACTCGTCCGCGCTCAGCGCGACCGGCACGTCGGTTCCGTCGGCACGCCTGACCCGCAGCGGCGTGCCGTCGTCGAACCGGTCGCGGCTCTCGACGTCCCCACTCTCCAGCAGGTCGCGGTAGCGCTCCCGGTGCTGCTCCGGATGGAGGTCGAGGACGGACATTCCGTCGAGCTCCGCGGGCGTGCGGCCGGTCAGCTCTCTGGCGCGCTCGTTGGTCTCTACTACCGCTCCCGTCTCTACGTCGACGACGAAGATCGCGTTCGGCGCCGTCTCCACCAGCGCCTCGTACTTCTGCTCCGACGACCGACGGGCCCGCTCGCTCTCGGTGACCGCTCGCCGGAAGCGCCGTGACTCGACCGCCCGACCCATCAGCCGGGCCACCAGCTCGACGAACATGGTCTCCTCGTCGTCGAACTGCTCCGGCCGCGACTCCCGGGAGGCGAAACAGACCGTCCCGTACACTGCTCCGCGGTCGTAGATCGTCGCTCCCAGATAGCAGTCCAGTCCGTGTCGCTCGTAGGCGGGATCGTCGCCCCAGCCTTCGTTCGGGGCGTCGGTGAGCGCCACCGGCGACTCCGACTGCACCGTGCGCCGGCAGTACGTTTTCGCCCTGTCGAGAGTTGCCCCCTCGGGCAGCAGGTCCGGGTCGGGACCGACACTCGCGACCACCTCGTCGGTCCCGCCGTCGCCCCGGCGCTGGACGTGGCCGCTCTCGACGCCGAGATACTCCCGGCCGACCGACAGCGACCGTCGCATCCGCTCGCGCACCTCCAGTTCCTCGTCCAGCATCGTCTCGTACAGACGGTCACGAGGAGGAGAACTCTCCGCGTCCGCTGTCATAGTCGTACCTCTCGGGCGACGGACATAAGTGTCCTGGGATGATCGCAGGAGCACTGTTCAGACGAGACGTCACTGGAGAGTTGTAGAGCCGGAAAGCCCCCGACGGCTCGCCGTCACCGGTGGCTCCGCCGCCGGCGACGCACCCAGGCGGGGGCTTTCTGGTTCCCCACACTGACGGCACCCTATATCCGAAATGGTAGTAATAGGCGCGGCCACAGGAGGCCCAGTTGAAATCACCGTCGAGTGTCAAGCGAAATAACTATCTTTTTCCTCATTGTATTTAGAACGTGGTTCTCGAAGCCATTCGAGCATTCATAACGTCACGGCCTGTCCTGATAGGCTGGAGTTCCTTAGTAATACTTTCTGTGCTGATTGCTTCTTGGGACCTGCGCTCGAACAACGCTGAGCTTGGGTCACTAATGAAGTACGTGTGGTTTCTGACCGTAGTTTATTCTGGTCCGTTCGGTCTCGCTGTCTACTGGTA
>PXSK01000011.1:0-60220 GCA_003022865.1 Halobacteriales archaeon SW_5_70_135 | reverse complement strand
GGTCGATGCATTTTACTCTGAAACAGCCAGTATAACCGTAATGGAAATCGTGGCCATAACAGCTGACATAACCCTGTCCGGTGGGGCAAAAATTATGGACCCACTGTTTTGGACCTCGCTTTCTGTTTCCTTGTCTCTTGGACTGTTAGCAGCGTACCCAGTCAATGTTCTACTAATACACTTCGGCGTAAAGGAAGGAATGATGGACCCCCGAACGGCTGGTTCGTAGGGGTCGACTCCAAGGCACTCAGCCTTCGACGACTTGTAGAAACTGTGGGGTCTCACTTCAGGATAAGAAACAAGACCTTCGGTCAGAGCTAGGAGCTGACGACCGCTTGACTCGACGGTCGGCCAGCCCACAGTCTTCACCCGTCCGGCATCGACGCCACCGGCTCGTGGATCGCGACGTACGCCGACTCGGTCGCCTCGACGTCGTTGACGGCGTACAGTCGGATCGCCCGCTCGCCTTCCGTGACGACGCGGGTGTCGTAGCGCGTGGCCTCGTACGCGGGCGGGTCGCCGGCCGCGCGCCGTTCCTTGACGAAGACGGCGTGCTCGCGCAGGCGTCGCTCGACGACCCGGCGGGAGAGGTCGGGTACCCTCTCGACGCGGTCCTCGAAGGCCTCGACTAACTCGGGGTCGATCTCGACACCGACGGAGTCCCGCCCGGCGGCCATCGCCGCCAGTGTGGTCGTGCCGGTGCCCCAGAACGGGTCGAGCACGCGGTCGCCGTACACCGAGTACATGCAGACCAGGCGGTAGGGTATCTCGAAGGGGTACGCGCCGGAGCGCTCGCGGGCGGCGTCGTCGAGGTCCTGCCCGACGCCGCGGACGTCCGTCCAGACGTCCGAGAACCACTCGTTGCGCTCCTCCCAGAAGTAGGCGGCCCCGTACCGCTGCTCCGCGCCGGGCTCGAACGACCGTCGCGGTCCGTTGCGGAAGACGAGTACGTACTCGTGCTCCAGGGTGACGTAGGCGTTCGGCGGCAGCGTACCCGAGCCCATGAACTTCGCCGCGGAGTTGGCGGGCTTGCGCCAGACCACGTCCGGCAGCGGCTCCAGGCCGCGCTCGGCCAGCGCGGCGGCCACCCGTGCGTGGTTGTGATAGACCCGGAAGCGGTCGAGCGTGCGGGTGGCGTCGCCGACGTTCACGCAGGCCACACCACCCTTGACGAGCACGCGAGCCACCTCGTCCCAGACGGCGTCCAGGACGGCGTGCATCGACTCGAAGGCGCGCTCGCCCTCGCCGGCCGCGAGCGCGTCCGCGACGCCGTCGTCCAGCGCCGCGAACGTCTCGTCCCACAACTCGATCATGGGGTACGGCGGCGAGGTGACGACCAGCTCTACGGAGTCGTCGGGCAGACTCGCCAGGTCGCGGGCGTCGCCGACGACGACCTCGTGGTCCGTCTCCATCGCCAGTCCCGACCGGCGCCCTCGACCTAACTCTTCCCGTCGTCGTCGCCGCTCTCGCCCTCGTCGCCGCCCGCCCGCAGGCCCGTCACCCGGCTCTGCTCGTGCTCGGGGAACAGGTCCGTGACCGACCCGCCACCCTCGCGGACGAGCGCGCGGAGTTCCCCCTCGTAGTCCGCGCGGCCGACCGTCTCGCTCGGGCCGCGTTCCACCCGGAGACGACGGTCGGCCATCGCCCGGACGCGGGTGCCGTCGGCCACCGCGTCGAACGCCCGTGCGGCGACGCGTTCGAGGGCGTGCTCGTGGAGCCGCTGGACGGCCGCCCGCGGGTGGCCGTCGGCCACGACCCGGCGGGCGGCGGTCTCGAACACGTCGCCGTCGAGATCGACCCGGCGGAAGTCGGGGTCGAAATCGCCGACGGTACCCCTCTCGGTCGGTCGCACCGCACGGGCGTCGGCGGCGAGTGCACGGGCGGCGTCGCGAGCGTATGTCCAGTCGTCGGTGAGACCGGCGCTGCCGGTCACCAGCGTCACGTCGTAGGCGGGCGCGAGGAGGAGGGCGGCGAGCGCGGAGTCGCGACCGCCGCTGAAGAGGACGGCGACCGTCGGCGCGTCGCCGGACCGGCGGGGCACCGCGACCGGGTCAGCGACGGCGGATGTTGAAGCCGTCGTCGTCGGGCTGGAGTTCCCGCAGCAGCTCTCTCATCTGGTCCTCGTCGATGCGGTCCTTGATGCGGCCGCTCTGGGCGAGTGCGACGACCTGCTGCTCGACGCGGTCGCCGAAGTCGGGCTTCGACATCTTCACCGAGTTGAGTCGCTTGCGGGCGCCGTCGGTGAGGTACTGTCGGAGGACGGCCTTGCGCTGGGCGTCGGCCTGCTGTTGGCGGGCCTTGGCCTGCTCGCGTGCCTGCTCCCCGTCACGGTCCTGCAGCTGCTCCATCCTCTCTTCCCGGAGTCGGTCGAGTTCGTCCTCGTCGGGGTTATCACTCATGTCCGTTCCTGAGACGCTCACACGCAAAACGATTTCGGAGGGGCGAGCCAGGGCGGGGATGAGGTGGGGGAGACGGTCAGGCGTACCGCTGGAGGTCGTCCCGGTCGAGCGATTCCATGACCGCGTCGGCGGTCTCGTCGAGCAGGCTCTTCCCCTCGGGAGTCACCCGGCGACCCTCGCCGTCGGCCGTGAGCACCAGCCCGGCGTCCTCGAGCTGGGTGAGCGCGGTGCGGACGATCTTCCCGGAGCCGTCGGCGCGGTGGGCGGGCGCGACGCGGTAGCGGTTCGACCCCCGTTTCGTGCCGCCGTACGCCGTGGAGAGACGCTCGACGCCGACCGGACCGTCGTCGGCGACCTTCCGGAGGAGACTGGCGACGCGGCGCTCCCAGAAGTCGTCCTGCTCGGGGGGGAGTCGGGCGTCGGCACCGCTTTTGACGTACTCGATCCAGTCCGGCCGTCGGACGTCGTCGTGGTCGGCGAACTCCTCCGCGAGGGCGTCGATCAGGTCCGACGCCGGGACGTCGTGCATCGTGGCCATGTCCGCGCCTTCCCGACCGCGTCAGTTAAGCGCGTCGTCATCGGCGCGACCGTCGCGTCGCTGCCCGACGGGTTCGCGGCGCTCCGTCGCCGTCAGGCGTCCTCGACGACCGTCTCGGAGACGCCCAGCGCCGAGGACGCGGCGCCGCCGACGAGGATCGGCAGCCAGTACGTCGCGCCGCGGTGGACGAGCACCGCCGCGGTGAGCGCCTCGGCGCCGACGCCGGTGACGGCCGCGAGCAGGCCGATCTGGACGGCCTCGACGCCGCCCAGCCCGCCGGGCAGCGGCGTGACCGAGGCGACCGTTCCGGCGGGCACGGCGAGCATGGCGGCCGCGAACGGCGTCGCGTGGCCCAGGGAGAGCAGCGACAGCCACAGTGCGGCGGTCAGTCCGAGCCACCCGAGCGTCGAGAACGCGAGCGCGGCCGCCAGTCGGCGGCGGTCGCCGGCGATGTGCTCGATCGTCGCGAAAAAGCCCGCGACCCGACCGGCGACGGCGTCGGGCGCCGGCGGCCGTCGCCCGGGCCAGACGCGGGCGACGGTCCGGACGAGCGGCGTCACCAGCCGGGCGACCGTCGCCTCGACGCCGTCGCGGTAGCGCCACCCGAGGACGGCACCGACCACGAGCGCCGCGGCGAGCAGGCCGATCGAGGCGCCGACGACCTCCAGGCGACTGCCGAGCGTGGTCGTCACGGCGTAGAAGCCCAGCCCGAGCGTCGCCAGCCCGATCGAGGGGACGAGGTTGATCGCGTCCACGCTGGCGATGGCGGCGAGACCGGTCTCGTACTCGCTGTCGGCGACCTCTGCGATCAGCAGGGCGGACAGCGGCTCGCCGCCGGCCTGGCCGAACGGGGTGACGTTGTTGGCGAAGGTGGCCGCCGAGAACACCAGGAAGGCACCCACGGCGGAGATGTCGATGCCGAGGGCGCCGAGCACGGACCGCAGTACCAGTCCCCACGCCAGGAGCCAGCCGACGGCGACGGCGACGACGGCGACGGCGACGACGGGGCTGGCGCCGGCGACCGCGCCGGCCACGCGGTCGACGCCGACGACGACCACCAACAGCCCGAGCACGACGAGACCGCCGAGGAAGCCGGCGGCCGTCGCCCGCGAGTCGCTCACCACCATACCGGTCGGTCGGCCGTGCCGGGCTTGAACGTACGGGTCTCGGTCTCGGTCGGCTCAGTCGGCCGCCTCGGCGGCGGTCGCCTCGCGGACGGTCTCCTCGAACAGTTCGACCGCCGTCTCGATCTCCCGCTCGGTGACGTCGAGCGGCGGCAGCATCCGCAGCGACTTCGTGCCACAGCCGAGCGTGAGCAGTCCGTTGCGGAAGGCCCGCTCGACGACGGCGTCTCTGGTCTCGGCCGTGGCGAACTCGACCGCGAACATCAGTCCCAGGCCGCGCCGGTCGACCACCGCGGGGAGGTCGGCGTCCGCGACGAGTTCGTCGAGGTGTCGCCCCATGCGGGCCGCGTTGTCCAGCAGGTCGTGTTCCTCGATGGCTTCGAGGGTGAGCGCCCCCTGGAGGCTGGCGACGACGTCGCCGGCGCCCCACGTCGAGGAGATGCGGCCCTTCTCCTCGGGGAAGATGTCGCTCGTGGAGATCGTGGCGCCGACGCGGGCGCCCTTGGCGACGGTGAGCACGTCCGGCTCGACGGCGAAGTGGTCGGAGCCCCACATCTCACCGGTGCGACCCATGCCGGACTGTATCTCGTCGACGATCAGCGGCACGTCGTGTGTGTCACAGAGGTCGGCGATCTCCTCCATGAACGAGTCACTGGGCACGTAGTAGCCGCCCTCGCCCTGGACGGGTTCGAGGACGACGTAGGCGGTCCGGTCGGGGTTGACGTAGCCCGTCTCGCCGAGCGCCTTCCGCAGCTGCGAGGTGGGGTCGCCGGAGCGGTCCTCGTGGAAGAACCCACAGGAGCAGGTCTCCGGCGTGCAGCCGCGGTCGCGACAGAACGGAACGTCGTGGACGCCGTCGATCTGCGGAAAGCGGTCGCGGTACTTCGCCTTCGAGCGGTTGAGCGACAGCGTGCCGAGCGTGCGCCCGTGGAAGGCACCCTGGAAGCAGACGCCGTAGTCGCCCTCGACGTGGTCGTAGCAGACCTTGACGGCGTTCTCGACGGCCTCGGCGCCGGAGTTCGAGAGGAACACCCGCTCGGCGCCGTAGTGACTGGCGGCGTCGCGCAGCCGGTGCATCAGCTCCGCGGGACCGGGGAAGTCGGCGTCGTCGGGGGGCCAGCCGCCGGAGACGTAGAAGTCCTGGCCGGCGATCTTCCCCGGGTCGGGGAGGTCGAAGGCCGCCAGTTTGTCGGCGATCTTCGGGTTATTGTAGCCGAGCGGGGCGGCGGCGACGTGACTCGTGAAGTCGAGCAGGACGTTGCCGTCGACGTCGGTGACGAAGGGGCCCTCGGCGTCCGCGAGGAAGTCCCAGACGAAGTCGTAGACGTACGTCGACGGGGCGGCGACCTCGTGGTGGTACTCGACCCACTCCCGGGCGCGCTCGCCCGGCACGTTTCGCACCTCCGGCTCGGCGGTGTGTCGGTCCATGGTACCGCGGACGTCGGCCCCGGTTGTAAAGGAATTGGGTGCTACGTGCCGCCGAGAAAGCCCGCCAGCGCTACGGCACCGGCGCCGACGACGAGGACGGTGCTCCAGGCCGTCACGCGACGGGCGAGCCGGCGGTCGCCGCCGGCGAACACCAGTCCGGACTTAACCGCGATCGACACCGCGGTAGCGGCGAGGATGCCGGCGACGGCCACCTCGGCGGAGACGGCACCGCGCTGGTACAGCAGCGCCCCGGAGCCGGCGGCGCCGGCGCTCGACACCAGCCCCGACAGTGCCGCCGCGACCAGGAAGCCGCCAGCGCCGAGACGGGCGCTCGCGACGGCGGTGACGACGACGATGCACAGAAAGAGGGCGCCGAACGCCAGAGCGTTGCGTGTCGAGAACGGGCTGTCGAGGTCGACCTCGGTCTCGTGGGACCAGTCGGCGACGAAGGCGGCGACGACGACGCCGCCGACGGCTACCGTGCCGAGCGGCGCGCCCGCTCGGAGGAGGAACTCCCACGAGAGGGCGAAGGGTGCGACGATGGCGAGGTTGCGAAGCGCCATCGCGGCGTTCGCCAGCAGGACCCCTGCCAGCGCGAAGGAGGTGGCCTCGGGGTCCCGGCGGACGTGGTCGACCATGCTGCCGACGACGGCCGTCGACGACGCGAGGCCGCCGACGAAGCCGGTGACGGCGATGCCGCGACCGCCGTAGTTGGCGACGAGAACGTAGTTGACGATGCCGATGGCGGCGACGAACACGACCATGGCCCACACCGCACGGGCGTCGACCTCGACGCCGAAGGTGCCGACCGGCTCCGTCGGCAGCAGCGGCAACACGACGAACGCGAGGATGGCGAACTCCGCGACCGAGCGCAGCTCGGCGCGGTCGAGCCCGAGCGCCAGCGAGTGCAGTTCCCGCTTGAACACGAGCAAGACCGCAGAGAGCACCGCGACGACGACACCGGCGAGGTAGCGGTCGGCGGCGACGAGCACGCCGACGCCGTAGGCGGCCAGCATCGACGCCGACGTCGTGAGTGCCAGTCCCCGATCGTCGTCCAACAGACCGCGACCGGCGAGGGCGGCACCCTGCAACACCACCAGCGCCGCGCCGGCGACGACCAGCAGGTCGCCGCCCGGCACGGCGGCGGCCGCGAGCAGCGTGAACACCGCCCCCAGCATCGCAATGAGCGCGAACGTCCGCACACCGGCGGACTTGCGGGACCACTCCCGCTCTAGCCCCATGAACAGCCCGAGCGCCGTCGCGGCGGCGACCCTGGCAACCTCGCCGGCCAGGAGTTCCGGCCCGACCGCGCCCCCTGTGGGTCCGATCACGGACGTGCTCTATAGAGGCATATATATAAGTATGTTCTTCACACCGCCTTATGATGGCCGACGGCGACGCGAACCCGGCCGTTTCGGGGGTTCGCCACAATGTATTTGTCGTCCGACCGAGGAGTGCCGGCGTGGACGTGAACAGGGCACGGGCCGTCTGGGTGGTGATCGGCGCGGGGCTCGTGCTCGCGCTGGCGGTGACGGCCACCGCCTTCACCGGCACCATCCTCTTCGGTCTGTTCGTCTACTACGCCACCCGCCCCGTCTACGACCGGCTGCGGCGGTACGTCGACAGTCGGGCGCTCGCGGCCGCCGGCTCGCTGCTGACGCTCGCGGTGCCGATCCTCCTGCTGTTGGCGTACACGCTGTTGCTCGGCGCCCAGGAGTTCGCGCGGTTCACCGACCGGAACGACCTCAGCGAGCTCCGGACCCGGCTCGGTGAGCTGCTCGGCGTCGACCTGAGCGACGTCAGCGGCCTGTTCGAGAATCCGGGAGCCTTCCTCTCGGACCCCGGGTCGGTCCTCTCGGACTCGGACGTCCAGGGACTCGCGGGGGAGTTCCTCGGCCAGGTGCTCGGCGTCGCCGGCTTCCTCGGCACCGTCGGTCTCAACCTCTTTCTGATGACCGTCATCGCCTACTACCTGCTGAAGGACGGCCGTCGCCTGAGCCGGTGGGTGCAGGGGAAGTTCGACGACGACGAGGGCGTCATGTTGGAGTTCGTTCGCGCCGTCGACCGGGACTTCCAGAACGTCTTCTTCGGGAACCTGCTGAACTCCTTTCTGACGGCGATCCTCGCGGCGGTCGTCTACAGCGCGCTCGACACATTCGTCGCCCCCGCCGGCCTGGAGATGAACTATCCCGTCCTCATCGGGCTGTTGATGGCCGTCGGCAGTCTCGTCCCCGTCGTCGGCATCCTCGTCATCTACGTGCCCGTCGGGCTCTACCTCACCGCCGTCGCGGTCACCATGGGGACGGAGTTCCTCTGGTACCCGCTGGTCTTCTTCGCGGTCTCCTTCGTCGTCATCGGCGCACTGCCGGACTTCGTCCTGCGGCCGTACGTCGCCGCCGGCAGCCTCCACGTCGGCACGGTGTTGCTCGCGTACACTTTCGGACCGCTGCTGTTCGGCTGGTACGGCATCTTCCTCGGGCCGGTGCTGCTCGTGCTCATCACGCACTTCGGGCGTATTGTCCTCCCCGAGTTACTCGACGAGCGTCGGCTGGCGCCGTACTCGATCGACCCGACGAACATGAACGTGCCCGACCCGGGCGGCGGACAGTCGGTCGCCGTCGACGGCGGCGACCCGGCGCCGGACCCGACTCGGGGACGCGGCGACCCCGGCACCTCGGCCGCGGAGAGCCCCGGTGACGACACGGAGGAGTCAATCGAGAGCGGGACCGACGCCGACGGGGACCCGGATGGTGACGTCGGAGACGAGAGCGAGACCGACGCCGACGGAGACGGAGACTCGGGCGGTGACGCCGGAGAGGGGAACGGTCCGGACGGGCGGTAGCTACACGTCGATGTACTCGTTCTCCCACTCGCGTCGGTCTTCGAGTTCGCGGCGACCGCGACGGGTCAGGGTATAGTAGTTGGTGCGGCGGTCGCGCTGGCCCTTCTCGACTCCTTGATCGCCAGCCCGTGAGGCTCGTCGAGCCCCGCGATCGTGTACAGGAGGTCACGCTGGAAGGCTGTCAAGTCGTACATCGGGTATGTCCCCTTCAGGGTTACTGTCGCATTGTAATAAACATGCTGATCCCCGTGATCGTCGCCGTACTCCGTCGCCTTCCGGCGAGCGACGTCGAGGGAACATCAGTCCGCCGATGGGTCTTCGCGGACGCGTCTGTAACGTATCGTTCATACCGTTCGTACGTCTGGTCGCGCACACGCGGCGGGCGAGACCGGAACGCTGAAACTGGCCGGTCCTCGCCGTTGGGGTATGGCAGCCGTCCGTGACCGCGTGGACGTCGACCCCGAGCGCGCCTGGGTCGGTGGGGTGCTCGCCGGGGTCGCCGCTCTGGTCGTCGGCGCGCTCGCCTTCCCGGGGACGGTGTACGACCGGTTCGTCTGGAAGTACTTCTGGGGACCGGTGTACGCCGACGCCCACGCCGCTCGCTGTGCCTGGCTGGAGGACGGCGCCCCGACGCTCGGGCGGACCGCCGGCGCCTGCGGGTCGGCCCCCGAGACGGTCGCCTTCCCCGGCTACACCGTCGTCAGCGAGGTGGGCTACGTCGTGCTCGTGCTGGTCGCCATCGGCGGCCTCGCACTCCTGTTGCGCCGGCTGCAGATCGAGCGCCACCGGGCGCTGTTCTACGGACTGTTCCCGATGGCGGTCTTCGGCGGCGCGCTCAGGGTCGTCGAGGACGCCAACGACCGGGCGATCGAGGGCGCCGGCGCCGTCGTTTCCTACCCGTTGAACACGCTACTGATCAGCCCGCTGATCTACGTCACCGTCGCGGCGGTCGCGCTGGCGGCGCTGCTGGTCTCGCTGTGGCTCGAACGCACCGGCCGTGTCGACGGCTTCGAGTATCCGCTGGCCGCCGCCGGCGCGCTCGCCGCCGTCGCCGCCGTCGGCCTGCTCGCCGTGATGGCGGTCGTCACCGAGGCCGTGCAGTTCTATCCCGTCGTGCTGCTGGTGACGCTCGCCATCGCCGGCGTCTCCGTCGCCGTCATCTGGTTCGGTATCGAGCGGTTCGCCCCGAGGCTGAACGCCGGCACCGGATACATGGGGCTGCTCGTGCTCGTCGGCCAGGCCGTCGACGGCGCCGCGAACGTGGTCGGACTGGAGCTGTACACCACACTCGTGCCGGCGGCGACCCGGAACCTCAGCCCGAAACACCCCGTCAACGCCGCCGTCGTCGACGTCTTCGGCACCGCCTGGCCGTTCCTCGCGCTCAAGCTCGGAGCCGCCGTACTCATTGTCTGGATCTTCGAGGAGACGGTGATCGAGGAGTCGCCGCGGTTCAGCGTCATGCTGCTGGTCGGCGCCGTCGCCGTCGGCATGGGCCCCGGCACGCGGGACATGCTCCGAGCCACCTTTGGCGTCTAACCTGCCGACGACCGGGACCACCGCCGGGGGCACGGTCGGGAGCGCACCGCCTCTAGGGCGACGGCGAGCGGACAACCCGCCCGGACCCCTCTACGGGTAGGGGTGTGCCGACCGGTCGGGTCGCGGCTCGAAGCCCAACTCGGCGGGTACACGTCGCGCTCGCTCGCCGAAGACGGGGCTGTCGACGTCGACGAACAGCGGCTGCGCGCCCGGCACGAGCACGCGGACGGCGGTGAAGCCGACCCGGTCGACGTCCCGGGGAGTCAGCGGGACGGCGTACGGCCGCAGGTCCGCCGCCACGAGGCGGTCGACCAGCCGCGACAGCGCCGCCCGGCGCGACGCCGGCGGCTCGTCGGCCACCGAGTCGGCGGGGACGGGACCGTCGGCGTCGAGCAGTCGCCGCGCTGGACCGGGGTCGTCGGCGTAGCGGGCGATCGCGGTCGGCTCCTCGCGGGCCCGTTCCGGCCCCATCGAGCGCAGTTCGGTCCAGTTCTGCAGCGCCTCGGTCAGCGCCGTCCGGGCGGCCGTCGCCGGGTCGACGGCCGCGTCCGTGCCGACGGCGAAGCGCGGCCACTCCTCACGGTGGACCGCCGCCGTCACCACCGGCACGTCGACGTCGACGGTGACCAGCAGTGCCGTCACCCGCAGGTCCTCCGAGCGTGCCCGGCGGACCAGCGTCTCGTAGGTGTCGTCCTCGACGGCCAGCGACAGCGGCTCGTACGTCGAGTACCACGACAGCATCGCCGCGTCCCGCTCTATCGCCTCCGTCAGCCCCGACAGCACCGCCCCGACCGGGTCGCTCCCGAGTCCCAGCCCGGTGGTCACCCGCCGGAACTGTCGCTCCGTCGGCGGTGGGAACAGTGCCGCCTCCGCCGGCAGGTGAACCAGGTCCGTCCCGTCCCCGTCGGTCAGTCGCGCCGCCAAGTCGACCGCGCCGACCCACTCGATCGGGTCCTCGGGGTCGACCGCCGGGACGTCGTCGGGGCGGACGAAGGCGTCCGGGCCGACGGCCCCGGACAGCGTCGCCGGCGGCGCACGGCGGAGGTCGGTCTCGCGGTAGACGGCGGCGGCGTACCGCTCCAGGCCCTCGCCCAGCGCCCGCATCAGCGCCCGATTCCAGTCGGCGCCGGCACCGCCGGTCCGACGCGGGGCGCTCGCGCCGCCCAGCGCGCCCGTCTCGGCGAGTGTCGTCATGTAGTACGGCACCGGAAACGACTCCAGTTCGCCGACCGTCGAGAGGGGGCCGACCCGCTCGTCGAGTGCGAGTTCGGCGCGCTCGACGGCCGCCGACAGGTCGCGGTCCGTCTCGTCGAGTTCGAACGCCGCCGGCGCGAAGCGGGCGGCGTCGTCGCAGGCGCAGCCGGGCACGGGCAGCACCCGCCGCGAGGCGTGGGGCACCTCGACCACGCCGCCGAGCGGGGCGCCGTCCGGCGCCGTCGGGAACAGCGGCGACGCCTCGTCACGGAGGCGGGCGACGACGCCACGGCCGGCGACCGCGCCGGCGAACCGCGCCGCCGCCGGGTCGACGCCGCCGTCGTCGGTCTCCGGTTCGGCCGCGGCGACGCGGGTCCGGATACAGTCGTAGCAGACGCCCCCGAGCCCGAGGGCGGCCGCGTCGACGTCGGCGACCGGTCGCCCGCCGACGCCGCCCAGCTCGACGCCGACGACGGGCGTCCCCGCGTCGGTGGCCGTCGTCGTCGTCGGTAGCGTCCCCCCGCCGATCCGGCCGACCGCCACGCCCAGGTCCGCGCCGGCCAGCGCGTCGGCGTCCACGCGTCGCACCGTCTCGGGACCGCCGTCGAGGTCCGCGACAGCCGCTTCGACGGCCGCGGCCGCCGGCCCCTCGCCCGCGAGCCGCAGGTCTGGTGTCTCGCTCACGGCCGGTCTCCGCCCGCGGGCGACAAAAAGCCCGCAGTCGCCGCCGGGGTCGTGGTCGTCCTGGGCGAGGGGGCAGCCTTCGTCGTCTCGGACCTGAGCCGGACGGCACTGGCGGAGCAGCTGGAGCGGGCGACGGGGAGACTCGACTGCCACTTCTGGCTGTTCGCGGCCGTCGGGGCGATCGCCGCCGTCTTGGTGCTGATCACGGTCGGGTGTTCGTCGACAGCTTCGTGCTGTGAGCGGTCGACCGGGACGGGAGACGAGCAGTCAGGTCAGGTCAGGAGAGAATGCTCTGTGCGACGGTCGCCAGCTGCGGTCCGTCGGCGTCCTCGAGACGGTCGTCGCCGAGCTTCAGCCGCAGGCGGGGGCGACCGACGTCGATCGGCACCTTCTCGGTGTCGATGATCCCGGCGTCCTCCAGGCTGGTCTTCGTCCGGCTGAAGGTGGCCTTCGAGGCGATACCGACCTCCTCGCCCCAGCGGGAGATGTCGTACAACAGCACCTCGTTCTTCGCGGCGACCAGCAGCGAGACCGTCACCTCGTCGAGTCCGTCGCCGTCGCCGTCGCCACCGGCGGTCTCCAGCGAGGAGAGCACCGCCGAGAAGTCCGCCTCGGTCTCGTGGCCGACGTCGGCCGCGAGCGTCTCTCGAACTCGTGACAGTGGCGGCGTTCGCATCGAGAACGGCTCGACGGTCTCGAACGTCTCGCCGAAGGTCCGGTAGGCGTCCTCGATGAACTCGTCGTCGTCGGTGGTGAGCCCGCCGACGGCGGAGCCGGTCTCCACCAGTGCGACGACCGACGACGGCGTGACGAGCAGGGAGTTGTCCGGCTCCTCGTCGAGCGTGCGGAGTTCGAGGCGGTCCTGCTCGATCAGGTCGGCGGCGTTGCTGGCGACGATGAAGTCCTGCATCGCGGACTTCAGCACGCGCCGGTCGGCGAGTACGCGCGTCGTCGGGTCGTCGTCGCGGTCGGCGGCGACCCGCACGAGCCGCGTCACCGCTTCCTCGGAGGGGTCGATCAGTAGTACCGGTTCTTCGCTCTCGTCCAGAGCCTTCCGGATGATCGCGTCGAGTCGGGTGTCTATCAGGTCGGGTTCCATCGATGTCATACTCTTAAATAGAGCATTTACATGCAAGTATTTAATGTTTTTCCTAATATTTCTGGTCTCGGGGAGCATAACGCGGTACTGCGGTACGACGGCGGCGAGGGAGCGCGCGGGGACGAACACGCTTTTGAGTCGCCTGCCCCAGGTGAACGACATGGGAACGGGCATGGAGGACACGACAGAGGGAGTCGTCGAGCGCGACGGTGCGGTCGCACTCGACGAGGTGCGTGCGGTCGACCCCGCCGTCGCCGACGCACTGCGGGCGGAGACGGAGCGCCAGCGCTCGACGCTCGAACTGATCGCCAGCGAGAACCACGCCAGCGAGGCGGTCCTGCAGGCACAGGGTTCGACGTTCACGAACAAGTACGCCGAGGGCTACCCCGGCAAGCGCTACTACGCCGGCTGCGAGCACGTCGACACCGTCGAGGAGCTCGCCCGAGAGCGCGCGAAGGAGCTGTGGGGCGCCGACCACGTCAACGTGCAACCGCATTCGGGCACGCAGGCGAACCAAGCCGTCTACCTCACCGTTCTGGAGCCCGGCGACCGGATCCTGTCGCTGTCGCTGGACCACGGCGGCCACCTGAGCCACGGCCACCCCGCGAACTTCACCGGACAGCTGTACGAGACCGAGTCCTACGAGGTCGACCCCGACACCGGCTACATCGACTACGACGGGCTCCGCGAGACTGCCGAGGCGTTCAACCCCGACGTCGTCGTCTCGGGCTTTTCGGCCTACCCGCGACAGGTCGAGTGGGAGCGCATTCAGGCCGCCGCCGACGCCGTCGACGCCTACCACCTCGCGGACATCGCCCACATCACCGGGCTCGTCGCCGCCGGCGTCCACCCCTCGCCGGTCGGCGTGGCAGACTTCGTCACCGGCTCGACGCACAAGACCGTCCGCGCCGGCCGCGGCGGCATCGTCATGTGCGACGAGGAGCACGCCGACGACGTCGACTCGTCGGTGTTCCCGGGCGGGCAGGGCGGCCCGCTGATGCACAACGTCGCCGGCAAGGCCGTCGGCTTCGAGGAGGCTCTACGGCCGGCGTTCGACGAGTACGCTCACCAGGTCGTCGACAACGCCGCCGCACTCGCCGAGCGCCTCGCGGAGCACGGGTTCAGTCCGGTCTCGGGCGGCACCGACACCCATCTCGTGCTTCTCGACCTGCGCGAGTCACACCCCGACACGACGGGCCAGGCCGCCGAGCGGGCCCTCGAAAGCGTGGGCCTGATCGCCAATAAGAACACCGTCCCCGGCGAGACGCGCTCGCCCTTCGTCACGAGCGGCGTCCGCGTCGGCACGCCCGCGGTCACCACGCGGGGCTTCGAGGAGGCGGCGACGCACGAACTCGCCGACGCCGTCGCCCGGGTGGTCGACGCCGCAGGCGAGGACGGCGACCTCCCGGAAGACGTCGAGCGGGAGGTCTCGGCGACCGTCGACGACCTCTGCGAGCGGTTCCCGCTGTACGAGTAGCTCCGGCGAGAGACCACCCGTTAAGCCGTCGCCCCCCCTCCAGCAGGTATGGACACCAGCGAAGTCTTCGGCGCCGCGACGCCGGTGATCGGCATGGTCCACCTGCCGCCGCTGCCCGGTGCGCCGCGGTACGACCGCGACGGAGGCCGCGAGCACCTCCACGACCGCGCCCGGCGGGACGCCGAGCGCCTGGCGGCCGGCGGCGTCGACGCCGTGATGGTCGAGAACTTCGGCGACGCCCCCTTCCACCCCGACAACGTGCCGAAACACACCGTCGCGGAGATGACCGCCCTCGCCCGCACGGTCCGGGACGCCTGTGACCTGCCCGTGGGCGCGAACGTCCTCCGTAACGACGGGCCCGCGGCGGTCGCCGTCGCCGCCGCGGCCGGCGCGGCGTTCTGCCGGGTGAACGTCCACGTCGGCGCCCGCGTCGCCGACCAGGGCGTCCTGGAGGGCGAGGCCCACGAGACGACTCGCCTGCGCGAGCGGATCGACGCCGGGGTGGGCGACGCCGACGGCGACGGGGGCGGCGTTCGCGTGCTCGCGGACGTGAACGTGAAACACTCCGCGCCGCTGGCCGCGGGCGACTGGCAGGCGGAGTCGCTGGCGGAGTCCGCCGAGCGCGGACTCGCGGACGGCGTGGTCGTCTCCGGTACACGGACCGGTCGAGCGACGCCGGTCGAGGCGGTCGAACGGGCCGTCGAACGCCGCGACCGTCTCGGTCTCGACGTGCCGGTGTTCGTCGGCAGCGGCGTGACCGCCGACGGCGTCGGCGACCTGCTGTCGGTCGCGGACGGCGCGGTCGTCGGCACCGCGTTGAAGGAGGGCGGCGAGACGACGGCGCCGGTCGACGTCGAGCGGGTGCGGGAACTGGTCGCCGCGGCCGACGCGGTACGCTGACGGTCGGCGTCGGCGGGCGACCGCAGCTACCGGTCGGCGGGCAGGGCTTCCGCCTCCGCCCGCGTCGGCAGGCCGCCGCGGGCACCCTCGCCCGTGCAGTTCAGCGCGGCGACGGCGGCGGCGAAGCGACCCGCCTCCCGCGGCGGTCGCCCGTCGAGCAGCCAGGCGTCCACCAGTCCGGCGTGGAAGGCGTCGCCCGCGCCGGTGGGGTCGACCGTCTCCACCGCGAACGCGTCCACGTCGACCGTGTCCTCGGGCGTGAGAAGCGTCGCACCCTCCTCGCCGCGGGTGAGCGCCGCCCGCTCGACGCCCCGCTCGCGCAGTAGTGCGATCGGATCGTCGGCGCCGTGATGGTCACAGTACGCCGACAGGGCGACCTCGCCGGCCACGAGGAGGTCACAGGCGGCGATCGCCCGGTCGACGGTCCGGGGTTCGGTGCCGCGGTCCCGCAGCTCGGCGAGCGGCCCCGAGAGGTCGAAGGAGCATCGCGTCACGGCGCCGTCCTCGCGGGCCTCGACGACGGCGGCGGTCATCGCGTCGGGCGCGTAGGCGGTGACGGCGACGGCCGCGGCCCGCGAGAGGTACTCCCGGTCGCCCGTCCGCGGGCGCAGCGCCGCACAGGACTCCCCGCCGGTGATGACCATCCGCTCGTCGTCGTCGCGGAGAACCATCGAGTACGTCGACGGCTCCGGCCCGCGACGCACCCGCTCGGTGTCGATCCCCCGGTCGCGTAGGTCCGCCAGGGCGGCGTCGCCGCGGTCGTCCTCGCCCAGACGCGTGACGACCCCCGTCGAGCGACCCAGGCGGGTGAGCGCGCTCGCGACGTTGGCCGCGACGCCGCCGAAGCCCTCCCGCTCGTCGCGGACGTAGGCGCCGCCGTCCGGCTCCGGCAGGTTCGACAGTGCGTACTGGTGGTCGACCATCGCGCCGCCGACGGTGACCACCGTCGGTGGCGCCCCCGCGGTGGCGCTGTCCGCCCTCTCGCCGGCCACATGCTCGTCGCGCTCCGGTGACACGCTCCCCGCCGGTCACTCGCCGTATATAAATGGACCCATCTCGGCGGAACTGGTGAAAGTGGTCACAGCCACGACAGAAAGATCGCCGCCAGCTGACCGGGGTCGGGGTCGCGGCGCACCTCGACGGTCTCGACCCACTTCACCCACTGGAACCCTCGGCGGCCGGGGGCGACCAGCCGCAGCGGAAAGCCGTGGCCGTCCGACAGCCGCTCGCCGTCGACGCGCGTTGCGAGCAGGGCGTCGCGGGCCTCCTCGACCGGCAGCGCCCACCGGTAGCCCGTCACCGACCGGAAGGAGACGTAGCGGGCGTCGTCGGCGACATCGGCCGCCTCCAGCAGTCGTCCGACTCTGACCCCCGCCCACTCGCTGCGGGCGTACCAGCCGGAGGTACAGTCGAGCGTCGCGTCGAGACGGTCGTCGTAGTCGCTCACCGTCCCGTAGTCGGCGGCGTACGGTTCCGCGACGGCGCCGACGACGCGCAGCTCCCACGCCTCGGCGTCGACGGGGTCGGGGTCGTCGGCCATCCACGACGTCACCGGGAAGGCGTTGCCCGCGAACCGTCCGCGGTCGCGGGAGCCGGTGAAGCGCCGCTCGCCGGCGAGTCCGGTCAGGCGGTTGACGGCGCGTTGCAGCGCCCACGCTCCGACGCCGACGACCGCCAGCCCGGAGTAGACGAGCGCCG
The DNA here is from genome assembly GCA_003022865.1 of Halobacteriales archaeon SW_5_70_135. GTDB lineage: Archaea > Halobacteriota > Halobacteria > Halobacteriales > SW-7-71-33 > SW-7-71-33. The sequence continues at coordinate 43,301 of PXSK01000011.1, read as the reverse complement.
TGCGCCGCCCCTCGAAGTCCGCTCGCGCCGGCCAGCGGAAGCGCGAGCGGAGGTGGACGAGCAACACCGGTCCGACGAGCAGGCCGAGCAGGACGTGCAGGTTCAGCAGGTTCCACAGCGCCAGGTCGACGTTCGCGCCGAACGTCCAGGCGACGCCGGTCCCGACGGCGCCGAGTGCCAGCGCGGTCAGCACCATCGAGACGACCGTCGTCCGGGTCCACGAGGCCTCCGTGACTCGCGGTCGCACGCGGCGCAGCTTCCAGAACAGCGCCACGAGCAGCACGAAACCGGCGACGCCGTGGACGGCGAACACCCACCAGTCGCCCGGCCGGCCGGCGACGAGACTCGTGACCCCCGAGCCGACCGCGACGACCACCGCTCCCAGCACCGTCCAGTCCACCAGTCGGGGCGGCAGCGGCGTCGAGATCCGTGCCACACGCCCGTCTCGGTCCGACCACATTAAGTTCTGTTCCGCCGCCCGTCCTCCGGCGGCGCCGATCGTGAGTGCGAGCGTCGGCGGAGACCGACGCCGTGGACGTGAGTCAGGCGTCCGGTGGACGCAGGTCGCGCTCGAACTCGTCGAACCGCTCGCTCTCGTCGGCGTGGGCCGTCGAGTCGAGCGCGCGCTCCTCGCGGCGGTCGACGTTGCCGTCCTCGACGTCGGCGGCGACGGAGTTCCAGCCCGGCTTCACGCGGACGGACTTCGCGGGCGTGCCGACGGCGACGTGGTGGGCGGGCACGTCCGCGGTCACGAGCGCCCGCGAGCCGACCATGGCGTTCTCGCCGACGCGGGCGCCGGCCTGCACGACGGAGTCGTAGCCCAGGCGGGCGTCGTCCTCGACGACGGTGCGGTAGTTGGTCACTGCCGTCTGGTCGACGACGTCGTGGCTGTGGGTGTAGACGTGCGTGCTGTCGGCGATCGAGACCCGGTCGCCGACCGAGAGCTGCCCGCGGTCGTCCAGGTGGACGTCGTCGTGGACCACGACGTTGTCGCCGAGGGTGACGTTGTGGCCGTAGGTCATCGTGATCCCGCGGAACAGTCGCAGGTTCTCGCCGGCCTCGGCGAACAGGTGACCGGCCAGCATCTCCCGGAAGGCGAGCGCGACGTCGACGTTGTCCGCGACGGGCGTGTTGTCGAACTGTCGCCAGAGCCACTGCAGTGGCTTCGAGCGTTCGAAGGCGTCGGCGTCGACGTCGGCGTAGTACTCGCTCTCCAGGGTGGCGTCGCGAGGGTCGTACGACCGGAAGCGGGCACGCTCCGCGCTCGTGACGCTGTCGCCGCGCTGCCAGCGCTCGTAGCGGTCGCGGTCGCCGTTGAGGTCGACGAGCACGTCGCGGACGACCTCGTAGTCGTCCTCGTCGCCGGCCAGTCGGGCGTCGACCTCGTCGACGAGGGCGTCGAGGTCGGCCTGTGCCGCCTCGGGCAGCCGGACGTGTCGCTTGGTCATGTGCCCCGACTTCGGCGGGAGAGAGGAATAGTTTCCGTCGGCGGTCGTCGTCGCCGGTACGCCGTCCGGGACCGTCAGCGGTGTCTGTCGTCGGTGTCCTCGCGGTCGCCGGAGTCGGCGACCTCGAACTCCGAGGCGGGGCGACCGGCACGGGAGAGCACCGTCTCGTCGACCCGCACGGGACAGTCGAGCCGGAGCGCGACGGCGATGGCGTCGCTCGGCCGGGCGTCGAAGACGACCGACCGACGCTCGCCGTTGGTGTACACCTCGGCGTCGATCTTCGCGTAGAAGGTGCCCTCCGAGAGGTCGTCGACGCGCACTCGGTCGACCGCGCCGCCCAGCTCCGTCAGCATCTCTACGAACAGGTCGTGGGTGAGCGGCCGCTCCGGCGGTCGCCCCCGGAGCGCGAGCTGCGTCGAGTGTGCCTGCTCCGGACTCACGTAGATCGGTACGATCTCGTCGTCGACTTCGAGAACGACGGCGTGAGCACGTCCGTCCTCGTCGACGCTCACCCCCACGCCACGGACGTCCGCCTCCAGAGTCATGTTCGCTGCTGCGTCCCGGGAGGGGAAAAATCCCCCGCCACGGCCGCCACGACCCGGCCGAACGGTCGGGAGTCGTCGGCGTGGACCGTCCCGTCGCCCCGACGAGCGGGACTGTCAGTCGTGTCTGAACGCGCGCTGGTCGGTCAGCGCCATTGCCAGTCCGAGGTCGTCGGCCGCCGCGATCACCTCGTCGTCGTTCACCGAGCCGCCGGGCTGGACGACCGCCTCGACGCCCGCCTCGGCCGCGCGCTCGACCCCGTCCGGGAACGGGAAGAAGGCGTCCGACGCCATTACCGCCCCGGTCGCGGACTTCCCCTCGGCGTGTTCGTCGGCCTTCATCGCCGCGATCCGCACGGCGTCGACGCGGGACATCTGGCCCGCGCCGACGCCCACCGTTTCGGTGCCGGCCGCGAAGACGACCGCGTTCGAGGTGACGTGTTTGACCACCTGCCAGGCGAACAGCATCGACTCGACCTGCGCCGCCGTCGGCTCGCGCTCGGTGACCACGTCGAGGTCGTCGCCGGAGAGCCGCTGGTCGTCGCGGTCCTGCAGCAGACGCCCCCCGGTCAGCGGTCGCTCGAAGACCCCCGGCGGGCGCTCCTCCGGCGGGGCAATCTCCCCGACAGAGAGCACCCGCAGCGAGTCGGACTCCCGGAGCACCTCCAGGGCGTCGTCGGTATAGTCGGGGGCGACGACCACCTCCTTGAACGACGCCGTCACCGCCTCCGCGGTCGTGGCGTCACAGGTGCGGTTCAGCGCGACGATGCCGCCGTAGGCGCTCATCGGGTCCGTCGACAGCGCCCGGTCGTACGCCGTCGCGACCGTCTCCGCCGTGGCACAGCCCGCCGGATTCGTGTGTTTGATCACGGCGGCGGCGGGGCGCTCGAACTCCCGCACCAGCGAGAGGGCGGCGTCGGCGTCGTTGTAGTTGTTGTACGAGAGGTCACGCGCCTCGGGGTTCAACCGGTCGGCGTCGACGACGCTCGCCTCGTCACCGCCGCGCTCGTACAGCGCGGCGTCCTGGTGTGGGTTCTCGCCGTACCGCAGGTCTCGGACGTGGTCGGCAGTCGCCAGCAGCCGGGCGGGCAGTGGCCCACCCACGTCGCCACGGACCGTCCCCTCGGCGAGGTCGGCGCGGCCCTCGGCGACCGCCCGGACCGCCCGCGCCAGCGCGGTCCCCGCCGCGCGGTCGAGTCGCCCCCGCAGGGACGCCGGGTCGTCGTCGCCGTGGACGAGCACCGGCTCCTGGGTGAGCACCGCCGGGTCGTCCGTCGCGGCGGTCGCCGGCGTCGGTCGCACGGTGGCGCCACTGACCGTGTGCCCGCGCTCGATCGCCGCCGCCGGTCCGAACGTCTCCTCGGTCGGCCGCAGCGTCCGGTCGACCCGCAGCGCGACCGGCCCCTCTGCGTCGGGGTACTCGCCGTCGAAGCGGTCCAGAAGCGCCACGTCCACGTCGTGGTCGGCCAGCGCCTCGGCGACGGCGTCCTCGTCGGCGGCGACGGCGCTGTCGACCCCGCGGCTCGTCGCCGTCCGGGCCGCCGGCTCCGTCGCGTCGGTCACGACCACGACCGCGAGCGTCCGCTCCAGTCGGTCCGCCGCCTCGAACGGCGCCTCACCGCCCTCGCTCGCCAACCCTGCGAGTCGCATGTCCGCACCCCGACCGCGCGGAATTAACCAGTTGCGGTCGTTCGCGGCAGAAGTGTTCAGATACACTCGTGTTCATATGAGGGCGTGAGGTGAGCCAGAAAGCCCCCGCCTGGGTGCAGTCGCGCGCCTCGCTGTCGCCGGGCGCGTAGCGCCCGGCTGCCAGGGAGACTCGTGGAGTCTCCCGCTGCGCGCTTCGCTCCCTGCGGTCGCTACAGTGCTTGCATCGTCGGGCTTCCCGCACCCAGGCGGCCCCTTTCGGTCCCGCCCGTGGGGACACCGGCAGGGTGGGACCGAAAGGGGCCGGCGGCTCGCCGAGCGAGACGTTCGAAAATCGAAGATTTTCGAGCCAGCCGGAACCCTGCGGGTTCTGGCGACGACGCAAGCACCGCAACGCAGTGAGGAGCGTCCTCAAAAATCGCCTCCGGCGATTTTGGGCTTCACCAGAACCCGGCGGGTTCTGGTTAGCCGCCGAGCTTTGCTCGGCGACCCCAGCAAATCTTCGATTTGCGCGACAAGCGAGAGAGCTTCGCTCTCTCGGGCAGCCGGGCGGCGGAGCCGCCCGGCGACAGCGAGTTGCAGCCGGCGAGTCGTCGGGGGCTTTCCTGGCTTTACGAGACTCCACCGGGATCCCGTCTGAACGTGCGGCTAACCTCGACGCCCCACGATCGGAAGCACACGACGACAGGACTTTCACCCGTCCGGACGACACCCCGGCTGTGCCCGACCCCCTGCACGCGGTGTCGCCGCTGGACGGTCGCTACGCCGACCGGCTCGACCCGCTCCGCGAGTACGCGAGCGAGGCCGCCCTCGTCGCGGCTCGCGTCCGCGTCGAGGTCGAGTACCTGCTCGCGCTCGCCGACCACGAGGCCGTCGCGCTGTCGCTGTCGCCCGCGGAGCGGGACGACCTCCGGGCGGTCGTCGCGGAGTTCGACGACGAGGACGCCCGCCTCGTCAAGCGGATCGAGACGGAGGGGTACGACGACTACGCCGCGACCAACCACGACGTGAAGGCCGTCGAGTACTTCCTCCGGGAGCGTACGACCGTCCCCGAGGAGTGGATCCACTTCGGACTCACCAGCGAGGACGTCAACAACCTCGCCTACCGCCTGCTCGTGCGCGGCGCCGTCCGCGAGGTGCTCGTCCCCGAGCTGCGGGCGGTGCGGGACGAGCTCGCCGATCTCGCCCGCGAGCACCGCGGGACGCCGATGCTCGCGCGCACCCACGGCCAGCCCGCCACGCCGACCACCTTCGGCAAGGAGACGGCCGTCTACGCCGCCCGACTGGGTCGTGCCGTCGGCCGGACCGAGGCCGCCGTCGACGACCTGACGGGGAAGGTCGGCGGCGCGACCGGCACGCTCGCGGCCCATCACGCCGCCTACCCCGAGACGGACTGGCGGGCGTTCGCCCGCGAGTTCGTCGCCGGCTTCGACCTCCGGTACGCCGGGCTGACGACCCAGGTGAACCCGTGTGACGACCTGGCGGCGCTGTTCGACGCCGTCGACGGCGCCAACGCCGTGCTCACCGACCTCGACCGCGACGCCTGGCTGTACGTCTCGGAGGGCTACCTCCGCCAGCGCGCGAGCGAGGGGGAGACGGGGTCGTCGACGATGCCACACAAAGTCAACCCCATCGACTTCGAGAACGGCGAGGGTAATCTCGCGGTCGCCGCCGCCCGGCTCGACGTACTCGCGGACCGACTGCCGACCTCGCGGCTGCAGCGCGACCTCTCGGACTCGACCGTGAAGCGCACGATCGGCGTCGCGCTGGGGCACGCCTACCTCGGTTACCGGAAGACTCGCGCCGGGCTGGAGGGCGTCGCCCCCGACGCCGAGGCGATGCGCGAGGACCTGCGAGCCCACCCCGAGGTGCTCACCGAGGCCGTCCAGACCGTGCTCCGGCGGGAGGGCCACGCCGACGCCTACGAGCGAGTGAAGACGCTCACGCGGGGACGGACGGTCGACCTGGCGGGCCTCCGGGCGGCGATTCGCGACCTGGCCGTCGACGAGGCGGTGCGCGAGGAGCTGCTCGCGCTCGCGCCGGAGTCGTACACCGGTCTCGCCGACGAGACGGTCGACGACCTGGACGACACGACGGACTGAGCCGAAAACGGTACCGTACCGTCGCGAGACCGGGGTCGAGCCCCGAAAGAACGATACGCGGGGCGACCCCCACGCCGGACATGGTCGAGATCCACCCCGGACAGCGGGTGGCCGTGCTCGCGGACGCACAGAACCTGTATCACACCGCACAGAGCGTCTACTCGCGCAACATCGACTACTCCGCGCTGCTTGAGAAGGCCGTGCAGGACCGCCAGTTGACCCGGGCGGTCGCCTACGTCATCCGTGCCGAGGCGGAGGACGAGGAGTCCTTCTTCCAGGCGCTGGTCGACATCGGCTTCGAGACGAAAATAAAGGACATCAAGACCTTCGCCGACGGCTCGAAGAAGGCCGACTGGGACGTCGGCATGAGCCTGGACGCGGTCACGCTCGCGAAGAAGGTCGACACCGTGGTGCTGTGTACGGGCGACGGCGACTTCTCGCGGCTCTGCTCGCACCTGCGTCACGAGGGAGTTCGCGTCGAGGTGATGGGCTTCGCCGAGTCGACGGCCGACGAACTCGTGGACGCCGCCGACGCCTTCGTCGACATGAGCGAGCGTGAGGAGGTGTTTCTGCTGTGACTACGCCGGCGCGACGACTCCCTGGAACAGCAGGATGGCGACGCTGACCAGCAGGAACAGCGTCCCCAGTCCGACCTTCGTCGCGTCCATTTCTAACGGCTCCTCACTCCGGGCGGTATATACCTCTTTCCAACCCGTCGCAACCGTCGCCGGCGTGTGAGCCGCTCCACGACGCCGAGGGGAGGCGGAGCCTTATTGGGCTCGGGTCGCTCCCGGCGGACATGAGCGACGCCGAGACGACACGGGAGAGTGAGCCCGGGACAGCCGGCGACGGGGGCGACGACGAAAGCGGCAGCGAGCGACGGCGCACCGTCAACGGCGACGACGACGACCTGCGGGCGCTGCGGACGGTCGCCGACTACCAGTTCGGCCGGGGAGCGGGCGGGGCACTGTTCCCATCGGGGGCGACCTTCGAGCTGCGGACGAGCGCCTCCGGGCGGCCGCGGCAGGTGTACCACGGCGGCGAGCGGCTGGTCTCCTACGGCACCGACGGGCTGGTCACGCTCGGGGTCGCCGGGGGGCGGCGGCTGGTCGCCGACGACGACGCCTCCGCGCCGCGGGTGGTCGTCGGCGCGGAGAGCGACCCGTACGTCCGCGAGGGGTGCAACGCCTTCGCGAAGTTCGTCCGCGAGGTCGCCGACGGCGTTCGACCGGGGGCCGAGGCGGTCGTCGTCGCCGACGACGCGGTGGTCGGCGTCGGGCGGGCGATGCTCCGACCGGCGGCGATGCGAGCCTTCGAGACGGGCGTGGCCGTCGGGGTGCGCCACGGCGCCGGCGACGCCGAGGCGGAGGCGGAGGCGGAGACCGAGGCCTGACTGCCGCGAGGCGGGTGGGCGGGTTCGTCAGTCTTTTGCCGGTACACCGGGAGTGTGCGGACATGTTCGGAGGTGGCGGCGGCGGTCTGAACCCCCGCAAGATGAAGCAGATGATGGAGCAGATGGGTATCGACGTCGAGGAACTCGACGCCACCGAGGTCGTCATCCGCACCGACGACGGCGACCTGGTCTTCGACGACGCCGACGTGACGAGGATGGACGCCCGCGGACAGGAGACCTACCAGATCGTCGGCGAGCCGGTCGAGCGCGACGTGAGCGCGATCGAGGGCAACGTCGACGAGGCGACCGCTGACGACGCGAGTGGCGCGACCGTTCCGGACGCCGACGTGGAGATCGTCGCCCAGCGTGCGGGCGTGGACGAGGCGACCGCCCGCGAGGCGCTGGAGGCCGTCGACGGCGACCTCGCCGCCGCCGTCGACCGCCTGGAATAGTGGCCGACGAGGGCGACGACGGGGGAGAGAGCGAGCGCGAGCGCGACCACGACCACGACCGAGAGCGGACGACCGACGGCGACGCGGCCGAGAGCGAGACGACCGGCGGCGAGGCGTACCTCCTGACGGCGGTCGAGCACGACCGGGAGTATCTCCGCCGGCCGGGCGACCGACTGGAGACGGACGTCGGCGTGCTGGAGGTGCCCGGCGACGTCGCGCCGGGCGACCGGCTGGAGACACACCTCGGGGAGGCGTTCGCGGTGCGGGCACTGCGCGGGCCGGACCTGTTCGACCACCTGGAGCGGACGGGGGCGCCGATGCTGCCCCGCGACGTGGGGCTGGTGATGGGGCTCACCGGCGCCGGCGTCGGCGACCGGGCGCTCGACGCCGGCACCGGGACGGGCGTGCTGGCGGTCTACCTCGGGCGTGCCGGCGTCGACGTGACCACCTACGAGCGGGACCCGGAGTTCGCGTCGGTCGCCCGGGAGAACGTCGCCCGTGCCGGCGTCGTCGACCGCGTGGACGTGCGCGAGGGCGACCTGCTCGCGGCGGTCGAGGACCGCGACCTCGACGCCGTCGACCTGCTGACACTCGACACCGAGGACGCCGCCGCCGCGGTGGAGCGCGCGCCGGACCTGCTCGTCGAGGGCGGGTACGCCGTCGCGTACTGTCCGTTCGTCGAGCGCGCCCGCGAGGTCGAGAGCCGCGCCCGCGAGGCCGGTCTGCGCATCGAGACGCGAGAGACGATCCAGCGCGAGATGGACTTCGACGAACGGGGCTCCCGGCCGACGACCGCCGGCGTCGGTCACACCGGCTACCTCGCCGTCGCCCGCCGTCGGTCGTAGCCGTCGTGACCGAACGGCTGAGTTTCTCCTGATGTACCGGTCCGTGCACGAGCACCGCCGACACGGAGACGGACCCGGCGGAGCGTGTCGAGGAGACGACCACCTGGCCCGAGTCGGCGATCGGTCTGTACGACCGGCTCACCGGTCGCGGCGCGGAGATCGAGGACGCCTTCGAGGACATGGCGGTCGACGTCCCCTCGGAGGCCGGCGAAGACGCCGACCACGCGCACTGGCGGGTCGACGGCACCCTCCGCATCACCACCCGCGGGCGAGAGGACTGACGCGCCCGACGACCGGACGGACCCGGCAGGAGACGACGCGGAACGCCCGGCCGGGAATCGGACGCCGTGGTGGTCGGCGAGACGGACGGAGGAGTTTACGTCGAGGTCGAGACGCCCTACTCCTACCAGGTCGGCGCGAGCTACGTGGACGCCGTCGCGACGGCGGTCTACCTGGTGAGCGAGGACGAGGTTCGCCGGGTCGACGGCGAGGAGGTCACGATCCCCGAGGAGCAATGAGTCGTCCGTCGAGGTCGGTGAGCGCGAGGTCAGCGAGCGCGAGGTCGGACGCGAACTCGGACGCGGGCGCTAGTTCGGGGAACGTAGGCGCGAGGTCGAGTGCAAGTCCGGGCGAGAGCGACGACGGCGATGGCGACGGCGACGGCGACGGGAGGACGGTCAGTGGTCGTCCTCGCGCCACTTGTGCTCGCAGTCGGTACAGACGAAAAAGCGCGTCTCGCTCTCGTCGGCGGCGCGGATCTGCTGCATGTAGTAGTAGGCGCGGTCGTTGTCACACTCCGGGCAGCGCTCGGCGGTCGTCGGCAGGCCGCGGTCCTCGGCGTCGCTGACGTCGACGATCTCGCCTTCCTCCTGGTCCTCGGTGACGACGTAGCTGGCGTCGGGGTCCTTCGGCTGTTCGCGGTCGCAGCTCCGGCACACCCACGTGCCGTCCGAGGCCTGCATCATCGAGCCGCAGTCGTCACAGAACTCCATTGACTGTCTCCCCTGAGCGGCCGGCCGAATTAAGCCTTTGTGAGTCGGCGCGAACGGAAACCGTCAAGCGTCGTCGTTGCCTTCGTCGTGCTGTGTTCGGCGTCGACCGACGGGTACTGGTGCTCGCGCTGGCGCGCATGGTCGACGCCGTCGCCAACTCCTTTCTGATCGTAGTGCTGCCGCTGTATCTGGGGGCGGGCGGTCCCGTGGACGTGACGCCGCTGAGCGGCGGTCGGCTCCCGCTCGTGGGGCTGCGCGTCACCCCCGAGCTGCTCATCGGGGCGGTGTTGTCGCTGTTCGGTTTCGTCAACAGCCTCTCACAGCCGTTCACCGGGCGTCTCTCCGACCGCACCGGCCGGCGACGGGTGTACATCCTCGTCGGCCTGCTCGTGCTGGCGGTCTCCAGCGCGAGCTACGCCGTCGCCACGGACTACTGGACGGTGCTCGCGGTGCGCGGCGTGCAGGGGCTCGGCGGCGCCTTGGTCATCCCGGCGACGGTCGCACTCGTCAGCGAGCTCGCGACGACCGAGAGCCGCGGCGGCAACTTCGGCGTGTTCAACACGTTCCGACTGGTCGGCTTCGGCTTCGGCCCGCTGGTCGCGGGCGCGGTCGTCGCCGCCGGCCCGTACGACCTCTCGGCCGTCGGCGGAGGCACGCTCCCGGGCTTCGACGCCGCCTTCGGCGTCGCCGTCGTCGGCGCGCTGCTGTCGTTCGCGCTGGTCTCGGCGTTCGTCGCCGACCCCGAGGAACTGACGGCGGGCGCGGCCGACGACCTCGCCTTCCGGGCGCGTGCGCCCGACGGCGGTCTCGATCCGGTGTTCACGCTCGGCGTCGCCACCGTGTTGATGGCGCTCGGACTGGCGCTGTTCGCCACACTGGCGAACATCGTCAACGAGCGTCTCGGCCAGGGCGGCCTCTTCTTCGGGCTGCAGTTCGCCGCCACCGTCATCGCCAACGTCGTCTTCCAGGTGCCGATCGGCCGGGTGAGCGACCGTTACGGTCGGCGACCGTTCATCGTCGCCGGCTTCGTCGTCATCGTCCCGAGCACGCTCGCACAGGGGCTGATCGGTGGAGCGCCCGGGACGCTCGACTCGTGGCTGATGGTGCTCGCCCGGTTCGTCCAGGGGTTCGGCGTGGCGCTCGTGTTCGCCCCCTCGCTCGCGCTGGCGGGCGACCTCGCCGGCGAGGGCGAGTCCGGCTCGACGCTGTCGCTGCTGACGATGGGCTTCGGCCTCGGAACGGCGATCGGCCCGCTGCTGTCGGGCGTGCTCGTCGGCTTCGGCTTCGTCGTTCCCTTCGCCGTCGCCGCCGCCCTGGGTGTCGTCGGGCTCGCGCTCGTCTACAGCCAGGTCGAGGAGACGCTGCCGACGTCGACGCCCCCGCCGGCCGGGAGGCCGGAAGACTGAGCCGACTCCGAGAGGCAAACCACTATCACCCCCGGAACGTACGCCGGGGCGATGGCGGAGCTATCGCCGCAGGCCCGCGAGCGACTCGCGGACGTCGTCGAGCTGCAGCCGACGAAAAACGGCGAGCTGATGGACCGATGGGGGGTAGAGAGCGGCAGCGAGGTGCACTCGTATCTGGAGTCGGCGCTGGGCGACTACTACTACCGCGACGACGACTCCCTCATCCGCGCTACCGACGACGCGGCGGAACTGGTCGACGTCGAACCCGGCGTCTCCGGGGGCGAGGACGGCACTCCCGACGCTGTCGTCGTCCCGAAGCTTGCCGCACGGGTCTTCGGTGTGCTCGTCGGCCCCGACGAGCGCTCGGAGTCCGTCGTCAGCGTGCTCCACTCGCTGCGAGAGACGTACGACGTCGACCCCTCGACCGACGAGGTGCGCGAGGCGCTGAACGCCCTCCGCCGGAAGGGCGTCGTCGAGAGCGTCCAGCGAGTCGTGCCGACGTACCGCCGCACCGTCGAGCGCGAGGCCGTCGACGTGACGGTCTCGGACTGACGCTCGCCCGGCTCACTCCTCGACGCCCGGTCGCCGCCGGCGTCGACGCCGCTCCAGCAGTCGACGCTGCGCGACACCGGGGCCGCCCTCCACCGGCGCTCCGCGGGCGCGCCAGGCCGGCGGCTCCGGCTCGAACTGCGGGCACGACCCGGCACACTCGGCGGCCGTCTGACCGCGACACTTCGCCTCGCAGTACGGCAGCAGTGCCGTCCCCTCACCGCGCAGGCGGAACTGCCGGCAGTCCGGCCGCATCGTCTCCACGTACGAGCGCCAGCCCCGCTCGTAGGCCCGTTCGGCGATCACGAGCCGGCGCTCGTCCTTCGCCGCCGGCGAGAGGTACTCGAACCGGGCCGCCGACCGGTCGCGTGTTCCGCCGTCGGGCCGCTCCAGGACCCGCGTTCCCGTCTCGTCGGGGTCGAGCGTCCGCGGGTGCCAGACGACGTCGGCGGTCGGTCGAGGTGGACGTGCGTCGGTCGTCGGGCCGTCGCCGGACACCGAGCGGTCGTCGACGACGAGCACGCCGGTCTCGACGGGGAGGTCCTCGAGCAGGACCGGCTCGACGCGCTCGGCCGTCGTCCGCGTGGCGACCCACACCTCGTCGGCGAGACCGAGAGCGACGTCGTACTCCAGCTGCGGCCGCAGGTCGCGGGCCGCGGCGGCGTCCAGGTCCGGCTTGTTCTCGACGGCGACCACGCGTCGTACCCAGTCGGGGTACGGTCGCACGCGCCGGATCTCGACGCGGTTCGACCGCGTGCGCCGCTGGACGGCGTCGCGGTCGGCGGCGCGGTCGATCGCCTCCCGGACGTAGCGCCACGGGTAGTCCGGCTCCGGCAGGGCGTCGCGGTACCACGTCCACTCGGCGGGCGCGTCCCGCACCACGTGCAGCAGGTCCGAGTCGAGCGCCGCCGGGCCGAACGCCGCACGGGCGCGCAGTCCCTCGGGGTCGCACTCGACGACGACGGTGTCCCACCGGCGATGCGTGCTGCCCAACTGTCGGGCGACGACGACCGGTCCGTCGCGCTCGCCCGGCGGCCACGCCCGCTCGGCCCACCGGCAGACACGTAGCTCGAACCGGAACTCACTCACGGCCGGGCCGACGGGCGAGGGCGGCTAAACCCTTCCGGCCCGGCACGGGCGGAGGGCGCCGTCGGTACGACGCCCGAATTCGGGGTCAGCGGGACCCGCCTCGGGCGGTCGATCGCGCGACGGTGACCGGCTCAACCCCCCCCCTTCGGCTCGCCGCGGACTATACCGCCGCAACACGTCGCAAGGAACGAGAGAGTCGACGACGACAGTCACCGACTCCGCCGACCGGTACCACACGGTCGGTGCCGACGCCCGCCCGCCCGAAGGGTACGGCACCGTCGGGCTCGACGACAGCGACGTCATCGCCGACGACCTCGACGACGAGAGTGGCTGGGTGCAGTCCTCGGACTGCACCGGGCTGGAGTCCGTGGCCTGAGCCCGCCCGGCGGGTCAGTCCTTCCGGTCCCGTCGTTCCACGAGCGTTCGGGGCGAGTCGCCCCGGCGAGCGCCTCGTGGCGCCCGAGGTTCGTTGCCCGTCTCTCCGCTCGTTCGGAAGCGTGACTGGGGGCCGTTACTCGAACCCGTCTTCGAACACGAAGGTGCCGTCCCGCTGGACCACCTCGCCGTCCTCGGAGCGGAGACGGAGTGTTCGGCGACGGTCTCCGCGTGCTCTCGGACTCTCGGGTCCACGTTCCGAGAGCCTGGACGCACCAGCGAACGGGGTTCGGCCCGCAGCGTGCGGTGTGTGACTAACGACAAGAGGCTTACCGCTGGACGCCGAAGCGCGGACGGATGGTACTCGACGACCTGGGCAGTTCGCTGCGGCAGCGGTCGCTGCTGCAGGCCGACGTCGACACCGGTCTCGTGATGGAGCTCTCCGACGCGATCGAGCGTCGCGCGCTGGAGGAGGAGCCGCCGTCCGGAACGTCGGCTCGTGACCACGTCCTGCGGATCGTCTACGAGGAGATGGTCGAGCTGGTCGGCGAGTCCACCGAACTGCCACTGGAGGAGCAGACGGTCCTCCTGGCGGGGCTGTACGGCTCGGGGAAGACCACCTCGGCGGCGAAGATGGCCTGGTGGTTCTCGAAGAAGGGGCTGCGCTCGGCCGTGATACAGACCGACACCGACCGGCCCGGTGCCTACGACCAGGCCGAGCAGATGGCCGAGCGCGCCGAGGTGGAGTTCTACGGCGACCCCGACGCGGAGGACCCCGTCGAGATCGCCCGCGACGGGCTGGCGGCGACGGCCGAGGCGGACGTCCGCGTCGTCGACACCGCCGGTCGTGACGGGCTGAACGACGAGCTGGTCGACCAGATAGAGGCGATCGAGGCGGCCGTGGAACCGGACCGCTCGCTGCTCGTCCTCGACGCCGCCATCGGCCAGGGCGCCAGAGAGCAGGCCCGTCACTTCGAGGAGGCGATCGGCATCGACGGCGTCGTCGTCACGAAGCTGGACGGGACGGCGAAAGGCGGCGGCGCCCTGACGGCGGTGAACGAGACGGGCTCCTCGATCGCCTTCCTGGGCACCGGCGAGGAGGTCCAGGACGTCGAGCGCTTCGAGCCGGACGGGTTCATCTCCCGGCTGCTCGGCATGGGCGACCTCAAACAGCTGACCGAGCGCGTCGAGCGGGCGATGGAGGAGACCACCGAGGAGGAAGACGACTGGGAGCCCGAGGACCTGCTGCAGGGACAGTTCACCCTGAAGGACATGCGAAAGCAGATGGACGCGATGAACCGCATGGGGCCACTCGACCAGGTGTTCGACATGATCCCCGGTCTCGGCGGCGGGCTGATGGACCAGCTACCCGACGACGCGATGGACGTCACCGAGGAGCGCCTGCGGGAGTTCGAAGTGATCATGGACTCGATGACCGACCGCGAACTCGAGAACCCCCGGTCGGTCGGCGCCCAGCAGGTCCGTCGGATCGCCCGCGGCGCCGGCACGGACACCGACCGCGTGCGCGAACTGCTCCAGCAGCACAAGATGATGGAGCGCACACTCAAGCAGTTCCAGGGGATGGGCGACGCCGACATGCAACGCATGATGAAACAGATGCAGGGCGAGGGCGGCGGCGGCATGGGACCGTTCGGCTGACTGGTCCACCCCGCTCACGCCGCCGTTTTCCGAGACCGGCCGCGACTCGACGACGCTCAGCGACGCTCAGCGACGCTCGGCGGCGTCGGTGCCCCCCGGGACGGCGCGCCCGTCAGCGGTTCAGCGTGTGGATCGCCTCGCCGACGGCGTGTTCGGCGGCCTCCATGACCGCCTCCGACAGCGTCGGGTGGGTGTGGACCGTCGAGGCCAGGTCTTCGAGGGTGGCCCCCATCTCGACGGCGAGACCGACCTCGGCGATCAGCTCGGAGGCCTCCGGCCCGACGACCTGTCCGCCGAGCACGAAGCCGGTGTCCTCGTCGGCGACGATCCGGACGAACCCCCCGTCCTCGTCGGTGGTGAGCGCCCGACCCGACGACCGGAAGGGGAACTCGCCGACGGCCGGCTCGAAGCCCTCCTCGCGGGCCTCCGCGGCGGTGAGGCCGACGGTACCGACCTCGGGGTCGGTGAACACGGCGGCAGGCACGGCCTGGTGGTCGAGTGCGGCCGGCTCGCCGGCGATCACCTCGGCGGCGACCTGACCTTCGGCGGAGCCGGCGTGGGCGAGCATCGGCTCCCCGGCCACGTCGCCGACGGCGTGGATCCCGTCGACGGACGTCGTCGTGCGGTGGTCGGTCTCGACGAAGCCGCGGTCGTCGGTCTCGACGCCCGCGGCCTCCAGGTTCAGCGTGTCCGTCACTGGCTGGCGGCCGACGGCGACCATCGTCTTGTCCGCCGCGAGCGCGATCGGCTCGGCGTCGGCGTCCGTGTCGATGTCGGGGTCTGCGTCGACGGCCGTTCCGCCGTCGGCGGCCACCTCCTCGGCCGGGTCGGCCGTGACACGGATCCCGTCCTCGGTCGACTCCCAGCCCGCGGCCGTGTAGCCGAACCGGAAGTCGACGCCGACCTCGCGGGCGCGCTCGCGGACGACCCGGGCGACGTCGTCCTCGTAGCCCGGCAACACGTCCTCGAGCATCTCGACCACGGTCACGTCGCTGCCGAGCTTGGCGAATGCTGTCGACAGCTCCATGCCGATGTAGCCGGCGCCGACGACCACGAGGCGGTCCGGCACCGACTCCAGCGCGAGCGCCTGCCGGGAGTCGAGCACCGGCCCGTCGTTGAAGTCGAAGCCGGGGATCTCGATCGGCCGTGACCCCGTGGCGACGACGGCGTGCTCGAAGACCAGCGTCTCGGCACCCTGACCGTCGCCGCCGTGGACCACGCGTAGTCGGCTGTCGTCGGCGAACTCCGCACGGCCCTCGACGAGCTCGACGCCGTTGGCCTTACAGAGCTTCTCGACGCCGCCGGTGAGCCGGTCGACGACGCCGTCCTTCCAGTCGACCGTCGCCGACAGGTCGACCGCGGGGTCGGCGTGGATACCCATGTGCTCCGCGTCGCCGGCCTCGTGGGCGAGGTCGGCCGCCGTGATCAGGGCCTTCGAGGGGATACAGCCGTAGTTGAGGCAGGTGCCCCCCCAGGCGTCCTTCTCGACGAGCGTGACGTCGAGACCCAACTGACCCGCACGGATCGCCGCCACGTAGCCCGCCGGTCCGGCGCCGACCACGGCTACCTCCGTCCCGGTTTCGATGTCTCCGACGACCATCACCTCCGGACAGGCGGGCCGCGAGGTTAAACGTGTGGATGTGGCCCCCACCTCTCCGGGTGTCCGACGACGCCGCCAGTGCCAGGCCGGGCGAGGGGCGACCGGTCCGGGCGAGGGCGGGGCGTCGGGGCGGCTACTCCAGCAGCAGCAGGTCGGGGTTTCGCAGGTACTCCATGACGGCGTTGGTGAAGCGTGCGCCCATCGCGCCGTCGACGACGCGGTGGTCGAACGACAGCGACAGCGGCAGGACGTGTCGCGGCCGGATCTCGTCGCCGTCGTCGGTCTCGACGACGCGAGGCTTCTTGCGGACCTCCCCCAGCGCCAGGATCGCCACCTCGGGGTAGTTGACGATCGGCGTGGCGTACTCGCCGCCGATGCCGCCGACGTTCGTGACCGTGAAGCTGCCGCCGCGCATCTTTTCGCGGTCGATCCGGCGGTCGCGGGCCTGCTCGACGAGTTCGTTCGTCTCCCGGGCGACCTCCAGGAGCCCCTTCCGGTCGACGCCGTCGACGACCGGCACCATCAGCCCCGCGTCCGTCGCCGTCGCCACGCCGAGGTTGTAGTACCGTTTCGTGACGATCTCTTCGTTCTCCTCGTCGAGCTGGGCGTTGAGGTAGGGGAACTGCTTCAGCGCGGCCACGCAGGCCTTCATCACGAACGGCACGTACGTCAGCCGCACCCCGCGCTCCTCGGCGACGCCTTTCAGCTCCTCGCGGGTCTCGACCAGCGCGGTCACGTCCACCTCGTCGTGGTGGGTGACGTGAGGTGCGGTGTACTTCGAGCGCTCCATCTGCTCGCCGATGGTGCGCCGCACCCCGCCGTACGGCTCGCGCTCCTCGCGTTCCGTGGCGCTCGCGTCGCTCGCGTCGCTCGTCTCCAGTTCCGGCTCGGCGACCGTGTCCGTGTCCGTGTCCGCGTCCGTGTCGACGGTCTCGCCCTCGCCGGTGGCCAGCGCCGTCGCGTCGGCCGCCTGGGCCTGCCGCTGTTTCTCGGCGTACTCCCGCACCGCGTCGGCGGTGACGAAGGGCTCGCCGTCGCGCTGTTCGACCGCGGGGACGGCGTCGATGTCGACGCTCTCCTCCTCCGCGACCCGGCGAGTCGCCGGCGCCGCCAGTGTCCGATCGCGGTTCGCCGACTCCACCGCCGGCGACGCGACCGTGTCCCCCGGGGGTCGCTCCGCGGCCCGTGCGGCGCCGTCGTCGCCGGCGGTGACGGTGACGGTCCCGTCGTCGGTGTCAGTCGCCGCCGTCTCGGCCGTCGCCGGCTCCCCGGACGAGGACGACTCCTCGTCGCCGGCCGCCCGGCGCACGTCCGCCTCGGTGACGCGACCGCCGGGGCCGGTGCCCTCGACCGCCGCGATGTCGACGCCCAGTTCGCGGGCCAGCCGGCGCGTGCTCGGGGCGGCGAACACTCGCCCCGAACTCGAACTTGAACTGCCGGCCGCCTCGGCGGTGCCGTTGCCGCCGGCTGGCGCCTCCGCAGGCCCCGGTTCGGGGTCGGGGTCGGGCGCGGGCTCCGGTTCGGACCCGTCGGCGCCCGCCTCGTCGGCGGGCGCCTCGGGCTCGGAGCTGGCCTGGGTGCCGGCACCGCTCTCGCCGGCGTCGAGCTCGAAGGTGACGATCACGTCGCCGACGGGGACGACGTCGCCGGCCTCGGCGTGCAGTCGCTCGATCGTTCCGTCGACCGGGGAGGGCACGTCGACCAGGGCCTTGTCGGTCTCGACTTCCGCGAGGGGCTGGTCCTCGCTCACCTGGTCGCCCTCGGAGACCAGCCAGGCCTCCAGGGTGCCCTCGGCGACGCCCTCGCCGACGTCCGGAAGGGTGAACTCTCTGGTCGCCATGTCAGAACTCCACGAGGTCGCGGACCCCGTCGACGACGCGTTCCGCCTCGGGGAGGTAGTAGTCCTCCAGGGAGTACAGCGGGAACGGCGTGTCGAAGCCCGTGATCCGCTCGACGGGCGCCTCCTGGTACAGCAGTGCCTCCTCCTGGATCGTCGTGGCGATCTCCGCGCCGACGCCGCCGGTCTTCGGCGCCTCGTGCACCACGGCCGCACGGCCGGTCTTGGTGAACGACTCGACTATCGTCTCCTCGTCCAGCGGCGACAGCGTCCGCAGGTCGACCACCTCGACGTCGATCTCGCCCGCCAGCCGCTCGGCCGCCTCCAGCGTCGGCCGAGTCATCGCGCCGTAGGTGAACACCGACACGTCCGACCCCTCGCGCCGGACGGCGGCCTCGCCCAGCGGTACGGTGTGTTCGTCTTCGGGGACGTCCTCGCGGAACGACCGGTAGATGAGCTTCGGCTCGAGGAACACCACGGGGTCGGGACTGCGGATCGCCGAGGCGAGCAGTCCCTTCGTGTCCGCCGGCGTCGAGGGGATGACCACCTTCAGTCCGGGCTGATGGACGAAGAAGCCCTCCGTCGACTCCGAGTGGTGCTCGGGCGCCTCGATACCGCCGCCGTACGGCGCACGGATCACCATCGGACAGGTGTATCGGCCGCGCGAGCGGGTCCGCAGACGGGCGGCGTGGCTGACGATCTGGTCGAAGCCGGGATAGATGAACCCGAGAAACTGTATCTCCGTGACGGGTCGCAGCCCGTAGGCGGCCATACCGACCGCCGTACCGATGATGCCCGACTCCGCCAGCGGCGTGTCGACGACGCGGTTCTCGCCGTACTTCTCGATGAGGCCGTCGGTGGCGCGGAACACGCCGCCGTTGACGCCGACGTCCTCGCCCATCACGAGCACGTCGTCGTCTCGCTCCATCTCCGTCTCCAGTCCGTCCCGGACCGCCTGTACGAGCGTGAGGTTCTGTGTGGCCGTCTGTGTCGACATGGTGGTGGTCACTCCCCCAGAAGCGCCTCGTCGCCGTGGCGCTCCCGTAGCCGTTCGAGGTAGTCGAGCTGCTCCTCCAGTCGCTTCGGCATCCCCTCGTAGACGTGCTCGAAGATCTCCGCCGGGTCCGCCGCCGCCGCGGCCTCGGCCTCGTCGATCGCCTCGGCGACGCGCTCTTCGATGCGGTCCTCGATCGCGGCGACACTCTCGTCGTCGAGTCGTCCCGTCTCCCGCAGGAACGTCTCCATGCGCGGGATGGGGTCCTTCCGCTTCCAGCGCTCGACCTCCTCGTCGTCCCTGTAGACGGTGGGGTCGTCCGCGGTGGTGTGGGCGCCGAAGCGGTACTGCACCGCCTCGATCATCGTCGGCCGCGTCGCCGAGCCGAGCGCCTCGTTGGCCGCGCCGTCGGGGTCTTTCGCCTTCTCGACGGCTTCGCGGGTCACCTTGTACGTCGCCAGCGGGTCCATCCCGTCGACCTGGACGCCCTCGAAGCCGTAGGCCTCGGCCTTCTGGGCGAGCGTCGCCGACGCCGTCTGGCGCTCCCGAGGGACGGAGATCGCCCACTGGTTGTTGTTACAGAAAAAGACCGCCGGCACGTCGAAGACGCCGGCGAAGTTCAGCCCCTCGTGGAAGTCACCCTCCGAGGTGGCGCCGTCGCCGAAGTAACAGAGGAAGGCACGCTCCTCCTCGTCCTTCAGCTTGGAGGCCCACGCCGCGCCGGTCGCGTGGGGGATCTGCGTGGCGATCGGCACCGCCACGGCGAACAGGTTGGTCTCCTCCGGGGCGTCGTTGCCCTTCTCCAGCCCCATCCAGTACAGAAGCGTGCGCCGCAGCGACATCCCCTTCACGAGAGCGGCGCCGTGCTCCCGATACGAGGGGAACATCCAGTCGTCGTCGCCGAGCGCGTGGGCGCTGCCGATCTGGGCGCCCTCCTGACCGGACAGCGGCGGGTACGTCCCCATCCGTCCCTGTCGCTGTAGGCTGACGGCGCGCTCGTCGAACCGGCGGGCCAGCCGCATCTGGGCGTACATCTCGACGAGCGTCTCGTCGTCGAGGTCCGGCACCTCGGCGTCCTCGAGCACCCGGCCGGTGTCGTCGAGCACCTGTACGCGGTCGCCCGGGTCTCGTTCGAGCGTGCTCACGGCCGTGACCACCTCATGACGGGAATATTCACCGCTCGCGGCATATGGTTTTCGTAACCGCGGCGCAAGCCGGCGACGCCACCGTCCGACCCCACCGCCGTCGTCGACTCGCGGCCTCACCGGTCGTGCGGCTCGACCCGGAACGGTGCCCGCAGCGACCGGACGTTGATGACGTCCCGGTCGACGCCGCGGTCGTGACGTACCCGGTGGCCGACCGTCCGCACGCGGTCGCCCGGCGACAGCCGACGCTCCAGCAGCCGCACGAAGGCGTCGTCGGCCAGGTCCGTTCGCTCGCGCACCCACGACCGCCGTCGCTCCGACAGGTCACGCAGACGGTCGGCCGCGACCAGCCCCGCGTCGGGGTAGCGCAGGTCACTCGTCACGTACGCCGCCCGCGGGCGGACCGTCGCCGCCGGCTCGAGCCCCTCCGAGGGCGCCCGCGGGACGGGGTCGACGACCGCCTCGTCGCTCCCGTCCGCGAGGACGAACGAGACCGCCAGTACGTCGTCCAGCGCGACGCTCCCGTCGGTGAACGACCGTCTCTCCGGGTCCGACACGGGCTCCGGATAGGCGTCGACTCGTACCCGACAGCAGACCGACGGCGTCCGGCTCCCGCCCGGCCGGACGACGCCGACCGCGTCGTACGGCTCGACCCGACCGGCGACGGCGACGGTTCCGCCGTCGGGCAGCGCCCCCGGTGACACCGTCTCCGCTCGCGCGGACGCCAGGCTCGCGACCGTCCTCGCGGCGACCCGTCGCAGGCCGTAGGTCGCCCCGGTCGGGTGCAGCCACGTCCCGTCGGGGAGCACGGCTGGAGTCAGTCGCTCGTCCCGGCGGCCTCGCGGGCCTCGCGGCGAGCCTCTTCGAGCGAACGACCGTCCCGCAGCAGGGCGTCGACGAACAGCTCGCCGGCGCGGTACGACGACCGCACCATCGGTCCCGCCGCACAGTAGAGGAAGTCGAGCTCCTCCTCGGCGACCCGGCGCCAGGTCTCGAACTTCTGCGGGTGGACGTACGACTCGACGTCGAGGTGTGACCGGGAGGGCTGGAGGTACTGGCCGAGGGTGACCACGTCCACCTCGCGCTCTCGCAGGTCCCGGAGCGTGCGATACACCTCGTGGTCGTACTCGCCGACGCCGAGCATCAGCGAGGTCTTCGCGTAGGCGTCGGAGTCGCGGGCGACCCGCTCCAGGACGGAGAGGGACTGCTCGTAGCCCGCCCGCGGGTCGCGGACGGGACGCTGCAGGCGCTCGACGGTCTCGACGTTGTGGGCGATCACGTCCGGTCCGGCGTCGATCACCTTCCGCACTAGGTCGCGTTCGCCCTGGAAGTCGGGGACGAGCGCCTCGATCAGCACGCCCGGATGTCGTTCCTTTATCTCCCGGACGGTCTCCGCGAAGTGACCCGCCCCCTGGTCGGGGAGGTCGTCGCGGTCGACGCTGGTGAGCACGACGTAGTCGAGGCCGATCTCCGCGACGGCCTCGGCGACGTTTTCGGGCTCGTCGGGGTCGAGCGGCCCCATGCCGCCGGTCTTCACGTCACAGAAGTTACAGCCCCGCGAGCAGCGGTCGCCCATCAGCATGAACGTCGCGGTGCCGCCGCCGGAGCCGCCGCGACCGGACCAGCACTCCCCCAGATTGGGGCAGTTGGCCTCCTCGCAGACGGTGTGGAGGTTCCGCTCGCGCAGGGTCTCCCGGACGTCGGTGAACTCCTCGCCCGACGGCAGCTGGGTACGCAGCCAGTCGGGCTTACGTCCCCGGGACTGACTCATGGTCCGTCCGAGGGGACCGGCCGGCAAAAACGTGGGGATCGCCCCCCATATCGGAGACGAGGGAAACCACTAAACCGGTGTCCCGACCACGACAGGGCGTGTCCGGCCCCGTCGACGTCGCGAGCGCCGAGATCGCCCGCGTCGTCGCCGAGTCGGGCCTGTTCGTCGCCCTCGCCTGGGGCGGCGTCGAGCTCGCCGTCGCCGCCGGCGCGCTCGCCGCCGACCTCCGCCCGCTCGGGCCCGCCCTCGCCGTCGTCACACTCGCGGCCTACGCCTACTGGCGGCTCTACCACACCGACCTGGGCGAGCGCCTCCGGACGGCCGTCGAGGAGCTGACCGGGACGGAGCCGTAGTCGGTCTCGGGTTCGCCGGTCGGCGCCGAACGCACCCTCGCGCCCGGCGACCGACCGATTCATACCCCGCAGGCCCCTCCGGCCGGTGATGACAGCAGCCGACGGCGAGGACCTCGCCGAGGAGGTCGGCGAGCCGCTGTGGACGGACGCCCACGCGCCCGCGCTCTCGGAGGTCCCGCAGGGCGACGCCCGCGACCGGCTGGAGCGGGCGATCGACGAGCCGATGAACCTCGTCGTCCACGGGCCGCCCGGCTGCGGGAAGACCGCCGCCGTCCGCGCGATGGCCCGCGAAGCGCACGCCGACCCCGACAACGACTTCCTCGTGGTGAACGTCGCCGACTTTTTCGAGCGCACGAAAACGGAGATTCGGAACGATCCCCGCTTCGCCTCGTTCCTCCAGGGCCGCTCATCGATGCCTAAGCGGGAGATGATAAACCGCGTGCTGAAGGAGTCCGCCAGCTACGCGTCCGTCTCCGGCGACTACAAGACGCTGCTGCTGGACAACGCCGAGGCGATCCGCGAGGACTTCCAGCAGGCGCTGCGGCGGGTGATGGAGCGGTACCACAGCAACACCCGCTTCGTGATCGCCACGCGCCAGCCGACGAAGCTCATCCCGCCGATCCGGTCGCGCTGTTTCCCCGTGCCGATGCGGGCGCCGACGACCGCCGAGGTCGTCACGGTCCTGGAGCGGGTCGCAGAGCACGAGGGCGTCGCCTACAACGACGACGGCGTCGAGTACGTCGCCGGCTACGCCGACGGCGACCTCCGGAAGGCACTGCTCGCGGCCCAGACGGTCGCCGGCCGCGGCGATGCGGTCACGATGGAGGCGACCCACGAGGTGCTCGGCGAGGTCGGCTCCGAGGACCGCGTCGAGGAGCTGCTGGCGGCCGCCGAGCGCGACGAGCTGGGCGAGGCCCGTTCGACGATCAACGACCTGCTGTACGACGAGGGGTTCGAGGGCGACGAGCTGCTGACGGCCGTGCTCAGGGTGGCCCGCCGACGCTACACGGACGACCGGCTGCTGGCGCTGTACGAGCGCGCCGGCGAGGTCGACCTGGCGATGACCGAGGGGACGGCCGACCGCGTCCACCTGCTCGACCTCGTCGGCGTGCTCGCCGCCGACTGACCCTTGGGACGCCGCGGAGTCGGCTCGAGAGGCGTCACGAGAGACTGAAGTGTCCCCCTCCCGTGTCGCTCGTATGTCTCGGACGGACGAGAAGGACGTACTCGAAGAACTGGCGAGCCTGCCGACGCTGGCGCACCCGACGGTGTCGCCCGACGGCACTGAGATCGCGTTCTACTACGACGTGACCGGCCGCAACGAGTTGCACGTCCTCGACGTCGAGAGCGGCGAGCACGAGCCCTGGAGCGACGGCGAGGTGCCCCGGAACGCCCGGTGGGGCGTCGAGTGGGCCGCCGACGGCGACGGCGTGTTCTTCCACCTCGACGAGGCCGGCAACGAGCAGAACGACGTCCACCGGATCGGCCGGGACGGCGGGGCGGCACCCGTCGTCGAGATGGACCAGCAAGTGTCGCTGTACGACGTCGGCGAGGCCGGCGAGACGCTGCTGCTGGGGTCGAACCGCGACGGGCAGATGAACCTCTACCGCCACGAGACCGGCGGCGAGACGACGAAGATCACCGACTACGAGCGGGCGGTGTGGGGCGCACACCTCTCGCCCGACGGCGAGCGGGTCGCCTACGCGACGAACGAGGCCGACGATTACGACAACCGGGACGTGTACGTGGGGGGCGTGGCGCCACGGGCCGCCTCGGACGACTCGGAGCCGCGCAACCTGGCGATCGGTGACACCGGCGCCGAGTCGACCCCCGCCGACTGGCACCCCGACGGCTCGAAGCTGCTCGTCGGCGACAACAGCGAGGACCTCGGTCGTGCGGGCGTCTACGACCTCGACGCCGACAGCGTGGAGTGGTACGGCGACCGCTCCTACGAGGAGTCGCCGCTTTTCTTCCTGCCGGACGGTGACCGGTTCGTCGTCTCGCGTGCCCGCGAGGCCACCGGCGTCCCCGTCGTCTACGACGTCGAGACCGGCGAGAGCCGGGAGTTCGACCTGCCGGAGGGCGTCGCCAGTCCGGTCGGCGGCGAGCACGTCCTCGCGGACGGTCGGGTGGTGCTCGTACACACGACTCCGACGCGGCGACCGGAGCTGGTCGCCTACGACCTCGACACGGACGAGTACGAGACCCTCGTCGAGGCCGAGTACGGCCCCTTCGACCCCGAGGACTTCGCCGACGCCGAGTACTTCACCGTCGAGTCCGACGGCGTGCCAGAGACGCCCGCGCGGGCGGTCGACCACGACCCGTACGAGACGACGGAGATCGGCGCGCTGCTGTTCGACTCCGGCGAGCGGCCGTCGCCGCTGATTGTCAACCCCCACGGCGGCCCGCGGGCCCGGGACACGAAGGCGTTCAACCTGTACACGCAGTTTCTCGTCTCGCGGGGCTTCTCCGTGCTGCAGGTGAACTACCGCGGCTCCACCGGTCGCGGTCGGGAGTTCGTCGAGGAGCTCATCGACGACTGGGGCGGCGCCGAGCAGGGTGACGTCGCCACGGCCGCCGAGTCGGTGATCGACCGCGACTGGATCGATTCCGATCGGGTGGTCGTCTTCGGGGGCTCCTACGGGGGCTACTCCGCCTACTGGCAGTCCGTCCAGTACCCCGACCTGTATGACGCCGGCGTCGCGTGGATCGGCGTCTCCGACCTGGAGGACATGTACGAGAACACGATGCCGCACTTCCGCTCCGAGCTGATGGTGAAGTATCTCGGTCACCCCGAGGCGGCGCCGGAGCTGTACGAGCGGCGGTCGCCGACGACCCACGCGGAGAACGTCGACGCGCCACTTCTGGTGGTCCACGGCGTCAACGACCGCCGCGTCCCCGTCTCGCAGGCCCGGCTGTTCCGCGAGGCGCTCGAGTCGGTCGGGGTGGAGGGCGTCGAGCTCGACGCCGAAGGCGTCGCCGCCGGCGAGGCCGAGGTGCCCGCCGACGCCGACTACGAGTACGTCGAACTCGGCGAGGAGGGCCACGCCTCCTCGGACATCGGCCAGAAGGTCCGCACGTTCCGCGTGCTCGACGACTTCCTCGACCGTCGCGTCGGTACGCGGCCGACGCTGTCGGTGACGGCCGACGACTGATCCTCCCCAGACCTGCCCGTTCCCGACGGCAGTGGCCTCCGCGAGGCTGGTATCGTCTATTCGTGGCGTGACGGACTGCCGACCGACCGGACCGAAACACCCTCCCGTGTGGCGTCCGAACTACCGGAGATCATGCGCAAAGACCTCCGGGTCGTGATCGTCGGTGGGAGCCACGTCGGCTACCACACTGCCGTCCGGCTGAACAACCGCGGTCACAACGTGACCGTCGTCGAGAAGGACGAGGACCGCGTGGAGTTCCTTAACGACCAGTACGTCGCCACGGTCATCCACGGGCAGGGTGGGCGGCCGAGCGTGCTCCGGCAGACGAACCTGGAGAACAGCGACGTGATAGCGGCGCTAACGGACTACGGGGCGATGACGAACATCGGCATCTGTGCGACCGCCCGGCGGATCGCCCCCGACGTGCGCACCGTCGCCCGCATCGACCACGGCGACGACGAGGGGTTCGGCGAGATGGTCAGCGGCGGCGGCGTGCGCACCATCGAGGAGGTCACCGAGGACCTCGAACTGATGGAGGTCCGCGTCGAGGCCGACGCCCCCGTCGCCGGTCGCACGCTCGCCGAGGTGTCGTTCCCGCGGGGCGCGCTCGTCGTGACCGACACCCGCACGGGGCGGTTCCCCACCGCCGAGACGACGTTGGAACCGGGCGTCCAGTACGTACTCGCGGTCCGTGCGGACGTGGCCGACGAGGTCGTCCGGCTACTGCGGGGCTAATCGTCGGTCTCGACGGTCACCGTGCCGTCGTCGCCGCTGATCGTAGTGTTCCGTACGAACCCCGCCGTGCCCAGCAGCACGACGACGGTATCCGGGCTCGCCCGCTCGACAGCGGCGCGTCGGCCGTCGACCCGCCAGCCGACACCGGCGTCGGTCCCGGTCCTGGTGCCGCGCCGCGAGAGCTCGTCGGCGAACGCGGCCGCGAACTCGGCGGCGTCTGCGGGCTCGTCCCACCGCGTGACCAGTCCGGTCGCGGCCGATCGCCCGCCAGTCGCTCCCGGCGGCGTCGACGCTGACGGAGAGGTTCCGCGGCGGCTCCTCGCCCGGCGCGTGGCCGTGGATCACCTGCTCGCTCGTCCGGGGCGGTCGCTCGACCATCTCGAAGGCGGCGCTCGCGTTCGCCGCTCGGCCGTCGACGTAGCGAGCGCCGTACCGGTAAGCGGCGTTGCCGTACCAGGCCGGAGTCCCGCGAGAGACGGCCTCGTCGACGCGCTCGTAGAGCGCCGAGTTCGGCGCCGCGTCGAGGTGGCGACGCACGTAGGCGTCGGTCACCGTCACCGCCACGCCCTCGACGACGCTGCGGTGGACGAACTGTCCGTCGGTCGTCCGCGTGTCCAGTCGCTCCCGGAGCTGCCGGAGGTCGCCACGGGTCACCTGGACGTAGTGGACGTACTCGTGGACGAGGACGGTCCGCACCAGCGACCGGGGCTTCTCGCCGGGGTACAGTCGCACCTCGCCGGTAAAACTCGTCGCGGCGACGTAGCGGTACCGCAGCGACTCGCGCTCGGCCGGCTCGCGCTCGACGCCGAACGCGCGGTGCGAGGCCGGCGTCGTCAGCGCCGGCGAGACGGTGTCGTTCTCGTTCTCCGGCAGGGTCGACCCGTCGAGGACGGTGACACTCGGCGGGGCGGAGACGTTCGTCCCCAGCAGCGAGCGCAGACGGGCGTACTCCGCGCCGGGGTCGAAGGAGAGGTCGCCGCCACGGGTCTCGACCGTCGGCGTCGCCGCGTCGGTCTCCGTCGCCTGCGGTGCGGCACAGCCGGCGGCGGCCGTCAGCGCGACCACGGCGACGACCGCGAGCAGTCCACGGCCGACCGTCCTCCCCCGCTCGCCGGCGCAGTCCGGGCTCGCCGCCGACGGCCCCCCGGTGCCGACACTCATCCCTGTCCGAGTTCGAGTTCGGGTTCGAGTTCGGGCGTCGAGACCGACCGTGCCGTCGGTCTCGGGGCCGGAGAGCCGGTCCGGGTCGGTCCGTCGCCGGCGGCACCGGTCGCGGCCGGGCCGACGTGACGGGCGGGCGCGAGCCGACCGGGCGACTCGCCGCTGACGTTGACGGCCTCGCCCGCCTCGTCGGGCAGGTCGACGATGACGGGCTCGTAGCCGTACCGCGCGGTCGTCGAGACGTTGCGTTGGACGGTGCGACCGGCGACGGTCGCCGTGAAGTTGATCGTGGCGTTCGTCCGCACCGGACGGGCCGTCTCGGCGTCGAGCCAGTAGACGTACTCGACGCTCTCGACGCTGACGTCGTCGGCCTGGTCGGGGTCGACGCCGACGACCGCGAACAGCACGGTCTCGAACTCGGCGGGGGAGATGTCGACCCGTGTCCGGTAGGTCTCGCGGCCGTCGACGGTCTCGACGCCGGTCACCTCGACGCCGGAGGCGTTGTCGAGCACCGACTCCAGCTGGCCGAGCACGTCCTGCTGGCGCCACACGAGCGAGAAATTCTCGGTCACCTCGGTGCGGATCCACTCCGAGGAGAACTGCCGGACGTAGACGTCACTCCGGGCGTAGACGGTCCGGTCGACCACGTACTGCGTGACCACGACCTCCCGACCCTGCGACCGGACCGTCCGGTTGCGCCGCAGTTCGCGCTCCGTGCGGTCGATCGACGCCCGCTCGGTGATGGTCACCGTCCGGCTCTGTGGCCCCTCGACGACGACCTCCTGGGTGCCGTTCACCTGGTAGGTCTCCACCGCCGCGATCGCCGACTGCGCGTCGGCCCGTAGCTGTGTCTCGTCCACGTCCACGTTCGCGTCCACCGACTGGTCGTCCGTCGTCGTGCCGCCGTCGCCGTCACTGGCATCGCCAGCGTCACCGCCGTCGCCGTTCAGCGCGCCCCCACAGCCGGCGAGCAGGACCAGCCCGACGAGCCCGACCGTCACCGCCAGTCGTCGCCGTTCGGTCTCCATCGTCCGACCGGCGGCGGCCGACGCACAAAGCAGTTCGGTTACGTCTCGGGGCGACGTTCGGACGAGCAGAGGTGACCTACACGAACACCGCGGGTGGGACTGGAAGGGGCCGAGCGCTGAGTGGCTCCGACGACGTAAGGACCGCAGGACGGAGTCCGAGGACCGCAACGAGTCAGAGCCACTCAACGCGAGGGGGCTCCCGAGGTGGTCCCGCTCGAGCCCCCAGCGCCCGATCTCTTATTTGAACAGTGCCCTTCTCCGACGACTCCCGGCCGCTCAGGGGCCGGCGACGAGCCGCGCGTCCTCGGGATCGGGCGCGTCGTCCGGCAGCGTCACCGCGACCGTGTCGCCGAACCGGTCGTAGGTCAGCGTCACCCGCTGACTGATCGGAACCGTCCCCTGCTCCGTGGGCACGGTCAGCCCCACCTCGCCCTCGAAGCGGACCGGTCGGCCGGTGTCGCGGTCCACCCAGTAGGTCACCGCGACGCTCGTTACCGAGTACTCCGCCTCGGCACCGAACCGTCCCGCCAGCCCACCGACGGCGGCCTCGTACGCCGACGGCGACACCGTGCCCCGGAGCACGTAGGCGTCACGGTCGGTGTCGACGCCGGCGAGCGTGAGGTTCGCCGCCGACAGCAGCGCCCGCTGGCGCGTCAGCGGGTCCAGGGCGGCCCACCGCGCCGAGAAGTTCGACGGTCGTCGCACCACCCATTCCGACCCGTAGTCGTCGCGGAACCGGCCGGCGTCGCCGCGGAAGGCCGGACTAGTCGCCCATAGCGTGTGGTTTCGCACCCAGGTGCGCACCTCGACCGTCTGCCCGTCGGCGCGCTGGACGTCGACGGCCCGCAGCTCCCGCTCCGTGCGGTCGACCGCGGCTCGGGTCTCCGTCACCACCACCCGCGGGTCGACGATCTCGTCGGGGTCGTCCGGGCCGCGAGGGCTGCCGAACGCCCGCTCGACGGTCCCGTTCACTCGGTAGGTCTCCACCTCGGCCGCCGAAGCCAGCGCCGTCGAGCGCACCTCCGGGAGGGTCGCGTCCGTCGGCGCCGGCGTCGGCGTCCCCGTGTCGCCACCGCCGCCGCCCTGGAGGAACGCACAGCCCGACAGGGTCACGAGCGCGACGAGCGCCGCGACCGCGAGCAGGCGTCGCCTCGACCCGGCAGCCTGACGGCTCATTCTCCCGGGAGTGACGCCCTCACACGCATAGCCCTTCTGATCCGGGCTGTCGACGTGATCCGGGCTGTCGGCGGCCGCACGCGTCCACGACCGCCATGGCGGCCGCGTCCGGGTCCCGTCCCGCGGACACGCGGCACGCGGACACACGGCGCGCGGATACATAATGTGCGGGTACACAGTCGACGGGCAGTCGACAAGGCCGACGAGCGCGACGGACAGTCGCAACTCGCGCGCGAGGCGAGGTGATTTGCGCGCGAAAACGACGCCGATCGGGACTTTTCAGGCTCTACTGAAACCCTCAGATGGTGACAGGTTTCAGCAGACGTGCCGAATACAGGCGCGAGTCTTGCACAACAGATTAGTCTGCCACGGCGGAACCTGAGCGCTCACAACGCCTTTTTTGGGGGGACTCACCGGTACACACAGATGTCTGTCGTTGATCGAGTTAAACGGGCGCTCGGGGGGCTAATTACACGGTCACCCCATCAGCGCCTGTCTCGGGCACTGCTCAAGACGATGATGTATCGAACGCTCATGGTCGTTATCACGATTGTCGTCGCGTTCTCTTTCACGGGGAGTACAGGGGACGCACTCAGTATTGGCATTGTGTCGAACGTTATCAAGACAGGCACGTACTACGGATACGAGCGACTATGGGACCGAATCGCGTGGGGCGTCGATCCCGACGGCGAGTAGAGCCTCTGTATTCAGCACGTAATACCTGTCATCATCTAAGGATTTCAACAGAGCCACTTTTCACGCGAAGACCGGTCGAAACACCGGCTCTCGTGTGCAAACTACCGCCCTTGCGCGCAGACTATTGGCTTTTGTGCGCAAACCACGGCTCGCGTGCAAACCACCGGCTCTCGCGCGCAAATCACGGCTCGCGCACAAACCACGGTTTGGGCGAAAACCGTCGACTCCCCGCTCAAAGCTCGGCGACTGGGAAAGGGACTTGAGCGGGCCGCCCGAGACGCCGGTATGGGCCTGAGGCTGTACCAGCTGGACGGCTGTCCGTACTGCGAGGCGGTCGCCGACCGACTCGACGAACTGGGCGTCGCGTACGAGACCGAGTGGGTGGAAGCGATGCACTCCGAGCGCGACGAGGTGAAGCGAGTCTCCGGCCAGCGCGCCGTGCCGGTGCTCGTCGACGACGACCGCGGGGTGACGATGGCCGAGTCCGAGCGCATCCTGGAGTACGTCGACCGGACGCTGGCCTGAGCCGCCCGACACGAAAGCCTTATGACCAGAACACGACACTGATGAACAAGAATGGACACTGAGAGCGAGACGGCGCCGGCGGTCGAGCGGGTGCTGGAGGCGGCACGAGCCCGTCCGTCGCCGGCGGGACGGGTCGCCGTCGAGGACGCTCGCTCGCTCCCGGCGGCGCTGGAGCGGGCGAGCGACGAGGGGCGACGGCCGGTGGTCGCCGAGGTGAAGCCGACGAGTCCGACGACCGACGGCGAACACACGGGCGACCCCGTCGCGTACGCCGAGGCGATGGTCGACGGCGGTGCGGCCGCCGTCTCCGTGCTCACCGAGCCCGAGCGGTTCGGCGGCTCCGCCGCGGCGCTCGGCCGCGTCCGGGCGGCGGTCGACGTCCCCGTCCTCCGGAAGGATTTCCTGCCGACCGAGCGGGAACTCGACCGCGTCGAGGCCGACGCCGTCCTGCTGATCGCGCGTTTTCTCGACGACCTCGACGGGATGGTCGCCGCCGCCCGCGAGCGGGGGATGGAGCCACTCGTGGAGGTTCACGACCGCGCGGAGCTGGAGCGCGCCGTCGACGCCGGGGCCGACCTGGTCGGTGTGAACAACCGCGACCTCGTCCGGCTGGAGGTGGACCTCGACACCTTCGAGCGGGTCGCGCCCGCGGCGCCCGAGGGGGTGACGCTGGTCGCCGAGAGCGGGGTCGGCGGGCCGGCCGACGCCGACCGGATGCTGGCGGCGGGCGCGGACGGCCTGCTCGTCGGCTCGGCGGTGATGGCCGACGCGCCGGCCGACGTGTGCGAGAACGCCTGCCGGATGGCCGGGGAGACGTCCCCCGACGCGGACGCCACGGACGTGACGGTGCGAGCGGACGCGGAGACCACGACCGGAGACACGCGAGGAGGCACACGGTGAGCACCGGCCGCGACCCCGAGACGACGCGAGGATCGGGCGACCTGGACCCGCGGTTCGGTCGCTACGGCGGCCAGTACGTGCCCGAGGCGCTGATGCCCGCGATCGAGGAACTCGAAGACGCCTACCGGCGGTACGTACTGGACGACGAGGACGGCTTCATGGACGACTTCCGTGCCCGGCTGCGTGACTTCGGCGGGCGACCGACGCCGCTGCAGCGCGCCGACCGTCTCTCCGAGCGCTACGACACGGAGGTGTACCTCAAGCGTGAGGACCTGCTGCACGGCGGCGCCCACAAGCTGAACAACGCGCTCGGCCAGGCGCTGCTGGCGCAGTACATGGGCAAGGAGCGGATCATCGCGGAGACCGGCGCCGGCCAGCACGGCACGGCGACGGCGATGGCCTGTTCCCACCTCGGAATCGACTGCGAGGTGTACATGGGTCGTACGGACATCAACCGCCAGCGGCCCAACGTCTTCCGGATGCTCGCCAACGGCGCCGAGGTCAAACCCGTCGACGTCGGTCGCGGGACGCTGAAGGAGGCCATCAGCCAGACGATGCGGGACTGGGCGGAGACGGTCGAGGACACGCACTACGTCATCGGCTCGATCGTCGGCCCACACCCGTTCCCCCGTCTCGTCCGCGATTTTCAGGCGATCATCGGCGAGGAGACGCGCCGGCAGTTCCGCGACCGCGAGCGGGTCGGCGACAGTCCCGACGCCGTCCTCGCCTGCGCGGGCGGCGGGTCGAACACGATGGGCGCCTTCCACGCCTTCCGACCGGACGACGTCGACCTCTACGCCGTGGAGGCCGGCGGGTCGACGCTCGCCGTCGACGAGGCGGCAGGCGTCGCGCCCAACTCCGCCTCGCTGTCGACCGGTAGCGAGGGCGTGCTCCACGGTGCCCGCACTCGCGTACTACAGGACGGCGACGGCCAGGTCGTCGAGTCCCACTCCGTCTCCGCGGGGCTCGACTACGCCGGCGTCGGCCCCGAACTCGCCCACCTGGTCGAGACGGGCCGCGTGCGGGCGGTCAGCGTCGACGACGACGCCGCCCTGGAGGCGTTCCACCGTCTCTCCCAGACCGAGGGCGTCATCCCCGCGCTGGAGACGGCCCACGCCTTCGCCTACCTCGAACGGCACCACGACGAGCTGGGCGAGGAAGTCGTGATCAACGTCTCCGGCCGCGGCGACAAGGACCTCGAAACCGTCCTGGAGGAGACGGCCGCCCGCGACGTCGAGAACGCCCCGGACATGAGCGTCTTCGAGGCCACCGACGGCGTGATGGGCGGCGGCCACCTGAAGGACGCGGGAGGTGACGGCAGTGACTGACGCCGGCGCGGCGGGCGACGAGGGAGTCGCCGAGACCGCTCGCGGTATGGCCCGCGCGTTCGCGGAGGACGCCGCGTTCGTCCCGTACCTCGTCGCGGGCGACCCCTCAGCCGAGGCGACGGTCGAGTACGTCGAGGCGCTGGTCGAGGGCGGTGCCGACGCCGTCGAGCTCGGCCTGCCGTTCTCGGAGCCGATCGCCGAGGGCGCCACCATCCAGGAGGGGATCGTCCGCGCACTCGAGGGCGGGATGACCCCCGAGCGGTACTTCGAACTCGTGGAGCGGATCGACGTCGACGCGCCGATCGCGGCGATGACCTACTACAACCTGATCCTGCAGCACGGCTCCCGGAGCGAGGGGCCGCCGAGCGTGGAGCCGTTCGTCGCCCGGGCCGCCGAGGCGGGGGTCGAGGGCGTGATCGTCCCGGACCTGCCGGTCGACGAGGCCGACCCGCTGCGGGCGGCCTGTGACGAGTACGGTCTTGACCTGGTGTTCATCGTGGCGCCGACGACGACCGACGAGCGACTGGCGGCGGCCCTCGAACGCGTCTCCGGCTACCTCTACGTGCAGGCCCGCCTGGGGACGACCGGCGCCCGCGAGGAGACGAGCGACCGCACGGCCGAGAGTCTCGCCCGCCTGGAGGACCACGACCGCGAACTCGGGGTGCCGACGGCGGTCGGCTTCGGCGTCTCGGCGGGCGAACACGCCCGTCGCGTGACCGCCGCGGGCGCGGACGGCGTCATCGTCGGCAGCGCACTCGTCGACGTCGTCGCCGAGGGCGTCGAGCGGGGACGCCCGACGGCGGCCGTCGCCGACGAGCTGCGGGAGTACGCCGCCGAGTTCAAGCGCGGCGCCGTAGCAGGGGCGGGCGACGGCAAGGCGGGAGCACCGGACGGTAACGGCGAGACTGGAGCACCGGACCGTGACGGCGAGACTGGAGCACCGGACGGCGACGCGCGGCAGGACGGACCGGAGCCGCGACTCCGAACGGGCGGCGGCACCGACGGCGGACCATGAGCCTAGGTGTGCGGACGCGACTGCGGCGGATCGGCGCGGACGACCGGTACGTCGTGATCCCGATGGACCACGGCGTCACGCTGGGGGCGGTCGACGGCCTGGTCGACTTGGAGGCGACGACCGCGAGCGTCGTCGAGGGCGGTGCCGACGCCGTCCTCACGCAGAAGGGCGTCGCCGACCGCGCACAGGCGGGGATCGAACGGGCTGTAGCGGCCGGCGCCGCGGACGCGGGCTACGTCGCGCACCTGAACGGCTCGACGGTGCTCGGGCCGGACGCGAACGACAAGCGCCGCACGGGGACCGTCGAGGAGGCCGTCCGACTGGGGGCGGACGCCGTCTCCTATCACATCAACGTCGGCAGCGAGCACGAGCGCGAGCAGATCGAGGACCTCTCGCGGGTGACGGAGGCCGCAGACCGGCTCGGCGTGCCAGTGCTGGCGATGGCGTACGCCCGCGGCCCCGGCGTGACGGCGGACGACCCCGAGGTACTGGGCCACGCCGTCCGCCTCGCCGAGGAGGTCGGTGCGGACCTGGTGAAGACCGCCTACAGCGGCTCCCGGGAGAGCTTCGAGCGGGTGACGGAGTCGACGGAGCTGCCGGTGCTGATCGCCGGCGGCGAGCCCGGCGGCGACCTGGAGACGCTGACGACGGTCGCCGACGCGATGGCCGCCGGCGCGGCCGGCGCCTCCGTCGGTCGCGCCGTCTTCCAGCACGACCGGCCCGGCGCGATGGCGGCCGCCGTGTCCGACGTAGTCCACGAGGGGACGGCCCCGGAGGCCGCGCTCCGGGCCGTCGAACTCGGCTGAGCCGCCCCGTCGGACGCCCGTCCGTCGCGGCCGCGACAGTCGCCACGTTCTTACTCCGGCTGCCCGATCAAGGAGACATGAGCGAACTCAACCCGGACACCGACCCCGACCCCGATCCCGGCTCGGGGACCGACACCCACTCCGAGAACGAGGACGAGGACGAGCACGAGCGCGAGCGCGAGAACGAGAGCGACGGCAACGCCGACGGCGACACTGACGGGCGGCGGTCGCCGGTCGACGAGGCGGCCGACGGCGAGACCGCACCGGCGGCGGGCGACGGCGTCACGGGTGCCAGCGACGCCGACGCCGGCGTATCGCCCGTGGAGGGCGACCGCGAGCGCACCGTCTGGCCGCGCGCGGACGACGCCGTCGGCGACTGGGAGCGACGGAAGCGGCGGATCACCGCCAGCCTGGAGGCGGGCGTGAACTGGGTGCTCGTCGACCGCCGCGACGTCGAGCGGGTCCGCGAGCTGGGTGCGGTGAACGTCGCCGCCTTCGACGGCGGTGACGTCCACGTGATGGAGGCCGAAGCCGAGGCGACGGGCACCGACCCCGACCCCGACCTCTCGGTCGCCGGCAAGGGCAGCGAGGGCGACGGGACGGTCGATTTGCCGCCGGAACTCGCCGGCTCCGCGGACCTCGCGGCGCTGCGTCGCGGCGAGGTCGGCGGCGCGTACGTCCGCATGCTCGGCGAGGAGTACCAGACGTTCGCCCGGGAGGCCGCCCACGACGCCGACGTGGCGCTCGTGGTCGGCGAGGACTGGACGGTGATCCCGACGGAGAACCTCGTCGCCGACGTCGGCGACCGCACCAACCTCGTCGCCGGCGTCACGTCCGCCGAGGAGGCCGAGACTGCCTTCGAGACGCTCGAACGCGGCGTCGACGGCGTTCTCCTCGACACGGACGACCCCGACGAGATCCGCCGCACCGTCGAGCTGCGGGAGGCCGCGGCCCGGGAGACGTTCGAACTCGCCTGGGGCGAGGTCGCCGCCGTCGAGGAGGCCGGCTCCGCCGACCGCGTCTGTGTCGACACCGGCACGCTGATGGGCGACGACGAGGGCATGCTCGTCGGGTCGATGAGCCGGGGGCTGCTGTTCGTCCACGCCGAGACCGCCGACTCGCCGTACGTCGACCCGCGACCGTTCCGGGTGAACGCCGGCGCCGTCCACGCCTACGTCCGCACGCCCGGCGGCGAGACGCGGTACCTCGCGGAGCTGGAGAGCGGCGACGAGGTGCTCGTCGCCGACATCGACGGCGAGACGCGAACGGCGGTCGTCGGCCGGGTGAAAATAGAGCGTCGCCCGATGTTCCGCGTCGCCGTCGCCGTCAACGCCGCTGTCGACGGTGAGGGCGAGGGCGAGGACGAAAACGAGGACGACCGCGTCGAGACGCTCGTGCAGAACGCCGAGACGGTCAAGGTCGCCACCGACGAGGGTCGCACCGCCGTCACCGACCTGGAATCGGGCGACCGGGTGCGACTGCTGTACGAGCCGACCGGCCGCCACTTCGGCACCGCCGTCGAGGAGCGCGTCGTCGAGAAGTGACGACCGGAATTACGAGGTCACAGCGTCTCGACCAGGCCGGCGAGCGTGGCGAGGTCGTACTGTCCCGGCGCGGTCGCCCCGGCGGCCGCGGGCGGCGCGTAGCCGATCCGCGAGCCGTACAGCGGGGCGACCGCCCGAGCGTGTCGGCCCGGCTCGCCCATCGCCGTCGTCGCCACGCGGTCGCCGGCCCGCGTCCGCTCGCGGGTGACCGCGAGCAGGTCGAGCACGTCGCCGGCGTCGGCGGCCGTCACCGCCAGTTTCCCCACGGTGCCGCGGTCGGCGGCGGCCGCGAGCGTCTCTCGCATCCGGTCCCGCGACGGCGTCCCCTCGAAGTCGTGAGCGGAGACGACCGTCGCGACCCCCGCCTCGTCGGCGGCCGCCAGGACGCCGTCGGCGTCGCCCGTCTCGACCGCCGACAGCTCCACGTCGACGGCGACGACGGCTGGCTCCCGCGCCGCCCGGACGAGGGCGTCGAGTCGACTCTCGCCGGCGGCCGCGCCGCCCTCGCGCTCGGCGCGGTTCGTGGCGAGCACCGGCAGGTCGCCGCCGTAGGCGCGAAGCGCCGACAGCGGCTCGCTCGCGAGGTCCATCCGGAACTCGACGAGGTCGGCGTGCTCGCGGGCGTCGGGCGCCAGCGAGAGGTCCGACAGCGAGGCCGCCAGCACGAACGAGTCGAACGAGAGAGAGCCGTGCATACGCGCCGATGGCGGCCCGACGACACAAGCGCGGCGATCGCTGCCGGGCCCGACGGGACTAGTCGTCGACGGTCTCGGCGTCGGGAGCGGTCACCTGCCCGGAGTCGGCCTCGGCGACGGCGGTCGTCAGCGAGACGTTGAGATACAGCATCGAGACGGTGCCGCCGACGACGGTGACCAGGTTCTTCACCGCGTGGTCGAGGACGGCGGCACCGAGGGCGACGGGGGCGGCGACCGGGGTGAGCGCCACCACCAGCAGCGTGAACGCGCCCTCGTACAGGCCGATCCCACCCGGGGAGAGCGGCAGCACCTTCGCGAGGTTGCCGACGCTGACGGCGAACAGGCAGACGGCGAGCAGCTGGCCGGCGGGCAGGTCGACGGCGGGGAAGGCCGCCAGGACGAGCGCCGCCGTCAGCACGTCGAGCGTCCAGACGGCGAGACTGCCGGCGCCGACGCGGGCGAAGGCCGAGGAGTCGACGGCCACCCGCTGGACGTCGCCGGCGAACCGCTCGACGACCGCCGCGACCCGGTCGGCGTACCGGTCGGCGCTCACCCGCCGGAACGCCGTCCGGACGAGCGTGCGCTCCGAGCGTGCCGACGCGAGGATCGCGACGACGGCCACGAGTGCCGTCACGCCGACGGCTCCGGCGACGGCGACGCCGACGCGACCGGCACTGCCGGCCGTCGCCCCCGTGTCGCCGAGCACCGCCCGCGCCAGCGGCGTCGCCTCGCCGGTCGCCGCGAGTCCGAGAAGCACCGACCCCGCCAGCGTCGCGATCGTCAGCAGGTCGAACACCCGCTCGACGGCCAGCGACGCGAACCCCGTCGGGTACGGCACTCCACGGCGAGTCTTCATCACGTACGCCCGCACCGCGTCGCCGGCCCGCGCGGGGAAGACGAGGTTGCCGGTCTGGCTGACGAACACCGCTCCCGTCAGAAAGCCGATGCCGTCCCGGCAGTCGAGGGCCGCGAGGACGTCGCGGTAGCGCAGCCCCCGCAGCGGCCACGAGAGCAGGTAGACCGCCGCGGCGAGCGCGACTAGCGTTGTCTCCGCCGTCGCCATGCCGTCGAGCACCGCGTCGACGGGGATGTACCGGGTCATCAGCGCCAGCGCCAGCACGGTCAGCACGACGCCGGCGGCGATCGACCGCCGCGGGGTGAGCCGCGGCGCCACCCGCATCGACCACGCCGTCCGCACCACCTGGCTGCCCATCCCGAGCACGTCCCGCACGAGGTCGACCTTCGAGTCGTCCTTGGGCGTCCAGTCGACGGGGAACTCCCGCACGCGGTAGCCGCGGGCCTGCGCGCGCACCAGCACCTCGGTGTCCCAGAACCAGTGGTCGTCGCCAACTTCGGGGAGGAGCGCGAACAGCGCCTCGCGGTCGAACGCCTTGAAGCCGCACTGGTGGTCCCGCAGCTCGGAGTCGAGACCGAACCGGACGAGCCGGTTGTACCACCGCGAGGGGACGCCGCGTTTCGCGGGCCGGTCGGCCTCGCGGCCGGGCATCCATCGGGAGCCGGTCGCCACGTCGTACCCCTCCATGTGGACGCTCTCGACCAGTTCCTCCAGGTGACGCATGTCCGTCGCCAGGTCCGTGTCGAAGTAGACCAGCGTCTCGCCGTCGGCGGCGCGGAACGCCTGCTCCAGGGCGCCGCCCCGGCCCAGTCGCTCGTCACTGTGGACGTGTCTCACGCGGGAGTCCTCGCTCGCCAGCCGGTCGGCGATCGCCGGCGTGCGGTCCTCGCAGCCGTCCTCCGCGACGATCACCTCGTACGCACCTGCCGGAAGGAAGGCGGCGAGGCGCCCCAGGGTGGTCTCGACGGTGTGCTCGACGGTGTCGGCCTCGTCGTACGCCGGCAACACTGCGCTCACCTCGACCGCGGACTCCGTCGGGACCGTCGGCTCGTCCGCCGCGGAGTCCTGGCCGTCCATTACGCCCGAGTCGCCCGTCTGCGGCCATGAACCTTCTGGAGTTCCGCGTGTCCCCCCGTAGCCGGCGGTCGTCACCCGTACCAACGGCGGCGCCGGAACCGCCCGCGGGGCGTCGCTCTCGACCCGCAGTCGGACCCCGCCCGACGGAGACCGCCCGACGGCGTGCCGTTAACCGACCGTACCAGACCGTCTATGTGAGCCTGTCTCGATCGGGTAGTATGAGCACGACCGCCGACGCGAACGGGGAGACGAGCGACGTCGTCGACGACCTCACGGCGAAACAGCGTCGCATCCTCGGCTACCTGCGCGCGGAGACCGACCCCGGCGGCTGCTCGTACTTCAAGTCGCGGCTCGTCGCCGCCGACCTCGACATGACCGCCAAGGAGGTCGGCGTCAACATGGCCGCGCTGCTGCGCGCCGAGACCGACGTCGGCGTCGAGAAGTGGGGGTACTCCTCCGGTACCACCTGGAAGGTGTGCCGGCCGAGCGCCGACTGACTCCGGCCCCCGCGTCGGCTCCGGAGCCGGTTCCCGGTGCCGGTCCCGGGGGTCGGTCACTCTCGTGGTCGGCGGACGGCGGACGGCGGCGGTCGCGGCCGTCGGGAGTCACTCCGCGGCCGGATCGATGTCCGTCGAGCACCTTCGCGGCGACCAGCAGCGGGTCCCAGACGGGGGAGAACGGCGACGCGTAGCCCGAGTCGAGTCGCTCCACGTCGGCGGCGGCCACGCCCGAGTCGAGCGCGGTCGCCAGGGGATCGATCCGCTTCGCCGCGCGGTCCTCGCCCACCGTGGCGCCGCCGAGGACGCGGTCCGTCTCCCGGTCGGCCACGAGCGCCACGGTCGTCTCGGCCGCGCCGGAATAGTAGCCCGACCGCGAGCCGGCGGTGATCGTCTCGCTCGCCGGGTCGAAGCCCGCCTCACGCGCCCGGGCCTCGCTGACGAAGCCCGTACGGCCGGCGCCTAGGTCGAAGGCCTTCAGCACGGCCGTGCCGGCGATCGTTCCCACGGGCGTCGGGTCGCCGGCGACCGTCGCGTCCACCGCACGGCCGGCGCGGTCGGCGGTCAGCCCGAGCGGCACCCACGTCGGCTCGCCCGTCACCGCGTGTTCCGCCTCGGCGCAGTCGCCGGCGGCGTACACACCGTCGGCGCTCGTCTCGCCGTACTCGTCGACGGCGATCGCGCCGGAGTCGCCCGGCGCGACCGGCGTGTCCGCGACGAGCGAGACGTTCGGCTCGACGCCGACACCGACGACGGCCGTGTTCACCGAGCGACGGTCGCCGTCGCACTCGACGCGCTCGACGCGGTCCTCGCCGGTGAGGCAGTCGACGCTGACGCCGGTGTGCACCGTCACACCCTGCTCGCGGAGGTGCTCTTCGACGCGCTCGCCCGACCGCGGGGCCGGACGGCGGCAGCAGGTGCTCGCCGCGCTGGTAGAGGTGGACGTCGAGGTCGTGCGCGGCGAGCGCCTCGGCGGTCTCGACGCCGACGTAGCCGCCGACGATCGCCGCCGACGACGGCGGATATCGTCGCCCGTACTCCCGTACTGGGTCGCGGTCGACGTACGAGCCGTCGACGTCCTCGGGGTCGAACGTCGTCGGCTCCGCGAGGAAGGCTCGCATCGCCGCGGCGCTGTCCAGCCGTGCATCGTGAACGACCCCGTCAGCGAACGGTCGAACGCCTCGCGGGCGCTCGCTCCCGTCCCGATCAGAAGGTCGCCGTACGGCTGTTCGAACCGTTCGCCGACGTCGTGCTCGCCGCCGCCCGGTCCCTCGGCCGCCTCGCGCACGACCACCTCGACGACCTCGCGGTCGGTGTCGATCCCGACGACCTCGTGACCGCGCCGAAGGTCGACGCCGCGGTCCTCGACCTCGGCGGGCGACAGCGAAAGCAGGTCCTCCAGTCGGGCGACCTCGCCCTTGACGTAGTACGGCATCCCACAGTGTGTGTACGACACCCAGCGGCCGCGCTCGAAGACGACCACCTCCCGCTCGGGGGCCTCCCGCTCGCACTCGCTGGCGGCGCTCAGGCCGGCCGCGTCGCCGCCGACGACGACGAACGGGTCCACGCCGCCGACCTGCGCCGCGGGCTCACATCGATCCGGGGGCGACCGGCCCGCCAGGGACGACGGGTCACGTCGGCCGGAGCGCGGTCACCGGTCGCGGCCGAAGTGTGCGACCCCCAGCGGGACGGCGACGACGGCGAGGACGACGCCGACGGCGGCGACCGTCGTCGCCGGGCCGACGGCGTCGGCCAGGCGGCCGCCGCCGACCTCGAGCGGCACCGCGAGCAGCGAGTGCGCCATCGCGACGGCCGACAGCGTCGTCGCACGACCGACCGAGGGAGTGCGGTCGTTGACGTACTGGCCCTGCAGCGGCTCGGTGAGACTGCGCACCGCTCGCGTCACGAAGAAGGCGGGGACGGCCGCGCCCGGGACGACGGCCACCGCCGCGAGCACGACGCCCAGCGCCGGCGGGGCCAGCCGGAAGTAGCCCGCCAGGCCGACCGCCTCGCGCACTCGGTCGGCGTTGGCGGTCACCGCCGCCGAGACGACGGTGAACGCGGCGTACACCAGCCCGATCACGACGACAGCGTCGACCGAGAGGCCGAGCGACGCCGACACCCCCTCGACCGCGTCGCGGGTGACCGGCTGGACGAAGAAGTCGACGACCGACATCACGGCCCCGAACACGCCGGTGTAGACGACGAACCAGCGCAGCCGGCCCGTCAGGAGTCGCCAGGCGACCGCGAGCGCGTCCGGGTCCTCGTCCGCCCCCTCTCCCTCGTCGCCGCCGTCGTCCGGGTACGCGTCGGCGGCGTCGGGGTCGCCCGCGTCGTCGGCGGGACGCTCGCCCGTCGAGTCGCCGTCCGCCTCGCGCTCGACCGCCGCCGGCGTGGGGAACGTCGCCACGACCGGCACCGCGAGACCGATCACGAGCCCGCTGGCGAGCCAGGGCCACGACAGGTCGACGCTGCCGAGCAGTCCGCCGGCAACGGCGGCGACCCCGGAGGCGACGAGCCCGAGCGCCTGTCCGCGACCCCGGACCCGAGTGAACGTCTCCTCGCCGGTGCGGGCCTGGAGCACGTCGTACAGCCAGGCGCTGTCGCTGCCGGAGACGAACGTCCGTGAGACCGCCAGCACGACGTAG
Organism: Halobacteriales archaeon SW_5_70_135; assembly: GCA_003022865.1. Lineage (GTDB taxonomy): Archaea > Halobacteriota > Halobacteria > Halobacteriales > SW-7-71-33 > SW-7-71-33. The sequence goes on along the minus strand of PXSK01000011.1, from coordinate 1,260 downwards.
GCCACCAGAAAGGTCGGCAGTGACCGCCCGAACGCGAACAGCACGCTGCCGACGGCGTTGCCGACCGTTCCCAAAAGCAGCGCCCGTCGCCGTCCGACCCGGTCGCCGACGTAACCTGTCGGCACCTCCGCGACCAGCACCGTCACCGAGAAGGCCACGTCCAGCAGTCCGATCCCCGTGTACGAGACCCCCCGCGAGAGCAGGAACAGTACCCACACCGGCCCCGCGAGGTGGGCGCTGCGGGCCGTCTCGAAGGCGTAGTACTTCGCGACGGTGCGGTCCACGGGAGAGAAATCGCACGCGAGGACAAAAACGGCCGCCGAACGGTATTTTTGTACGCCAGGTGACGCGACGGCCGGGAGCCGCGCGGAGCGACGGCGAGACGGCCGACCGCACCGTCGACCGCAAGCGTCTCCTCGCTGCGGCAGCCGTCCCGGGTATGCCCGAGGAACTGAACCACGAGACGGTCGAGCGGAGACTCGATCGACTGCGAGCGGACTGCGACCCGCCAGTGACGGTCCTCGACGAGCGGGTCCCCGCCGAGCGGTTCGACCGGCTGCGCTCGGCGGCGACGGACGGCTACACCGGCGGCAGTTACGCCTGGACGGTGCGCCAGCCCGGGTCGGCCCCGGCACTGAGCGCGTCGATGCCCGACGACGCGGGACCGGACGCCGCACACGTGTTGCTGATCCTCAACCGTGCGGTCGACGGGCCGACGTGGGGACTGCCCGGCGGCGGCCGCGAGGACGGCGAGACGTACGAGGCGGCCGCCCGCCGGGAGGTCCGCGAGGAGACCGGGATCGCGGTCGAGCTGGACGAGCCCTTCCAGGTGTTGCGGGTGCGGACGACGACGTCCGAGTCGGACGTGGCGGCACACACGCTGTGGACGTTCTTCGACGCCGTGTACGAGGCGGGCACGCTCGACCCGCAGGCCAGCGAGTTACGGGGCGTAGCGTGGTTCGTCGAGCCGCCCGGCGGACTGGGTGCGAACGCAGCCCGCCGGGCGGCCGACTTCTGGCCGGCGCATGACCCGCCCGAGAAGGAGGTCGTCTTCGGACCCGACGACGACGACGCGGTGGAGGTCGACGTGATCGAGTCACTCGGCGGCGCCTGAGTTCGAGTCGCTCGTCCGTCGTGGAACTCCGGCGCCCGAGCCGCCGGGCGCCCGTGTGACGGCCGTCTGACGCAGGCACAGACATAAGCCCCTGCGATCGCAGCGTCGTGGTATGCAGGGACCCCCACAGGAGATCACCGGGCTGA
>PXSK01000013.1:28242-29883 GCA_003022865.1 Halobacteriales archaeon SW_5_70_135 | reverse complement strand
AGCAGTTGGCCACTGATGATTCTTGACACCGACTTCATCATCGACCTCGACAGCCGGAAACAGGCGGCGAGACAGAAGGCAAGAGAGATCGAGCGGCAGAATCGTCCCCGGCGCGTCCCGCACCCCGTCATCGCGGAGCTATGGGTGAGCGTCGGCTTCGGTGGGAGTACCGTTCAGAACAAGCGCCAACTTCGGCAGACACTACGGGGGTTACCGCGGGTCGGTCTGACCGAACAGATCGCCAAGCGAGGGGGTCGTATCCAGGGGGAAGCGATGGCGAACGATCCGAACGGTTCGGGCGTCGGGCTGGAGGACGCGTACATTGCTGCGACGGCACTCGAGTATGACGAGCCAGTCGTCACCGACAACACGACGGACTTCGTGAACCGGATCCAACAGAACCTCGGATACAGCGGTCTCGACGTAGAGACGTACTGACCCCGCGCACGCCGTTTGCAGAACCGGCGCCGACGGGTCCCGGGCGAGCGCCGACCGGCCACGCGAGTCGAGGGCGGAGGTTGATATCGGAGCGCGCGACCAGAGCCGGCGATGGTCGACGCCGCGCTCGTGCTGGGGTTCACGCTCGCCGGCGTCGCCCTCGGCACGGCGAGCGGACTCGTTCCCGGTCTCCACGCCAACAACTTCGCGCTGCTGCTGGCGGCGACCGCCGGGGCCGTTCCGGGCCCGCCGGCCGCGGTCGCGGCGGCGATGCTCGCGGCCGGGGTGGTCCACACGTTCCTCGACGCCGTGCCCGCACTCGCCCTGGGCGTACCGGACGCCTCGATGGTGGCGACGGCACTGCCGGGCCACCGCCTGGTGGTCGCCGGCCGGGGGCGCGAGGCGGTGCGGCTGTCGGCGCTCGGCTCCGGGCTCGCGGTCGCCGGGGCGCTGGCGCTGGCGGTGCCGGTCACCCGGGCGATGGTCGCCGTCTACCCGACCCTGCGGGCGCACCTCTCGCTCGTGCTCGGTGCGGTCGTGGCCGTGCTCGTCGCCACCGAGCGCACCTGGCCGGCCAGAGTCGCCGGCGTCGGCGCCTTTCTGGCGGCGGGTGCACTCGGCGCGGCCACGCTCGACCTCTCGCCGTCGGCGCCGCTGGCGGCGGGCGGGGTGCTCACGCCGCTGTTCGCCGGCCTGTTCGGCGCGCCGGTACTCGTCGAGGCGATCGGCGGTCGCGGCGTGCCGCGACAGGCGGACCCGCGGGTGAGACTCGACCGACCGGCGGTCGTCCGGACCGGCCTGGCGGGGACACTCGGCGGGGCCGGCGTCGGCTACCTCCCGGGCGTGTCGGCCGCGGTCGCGGCCGTCGTCGTCCTGACAGCGATGCCCGGTGACGACCCGCCGCCGGAGGCGCGGGCGACCGGTCCGTTCGCGTCCGACGGTCGAGGGGACGCCGGTGACGGCGACGGCGACGGCGACGGTAGCGGGTCGACGGCCACGCAACTCGACGCCGCCCGGCGGTACGTCGTCGCCACGAGCGGGGTGAACACGGCGAACACGGTGTTCGCGCTGTTCGCACTCGTCGCGCTCGGCACACCCCGGACAGGGGTGCTCGTCGCCGTCGAGCGGTCCGGCGAGGTGGTGCTGCCGGTGGCGCTCGCAGCGGTGGTCGTGGCCGCGGCCTGCGGGTTCGCGCTCGTGCTC
>PXSK01000013.1:0-28185 GCA_003022865.1 Halobacteriales archaeon SW_5_70_135 | reverse complement strand
CTTCTAACGACAACGGTTTTACGCGGTCCACGCCTGCGGCGGACATGGGCAAGGTAGCCGCGGAGATCAAGGTGATGCCGACCGGCGACGACGTGGACCTGGAGGACCTGGAGGAGCGCCTGGAGGGGGCGATGCCCGAGGGCGCCAAGATAAACGACGTGCGACGCGAGGACGTGGCGTTCGGCCTCGTCGCCGTCGTCCCCACCGTTGTCGTCCCCGACGACGCCGGCGGCACCGAGGCCATCGAGGAGGCGTTCTCGACGCTGGAACACGTCCAGAGCGTCAGCGTCGAGGGCGTCACGCGAATATAACTGCGACTCGCGGGGTCGGTATCGTTCGGAACGTGACTGGGTAGTGGCTCGAACAGCTAAACAGTCTCCACCTGGCCGCTCACTGTCACTCTCAGTGCGCTCGATCCTCCTGCGTGGGTCCAGAAAGCCCCCGGCCGGCTGCGGTCGCGCGAGTCGCTGCGCGCTTCGTTCGCTACGCTCACTTCAGTGCTTGCGTCCCCGTGCTTCCCGCAGCCGGCCGGCCCCTTTCGGTCCCACCCGACAGCGCCGCTACCTCCGTCCTCCCCAGCCGCTTCCCCCGGTCGCCGTGCTCCCTCGGTCAGCCCTCGCGCGCGTCAGGTCGCGCGCGCCCTCTGGCTAGTCGTTCGATAACGTCGGAGATCGCTGGCCGATCGCTCTCCGTCCCACTCTCACGAGTTGTTCGTGATCCAAACGACATCCAGGATTCCGCCTCGGGTTCTCTCCCGACTGCCGCCGCTCACTCGACGCCGATCTCGATCGCCCGGTCGAGGTCCTCGCGGAGGTCCTCGACGTGTTCGATGCCGACGCTCGCCCGGACGAGACCGTCGGTGAGTCCCGCCTCGACGCGCTGCTCGCGGGGGATCGAGGCGTGGGTCATCGCCGCCGGCTGTTCGATGAGTGACTCCACCCCGCCGAGTGACTCCGCCAGGGTGAACAGCTCCGTCTCCGAGACGACGCGGGCGGTCTCCTCCAGGCTCGCGTCCAGCTCGAAGGAGAGCATCCCGCCGAAGTCGTCCATCTGTTTCCGTGCGGTCGCGTGGCCAGGGTGTGACTCCAGGCCGGGGTAGTACACCCGGCTCACCGCCTCGTGGGCGTCGAGCCACCCGGCCAGGTGGCGGGCGAGGTCGGCGTCGTCGGTGAGGACGGCGCCGCCGACGACGTCGGAGTGGCCGCCGAGGTACTTCGTCAGCGACTGCACCACCAGGTCGGCGCCGTGCTCAACCGGCCGCTGGAGGTACGGCGTCGCGAAGGTGTTGTCTACCGTACACAGTGCGCCGTGCTCGTGGGCGACGCCGGCGGCGGCCTCGACGTCGGTCACCCGCATCAGCGGGTTCGTCGGCGTCTCGACCCAGACGAGTTCGGTCGCCGGTCGCATCGCTTCCTCCAAGGCGTCGAGGTCGGTCGTGTCGACGTAGTCGAACGTCAGGCCGTAGTCGCGGTACACCTCCTCGAAGACGCGGTAGGTGCCGCCGTAGATGTCGTCGCCGGAGACGACGTGGTCGCCCGCTTCGAGGAGGTTGAGCACGGTGTTGACGGCGCCCATGCCCGAGGAGAAGGCCCGGCCGTGGGCCGCCGATTCAAGGCTGGCGAGGTTGGCCTCCAGGTCCGTCCGGGTCGGGTTGGCCGTGCGGGAGTACTCGTAGCCGCGGTCCTCGCCCGGACCGTCCTGCTCGTAGGTAGAGTTCGCGTGGATCGGCGTCATCAGCGCGCCCGTCTCGGGGTCGGGCTCCTGACCGGCGTGGATCGAGCGCGTCTCGAATCGGTCGTCCGTCGTCTTGCGGTCCCGGTCGTCGCTCATGGCGCATACTGTGTGGGCGAGCCCGTTAGGTGTGTCCATGTGGGCGGCCCGCGGTCGCGAGCCACGTCGTCGAGGGCTGTCGCCGGCGGCGGGACGGCTCCGTCGGCGGTGAGACGCGCGATCTGAGTGGCTCTGCGCCCGACGCGGTCGCACCCTCGCCCGTACCTGGGTTCGCCGGCCGGCGTGGGGGACGGCGGGGCTCACCTTCCTGCCGGTCCTGCTCGGCCGGTACACCGCCCTGACCGGCGCGGGGCTGGCCTGTGCGGCGCAGTGGCCGCCGTGCAGTGGCGGCACGCTCCCACACGTTGGACCGCCGGTCGGCGACTCAGTGCTCTGTGTTCGTGTTCCCGTTCCCGTCCCCGTCCCCGTCCCCGTACGCCTCGGGGTAGGCCTCCCCGAGCAGGTCCGGGTCTTCGGTGAGGCGCTCGCGGATCGGGGCGACGAACTCGGCGACGTACTCGCCGGCGGCCTGCTTCAAGTCGAGCGGGTGGAGCGCCTCGTCGAGGAAGTCGGCTTCGAGGGCGGCGTAGTCCTCGTAGACGACGTCGTCGCCGTACTCCTCGGGGCGCTCGGTCCGGAACGGTCGGTCGCGCTCCTCCAGGATCGGGAAGACGAGGTACTCTAGGTACTCCAGGACGCCGTTGTCCTCGACCTCGCCGGCGGGACAGTAGGCGTCTTCCATCTTGTCGAGGACGGCGTCGCGGTCGTCGGTGAGCGCGATGCTCGTGTCGGCCTCGGAGGCGGACATCTTCCCGCCGGTGAGTCCCGACAAAAGCGGCGCGAACAGACAGGTGGGCTTGCCGGCGTCGCGTTCCGGCAGTACCTCGCGGGAGAGCATGTAAATGCCGCGCTGGTCGATCCCGCCGTAGGCGATGTCCGCGTCGAGGGCGGCCACGTCCTGGGTCTGCATCAGCGGGTAGATCAGCCCGCCGAGCTTCGGGTTGTCGGACTGGCGGACGACCTCGCTGCCCGCCCGCTGCACGCGGCTCACCGTCGTCTCGGCAGCCATCCGCAGCAGGTCGAGCGTGTATTCCCGGTCGAGTTCGAAGTCGGTGCCGCGGACGAAGGTGACGTCCTCGGTCGAGGCGCCGGCGGCCTCGACCATCGCCGCGACCGCCTCACGGTAGTAGCGCGAGCGGGCGTCCAGCAGCTCGAACGGCGACTTCTCGTCGTCCAGGTGGGCGTGCAGGTCGGCGACGAGCACGGTGACGTCCACGCCCGCACGCAGGAAGTCCGCCAGCTTCCGGATCGTGGTGTAGTGACCGATATGCATCTCGCCGGTCGGCGCGTAGCCGACGTACGCCGACGGCGAGTCACGGGAGAGCACCTCGCGCACCTCCGACTCCGTGACCACTTCGGCGACGTTGCGCGTCACCAATTCCACCCGGTCGTCGATCGGCGCCGCAGCGTCCTCGCTCATACGAGTGGAGACGCCACGCTGACTGAAAAACGGCCGGGGTCCCGGTCACGGTACTGTTCAGATACGCTCCTACTCACCGGAGCATCGCCAGTGTGGAGAGCCAGAAAGCCCCCGCCGCGGTGCGGTCGCGCGGCTCGCTGCGCTCCTCGCTTCGCTGCGGTGCTCGCGTCACCGTGCTTCCCGCACCGCGTCGGCCCCTTTCAGTCCCGCCCTGGGGAGAAGCCGATGCCGGGCGGGACTGAAAGGGGCCGGCGACCCGCCGGGCGAGCCGACGTAAGCCGCGAGGCGGCGGAGCCGCCTCGGCCCGCTCGCGCGGCATCGCCGCGCGAGGACACCGCAATGAACGGAGTGAGTGAGGAGCACAGCGAGGCGTAGCCAGAGAGGGAGCAGAGCTCCCTCAGGCAGCCGGGCGGCGTTGCCGCCCGGCGACGGCGAGCCGCCGGGGGCTTTCTGGCTCTTCAATGTACCAGTCATCTCCTATCTGAACACTACCCCCGACCACGCGAAACGGGTTTGTCCGTCGCCGCCGGGTTCGTGACCGTGACCGGCGCGTTGAGCGACCAGCCGTACGCGGTGGAGCGACACGACCGCATCGGGAGCACGAACGAGCGCGCGAGCGCCCTCGCCCGCGAGGGGCGTCGCGACGTCGTCGTCGTCGCGGACGAACAGACCGCCGGCCGGGGTCGCCGCGACCGCTCGTGGGTCGGCCCGTCGGGGGGTCTCTACTGCTCCGTGGTGGTCGAGCCGTCGTTCCCGCCCGGGGAGTACTCGCTGGCGACGCTGGCCGCCGGAGTGGCGGTCGCGCGCGCTGTCGAGCCGTTCAGCGTCGACCCGCGGGTGAAGTGGCCCAACGACGTGCTGGTCGACGGCTGGAAGCTCGCGGGCGTCCTCACGGAACGGGTCGACGACGCGCTCGTCGTCGGAGTCGGCGTCAACGTCGCCGTCGACGCCGCCGACCTGCCGGCGGGGGCGGTCAGCCTCGCCGACGCCCTGGCCGAGCGGGGCGGGCACCTCGACGACGGCACCGCGGCCCGCGACCGGATCGCCCGGGACCTGCTGAGGGCGTTCGCGGCCCTGCTCGACTCGCCCGAGGACGTCCTCGACGAGTGGCGCTCGGCGGCCGACACGCTCGGGCGCCGGGTGCGCGTCCGGGCCGAAACGTCCGACGGCGACGTGGTCGGCGAGGCCGTCGACGTGGTGTCGCCGGGGGCGCTCGTGGTGCGGACGGCCGACGGCGAGGTGCGCGTCGACGCCGGCGACTGCGAACACCTCCGGTCCGCGTGACCACACTGCGACGGTCCGCCACACGGCGCCGGCCGAGAGCGCTGAAGGGTGAACGGTGAACGCGGGCGGGCTTCGAACTGACATTGTCTCCCCGGACTCCGGCCCCACGGTTCGTACGCTACTTCAGTGTCAGCTCCGCCGGCTCCCGCCACTCGTAGACGACCGGGACTCCGTTCACCACCGTCCTGAGAGGGTCACGGTCCGCCTCCTCCCGCACAGCGACCTGGAGGCAGGGCCGCTCGGAGTCGCCTCTCGCGGCGAGGCTGGTCCCCTGTACGAGTTCTGGGCGGCCAGTGTACGCATACGGCTCCAGATTCGCGAACAGTTGCAGGTGCCAGAACCGCTCGACGGACACCGGTCGCGTCCGGTCCGGATCCCCGTCCAGATCGACCGTGTACACGAGGTCGACGGTTCGGTCGCCGTCGACCGGATCCGCCGGCTCGGCGATCCCGGCCAGCACGGCTGCAACACCCCCGAGCGTCCCCAGTGGCGCCGCCCGTCTGAGGTCGGGCTCGCCGTCGTCGTGCTCTCCCTCCATGTCGACCCCAGGCGTCGAACGCTGAAACGCTCTGTGGCCCCAAATTATCGGTGTCTCCATTAGCAGACGCTGGTCCGAACAGCGCCGCTGTACGGGCCCGTAGTTTTAATTATCTAGCAGAAAACTGTCAACTGATGGGCAACGAGTTCGAATTGACGAGGCGACGGACGGTCGCCTCGGCTGCAGTCGTCGCGGTGTCGGGGCTCGCCGGTGTACCGGAACAGGCAGTTCCGAGGACGGTCAGGGTCTGGAGACGACGTTCGACGAGGGAAAGGAGGACTGGAGCGCCGTGGATCTCACCCCGCTGGAACAGGGGCCCGACGCGGACTGGACGAACATCGTACGGACGCTCGACCTCACCCACGAGCAGGCCAGGGGTGTCGACGACTCCGGCTACGTCACGCGTGTCGACAGCACGTCGGACGCGTTCTTCTTCGACGCGCCCGACACGTACCTGGGCGATAGATCGGCGTACGCCGAGGGAACGCTCGAGTTCTACCTCAGATCGACGGGGAACGACTACCGACAGGATTCCGGGGTCGTGTTCGAGGGGCCCGACGGGGTCGTCGCGACGAAGTTCGCCGAACCCGGGACCGACTGGACGCAGTTCAGTATCGAACTGGACGCAGAGGCCCGGTCCTACCGAGAGCCGAACCTCGAAGGCTCCGAGGTCGGCCAGCAGCGGCTGGAAGCGGTCCTCTCGGACCTCTTCTCCGAGGGCTGAATCCGTCGGGCTCGGTCTGGCCGCTCCGGTCTCGGTCCGCTACCGCGGCCGGACGGCACCGGTCGAGCGGATCGGGGCTGCGGAGCGCTACTCCTCGGCGCCGCCCGGCTCGGTCGTCGCGCCGTCAGCAAACTCGTCGAGCGTGGTGTGGACGCCCCCGGGCACCTCGGAGACGAACGCCGTCGCGACCGCGAGTGGATCGAACTCGTACGCCGACGGTCGCCCGGACGCCGACGTTCAGCCTGAGGATGGCGGTCGCGGTCGTCCCCTTCTCGCGGACGGTCATTGCGGCCGGATCACCCGCCCCGTGTCGTCCGGTTCCGCGACCGGTTCGACCGACTCGCCGGCGGGGACCGTCCCAATGGTCTCCGGACGCCACTGTGGACACGAACGGGGTTCGATCCTTCCGCTCTCCCACCGGGCAGCGTTCGAATTGACGTCCGCCGGTGGAGACACTGGTGGTGCGGAGAGCCGGAACCGCGTGTCCTCCAGTCCGTCGCGTCGAAGAGTACAAGACGACGCCGCCTCGAACGGGGACAAATGACCGACGGCTACGACTTCGACCTGGCGTACGAGTCCACGACGCCGGAGGGACGGACGCGGTTCGAGGTCGAGGTCGTCGAAGACGTCGAGCCGCCCGAGATAGCCCGGCTCCAGTTCTCGCTGACGAACGAGTCCGACCGGGAGCTCCGACCGGCGATGACCTCCGGCGTCCCGCCGCCGTTCGGCATCCTGAAACTGTACGGACCGGCTGGAGCGTTCCTCCTCTGGTCCGACTCGTACCGCTCGCACGACGGTGTCCACACCGAGGGTGTCCGGGTCACGGGACGGGTCAAGCCGACCTGCATGACCCACCTCGAACCGCACGAACGCGTCACGGAGACGTATTCGGTCCGGTCCGACGAGTATGGATTGCGTTCCCGGGGGGGTCTGCGACCCGGCGAGTACGAAATCCTCGGGGCCGGCGGACGTCCGATCACGATAGACGGGCAGGAACGTCCGGTCGATGTCGTCGTGACCGAGCGCTGACCGCCCTCACTCCCCGGCGTCGTCGGCGAACTCGTCGAGCGTGGTGTGGACGCCCCCGGGCACCTCGGAGACGAGCGCGCCGTCGACGTCGAGACCGAGCACCGCCGCGGCGGCGCGACCGACGTCGTCGGCGTGCTCGGCCGGGGTGTAGACGCCCATCCGCCACTGGGCGTTGCCGGCCCGCTCCAGCGCCCGCACCAGGGAGGACTGCCCGGCGAGGCGGCGCACCTCGCCGTTGACGACGACGCGGGAGGAGGACTCCGTCATCGAGGGTCGCTCGGGCACGTCCAGGATGACGGCGCGGTCGGGGACGTCGGCGCGCTCCGCGACGTCGGCCTCCAGTTCGCGCACCTCGTCGTGGCCGGCGTCGATGACGTCGTCGGGCGTGCCCTGCAGTTCCGCCCACACCGCCCGCTTGTAGAGGTCGCGGTGGTCGTAGCGGCGGGCGTCCTCGGCGGTGGCGTCGTGACGCCGCAGCGCGACGGTGAAGTCGTGGTCGTCCATCCGGCGCAGTCGCTCGGCGTCGACGACGTCGTCCCGCAGCAGTCGCTCGGCGCCGCGGCGCAGCATCGTCTTGCTGATCCGGGCGGCGTGCTGGCTGTAGACGGTCGGGTTCATCAGCGCCCGGGCGACCAGCAGGCTCTCGGCGGTCTGGACGTTGTTGTCCGAGAGGACGAGGTCGCCGTCGACGAAGGTGAGCTCGCGCACCAGCCGGCCGTGGTCGATCGTCCCGTAGGGGACGCCCGTGTGGTGGGCGTCACGCACGAGGTAGTCCATCCGGTCGACGTCGAGCTCGCCGGAGATCAGCTGTCCGAGGCGGCCCTCGCCGGCGACCAGGTCGGCGATCGTCGCCGGCGAGAGGTCGTGCGACCGGAGCACGTCGGCGACCGCGCCGTCGGCGAGCAGCCCGTCCACGTCGTCGTGGTACTTGCCGGTGCGGCGGTGGATCAGCGCCTCGAGGTTGTGACTGAACGGGCCGTGTCCCACGTCGTGCAGCAGCGCCGCGGCCTTCACCCGGCGGGCCTGCCGCGAGCGGTCGTCGACGGCCTCCATGTGGGCGATCGCCTCGCAGGCGAGGTGATAGACCCCCAGCGAGTGCTCGAAGCGCGTGTGGTTGGCGGAGGGGTAGACGAGCGGGACGGTCCCGAGCTGCTTCACCCGCCGCAGGCGCTGCATCGGCGGCGTGTCCAGCAGGTCGCGGGCGACGCCCTCGACCGTGACGTGGTCGTGGACGCTGTCCTTGATCGTCGTCATCACCCGTCCGTGGGGGGCGCTCGAATAAAGGCTCCCGGGACCGCACCACGCCCCCGACCCACGTGGGGGACTTGGCGACAGTGCTGTCGCTGCTTAGTGCGGACTAGCTAAGACAGAGACCACAGAGGCACCAGCCCTTTCACGGCACACGTGTCACAGTGAGGCATGTCGAAAGAGCGTGGCGCAGAGGCACACTCGCTCCAGGAGGCCACTGAGATAATAGCGGAGGAGACAGGCCAGTCCGTAGAGGAGATCGAGAAGGGAGCCGAGGAATTCAGTATCGCGCCACCTGAAGCTGCCGAGTTCATCGACGAAGACTAAATCCCCGCTCTCATCGGTATACTCCCTGGAAATCCCCTTCCGACGGGTAGCGTCGCCCGTTCGTCTCTCGCGTCGTATTTAGTCTTGTCACCGCGCTTCTCTCCCGTGCTCGGCTGTCCTGAGCGACCGATTTCGACCGCTCGCTCCGTGCGGAGTGGCCTCAGCCGTGCTCAGTCCCGCGCAGTGTACGCTCAGTCGAGCTGAGCGAGGTGCGAGGTTGCTGCGTCGCTCGGAGCCGTCCACGAGCCGAAGAATCCACATCGTGTCCGTAACGACGGGGGTCGGTCGATAGTCTCCCCCGGTGACATGGGCGCGCTCGTCGCGTTCGGAGCCCGAGGTTCAAACCGGATGCCGAACAAACCGCTCGTGGGCGGCTCGACGCGATCACACTATGACCAGGATTCCACGCGACGACCTGCTTGACGCGCTGTCCGCTCTCGCCGACCGCGTCGGCGGGACGCCCACCCGGGCGCAGATGGACGAGTCCGGCCGGTACAGCCACCAGCCTTACTACACCGAGTTCGGGTCGTGGAACGACGCGCTCCGGGCTGCCGGCTTCGACCCCAACCACGAGAACGACGTGGCCGAGGCCGACCTCATCACGGCACTCCAGCGTCTCGATGAAGAGGTGGATGGAACCCCCACGTTCGAGGACATGGCCGAACACGGGGCGTTCGACCCGAGCACGTACTACGCGCACTTCGGGTCGTGGCCCGACGCCAAAGCAGCGGCCGGGCTCGACCCCGCGACGACGACCAGCCGGCGAATCCCCGACGAGGAGCTATTGGGCGACCTGCGCCGGCTCGAAGCGGAGCTCGGACGCGCGCCGCGACAGGCCGACGTACGGGAGTACGGCGACTACTCGGTTCGGCCGTATTACCGACAGTGGGACTCGTGGGATGGCATGCTCGACGCTGCGGGGCTGGACATCGACCGCAACCCCGGCGCGTCGCGCGAGGACCTGCTCGCGGAGCTCCGGCGGCTCGCTGACGAACGGGGACAGGTGCCGCGGTTCGACGGGATGAACGAACACGGTCGGTACTCCGTGTGGCCGTACCTCCGCGTGTTCGACAGCTGGAACGACGCGTTGCGGGCGGCCGGGTTCTCCATCAACAAAGCTCACGGCGTCGTCAGCGGCCACCTCGACTACGGTGCGAACTGGGCCGAGCAGCGGGAGCGGGCGTTGCGTCGAGACGAATGGAAATGCCAGGAGTGTGGTCTGACGATGGGGGCGCACCGGTGTATCTGGGACGGCGAAGGGCTACACGTTCACCACGTCGAGAAGCTCCGGGCGTTCGACTCCACTGAGGCGGCGAACCGATTGGAGAACCTGCGAACGCTCTGTCGGCGCTGTCATCACCGGGTCGAGTAGCCGTCGCTGTCGGATGTGGTGTCGAGGAGTGGTTTGGGCGGGCGCTACTGGGCGGGTTAAGAAACGGAGAACCGCGGGTGAGTCGCTAGCCTGGGACTTCGGACTCGCCGATGGTCTGTGAGGACCCACCGCTCGGTGAACTCCACGCGAGGCGGATAGTATCGCCGCTCGATAGCGCAGCGGCGTCCCCCGGTGAAATTGGTCCCGTCTTCTACAGGGTTACTACCAGGGTAATTCTCACCTCCCCAGACATCCGTATTGTAGAAGAAAGTGGTATCACTCATACCCGCAGAGACAGTCCCACTCGCGAACGGTTCGGTAGTGTTCTCCGAAACGTCGTTACCGTCCATGTCGTCAAGACTGTAGGGTGGCTGTCCTCCTACATGGAGCCCAATATTCGAGGTACCGACATCGTCGCCTCCAGTGTGGGTCATCGTCGCTCTTTCGATTGAAGTCGGGCCGTTTGCATCAGCAGAGTGGTCGTATTCGATCGTGCTGTAATCGAACTGGAAGTTCGCGTTCGGCGAGCTCTCTTGCACCTGGCCGCCCAGTCCGAGCACAAACGTGCCAACAACTGACGCTAATACGACGGTTACTGCGATTATAATGTGACGCCCATGACCGGCGAGACGGCGTCATTCCTGACGGTCGCGGCAACTCAATTAGCTCGGGACTGTGTATTCGCTGATGATCTGGCCATTGCCGCCGTCGGGGGCGGTCCAGACGACGTTAACATCGCTTCCCTCGCTCAGACCATTAGCAGTGCCGTCCGGGCTTACGACATAGCCCGAACCGCCACTGTCGTTCGCGAGCACGAATTCATCGGCCGTCGACACGGGAAGAGACCAGTCATTACTGGTGCCTTCCGTCTCGATGCTCAGATCATTCGTGTTGTCGGCGTCGAATTTGTCACCGCCACTGTGCGTGACATTGACCAAGAACTGGTGGGTACTTTTCACTCCACTAGTCGCCTCATCATTCTCGAATCCAAACGTCGCCTGCGGTGTCTGCTGATTTTGACCGCCGATTCCCAGCACGAACGTGCCAATAATAGCCGCCAGTATGACAGTTATTGCGACCATTAATATCACACCGATGACAGGTGATACAGCGTCGTCGTCCGAGAGCAGTTGTCTCAGTTGCATGGTTGTGTTGTATGGGCCGTGTGCCAGTGCACCCGTCGGGGGGCACACGTAGCGGTAGGCCTTTCCTCCTAATAGTAGCCGAAGACACATAAGTAAGTGCCGTTATCGACTGCGACCACTATCACTCAGGCTACACTTCGGGGTCAAAAAGGGGTTGGATGTCCAGGGTTACCGGATATCGGCCGGTAGCGAGATTGGAGAATCGGCTGCCGGCGACGGCCCGTGTCGCGTGCTCACAGTGGGAGGTGTTACCACCGAACGGTCCTGTACTGTCACGTTTCGGACAGGCGAGCAGGTCACGGAATTGTCAACGCCGAGTCAGTGACTGCTGTGGACGCTCCGGCGCGGATCGGCCGGTACGTCCGTCCCTCGCAGGAATTAAGTCCGGGCACCCGCGGCCTACAAGTAGTGACCGCACACGCACAGCCCGACGCAGCCCTGCTTCTCGCGGCCATCGGGCTGCCGTTCGCCGCCGCCGTTCTCGTCCCCGCCCTCTACCGGCTGGTCGGCGAGCGCGTCGCCTACGTCGGCGCCGCCGTCGCCGCCGGCTCGCTCGCGCTGGTGTTCTCGCAGTTCGACGCGACCGGCAGCGTCGTCGTCGACTGGATCCCCGCCTACGGGATCGCCCTGCGGCTCTACGTCGACGGCCTCTCGCTGCTGGTCGCGCTGCTCGCCAGCGGCGTCGGCGTCCTCGTGTTCACTTACTGTGGCGGCTACATGCACGGCAAGGACGCACAGCCGCGGTTCTACGCCTCGCTGCTCGCCTTCATGGGGTCGATGCTCGGGCTAGTCTTCGCCGCCGACCTGATCGCGCTGTTCGTCTTCTGGGAGCTGACGAGTCTCACCTCCTTCTCGCTGATCGGCCATTACTCGACGAGCGAGGACGCCGTCTACGCCGCCCGCAAGTCGATGCTGATCACCGTCGCTGGCGGGCTGTTCCTGCTGGCCGGCCTGATCGCCCTCTATTCCGTCTCCGGCGACGCCCTCGGCGCCCGCACCTTCGACCTCGTTGCCATGCTCGAAGAGGGCGAGGCGATGCGGGCCGCCCTCCGCGACCGCGGGCTGTTCCTGCCCGTGCTCGGACTCGTGGGGGTGGGCGCCGCCGCGAAGTCCGCCCAGGTGCCGCTGCACGTCTGGCTGCCCGACGCGATGGAGGCGCCGACCCCCGTCTCCGCCTTCCTCCACTCCGCGACGATGGTGAAAGCCGGTGTCTACCTGTTCGGACGCATGCGACCGCTGCTGCGCTCGCCCGAGTGGGAGGCGAGCCTGCTCGCGCTCGGGCTGACGACGATGACCGTCGGCGCCCTGCTCGCGGTCGCCGCCGACGATGTCAAGGCACTGCTGGCGTACTCCACCGCCTCCCACCTCGGGCTGATCACCGCCGGCTTCGGCTTTCAATCGAAGCTGGGCGCCGAGACCGGCGCCTTCCACGTCCTCAATCACGCGGTGTTCAAGGCCGCGCTCTTTCTGGTCGCCGGGATCGTCGCCCACGAGGCCGGCTCGCAGCTGCTCTCCGAGCTCGGCGGGCTGCGGCGCGACCTCCCGCTGACGGCCGGCGTCGCCGGCCTCGCGGCCGTCTCGATGGCCGGTCTGCCGCCGCTGAACGGCTTTCACTCCAAGGAGCTACTGTTCGAGGCCGCCTACGAGTTCGCCGCCCACGACGGCGGTCTCGCCTGGGCCGTCCCCGTCGTCGCCGTCGGCGCCTCGGCGTTCACCGTGCTCTACTCCTACCGCTTTCTGACGCTGTTTCTCGGCGAGCGCCGGGCGCCCCACCTGGACGACCGTGCGGCGCTCGAACACGATGGCGACGACGACGGTGACGAGCGAGGGGCGGACGACGGTCACGGTCACGGTCACAGTGGCGGCCACGGCCACGCCGACGGGATCTCCCGTCCGCCGCTCCCGATGCTCGTCGGGCCGGTCGTCCTGGCCGTCGCGGCGGTGGTCGTCGGTCTCCGCCCCGGCCTCGCGACGGGCGGTGTCGTGGGCCGTGCCTTCGAGGCCGCGCAGTTCGCCCCCGGCGCGACGCCGGGAGAGGGCTTCTCGGTGGCCTTCCCGACGGAGCTGAAGCCGGCGGTGGTCATGAGCGCCGTCACCGTCGGGGTCGGCGCCGCGATGGTCCCGGTCGAGCGCCGGGTGCGGGACGCGGTCCGAGCGGTGCTCGCCCGCGACCCGGCGACGGCGGACTTCTACTACGACGGGGCCGTCGACGGGCTCGCCGACCTCTCGGGGGCCGTCGTCGCCCGCGTGCAGACGGGGCGACTGCGGACGTACGCGACGTGGATCCTCGGGGGCTTCGCCGTGCTGGCGCTCGCCGGTCACGCCGCCGCCGACCCCGACCTCGCGCTCGAGCTCGGCGACGGCGTCACGGTCGCGACGGTGCTCGTGTCGCTGCTCGCGGTGCTCAGCGCCGCCGCCGTCGTCCGGGCGGCCTCCCACGTCGCCGGCGTGCTCGTGCTCTCGGTCGTCGGGCTGATGATCGCCGTCTTCTACATCCTCGCCGCCGCCCCCGACCTCGCGCTCACCCAGCTGCTCGTGGAGACGCTGTTGCTCGTGCTCTTCCTGCTGGTGATCAAGCGGCTGCCGCCCTTCTACGGGGAGATCGACCGTCTGCGGGCCGCCCGGGACGGCGTGCTGTCGCTGCTGGTCGGCGCGGCGGTGTTCGTCACCGTTCTCGCGTCGACGGCGCCGACGCCGGACCCGTTCCTCCGGCGGCGACTGCTCGAGCTCGCCGGCTTCGGCGGCGAGGAGCCCGTCGGCTTCGTCACCGAACTCGGCGGCGGCGCCAACGTCGTCAACGTCGTCCTCGTCGACTTCCGCGCCACCGACACGCTCGGCGAGATAAGCGTCGTCGCGATGGTGGCGATCTCCGTCGTCACCCTGCTGCGGATGCGGGACGTGGGCGGCGCGGTGTTCCCGGCGGACGTCGCGCCGTCCGGCGACGGGACCGCCCCCGACGGCGGTCGGGCCGAGGGCGAGGGCGACGACGCCACGGACGGCCCGGAGTCACACGACGGGGGTGTGGACGGGTGAGCGACGAGGCCGACCGCCCGGGCGCCACGGAGACCGACGCGCCGGGCGACGTCCCTACTGCCGGGGAGACGGAGGGGGAGGGGGATGGGGAGGGAGCGGCGGCCGCGTCGACGGCGACGCGAGAGCGGCGCGAGACGGAGGCCCAGCGGGCGTACGTCACGACCGGCGACACGACGGTGATCGTCCGGACCGCCGCCCGGATCGTCTCGCCGATCGTCCTGCTGCTGGCGGTCTCGCTGACCATTCGGGGCCACAACCTGCCCGGCGGCGGCTTCATCGGCGGGGTGCTCACCGCCATCGCCGTCGTGTTGCTGTACGTCGTCTTCGGCGTCGACTACGTGCGCGACCGGCTGGTGCCCCGTGCCGAGCGCTGGAACCCCTCGATGGCGATGGTCTCGGGGGGGCTGGCGCTCGCGCTCGCCGCCGGGCTGGTGCCCGTCCTCGTCGGCTCGTCATTCCTAGAACAGGGATTCTACATCGCGCCGGAGCCGCTGCCGGGACCGTTCTTCCACGACTTCGAGGTGGCGAGCGCGCTGGCGTTCGACGTCGGCATCTACCTGGTCGTCGTCGGCGGGCTGCTCACCGTCGTCCGCGAGGTGGGCTCGGAATGACGGGCGTCGTGCTCGCGACGGTGCTCGGGGCGCTGTTCGCGCTGGGGACCTTCCTCGTACTCCGGCGGGACGTCGTCCGTGTGGTCTGGGGGGTCGCCGTCGTCGCGCAGGCCGCCAACCTCTACCTGGTGACGATGGGCGGACTCGCCGGGATCGCGCCGATCGGCAAGTTCGGCAAGGAAGGCGCCACCGGCGTCACCGACCCGCTCGTGCAGGCGCTCGTGCTGACGGCGATCGTCATCAGCTTCGGCACCACCGCCTTCGCGCTGGTGCTCACCTATCGCGTCTACGAGGAACACGGCACCGTCGACGTCGGCGAACTGGGGGCCGCCGAATGACCGTCGGCACAGGTGCGGGCGCGGACATGGGCATGGGTACGAGTGCGAGTGCGAGTGCAAGTGCGAGCGCGAGCGCGAGCCTGAGTGCGAGTGCAAGCCCGGGGTCGGTCGTCCGTCCGTTGCAGGCCTCGGGCGCGGCGACGGTCGACCCCGTCGTCGTCGCCCCGGTGCTGGTCGCGCTGACGGCGGCCGTGCTCGCGCTGCTCGTCCCGGGTCGCCGGCCGAAGCAGACCGTCAGCGTCGTCGGCGTCGTCGCCTACGCCGTCTCCGTCGGGCTGATCGTCGACCGGGTGTTGCTGCCGCCGGACCGGCTCGTCTACCAGCTCTCCGGCTGGCCCGCGCCGGTCGGTGTCGTCGCCGTCGCGGACCCGCTATCGGCGTTCATGCTCGCCGTCGCCGCCGTCGTCGCCGTGCCCGCGCTCGTCTACGCCGTCGTGCACATGAGCGACGACGCTCAGGAGCTCACCTTCCACCCGCTGTTTCAGTTCATGCTCGTCGGCGTCTCCGGAGCCTTCCTCACCGGCGACCTGTTCAACCTGTTCGTCTGGTTCGAGGTGATGCTGATGGCCTCCTATGTGCTCGTCGTCTTCTACTCCGGGCCGGAGCACACTCGCGCCGGCCTGCAGTACGTCGTGCTCAACCTCGTCGCCTCCGCGCTGATGCTCGTCGCCGTCGGCGGCCTGTACGCCGCGACGGGCACGCTCAACATGGCCGACATGGCCCGCCGCCTCGCCGCGCCGGCGGCCTACGGCGTCGCCGTCGCGCCCGTACTGGGGGCCTCGGCGGTCCTCTTCGCCGTCTTCGCACTGAAGACCGGACTCGTCCCCTTCCAGTTCTGGGTGCCGCCGGCCTACGGCGCCGCGCCGACCCCCGTCGCGGCGATGCTCGCCGGCGTCGTCAAGAAGGTCGGCGTCTACGCGATCCTCCGGCTCTACTTCACCGTCTTCGCCGCCGGCTCTCTCCCGTCGGCGCTCGCGCTGCCGGGACTCGCGGGCGACTCCCTGCTCGACTTCTACGGACCGGTGCTGTTCGTCGTCGCCGCCGCCTCCATCCTGCTGGGCGGCGTCGGCGCCGTCTCCCGCGACCGTCTCGAGGACGTGCTCTCGCACTCCTCGATCGGCCAGGTGGGGTTCATCGTGCTGCCGCTGGCGCTCGCGGCGACCGCCTCCGGGGCGGGACTCGGCCCGCCGTTCGGCGACGTCGCCACCCTCGGCGTCGCCGCGGCGCTCGTCTACACCGTGGTGCACTCGATCGCAAAGACCGCACTCTTTCTCGCGGCCGGCACCGTCGAGGGGACCACCGGCACGACCGACCTCGACGACCTGGGCGGACTGGCCGCACAGTCGCCGACCTTCGGCGTCGCCGTCTTCGCCGCCGCCGTCACGCTCGTCGGGGTGCCGCCGCTGCTCGGCTTCTTCGGGAAGTTCCTCGTCCTCTCGACGGCGCTGGAGGCCGGCAGCGCCGTCGCGCTGGCGGTCGCCGTCGGCGGCGCCGTCCTCACGGTCGCCTACGTCACCCGTCTCTGGGGACGCGGCTTCTGGGGCGCCGCCGGCCCCGCCGTCGGCTCGACGCTGGCCCTGCCGCGGAGCGAGGTCGCCGTCGTCGTCGCCCTCGCGGCCGCGCTCGTGGCGGTCGGCGTCGGCTTCGACCCGCTGTTGCGGGCCGCCGAGAGCGCCGCGAGTGCCGCCCTCGACACCGGCGCCTACGTCGACAGCGTCGCCCCGCGCGGGCCGCCGGCCGGCGGTGCCGGCGCGGAGCCGTCGGTCGAGATTGAGGTCGAAGGGATCGAAGTCGGAGTCGGCGCCGGCGGCGGACTACCGTCGACGGAGGTGGTCGAGCCGTGACCCGTCGCTGGCCGGTCGCCGGCGTCGTGCTCGCCGGGCTGTGGCTGTTCGTCCGCGGTGTCGCCCGGACCGGCGACGTCGGGCCGTTCGCGTTCGGCGTCACGCTCGTCGAGGAGACCGTCGTCGGGCTGGCCGTCGGCCTGCCGCTGGCCTACTACACGCGAGGCCTCCACGGCGACGAGATCGAGGTCGGCGACGGCCTGCGGGCGCTGCCGTACGGCGTCGTCTACGTCGTGCTGTTCCTGGAGGAGCTGGTCACCGCCAACGTCGAGGTGGCCTACCGGGTGCTCGCGCCCTCGATGCCGATCGAGCCCGGCGTGATCGAGGTGCCGCTGCGGGTCGAGTCCGACCTCGCGGTGACGACGATCGCCAACAGCATCACCCTCACGCCGGGCACACTGACGATGGACTACGACCCCGAGCGCAACGCTCTGTACGTCCACACGCTCGACGGTCGCGACCGTTCGGAGGTGGTCGAGCCGATCCGCCGCTGGGAGGACTACGCCCTGATGGTGTTCGGCGAGCGGCGCTCGCCCGACGACTCGGTGCCCGACGTCGACACGCCGCGGACGGAGCCGGACGACGGGAGCGTCCCGCAGTCGGCGGAGCCGGACGGCGGAGGTGAGCGGGCGTGACGACGCCGCTCGTGGCGACCGACCCGGAGTTTCTCGTGGTTGCCGTCGAGCTCGGCCTGGTGCTCGCCGGCGTCGTCGCCCTCCTCGGCACCTACCGGGCCGTCGCCGGGCCGACGACCGCCGACCGCGTCGTCGCGCTGGACACGATCGCCACCGACATCGTCGCCGTCGCCGTCCTCTTCGCGCTCCGCGAGAGCGTCCGCGCCGACGGCGGCGTGAAGAACGGCCACTTCTTCGTCGACATCGCGCTGGTGCTCGCCGTCATCAGCTTCGTCTCCACTATCGCCGTCGCCCACTACCTCACCGGGGGGGACGTGATGGAATGACCTGGACCCGGACCCGCACACGCCGCGGCCGCGCGTCGGACCGGCAACCACGCGCCGGCGTCCGGAGGTGGCCCCGATGGTAGGCGTTCTCCGGGCGAGCGTCGTCGTCGCCCTGCTGGCCGTCGGCGTGTTCTTCCTCACCGTCGGCACGGTCGGCCTGCTGCGGCTGCCGAACGTCTACAACCGCATGCACGCCACGAGCAAGGCGACGACGCTGGGGGCCGCCTCCGTCTTCCTCGCCGGCGCCGTCTACTTCGGCCCCCGCGGCGCCGGCCTCGTCTCGCTGGTCGGGGTGGTCTTCCTGTTTCTGACGACGCCGGCCGGCGCACACATGATCTCCCGAGCCGCCGCGAAGGCCGGCGTCCCGTTCGTGACGGGCGTCTACTGGCCCCGACCGCCGACGGGCGACGACGACACCGGCGACTGATCCCGCCCGCACTCAGACCAGCACGTCGACGAGCCGGTCGGCAACGCGGGCGCCGAGTCCGGCCTTGTCGCCGACGTACTCGACGGCGTCGTCGCCGTCGACCAGCAGCGCCCGCGTCTCCGCGCCACCCATCGCGTCGGCGGCGTTGGCGACGACGAAGGCGAGACCGACCCGCTCTGCCGTCTCCCGGGCGGCCGCGACGAGGGCGTCGTCGCCGCTCGCGGTCTCCAGCTTGAAGCCGACGACGGGGAGGTCGGGACGTCGCTCGCGCACCTCGTCGAGTACTTTCGCCGTCGGTCGCAGTCGCAGGGTGCGCTCCTCGCCCGAGCGGAGCTTCTCGTCGGCGGCGTCGACGGTGAAGTCGCCGATCGCCGCCGCCGACACGAAGGCGTCCGCCGTCGTCGCGGCGTCGAGTGCGGCGTCGAGCGTCTCGGCCGCCGTCTCGACGCGGACCGTGTCGGCGTACGGCACGTCGTCGCCGTCGTGGACCAGGGTGACGTCCGCGCCGCGGGCGTGACACGCCCGGGCGATTGCCCGACCGGTCCGGCCGGAAGCGCGGGTCGTCAGCACGCGCACGGGGTCGACCGGCTCCCGCGTCGCGCCGCTCGTGACGACGACCTCCCTGCCGGAGAGCGGTGACGGACCGACCGCGCGGGCGGTCGCCGTCACGATCGCCTCCTCGGCCGCGATCTTCGCCTTCCCCTCCTCGATCCGCGGGTCGGCGAAGTCGACCCCCCACGACTCCAGGCGGTCGAGCGCCTCGACCACGCCCGGGTGGTCGTACATCGGCTCGTGCATCGCGGGCGCGACGACGACGGGCACGTCCGCGCCGAGTGCCGTCGTCGCACACGTCGTCACGGGGGTGTCGTCGACGGCCGCCGCCGCCTTCCCGACGGTGTTCGCCGTCGCCGGTGCCAGAAGCAGGACGTCGGCCCACCCCTCGCGGCCACAGAGCTCGACGTGCTCGACGCGACCCGTGATTTCGGTGACGACGTCGCGTTCGGTGGCGAACTCCATCGCCCACGGGTGGATCACCCCCTGGGCGGACTCCGTCATCACCGCCCGCACCGCGGCACCCCGGCGGCGCAGTTCGTGGGCGAGCTCGACACAGCGCACCGCCGCGATCGAGCCGGCCACCCCGAGCGCGACGTTGGCTCCCGAGAGCATCCCTCGACGCTTCGGGGCCGTCGGTTAAAGTCGTCGCGGTGGTCGGCGACGAGCGCGAACGGCTCCACGCGTCCGCCTCGGAGGTGGACGAACCGAACCGAGATCGTCACCGAGAGGGCGCCGGAGACGGTCGACGTCAGCGCCCTCGGACTCGACCGTTTCCGGGACGACGGGAGCGGCCACCGGCAGGAGGTGAACGTCCTCTGACCATCGGTGCCAGTCGAGAGGGCGCGACCGACCGACGGAGCCCGCGAAGCCGCTCCGGTGTTCGACCCGCGCCGACGAGACGCTATCGGGAGCTTCAAGCGCGTCCACCGACAGGTCGAAGTCATGAACGGCGACCCCGAACCGGTCGTTGCGGCGGTCCGCGAGTACTACGAGGCGCTGCGCTCGGGCGAGCCGCTCGCGCCCTTCTTCTTCGAGGACGCGACGACGGCGAAGGTCGGCGTCTCCGAGCGTCTCGTCGGTCACGAAGCCGTCACCGAGGGCCTACGGGAGCAGACCCGACGGACGACCGACTGGACGGTGGAGAGTCACGACCTCGCGGCCGGGCGGCGCGGCGACGCCGGCTGGTTCACCGACCGGGTGGCAATGGCCTGGACCGACGGCGACGAGGAGTACGCCTTCGACACCCGCTGGACCGGCGCGCTCGTCCGGGCGGTCGGCGACCAGCGGACGGGACACGACTGGCCGTTCGTCGAACTCCACGTCAGCGCCGCCCACGACCTCGACGGCGAGGACACCTGAGACGGGCGGGGTCTCCGCGGCGACGGCGAGGGCGGTATCGAGGGCGACGGCGAGGAAACGGAACGGCGCGAGGTCTGCCGCGCGGGAGTCCCTGACCGCGCCCCGGGCGCCGGTGGCCGCTCGCGCCCCGGCGGACGACCCGCGAGCGACGCGAAGCCGGGGACGGTCCGAACCGAGCGGGTCGGAGGCCCGGACGCTTTTCAGGTGCCGTCGTGGATCGCGGGCATGGTCGAGGAACGGGTGACCGACGGCCGCCGGATCGCGGAGCTGCTGGCCTCCGAGGTCGAGGGTCGGGTCGGTGCCCTGGCGTCGCTGACCGTCGGGAACGCCGACCGGGACGCCGAGCCCTCGGTCGACGGCACTCACGCCTACGACGTGGTCCGGGAGAACGAGGACGCGGACGGCGATGCGGGGGCGACGGTCGCGCGGGCGTTCCTCCAGCCGGAGCGGACGCGACTGGAGCTGTCGACCGCGCCGGAGCGGGCGCTCGCCGACGCCCGCGAGCGAGGCCTGCGGGCGCGACCCCGGGCGGGCGAGTCGCCGGCGACACTCGTCTTCGTCGAGAGCGGCGCGGCGACGAAGCGGGCGGCCGACCTGCTGGGGGCGGTCGCCGACACGAGCGGGGCCGACGACAGGTAGTCGGTTGTCGGTCTCGCCGTCGCCGTCGCCGTCACTGTCAGCGGCGGCCACACCGGAGTCCTCACCGCCGTCGACCGCGAGTCCCGCGACGACTCGCCGGACGTCGGCGACCCGCTCGGCGCCGCGGCGCTTCGGGTCGTCGGCGTCCGACGCCGGGGTGTCCGTCGCCTCAGCGGTTGCCCGCCGCTCCGAGCCGACGGCGTCCCGCGAGGGGGGGCGAGCACCTACCGCTCGGCGACGTGGCGCACGTCGACGACGACGCCGCGACTGGACTCGACCATCGCCGCGCCGTGAGCGCGGGCGCGGCCGACGGCGAGCGCCTGCGGCCCCTCGACCACCACCTCGTCGCCGACACGGACCGAGGGGTCGGCGTCGACGACGCCGGGCGCGAGCACGCTGCCGTGGGGGACGAAGTCGTCTATCTCGACGCGCTCCGTCGGCACGTCGCTCGCCAGCCAGCGGTGGGCGCCGGCGAGCGACAGCGACAGCAGGCCGTACTCCGGCACGAGCGCGGCGAGCTGCACGCCGTCGCGGTCGTCGCCCTCGCCGCTGCCCGTGGGACCGTCGTACCCCGCCGGCACGGGGCCGCGCACCCGGAGCTGTGGCTCCCGGCCGCCGACCTCGAACTCGGGGAACAGGGCGTCGCCGGCGCCCGCGCCGAACTGGTAGTCGGCGACCGCCCGCAGGCGACGGCGCTGGCGCTCGCGCTTGCGGTAGCGGCCCTCACCCTCTAGAGCGGCCGACAGCGCGGCCAGCGAGTCCGCCGTCGTCGGGTGGTCACCGACGGTGAAGACGGCGGTGCCGGCGAGCGACGCCGTCCCGTCGAGCGCGGTCGCGTCGCCGTCGACCTCGCGGGTCGACTCGACCCACGCCACCCGCTCGAAGGCGCGCCGACAGACGGGGCGGTACTCCTCGGGGACGTGCGCGACGACGTAGGGGTACTCGTTCGCTCGGAGGTAGCGGGCCAGCACCTCGCTCACGAACTCGACTTCGGTCGCCGTCCAGCGGCCGGTCACCACCGAGTCGTAGTGGGCGGCGGGGTAGGTGCGTTCGAGTTCCTGCGGGACGACGCCGATCGGCGAGGTGATCGAGACGGTGTGTGCGCGGTAGTCGACCGCCCGGTGGAACTGGGCGTGACTCCGTGACTCGGTGTACGGCTTCCGCGCCGAGCAGGGCACCAGCGCCAGCGGCGCGTCGTAGCGACAGCGGTACCGCTCGGTGACGCGGTCGGCGAACCGCCGGACCTCGGGGCGGCGCAGCGTGTCCTCGGTCGTCGCCCGGACCCCGCCGCGGGAGGCGTCGATCGCGCCGGTCGGGCCCTCGTCGTCGACGACGCCGGGGCGGAACAGCGGCGCCCGTCGCTCGGCGTAGTCCCACTCCTCGTCGAGCCGGCGCAACAGGGCCGTCGTCGTGTCGTCGTGACGCACCTGCCCTTCCAGGTAGTCCCGCAGCGTCCCGCGGCGGACGGCCTCGCGGGTCCGGCGCGCGGCGGCGACCAGCGCGGCGCGGTTGTGTGCCACGCAGTCCTCTCGCGTGATCGCGTCGGGCACGGCGTCCCGACAGACCGGGCAGGCACAGGGCAACTCGGCGAGGTCGTCGAGCGCCCACGCGCCGTCGCCGGTCAGGTAACGACCCTGTGTCCCCCGGACGACCGCCCGGGCGTCGTCGACGAGGTCGACGCCGACGCCGACGAGAACCGGCAGGTTGCGGGGCGTGGCGACGCCCGCCAGGCACAAGGCGGCGTCGTCGGGGATCGCCGCCCGGGCGGTCACGACGGCGTCGACCAGCGCGGCGGCGTGGTCGGCCACGCCGGTCACGGTCGACAGCAGGTAGGCGTCGGTGCCGCGGTCGGCCGCCGTCTCGGGGCTGACGACCGCCGCCGTCGGCGCCTCGACCGCGGGATACGTCGGGTCGAACGCCGCCTCGACCTCCGGCTCCGTCCCCGAGGGGAACGCCCGGTGGGGCAGCACCGTCAGCCGGTCGGGGTCGCCGTCGGGCGTCTCCCGGGCCGCCGACCAGAGACTGCCGCCGTCTTCGATCACGGCGTGGGGCTCGGCACCCGGCGGTCGCGGGCGGTCGTCCCCGTCGGCGTCGGTCAGCACCGCCGGCGTCGTCACCGGCGTCGAGAGCCGCAGCGTCGCCAGCCGGGCCGGGCCGTCCCGGCGGGTCACCTCGAAGAACTCGGTCACGCGCCGTCACCTCCATGCTCGCCCGTCGCCGACTCCGCCCGGGAGTCGCCGTGTAGGCCGCGGGCGTCGAGGTCGACCGTTGCGACGCCGTCGGGGAGTCGGTCGAGGGTCTCCGCGCGCCAGCCGCGGTGAGCGATGGTGATCGCCGCGTCCGGGTTCGCCGCCGCGAGGCGGGCGACGCCGCGGGCGGCGGCCTCGCGGGCGGCGGGGTCGGTGCGGTCGGGCGTCTCGGCGGTCAGCGGGTACGTCCGCGACAGGGCGTCGGGAACGGGGCCGAACGGCGGCAGCAGGGTCCAGTCCGTGCCGTGGCCCTCGACGCGGGGGCCCTCGGTCAGCAGCAGGCGGTCGGGTGCCGTCACGCGGTCGAGACGCTCGTGGTGTCGGGACACCTCGGGACGGCGGGCGCTCTCCGTCGAGAGGTAGCGGAAGCCGTCCTTGCGGACGGGGTCGGAACGCTCCAGTTCGTCGGCGTGGTCGAGCAGCGCCCGGTAGCCGTCGAGCACCGCGGGGTGAGAGCGGGCCCGCGCCTCGACGAGTTCCAGCAGCGTGCCGGCGCGGACGGCGTCGCGCACGCGGCGCATCTCCCCCAGCGAGACGTGGAGGTTGTGCTCGGCGAGCAGGTCGTGGCGGGCGCTGCCCTCGCGGTCGCGGACCCGGGCCGGCGTGTGTGCGGTACAGACCGGACACTCGCAGGGGAACGTCTCCAGGTCGGTCAGGTGACGGGTGCCCCGCCGCGTGAGGTAGCGGTCGTCGCGGGCGTACAGCGCGTAGGCGGCGGAGTCGAACAGGTCACAGCCGGCCGCGGTCGCCAGCGCGAAGACGACGGGGTGGCCCGCGCCGAACAGGTGGACGGGACAGTCGGGGTCGAGCCCTCGCTTGGCGGCCAGTACCGCCTCGACCACGTCGCCGTAGCGGTAGTCGTTCAACAGCGGCACCGTCCCGCCGACCGGGAACACGTCGAGGTCGGTGTCGGCGGCGTGTCGACCCGCCGCCTCGCGCAGGTCCACGAAGGAGCCGCCCTGGACGGGCGCGGTGACGAGGGCGTCGCCGGCGGCGACCGACTCGGCGGTCGCCAGTCGCTCCCGGGTGGTCCGCAGGTCCGCTTCGGCCGTCTCGCGGTCCGCGTCCGGGGGTGTCGGCACGTCGACCGGCGTGACGATGTCCGACTCGGCGGCGACCTGGAACGCGAGGATCTCGGCGGTGGTCACGTCGATCTCGCCGTACTCCGCGAGCTGGAAGGAGCCGGAGTCGGTCATCACCACGCCGTCGAAGTCGAGGAGGTCGTGGAGGCCGCGCTCGCGGGCGGCCTCGCGGAGGTCGTCGTCGCCGTGGATCACGTAGGCGTTCGTGATCAGCGCCTCGACGCCGAACTCCTCGGCCAGTCGCCGGGGTGCGACCGTGTCGACGTGGGGGTTGACGACCGGCAGCAGGGCGGGCGTCTCGACGGTCCGCCCGCGGGGGACCGTGAGTTCGCCGCGGCGACCGGCGGCGTCGACGTCGTACACCTCGAAGGCCTCGCGCATCGCTCCGTGGCGAGGAGGAGGCCGCGCCTAAGCGTTGTGCCTGCGGTCGGTGGTACTGTTCAGATTGGCGATTAAAACTGGTTGAACAGCCAGAAAGCCCCCGGCGTGCTGCGGTCGCGCGGCTCGCTGCGCTCCTCGCTCACCGTGCTCACTGTGGTGCTTACGTCGCCGTGCTTCCCGCAGCACGCCGGTCCCTTTCAGTCCCGCCCTGGTGAAACGTCGGCCGGGCAGGACTGAAAGGGGTCGGCGGCTCGCCGAGCGAGACGACGCAAGCACCGCAGAAGGGAACGAAGTGACCGACGAGGAGCGCAGCGAGTCGCAGCCGGTGAGCCGCCGGGGGCTTTCTGGCTCTCCACACCTCCAGTGTCTCCATCAGCAGCTGCTAACCTGAACACTGCCGCGGTCGGCGCCGACTACCACGGCCGGCGACGCCGGTGGCCGCCGTGGTCTTCGGTGTCGAACTCCTCGCCCGGCGGGTCCTCGTAGAACTCCTCGCGGCGGCGCAGCAGGTAGACGAGCGCATACACCTGGCCGACGGCCGCCACCAGCGAGGCGCCGTACACCATCACGACGATCGCGGGGTCCGGGTTGCCGAGGGCCGCGATCACCGCGATGTCGACGCCGACGAGCGACGGGACGACCGCGAACGCCAGCAGCCACAGCGGGGCCGTCGTCACCGTCAGCGCGTACCCCCAGTAGTGCAGGCGAAACACGCCGGCGTAGCCGAGCAGCAGCGGCAGGCCGAACAGACAGGTCGCCGCGCCGAGAGCCGACGACGCTGACCAGTTCCGCGCCCGGCGGCACGCGCTCGGGGACGCTCACCGTCACCACCCCTCCGTGGTCGGGCGTGTCGCGTCCATCGAAACCGGTTACGCCGTCATCGAACAAAAACCCTCACGTCGCCCGACAGCGGTCTCGGTCGGCCGTCGCGTCGTTCCGGGGGGCCGCCTCGGAGTCGACGGGACGGCGACGCTCGACGGCGTCGGCACACTCCCGGTCGTCCGCCCGGTACGCACTCGAGCCGAACGCGGCATCGCGCCGGGATAACGGGGGAGTCGGCGCCCATGTCCGGCACTCGCCGGCGGGCGTCGAGAGCTGCGGTCACGGCAGCGGTCGACGCGACGCCGACGGCAGTCAGCCGTGGAGCCGATGGTACAGCACGCCCGTGACGGTGCGGCCGTCCCACACGCGGCCGGCGGCGACGGCCTCGCGGAGCGCCCCGAGCCGGCCGACGCGGACGCGGATCGACTCGTCGTCGTCGAGGTCGCGCTCGGCGTCGGGACGACAGCCACGAGCGAGGACGTGATGGAGGAGCTGGTTCCCGATCCCGTTGGCCGGCTCGACGCTCACCAGCGGCTCGACGCCGGCCGCCGAGAAACCGGTCTCCTCGCGCAGCTCGCGGCGGGCCGCCGCGAGCGGGTCCTCGCCCGGCTCCAGCCCGCCGGCCGGCAGCCCGCGGTTGACGCGGTCGACCGCCTGGCGCCACTCCTCGACGAGGACGACACGGCGGTCGTCGGTCGCCCCACCGTCGCTGTCGGCGTCGTCGGCCGCCGGTTCGCGGTCGTCACCGTCGGGCGTCGCCGGCGCCGGCCACCGGAGCGGGTCGGCGGTCACGTCGGCGTCGGGGGCCACGAGCGGGAGCACGACCACGCTCGGCGGCTCGACGACGTGGTCGTAGGTCGTCTCCGAGCCGCCCGGCAGTCGGACGCGGTCGGTCAGTACCTCGAAGGCCTCGCAGGCGTGGGAACTCCGTCGCTCGACCGTCTCCCACCGCAGTCCCGCCGGGTCGGCGTCGTTCGGGCGGTCGTCCATGGCGTCGCTGCGGGCGAGACGGCCAAAAGCGCCCGGGACGACGGCTCGTCCGTCGCCCGGATGAACGCTCGTGTGACAGGTCCGTCCGGACGTGACGTGGTCCTCCGGACGAACGACTGCGTCACGGAACGGATGCCCGGCCCGGCGGCCGTGAGCGTGAGCACAGCCTGGCACTCGCTCCCGAGGCCGTCTACCGACGGGACGGCTGCGCGGTCGTCGGGGACGACGGGATCCTCCGGCAGGAGCGCGTCCCGCTCGACACCCACCGTCGCGACTACTACGAGAAGCGCGGCCGGGCCGACGCGAGCACGCTGCCGGGCGAGGCCGGCGTCGAACGGGGCTCCGACCGCGCGTTCGACCGGCTCACGGAGGAACACGGCTACTACGTGGAGTTCGACGAGGCGGTGCGCGTCCCGACGGACCACGTCGGGCTCGTCGTCCCCCGGGAGAACGTGCTCCGGGCGGACGTGACGACCCGCGCCGCCCCGATCGGTCCCGAGGGGGACACCGCCGGGGCCCTGCTGCACGTCAGGGCCGACGACGTCCTCTTCGACCGCGAGGCGACCGCGGCCGAATTCGTCGTCGCCGAGGCCGCCGCTCCGGGCGAGGCGTGACTCGACCGCGGCGGGCGGCGGTCAGAAGTTCTCGGCGACCTGTCGCCGGGTGCTCTCGAGCCCGTCGGAGTTGTCGACGATGACGTGCTCGCACTCGACGGGGTCGAAGGAGTCCTTGTGCAGCAGATAGACGTCGAAGTCGGCGTCGCTCTCGTCGTCGGTACGGGCACGGATGCGGTCACGGACGACCGGCTCCGCACACTCCACCTTCACCAGCCGGAAGTCGACAGTGACGTCGGCATCGGCCGCCGTCTGCCGCGCCATCTCGCGGTACTGTCGCTCGGAGAAGGTGCCGTCGAGGACGACGTTCCGTCCCCCCTCGACGGTGTGCCGGCCGCGGGCGAGCAGCCCCTCGTACACCCGTCGGGTCTCCTCGGGGGTGTACTCCGGCTCGGAGAGCAGTTCCTTGCGGACCACGTCGGTCCGGTAGAGCACGCCGTCGATCCGGTCGGCGACCGCCTCGGCGACGGTCGTCTTGCCGACGCCCGGCAGTCCACAGGTCACCGCCAGCGTCCGTGACGCCGCCGTCATCGCTCGCGCCCCGCGCTCGACCCCGCAGCCGCGGCCTCGCGGACGCCCGGCTCACGGACGCCCGCGGTCGGCCGTCGCCGGGGGACACCGCCTCGTGCCATCCTGTCACCGGAGGACACGCGGAGTCATATCAATGTGGGCGATCCGAACCCGGAACGGGCGCGAGTCTCGGTCTCGGTCTCGGTCGTCGTCGCCGTCGCCGTCGTCGGCCGCCGACTGCCGGATCGTCAGGCTGTCGGGTCGTCGGCGCCCGTGTCTGCGTCCGCGTCCGCACCGGCATCGGGAGACGTGGCCGACGAGGTCGCGACCGAGGAGGGGTGAAGTGAACCGACTGCAGGTGACGGAACTGCTCGCCGCGCTCGCTCGCCGTCTGCTCGGGGTCGACCGCTCGTACACCCACGACCCAGGGACTGTTCGTCGTGGGTGATGGGCCGGCACGAGTTCGAACCGTGATTGCGGCCATCCTTCGGCGCTCCCTCATGCGATCACGGGCTTCGGAGAGAAATGCCCGAACCGACCCGAGACCTCACGACCACGACCACGACTCCCGAAGGAGCGCTCGGCCTGTACCTGCGAGAACGGAGTACCGACGCTACAGAGAGCACTCGCAGGCGCACGAACACCGTCCGAACCACTTCGTCCGGTGGTGCAACGGTGAGGGGAGAACGCAGAACCTGAGTATCTAGTCCGACCACCTCCCGAAAGCCTAAAAAAATCTGGAACCGACGTTCTCCCAAGGAAAGTGACCGACGGCGTCCGTCCCTCCCGCCGGCAAGTAATGGCAGCCATAGCCGGTGTCCTGCCGGGTGGCTACGTTCTCGGTGTCTTCCCC
>PXSK01000012.1 GCA_003022865.1 Halobacteriales archaeon SW_5_70_135 | reverse complement strand
ATGCCCGCTTCGAGGTCCGTCCGCGAGCCGGCCTTCACGGCGGTCTTCGCGAACTCCAGGGCGAGCGGCCCGCGAGAGGCGATCGTCGCCGCCAGGTCGTCGACGGCGTCGTCGAACTCGTCGGCGGGGTGTGCGCTCTCGACCAGCCCGATCTCCTCGGCCTCCGCGGCGTCGACTGGCTCCCCGGAGAGGACCAGCCGCATCGCCTGGCCCTCGCCGACCAGCCGCGGGAGTCGCTGTGTGGCGCCGCCACCTGGAATGAGCCCGAGCGTGATCTCGGGCTGGCCGATCGCGGAGCCCTCGCGGGCGACGCGCACGTCACAGGCGAGCGCGAGCTCGCAGCCGCCGCCGAGGGCGTGACCGTTGATCCGCGCGATGACGGGCTGGCGGAGGTCGTCGACGGCCTCGTAGACGCGAGGGCGACCGCCCGCGCAGCGCTGCTGGACCGCGGTGCGGTCGCGGATCTCGGTGACGTCCGCACCGGCGACGAAGGCTCCCGACGCCTCGGAGCCGGTGAGCACGACCACGCGGGCGTCGGAGTCCTCCACTGTGGCGAGGGTGTCCTTCAGCTCGCGGCGCACCTGGGCGTTCATCGCGTTGCGGGCGTCGGGGCGGTCGATCGTCACCCGGACGACGTCGCCCTCGCGGTCCGCGCGGACGGTCCCGTTGTCCGCCGCGGCGGTCTCGACGTCGACGGCGGGGTCGCCGGCGACCGGAACGGCGGGGTCGTCCCGGTCGCTCGCGCCGTCACCGTCGTCACTCATCGTCGTTCCCCCGGTCGTTCCCGTCGCCGTCGTCGTACCCGTAGAACCCGCGGCCGGTCTTGCGGCCGTAGTCGCCGGCGCGGACCATCCGCTTGACGTTCTGTGGCGGGCGGTACACCTCGCGGCCGAGCTCCTCGGCGAGGTACTCGCCGACGTCGACGCGGACGTCCCAGCCCACCTGGTCGCCCAACTCGAGCGGCCCCATCGGGAAGTTGTAGCCCAGCCGCATCGCGGTGTCGATGTCCTCCGCGGAAGCGACGCCCTCCTGGACCATCCGGGCGGCCTCCATGCCCAGCGCGACGCCCAGCCGCGAGGTGGCGAAGCCGGGGACGTCCTCGACGAGCACCGTCTCGCGGTCGAGTGCGTCGCCGAGCGCTTCCGCCCGCGCCACGGTACGCTCGCTGGTGCGGTGCCCGCGGACGATCTCCAGCAGGCGCATCTTCACCGGCGGGTTGAAGAAGTGCGTGCCGACGACGCGCTCGGGGTCTCCCACGGCGCTGGCGATCTCCGTCACCGACAGCGACGAGGTGTTCGTACATAGTAGGGCGTCGTCGCCGAGCGTCGTCTCCAGGTCCCGAAACACTTGCTTCTTCACGTCGAGGTCCTCGACGACGGCCTCGACTGCGGCGTCCGCGTCCGCCAGGGCCGCCACCTCGGTCGTCGTCTCCAGGCGGTCGAGCAACGCGCCGGCGTCGTCGACGTAGCCGCCGGTCTCGGCGGATTCGAGTCCTTTCTCGACCGTCATGTGGCCCTCACGAACGAGGCCGTCCTCGACGTCCCGCAGCGTCACCCGGAGGCCCTGCTGGAGCGCGAGCTGTGCGATGCCGCTGCCCATCGTGCCCGCGCCGACGACCGCGAGGTGGTCGACGCCGGTGCCGCCGTCCGCCCGTACTCGCCGACCGTCCGACGCTCGGTCAGGTGGGTCCGACACAGCCCCTACCCCGGCGCCGGCGGAGGAAAGGCTTCCGGGTCCCGGGAGACTGAATCGACTCTTTCACTCCCGGCAACGTTTATGCTCGAGACGGGCCGGCGGTCCGGTATGGGTCGTTGCGTCGTCCCGACGGTGGTGCTCGTCGCCTGCCTGCTGCTCGCGGGTTGTGGCGCGACCTCGTCGGGGCCGGCGGCGCCCGCGACGACCGCGACCGAGGATCCCATCGGACCCTCGTGCGAGCCGAACGGCACGCTCTCGGAGCATTCCCTGCCGGACCGGCCGGAGACGCTCGACCGGCAGGCAGCCGTCGAGTTCGTGGCCGACTACGAGGAGGCGACGCTGTGGAACGAAAACGTCGGCCCGGAGAAGGAGTCGATGGGCGTCTCCGTGACCCGCTCGGAGGTCGTCCGCCGGACGGAGACGGGCTACGTCGTCCACACGGAGGGGCAGGTGTCCTTCGAGGCCTGTGCGAACGACCGACCGTCGGCCGCCGAGAAACCGACCGCGACGACGTACTTCGTCAACGGGTCGCGGCTGGTCAGGCTGGCCGACGTCGACGACCCGACGTGGAACCCCCGCGGGAACGGGACGGTCGCCGAGCGGTGGTCCGACCGGGACTGATCTCGACCCGGAGCGGCGCCTACCCGCTCTCGGTGGCCTCGGCGTCGAGCGGACCGTCGAGCAGGCCGGCGATCACCGGGACGAACCACGCCGTCCGGACGGAGAAGGCGACCAGATACGAGCCGTACCGGGTGCTCCAGTAGGGGACGACGGTGTGAGCGAGCACCAGCGGCAGACCGTCAACGGCGAGCGCGACGAGGGCTCGCCGCGACCGGGAGAGCGCCGCGAACAGTTCCGCCCGAGTCGTCGCTATCGCCGGCCGTACTCCCCGCGGCATCGAAAACACGGCGGTTTCGACGTGCCGCCGTACCCGCGCCGTCGCCGTGCGCCTGACACCTGTCTCTCCGCCCGCGACGACGCCTCTCGACGAACCGATTCTCGTCACCGCCCGCGTGCCCGACGACCTGCCGGCGTTCACCGGCACACCCTTCGCCTTCGACCTGCCGGCCGAGCGCGAGTCGTTCGAGGAGCCGCCTACTCCGACCGCCCGACGCTGCCGCCGTCGCCGCCGGCGGTCGACCTGGTCGCTCGCGGCCGGTCGCCGTCGCGTCTACGCACCCGCTCCAGCGGTCGGACGACCGACCAGATCAGCATGACTGCGCCGCCGATCACGGCGAGGTACGCGCCAGTATCGAGGGCGTAGCGGTCGACGGCGAGGTAGCGTAGCGTGCTCCGTGTGCCGACGAGGAGCACCAGCAGCGAGGCCGCGACGACGACCCAGTCGGCTACCTCGCGGTCGGTGTCGATCAGGACGGCGACGGCCGCGACGGTTACTGCGGCGACCACGACGGAGTCCACACCCTGGAAGCCGGGGACCAGTCCAGGGATCCACTCGCTCGTCACGACCGGTTCTCCGTCGGGCGTGTGGCGAACCGGGAGCTTCGAGACGGAGGGCAGCCACGCGCCGAGCACGCTCAGTACCCCACCCGCGAGCACGCCGCCTTTCTGCCGGACGCCCGCGTTCATTCCACCGTTCGTGTCACCGTACGAGGGCGACGCGGTATATGCTTTCCCGCTCGCCGGACGCCGACGAGTCGTTCGGCGTCGAGTCTCGCCGTGCCGACGACCCCGCCGTGTCCCGTGGCGGGCGACTACCGCCACCCGAGCGGCTAAGTGCCCGCCACCGCGGGCGGGTACATGAGCGACTCCGACGCGCTTCCGACCGAGGCCCTCTACGACCACACCCGACTGGGCGACCCCGCCGTGTCGCCGTCCGGCGACCGGGTCGCCTACGTCGCGAGCGAGTCCGACCCCGACGAGGACGAGCGCCGCAAATCCGTGTTCGTCGCGCCCACCGACGGGCATCGTGACCCGCACCGACTGACTCGTGTCTCCGACGCCGGCTCGCCGACGTGGTCGCCCTCGGGCGACCGCCTGGCCGTGGCGATGGTCCGCGAGGAGGACGTGGCGATGCGGGTCGGCCGCGAGAGCGAGAGCGAGAGCGAGAGTGAGGACGAGGACGAGAACGCTGCCGACGACGGGACCGACGAAGGGGAAGCCGACGAGGACGGAGCGACCGACGGCAGCGACGACGAGCCGAAACGGCAGGTGTGGGTGTACGACCTCGACCTGGGCGGCGACGCCCGGCAGGTGACCGACCTCGACGAGGGCGTCTCGGGGTTCGACTGGGGACCGGACGGCGAGCGGCTGGTCGTCGCCGCCCGCGACCCGACCGGCGAGCAGCGAGAGTACCTCGACGACTTGGAGGACGGCGGTCCGGTCGAGATCGAGCGCCTGCAGCACAAGTTCGACGGTCGGGGCTGGCTGGACGAGGTGCGCTCGTACCTGTTCGTCGTCGACGTCGAGACCCGCGAGCGGGAGCGCCTGGACGCGACGGGCTTCCCGCCGGGTGTCGGCTCGTCGCTGTCGCCCGCCTGGGGGCCGGAGCGGATCGCCTTCCGCGGTTACGACCCCGACGCCGAGGGCAACGACGCCCGACCGGACGACACCTACGCCAGCGACGTGTACACGGTCGCGCCGGACGGGAGCGACCGGCGACGACTGACCGACGGCACGCTGTCGGTCGGCTCGCTCGCCTGGAGTCCCGACGGAGCGCGGCTGGTGTTCACCGCCGACTACCCGGAGAACTGGTACCGCCCGACGGAGGCGTTCGTCACATATCCTGACCGCGAGGCCGACGGGCCGGGCGTCGCGTACGAGTCCGTCTCGGCGGCGCTCGACCGCACGCTGTCGTACGCGACCGCGCCGCGCTGGCTCGACGACGAGACGCTCGTGGCCGCCGTCGCCGACGAGGGCCGCACCCGACTCGCCCGCCTGCACGTCGACGGCGAGCCGGAGCGGCTGCCCGCCGCACAGGGCGACTACGAGGGGATCACCGCCGCGGACTGCTCGGCTGACGGCGCCACGCTCGCGATGGTGCTCTCCCGGCCGCGGGACGGCGCGGACGTGTTCGCGCTCGACGCCGCCGACCTGGACGCTGCGCCCGTCGTTCCCGACGAACGCGGCGGCGAGACCGACCCCCGGCGGCGGCTGTCGCGGGCGAACGACGACCTGCTCGCGGAGTACGAGCAACCGGTCTGCGAGCGGCTCACCGTCGAGTCGTCCGGCCCGGACGGCGACGAGCCCGCCGACGTAGAGGTGATCGCCTACCGGCCGCCCGACTTCGAGCCCGGGGAGGGCGAGGCGGGCAGACACCTGCTGTGGGTCCACGGCGGGCCGATGGCCTCCGACGAGCCGGGCTTTCGGTTCATGGACGGCTACTTCACCTCCCGTGA
Organism: Halobacteriales archaeon SW_5_70_135; assembly: GCA_003022865.1. GTDB lineage: Archaea > Halobacteriota > Halobacteria > Halobacteriales > SW-7-71-33 > SW-7-71-33. The sequence goes on along the minus strand of PXSK01000012.1, from coordinate 1,935 downwards.
CTACACCGTCTGGAAGGTCAACTACCGCGGCTCGACCTCCTACGGCCGGGCGTTCTGCGAGACGCTGAAGGGCCGCTGGAACACCGTCGAGGTGGCGGACCTGCTGGCGGCCGCCGACGCCGCCGTCGAGCGCGGCTGGGCCGACCCCGACCGCCTGTTCGTCGGCGGCTTCTCACAGGGCGGCGTGAACACCGGCTACCTCGTCACCCGACGGGAGTTCGCCGCGGCCGCCGCCGAGCACGGCATCTACGGATCGTCGACGTCGACCGGGTCGAGACGCCCACGCTCGTCACCGCCGGCGAGAACGACTGGCGCTGTCCCCCCTCCCAGGCCGAGCAGTTCTACGTGAGCCTGCGAAAGCGCGGCGTCGACGCGAAGCTCGTGATCTACCAGGACGAGCACCACGACGTCGGCGACCCCGACCGCGCGATCCACCGGCTGGAAACTATCGAGGGGTGGTTCGACAAGCACGATCCCGCGTCCGAGTCGTCTCGGGAGGAGTGATCGGCTCTGGAATATCTGACTCGTCTCAGGCCCCTTCGGTCTCTCTGAGTAGGCTCAGAAAGCCCCTACCCCTTGCGGGGTACCTCGCTCGCTGCACTCGCTCGCGGGACCCTCGCGCGTTGCTCGCGCGCCCTACGGAGGTCGCGCCCGGTCGACTCCGTGCGAGGAGAGGGCGGTGCTACGCGCCGCCATGCGAGGCGGTGAGACCGCTGAGCCGGCGAGCCGCGAGAGACAGTGTCCCTCTGGAAGCCGGGCGGTAACGCCGCCCGGCGACGCTGCGAGCCAGTCGAGCACATCCATGACCGGGCGGGAAAGTGTGTGGAACACTCGTTGCCGCAGCCGTACCTGGTGGAATCGAAGGGCGAGACACGCTCGGTCGACCTCTCACGACGTAAGCACCGCAGGGAGCGAAGCGACCGAGGCGCACGAGAGTGAGAGTCGTCGAGCGTGTCGAGGGCTCCGTAAGACGCTCCAACAAGATCGAGAGCAGCACGGACAGATGTCGAAACCTACTCCGGATCCACACTACTCCACGGGGTAGACGGCCGAGACGCGGGCGTTCTCCTCGATCCGCAGTCCCGCTCGTCCACCGAGAGCGGCACGCGGTGCAGGTCGCTCGTAGTCACGGTGAGGTGCGAGCCGCCGCGCTCCAGGGTCGCACTCCGGGGTTCCAGCCACACGGGCGTCTCACCTGACAGCGACCCGTTGAACTCCAGCAGATACGTCCCGGCGGAGAGATGCCACCAGGCGTCGTCGTCGGGGTCGTGGAACCGTCGGCGGCGGGCGTTCAGCCCGGCGCTAGAGAGTTCGCCGCCGCAGAAGTCCACGTTCCCGGGGCGGACGACTTCGAGCGCGCGCGGCGGTCAGGTCGACGCCACGCTCGCCGACCTGGGTGTCCGTGGACGGTGCCGTCGAGCCGCTCGAACAGCTCCTCGGGCGTCATGCCCGAGACGTCGCCCCGCCCGGAGACGAAGCCGTCCGATGCCGTCCCGTCACCGGACCCACGCCGTCTCGCCGACGGGGTCGTCGCCGTCGATTCGGCCGACGAACAGGTCGTAGATCGACTCGGAGACGGTCACCTCCACACGGCCGCTGTCGCCGCCCTCGTCCGCCGGCTCGACGACCACGGTATAGCGGCGCTCGTGCTCGTCGAAGCGCACCGCGCGGACGACCCCCTCCCGCCAGCGGTCGACCTCGGTCGCGGGCGGCTTCGCTCGAACGCGGTCGTTCACGGTTCGCCGTCGGCGACGACGAGGCTTGAATCGACCGTTCCCGTGACGTGAGATGCTCGAGCCTGCCGAGACTCGACGATGGGTCGCGAGCCAATGCCGAAACGGTAAACAGCACTCGACCGCTCCCGATCCACGATGGATGCCGACGTGCGACGTCTGGAGTCGGGCGCGATCCCGGTCACCGACCTGTCCGGCGGGG
>PXSK01000007.1 GCA_003022865.1 Halobacteriales archaeon SW_5_70_135 | reverse complement strand
GCCGCCGGACGCCGCCGCCGACCTGCCGGGCGACGATCCGGTCCGGGCGCTCGAGCCGGGCACACAGCGCCTGCTCGAAGGCGTACTCGCGCACACTACAGCTACGGCGACCGGCGACAAAAACGGTCCGCTCCCGTGGTCAGCTCGCCCGCTCGTGCTCGTCGTCGCGGTCGGCCGGTGTCGCACTCACCGTCGGGCGGTCGTATGCCAGCGAGCGGAGAGCGACGACTGTCGGTCGTCCTCGGCGTCGGCGAGAACGGTCGCGACGCGCTCGCCGGCTCTCCGGAGGACGCCCGCGACGCCGTCGGACGGTCGGCCACCGCTCTCCGCTCGCCGGCCCCGTTCCCGCCTCGTCCCCGTGTGCGTCCGTGACGTGGGGGCGTGTGACGTGATCGTCCGTGAGAGCGGTCGGCGGGGGGTCGCCGTCGCCGGACCGGGGAGTTTATGTCTCGCTCGGAGGTAGAACGAGCGATAAATGCCAGAGAGACGCCAACCGGAGGTGAACGTCGGGCTCGTCGGCCACGTCGACCACGGGAAGACGACGCTGGTGGAGGCGCTCAGCGGCGAGTGGACCGACCAGCACTCCGAGGAGATGAAGCGTGGAATCTCCATCCGTCTGGGCTACGCCGACGCCACCCTCCGCGAGTGTCCCGAGGGTGAGGATGAGGGCCCCGGGCGGTTCACCGTCGACGACCGCTGCGAGGAGCACGACGTCGAGACCGAGCCGCTCCGAACCGTCTCCTTCGTCGACGCTCCGGGACACGAGACGCTGATGGCGACGATGCTCTCGGGCGCCTCGATCATGGACGGCGCCGTCCTCGTGGTCAGCGCCTCCGAGCCGGTGCCACAGCCACAGACCCGCGAACATCTGATGGCGCTGGACATCGTCGGTATCGACAACATCGTCGTCGCCCAGAACAAGATCGACCTCGTCGACCGCGACGAGGCCCGCGAGAACTACGAGGCCATCGGGGAGTTCGTCGAGGGGACCGTCGCCGAGGGCGCGCCCGTCGTCCCGATCAGCGCCCAGCGCGGGGTGAACGTCGACCTGCTGATCGAGGCGCTCCAGGCTGAGATCCCCACGCCGGAGCGCGACTCCGACGCCGCCGCCGAGATGCAGGTCGCCCGCTCGTTCGACATCAACCGTCCGGGGACGGGCTTCGAGGACCTGCTCGGCGGCGTGCTCGGCGGCAGTCTCCGCCAGGGGCGACTCACCGTCGGCGACGAGGTCCGGGTGAAACCCGGCCGCGAGGTCGAGACCGGCGGTCGGACGAGTCACGAGCCGATCGAGACCGCCGTCAGGTCGCTACAGGCCGGCGGCGAGACCGTCGAGGAGGTGTCGCCGGGCGGGCTGCTCGGCGTGGGCACCGGGCTCGACCCCGCGCTGACGAAGGGTGACGGCCTGGCGGGACAGCTCGCCGGCCCGCCCGGCACGCTGCCGCCGACCTGGGAGTCGTTCACGATGGACGTCGACCTGCTCGACCGCGTCGTCGGCGCCGAGAGCGAGGAGGCGACCGCCGTCGAACCGGTCTCGACGGGCGAGCCGCTGATGATGATCGTCGGCACCGCGAAGACGGTCGGCTCCGTCACCAGCGCCCGCGGCGACGAGGCCGAGGTGCGGCTCAAGCGGCCCGTCTGCGCCAAGGAGGGCGCGAAGATCGCCATCAATCGCCGGGTCGGGGCGCGCTGGCGGCTGATCGGCGTCGGCACGCTCGACGGCTGATGGCGCCCCCGGACGGCGAGACCGACGCGTCCGCCGTCGACCGGACCGACGGGGAGTCGAGCGGAGAGCGAGCTGGGCCGGTCGTCGCGCTCGACACGAGCGCGCTGATGGCGCCCGTCGAGCACGACGTATGGCTGTTCGAGGAGCTCGACCGGCTCCTGCCCGGCGCCCGGCTCGTGGTGCCCGAGAGCGTCGTCGCGGAGCTGTCGTCGCTGGCCGCCGAGGGGAGCGGCGAGGCGGCCACCGCGGCGAGCGTCGGCCGCGGCCTCGCGACGCGGACGACGCGGGTCGAGGCCGAGCCGGAATACGCCGACGACGCGCTCGTGTCGCTGGCGGCCACCGGGCGGGCCGACTACGTGGTAACGGTCGACGCCGAACTGCGGCGGCGGCTGCACGAGCGGGACGTTCCGACAATATGTTTAAGGGGGGAACGCAAACTGGCGGTCACTCGATGACATGTACAAGCGCGTGAGACTGAAGGACACCGTGGAGGTACCGCCGCGGGAGCTGGCCGACGTGGACGAGGGGCTCGTCAAGCGGCTGCTCCAGGAGAAGCTCGAAGGCCGCATGGACGAGGAGGTCGGCAGCGTCGTCAGCGTCGTCGACGTCCACGACGTCGGCGAGGGCGCCGTCCTCCCGAACCGGCCGGGGGTCTACTACGAGGCCGAGTTCGACGCCGTCACCTTCGACCCGCAGATGCAGGAGGTCGTCGACGGCACCGTCGTCGAGGTGGTCGACTTCGGCGCCTTCGTCGGCATCGGTCCCGTCGACGGGCTGTTGCACGTCTCGCAGATCTCCGACGAGTATCTCGCCTTCGACGGCGAGAACCAGATGCTCGCCTCGCGGGACACGAACCGCACGCTCGCCGTCGAGGACGCGGTGCGGGCGCGCATCGTCACGAAAAGCATCGACGAGCGCAACCCGCGGGACTCGAAGATCGGGCTGACGGCGAAGCAGCCGGGGCTGGGCAAGCACGGCTGGCTCCGAGAGGACCGCGAGCAGCGCGCCGCCGAGGCCGGCGCAGAGGTCGACTGATGGCGGGTGACCGACTCGCCTGCCGGGAGTGTCACTTCGTCGTCGAGCCGAACGCCGAGACCTGTCCCAGCTGTGGCTCCTCCTCGCTCACCGAGGACTGGGCCGGCTACGTCTGGGTCGCTCACCCCGTCGAGAGCGCCATCGCGGAGGAGATGGAAGTCACCGAGCCCGGCAAGTACGCGCTGAAGGTGCGATGAGCGACCCTGACGCCGACTCCGATCCTGGCGACCACGACCGCTCGGAGACGGTGCTGTTGCGGCTGCCGCCGGACGACCGCGAGGCGTTCAAGCACCCGCTCGGGCCCGTCCTCATGGACACCGACGAGCTGCTCTCGGTCGCCGGCGAGCCGCTGGTGGCCGTCGGCGACATCGTCAGCTACCACCTCGTCGAGGCCGACCGCCGGCCACACCTGTCGGTCGTCGACGGCCTCACCGAGCGCGGCCCCACCGACGGGCGACGAGCCGACGACACTCGCCGTCGACGGCGAGGAGGACCTGCTGACCCTGCCGGCGGTCCTGGCCGCGCCCGACGGTGCGAGCGTCGTCTACGGCCAGCCCGGCGAGGGGATGGTCCACGTTCGCATCAACCGCGAGTCCCGCAAGCGTGCCCGGGAACTGTTCGCCCGACTCGGCGGCGACCACGAGCGTGCCCACGAGTTGCTGGGGCTCGAGGACTGAGCGATCACGAGCGTGTCCGCGTCTCCGCGAAAATTCCCTCTGAGGCCTCCCTCAACGGGCGAGCGCAAGCGAGGGAGTAGCGTGGAGGAACTCACCCGGCCGAGGACTCCGGTCTCGACGACGGCTGACGCCGCGCCGCCCACCAAGGCGAACTGTCGAACGACGACCTCCGAGAACGGGCTGAACGCCTCGGGCAACGTGTCCTGAACGCTTACGGCCGCGACCCCCGCGAAGCGGAAACGCGTAGCCGGGGCGTTTGAAACCCCTCCCCCTGTCGTATCATATAGTTAGATAATCATTTAAGGTAGAAAGCCATCAATACGTGGTCCTCAGCACCCTGTGTGTGACAGCGACACACATGATGGAAAACGAACGCGGAACCGATCACTCACGACGGCGCACAGTCCCGTAAGATCGCCCCTTCGGAATGGGGAAGACCCGGCCTCCGGCACGTCCACAACGACGGCGGCACGGTGACACTGTTCGACCCCACGAATCGGACGAGGCGACCATTGTTTCCACATGTGTGTCTATTCCAAGTAGTTTCTTGATATGAACGTTGGAACGTTTGATATGACAAGATAGATATAGCACAAATAAACGACCGTTAAATCACGCCGCACGGCGGCAACCCGACAGTATTGATAGGGGTCGATCCCCGGACTTCGCAGTGTCTAACGCTAAAAGAACAAGGAAATATTTAAGCTACGACCATCCGATACAGAATATGAATTACAATACGCTGTCAAATATACCGTCTGTCTTACTTGCTTTTGTCAGCTTTTATATACTGGGAATGGCGGGATTAGCACTCGATAACGCGATTAACGGAGGGGGGTTTGCGGCTATTGCTTGGGCTGGATTTATTGTATTGTTTGTAGTAGCGTTCGGTTTGTTTTGGATTGCGGTCTACGGAGTCAAAAAAGAGCGTCCTGACGTAGTGGGTGCTGTGCTTATCGCTGTTGTATTGTTTACCTTGTATTCGTCCGGTATGCTTGAGTTCAGTACCACGAACACGCAGCTCCAAATTAGTGTAGGTATTTTCATATCAATTATTTCGGCGGTATTGGTCGGAGTCTCTATTCGACAAATTATGCCAAGTAAAAATTAAGAAACTACACTGGGTCCACAGATAGTTTGATATTAAACTATCCAAACCGTCCACGCGGACGACGAGACACGGGAGCGTGCACGCGAGCTGCTCAATCGCCTGGAGGGTGACCACGGAACCGCACGCGACCTGCTCGGCGTCGACGGCTGACTCCCACGCCCGGAGCACGCGGTTCCGCACCTCGGCCGACGGACCCGGGGACTACCCCTCGCCTGCTGGCGGGGGTGTGCACCGCCGGTAGCTTCCGTTTCGAGTGCCGGCTGTGTGCCGCCACCGTCGACCTGATAGCCGTCTACACGCTGTACGGCCACCGGGCGAAGACGACCGTCGGTCGGGCGACACGAGCCGGCGACCGAGCAACGCGAGCCGACGACCGAGCCGCCTCGCGGACGCGTCGTCCGCTCCGCGAACCGACGTCGTACGGGCGTCGCTTCCGCGGTCCGTCCTCGCGCCCCGGCGGTCGACAGAGGAGACCGTCGACGGGGCGACCGATCACCCTTCCCGCTCACTCCGTCCGCACGGGCACGTCGGCGTCGTCCCGGCCGGGGAGTCGCCAGTCGACCGACAGCGACCGGCCGGGGAAGGCCGGCTCGCTCACGACCTCGAAGGTGCGGTCGGCCGCGGCGTCGGTGACCGGTGCCGCGGCCATCAGCCGCGCCACGTCCGCCCGGGAGACGGCCCCCCAGAGTTTCGCCCCCGGCTCGGCGACGCTGGTCGTGTCCGTCCGGGGGCCGTTCGTGAGCACGCCGGGTCGGAGGACCGTGTGCCGGACGTTTGCGTCGCGGATCGCCGCCTCGGCGGTGGCCTTCGCGGCCTGGAGCGGCCGGATGGCGACGTCGAACGCCGTCGCGAGTCGGCTGGCCGGCTCGTCGCCGACGCCGATCGCCGACTCCATGACGAAGGCCGCGACGCCGGCGTCGACCGCGGCCTCCAGCAGGGCGACGGTCCCCTCGCCGTCGACGTACGGGCCGGACCCGAGGACGTCGGTCGCGTCCGACCCGACGGCGCTCAACACTACGTCCGTGTCTGCCAGGGCGCCGGCGAGGTCGTCCTCGTCCGGGTCGAGGAGGTCGTCGACGACCACCTCGTCCGCGCCGAGCGACCGCAGTTCGGACGTTCGCTCCGCCGAGCGGGTGAGCGCCCGCACCGTCGGCACGCGCCGGTCGAGCAGCCGCAGGAGGTGTCGGCCTGTGTCACCGCTCGCGCCGGCGACGAAGACCGTCTCGATCGTGTCCGTGTCCATGTCCTGCGTTCCGGGTCGCGGCCCAAGACTCCGGCGTCTCGAGGTCGGTGATGGCGGCCGCGAGCCGCGAGGCGAGCGCCACGGGTGAGAGGCGAGCGCCACGGGCGAGAGACGAGCGCCACGGGCGAGAGACGAGCGACAGAGGCGGTCACGGGCCGTGCGCGGCCGACGGTCAGAGCGCGGCGTCGTCCTGGCGGTGGAGACACTCGTAGCCGCGGACGGGGCCGGCGTAGCGGTAGACGGCGTAGCCGGTCCGGACGCCCGCACTGCGGTCGTCGGACTGGAGGTAGACGGCGGGGTGGCCCTCGACCTCCTCGCGGAGCAGTCGGCCGACGACGGTCATTCCGGTGATCCCGGCGTGGTGCAGGTCGGCACCGTCCTCGGCGGCGGCGTCGACGGTCGCCGTCGAGAGGTACGGCAGCCACGCGCCGTCGGTCGTCGCCGGGTCGGCGGTCGCGTACTGCCGGGCGGTCTCCGGGTCGACCGCCGTCGTCCGCCGCTCGGGCGCGACGCCGAACTCCAGAAAGGTCGTCTCCGCTCGCTCGACGACGTCGAGCAGCGCGTTCCGGTCCGCCGAGAGCAGGTGAACGTGGGCCGTCGGTCGCACGTCCGATCCGGGGGACCGGACGCAGAAAACGGCGGCGTCACCGGCAGCGAGGTCGGCGCGACCGCCGCCGCGTTCACTGGTCTTCGGCGTCGTCGCGGTCGTCCCGGACGACGAGTGCGGCCTCGCAGACGCAGTCCGGCCCACACTTCGAGCAGACGCCGTCGGCGTGGCCGGCGATCGAGTGCCGGTGGACGACGGCGTAGCCGTGGTCGTCGAACAGTCGCTCCGGGGAGTCCGGGCCGCCGTGGAACCAGGCGTCGACGACGTAGGCGTCGACCCCCTCGCGGCGGCCGACGACGTGGAGTCGCTCCAGCAGCCGGGCGCCGATCCCCTCGCCGGTGTGGTCGCGGCGGACGTAGCCCGTCTCCAGCAGTCCGTACCGGTCGACCGCCGCGACCGGCTCGACCGTGTCGACGAGACACAGCTCCTCGCGGAGTGCCGTCCGGTCGTCGTGAACCGACAGCGCCATCGACCCGACCGGGCGGCCGTCGCGCTCGGCCACCCGGACGTGTGTTCTCGGGTCATCGAGACCGAGGTCGACAGTGTAGTCGGTGTCGCCGGCGAAGTGACCCGTGGTCAGGTCGTGCAGCGGCGTCTCGTCTCCGGGCACCGGCGTCCGGACCGTGACGCCGTCCGACGACCGTCGGCTCATTACCCGATCGCGGCGCCGGAGACGAATGAACCCTGCCGTGGCGGCGACCCTCTCCGCCCCGAAGCGAGTCGACACCGGAGAGCGGTCCAGAGCCGACGGCGGGCGACCGAGGGGTCGGCTCGATTACGGCTCCGTCACGGCGGCCACGGCGTCGGCGGCGACGGTGCCGACGCGCTCGTAGAACCGTCCCCGCAGGCTCCGGGCGTGCTGGGACATCTGCGTGACGACGACGACGTGGTCCGCCTCGACGACGAAGACGACGTCGAGCGGCGTGTCGAAGAACTCCCCGCGGAGGATGAACCGGTCGTCGTCGTAGAGGCCGTCGTGACCGGGCGAGGACTTCCGGACGACGTAGCCCTCGCCCTTTCGAAGGACGGTCCGGAGCTGTCCCGGCGTCAGGTAGCGACCGCTCTTCTCGGCCGCGGTGTCGGTCACGCGGACGTCACGGAGCGGCTCGTCGGTCACACTCGTCGCTCGGGACCGGCGCCGCAAGTTCGCTACGGTGACGGGAACAGGCGCGACGCCCGACGCTCTCGCTCCTACACGGTCGGCTCGCGGTAGGCCAATGCACCCGGCGACGTCAAGAAAAGGGGGTCCACGAGCGAAGGCCCGTCGCCGCCGGCTGGCTGATGGTCAACGTCGGCACGAGCTGGGTGTTCCACGTCGACGGCGGCGTCGCACTGCTCGATGTCGTCACCTTCCTCGGCGTGCTCAGACACTTCCACGGCCCCCGAGCGCTGCCGGAGTGGTGACGACCGCCAGCTATTCAACTGTGGGCGTCGTTCACACAGTCATGTCGTCCGACGCCGCCCGCGCCGACGCGACGGGATCGCTGCACGACCGCGTGCTCGACCATCTGGGGTCCGAACTCCCGGACGGACTCGTCCGACAGGCGACGGTCGAGGCCGCCGACCCCGACACCGGCCGGGTCGCACTCTCCTTCGGCTGTGGCTGTTCGGGCGGGCTGGCGCCAGGGGAGCGGGCCGCCGTGCGGGCGACGCTCGTCGAGCGGCTCCCCACCGTCGACGCGGTGCTGTTCGGGGCCGGCTGTGGCTGTGAGGGCGGCGCCGGCGGACGGGGGGGCGGACACGGACACGGACACGAACACGAACGCGGACGGGGAGACGGACGCTCGACCGACGACACCCCCGAGGCGCCGTTCTGAGAGCCGGACCGTCGACTTTTTCGCCCGCAGCGGCGACGGACGGTCGTGGAGACGCTCATCGACCCGACGTCGCTGCGCGGGACCGAGGTCGAGCACGTCGAGCGGGAGCCGGAGGTGAACGGAGTCACCACGCGGTCTACGAGGACCACGCCGGCACCGTCGTCGTCGGTACGACCGACGAGCGAGGACGACTGGCGGCTGCTCGAACGTCCCGAGAGCGGCGGGCTGGCGCCGTCGTTCGCCCGGGTCGAGTCGGGGGCGGACTACCTCGCGGCCGGTCGCGAGGCGGTCCGCGACGGCACCGGCCCGGACGTGCGGATCGACGCGGTCGTCCGGGTCCACGGACGCGTCTACCGCACGCCGGACGGCCGGGAGACGACGGGCCACGACGCCGACTGGCGACGACGAGATCGACCCCGAGGCGGGCCACGAGTGGCCGGCCGACTGGCACGACCCGGCGACGGTGACGCCGTCGGCGGCAAGGTCGGCGAGGACCCGACGGCGTTTCCGGAGCGCGCCCGGGAGTGACTCGCCCGAGTCCGGGCGCTTCGAAATCCTTTTGCCCGCGTCGTCGGTGGTTCCGATACCATGGACATCGACATCGTCTCCGAGGAGGAGAACCCCATGCTGCGACGCACGGACGTCAGCTTCGAGGTGACGCACGACGAGGCCACCCCGGAGCGG
>PXSK01000006.1 GCA_003022865.1 Halobacteriales archaeon SW_5_70_135 | reverse complement strand
GGCGGGGCCGTTGTCGACCGTCTCGCGGCGACTCATCGGGGTCTCCCCCGGCGGACGCTAGCCGCGCCGGTCCGCCACCTCGGTTGGTCGCTCCTGCATGCTGCGGCGTTGGCGCGGGACGCTCTTCAATCCCCCGCACGCCGGTCGTTTCACTCTAGCGGTCGCCCCCAAAGGTCATAGCCTCTCGCGTGCAGGAGAAAGGTATGCTCCTCCAGATCGACCCGCAGACGCTCGGTCTACAGCTCGGCACGGGCGCGGTCATCGGCGGGCTCGTCGGCTACTTCGCGAAGAAGGTCGCGAAGGTCCTCGCCTTCATCGTCGGGCTCGAACTCGCACTCTTTGCCTTCCTCGAAAAGAAGGGGTACATGAGCGTCCGGTGGGACGCCCTTTCAGGCGGTCTGCTCGACGCCGGCGAGACCGCCGCCGAGGTGTCGGACGGGTGGGTCGCCCCGACCGTCTCGGCGGCCGCTGTGACGGGCGGCTTCGCCGGCGGCCTCTACCTCGGCTTCTGGCGGGGGTAGCTGCGCTCGGGTCCGTCGGGACTCCTCGTCGGAGTACCAGTCGTCCCCCACCGCTCCGCGCCGTCCTCACGCATGCTCCGGCCGCTCGAGACGTCCCGATGCCCGTCCCGTAATGGACCTCTCTCGGCGGCGGTCGGGCGCGATCGAGCCCGGAACGACGCCTCAGAACCACCCGGTGAGGGTTCCGAGGGCGACGCCCGCGCCGGTGACGACGACGAGTACGAGCGCGGGAAGCGCTCGGCGGACGCGGCTCCGTGGCGCCGACGGTGCGACGACCGTTCCGTCGTCGGTGGCGAGACAGACGTATTCCACGCCGTCGTACTCGTAGCGGACGGCAGTCACCGTCACCGTTCGCGTTTCGCTGTCGTACTCGACGTCGGCACCGCCGTCGGCCACCGCTCCACTGTCGGGGCCGTCCGACGCTGCCGGAGCCCGCCCGTCGGCCGCCGTGACGAGACTCTCGGGCGCCCACTCCGTCGCCGCTCGCCGTTCGGTGACCGGCGTGTAGTACCGCCGAACGACGTCCAGTTTGCGGACCGTCGCGTATCCGTCACACCGGTCACAGGCGACCTGTCCGCTCCCATCACACGTGTGACAGACGTGCTCTCCCGATCCCCCACACCGCGAACAGACCGTCGGCGCCGCGCGATTGAGCCCGTTCCCGCGACAGTTCGTGCACGTCACCAGCCCGTCACCACAGCCACACGCTTCGGTTCCCGTTCCCTCGCAGTCCGCACACAGTTCCGTCCGTTCCGTGTCGGCCTTCGGGAACGCGATCTGCGAGCGTCTGTGTCGCTCCGGGACGACCGCGTCGCCGTCACTCGCGTCCGGCACGTCGTATGCCGCCCGGAGTCCGCCGTCCCCGAAGCCGTGGTTCGGCTCCTCCCGCGTCACCGTGCGCTCGCTCGTCTCGAACCGCCGGTCGCGGTCCACTCGGACCCGCTCCGTGGCCACTCCGGCCGCCGGGGCGACCGCAACGTCGTCGGTGACGGCCCACGAGTCGGCCAGGCGCCTCAGTACGCGCCGTCCGTCGCCGTCGCCGGGCGTCTCGAACGGGACGTCGTCGGGCTCGAAGCCGTCGAGGATCGATGTCCCCGTGGGGAGGGCCCCGACGTCGGTCCGACCGACGAGATACCGGCCCGCGACGAGGCTCCCGAACAGCGGCAGGGCCAGCAGCGTCGGTCCGGCCCTCAGGGCGGGCACCTGTGAGAGCAGCGCGAACTCGAACAACGGCAGGACGGCCGCGTACTCCCAGGCGAGGGGCCGCTCGACGCCCTCGTTGTACATCCAGTCCCGGGCGAGGAGTCCGTCGAAGCAGACCCAACAGCACAGCGTCCCGAGACCCAGTGTCGTCGTCGCCGCCGAGAGAGCTGCCGACGGGAGTTCCGCACCCAGCCCCCGGAAGTCGAGCACGTATACGCCCGCCGTGCCGACCGACAGCAGCACCACTGCGCCGGCGGTGCCCGCGACCAGCGTCCGCTCGCTGGCGGGGAGACTCTCGTTCTGGAGTCGGGTCTCCGCGTAGCCGGCCAGATACCGGCCGAGAAGGACGTACAGCGGCACTGCCAGCAGTGCCGCCTCGACGACGACACCGAACTCCACCGCGAAGTAGTAGTAGAGGTACGCGAGGAGTAGCCAGACGAGCGGACTGCCCGGTGGGTCGACCGGCGGCGCGACCGGCTGCCAGACGCTCCGCGTCGCGGTGTCGTCTCCCGCCACACTCGCTCAGTCCGTGAGGGAACGATCGGTCGCCGGTGACTTCAGTTCTGTCCCCACCCGATCGGCAGCCGTATCGCTCCGGTCGAGGAGACTCCGAACGCCCGTGTGGAGCCGACTTACTCTCTCACCCACCTGACCGCGCTCACCGCGAGCAGAACCACGCCCGGGACGAGTACCACCCCGGCTCCGTCCAGCACGGCGTCGAGCGACCAGTAGCCGTTGAACACTACCGTCGCCACCCCTACCGTGGTGAAGCCGGCACCGACGACCCCCGGAAAGGCGTAGGCCGCGCCGAGGTAGACGCCGGCGACCGGGACACCCACGTACGCCCACGGCGTGTTCCAGTCGACGACGGCCGTCACCGCGCCCGACCAGGGGAGCGTGGCGACGACCAGGGCGGCCATCGCGAGCGGCACGAGCACCGGCAGGGTGAGCAGTCCGACCACACCGACCGCCCAGTCCGGCAGCACCTCGAGTATCGGATTCCGGTCGTCCGGCCGCGGCGAGGGGACCGGGAACCGCTCGTCGCCGGTGATGTCGTGGTCGTGGCGGTCGTTGTGACACGACTTGCAGAGCGTGACGACGTTGCCGAGGGCGTTGGAGCCCCCACGGGAGAGCGGTGTCCGGTGATGGGCGTGCAGCTCCGAGCTGCCACCCTGCCCACCTCGGGCGCCACAGTCCTGGCAGACGTAGTCGTCACGACGGTAGACGGCCCGCCGGCGTTCGTCCCAGTCGGGCGGGTACCGTTCGTCGTACGCGTCCGTGTCGTCGTACCGACGCTCGACGTCGAACTGGCGGTAGAGACGTTCGTGAGTGTCGTCGGCCCTCGCCACGGACGGGCCCACGTTCTGGAAGAACAATACGTTGACGCCCGTCGACCGGGCTCCGTCACCTCCGCACGGAGACGCTCGCGAACGGTGTGCCGACCGACGGTACGCTCGACCCGCACCGTGTGCGGCACGACGAGTCGACTCCCGCTCGCGCCCTGTGTTCAGCACGCCTGCCGTGACCCGTCACCCGCTGAGGGCTTCGACGAGTCCCCCGCCCTATCGCGTGCCGATCTCGTCTTCGCTCTCGACCATCCGCGTCTCGGCCTCGCCACTGGAGACCTCGTTGACCAGGTCGTAGAACTCGTTCTGCAGGCCGGCGGGGAAGCGGACGACGCCGATCCACGAGCCGTCGGACTGCCACTCCTCGCGTTCGAGGTCGCCGAACTCCCGTATCTGGGCCTGTGCGCTGCCGGCGTACTCCGGCGGGACGCGGGCGGCGACGGCCACCTCGTCGAACCGGATCGGGATGACCGGTCGCAACACGTCGAGTGCGTCGTCGACCTGCTCCTCGACGGGCTCCATCGGGTCGACCGAGAAGCCCGCCTCTTCGAGGGCGGACTCGATGCGCTCCGGCGGGTGGGGGGCGTCGTCCATCTGCGGGTTGACCGCGTTCCGGGTGATGGTGTCAACCAGCTGGCGGTGCTTCTGTCGTTGCATCTCGCGGCGCTGCTCGGCAGTGATCTGTATCTCGCCGCGCCGGATCACCTCGGGAATGATCTCCAGCGGGTCGGTGGTGCCGAAGACCTCCTCCAGGTCGGCCTCGGCGGGACGGTCGCCGCGGGAGGCGTCCTCGAAGACGTCCTCGGCGGCAATCACGTCCTCTGTGTCGCCGTCGAACTCCTCGCGGCTGATCGAGAGGGCGGCGTCGGGGTCGACCAGCACCTCGAAGCGGGCCCCGTGTGACTCCAGCCGCGCGGTGACCGCCTCGTCGAGCGATATCATGTCCGGCGTTTCACCCCCGCGTTAGAAAGCTGTTTCCCGTCGCCGGCGTCTCAGGCCAGCAGCCAGAGTCGCACGAACACGAGCACCATCGACAGCGCCCCCAGGACGACGAAGAGGACGTGCTCCGGCTCCGGGTCGCCGGTCTCGATCCGCGACTGCGACTGGACGATCCCGTCCTCGTCGACCTCGTCCAGCTCGAACTGCCAGGACTCCGCCGCCTCGTCGGCGTCCTCTCCCGGCGGGAACCGCTCGCCGTCGTCGTCGTCGTCGTCCGCTCGTACCATGCTCGATACCTGTCGACCGACGAGTAAAAAGCTCCCGCTCGGCGTATCGGTTCAGGCTTATGTCGTCCGCGTTCCTGCGGCGACCATGGCACGCGACATCGAGGCTCGCTTGGACGACCGGGAGTACGTCCGCCCGCCCGTCGAGTTCGTCGGCCAGGCCAACTGCACCGACCGCTCGGTCCACGACCGCTTCGAGGAGGAGTGGCCCGACGCCTACGAGACGTACGCCGACCTGCTCGACTGGGACCGCCGCTGGGAGACGGTGCTCGACGACTCCGACCCGCCGTTCTACGAGTGGTTCGTCGGCGGCCGACTGAACGCCTCGCGGAACTGCGTGGACCGCCACCTCGACGACCGCGGCGACCAGGCCGCCCTGGTCTGGGAGGGCGAGGACGGCAGCCGGCGGACGGTCACCTACCGCGACCTCTACCGCCGGGTGAACGCCACCGCCGCCGCCCTCCGCGACCTCGGCGTCGACCGGGACGACGTGGTGACGGTACACCTGCCGATGGTGCCGGCGCTGCCGGTGACGATGCTCGCGTGTGCCCGCATCGGCGCCGTCCACTCCGTCGTCTTCGCCGGCTTCTCGGCGTCGGCGCTGGCGGACCGTCTCGACGACGCCGACTCCGACGTGCTCGTGACGGTCGACGGCTACTACCGCCGCGGGGAGTTTCTCGACCACAAGGCCAAGGTCGACGCGGCCGTCGCCGAGGCCGGGACCGACGTGCGGGACGTCGTCGTCTTCGAGCGCCACGGCAGTGCCGTCCACGAGCCGGGCGCGGCACCCGCCGACGCCAACGCCGACGCCGACGCCAAAGAGAGGGTCGACCCCGACGACCTCACGGAGCGGGACGTGCTCGCGGCCGACTTACTCGCCGAGCGCGAGCGCCGCGAGGTCGATCCCGTCTCCCGCGACGCCGAGGACCCCCTGTTTCTGATGTACACCTCCGGGACGACGGGCCAGCCGAAGGGCTGTCAGCACCGCACCGGCGGCTACCTCGCGTACGCCGCCGCCACCACGAAGTACGTCCTCGACGTGACGCCCGCCGACACGTACTGGTGTGCCGCGGACATCGGCTGGATCACCGGCCACTCCTACATCGTCTACGGTCCGCTGGCGCTCGGCACCACGAGCGTCATGTACGAGGGCGCTCCCGACCACCCCCACCGCGGACGCGTCTGGGAGATCGCCGAGCGCCACGACGTCGACGTGTTCCACACCTCGCCGACCGCGGTGCGACAGTTCATGAAGTGGGGCGAACAGCATCTCGCGGAGTACGACTTCGACGTCCGACATCTGACGACGGTGGGCGAGCCGATCCAGCCGGAGGCGTGGCGCTGGTACCACGAACACGTCGGCGGCGGCGACGCCGTCGTCGTCGACACCTGGTGGCAGACCGAGACCGGCGGTCACCTCATCACGAACCTGCCCGCCCTGGACGACATGAAGCCCGGCTCCGCCGGGCGGCCGTGTCCGGGGATCGGGGCGGCGGTCTACGACGACGACGGCGACCCCGTGCCCGAGCGGTCCGACCGGGCGGGCAACCTCGTGATCGAGCGGCCGTGGCCCGGCATGCTGCAGACGGTGTACGGCGACGACGAGCGGTTCGTCGAGGAGTACTGGCGCCGCTTTTCCGACCTCGACAGCGACGACCCCGCCGACTGGGTGTACGAGACCGGCGACGGTGCCGTCCACGAGTCCGACGGCTACTTCCGCGTGCTCGGCCGGCTGGACGACGTGATGAACGTCGCCGGCCACCGGCTCGGGACGATGGAACTCGAATCGGCCGTCTGCGAGGCCGACGGTGTCGCCGAGGCCGCCGTCGTCGCCCGCCAGGACGACCAGAAGGGCGAGGCGCCCGACGCGTACGTCACCCTGCGGGACGGCGTCGACCCGTCGGAGTCGGTCCGTAAGGGGGTCGTCGCGGCCGTCGAGTCGGCGATCGGCCCGTTCGCGCGGCCGGCGAACGTCTACTTCGTCGACGAACTGCCGAAGACCCGCTCCGGGAAGATCATGCGTCGGCTGCTCGCGGACGTCTCCAACGGCGCCGAACTCGGGAACACCACCACGCTGCATGACCCGTCGGTGCCCGAGCGGATCCGCGAGCAGGTCGGCGACTGAGCGGGCGGCCGACGCCGCCGCGAGTCAGACGATCGCGTCCCGGACGGCTGGACGAGGAGGAACACCGTCCTGCAGAGAACGTACCCGAGCACGAGCATCAAGTCGGAACGCGGCCTTCGGTCGCTCCGGCGGCTCGTCACCCGTCGTGGACGGCTGCCGGTCCGGCCGGTCGACGCTCCCGGTATCAGTACGGCCAGTCGCCGGTGATCTTCATCCCCTCGGCGAGGTCCTGTGCCTCCAGGTCGGCGGCGATCTCCTCGGTGGGGCGGCGAGCGATCTCGCGGTCGTCGTCGGCGAGTTCGACCGCGAGCGCCGTCAGCAGGACGGCCTGCTCCCGCAGGTCGCGGGAGCCCAGCTTGTCGAGCGTGTCGGCGTAGGTGTGCCCCCAGCCGCGACCCTCACTGCCGGTCCTGGACATGGCGTGGATGCCGGGCGTACCGTGCTCGACGAACGGCCAGTGGTCGCTGTGTGGCCCCAGTCTGGGGACGGTCTGGATCGGGTGGTCGAACCGGTCGGCGACGGCGTCGACCGCCGCCTCCAGGTCGTCGAACCCGTGGGTGTACAGCTTCAGGGTGCGCCCCCGGACGACGCCGTCGAGGTTGAGCACGGCTTTCACCCGCTCCTGGTCGTGGTCGGCGGCCATCCGCGAGGAGCCGACGAGCCCGACCTCCTCGGCGCCGAAGGCGACGAAGTGCACCCGCGCGTCCAGGTCGTCCTCGCGGGCGGCGAGCGCCCGGGCGGTCTCGACGACGGTCGCCGTGCCGGCGCCGTTGTCCATCGCTCCCTCGCTGATGTCGTGGGCGTCGACGTGGCTGGTGACAAGCACCTCCGTCTCCGTCTCGGGACCGAGGTAGGCGTGGACGTTCCGGCTCTCGGCGTCGTGGACCGCACAGTCCACCTCGACCGTCACCGTCTCGCCCTCGTGTCGTCGCCGCAGTCGACTGCCGACCTCCTTCGAGACGCCGACCGCCGGCACGGCGCCGATCGGGTCCCCGGCGGTGCCGACGGAGCCGGTCGGCGGCAGACAGCCCTCGACGTGGTTCCGGAAGACGAAGGCCGCCGCACCGGCCTCGACGGCGTGGTAGTACTTCTCCCGCCGGTGGACGAAACGGTCGTGGTAGCTGGGGACGTTCGAGGCGGCCATCACCACCCTGCCCGAGAGGTCTCGCTCGAAGTCCTCCGGCAGCCCGTAGCCCACGTCGACGAGTTCGCCCGTCGCCTCGCCCGCCGGCGAGCGCGGCAGCGCGATGCAGTCCTCCGTCCGTCGGTCCCCGCCGTCGGCCCCGTCCGCCCGGACCGCCGCCGAGCCGCGGGTCCACCCCTGTATCTCGAACGGCTCCAGGTGGGCGTCGCGTGCGCCCACCCGCTCGAGCGCCTCGCGGGTGAGTTCGGCCGCGCGGGCCTCGCCCTCGCTGCCGGCCATCCGGTCGCCGACGTCGACCAGGTCCTCCAGGTGACGCCACCCCGCTCGACTCGTGAACGTCTCGCCGATCCACTGGCTGTCGTCCATGTCCTCCCCGTGGCAGGGCCCGCTCATATGCGTTTGGCCCCCGGTGAGCCCGTTCGGTCGTCTCCGTGTGCTCGATTTCGTCGGTATGGCCTGAAGAACTCTCGTCCAACTGCTCTCTGTCGATTCTGCCGCATCCGACGGTGCCGTGTCGGTCCGGAAAGCCCCCGGCCGGCTGCTCTCAGTGCATTCAAATTGCTCTCGATCCCCGATGTCGGCTCAGGAGGTCCCCAGCCGGCTGCTCTCTGCTGGTTCCGACGAATTCGACCCCCGACGTTGGCCCGGAAAGCTCCCACCCGGCTGCGTCGCCGGCGCCGTCGGCGTCGGCTGCCAGAGGAAGCTTCGCTTCCTCGCTGGGCACCTCACTCGCTGCGCTCCTCGGCTCGCTCACTTCGTTCGCTCGCCAGCGATGCTTGCGTCGTCACCAGAACTCTCCGAGTTCTGGTTGGCTCGAAAATCTTCGATTTTCGAACGTGACGCGCCCGCAGCCGGGTGGCGCCTTTCAGTCCCACCCGACCGCACCGCAGCCTCGTCCTCCCCAGCCGCCTCGTTCGGTCACTGCGCTCCCTCGTTCGGCCACGGAAAGACGGTCGCCTCACTCCGTTCGTCGTCGCCGGGCGGCGCAGCCGCCCGGCTGCCAGAGGCGCGTAGCGCCTCGCTGCTGCGACGTTCCTGCTCCCACGTCGCTCGCTGCGCTCGCTCGTGAGAACCTCGCGCGTTGCTCGCGCGCCCTGCGGAAAGATACGCCCGGTCGACTCCGTGTGAGAGTCGTGAGCAGTAGCGAACGACCCGGGCACACGCCCGACCGGGCGGGGAGGTGTGGGGAGGACCCCAGTGGCGCCTAGCGGCCTGCAAGGACGACAGTCGATGAGAACGCGCCGAGGGCTTCGTAGGTCATCCCGTCAGGGTCAAGAGCGACAGTCGGTGAGCGCGAAGCGGTCGCCTCGTACGCTCACCGGACGCCCCGAGATCGGAGAGAAGGGGACGAGATTTATGCCCGCCCGGCTCCGACGGCTGAACGTGAGTTCACGGACGAGTGCACTCGACGCGGTGGTCTACGGGGTGGACATCCAGAGCGGCGACGTGCGGGGCACCGCGCCCTCCTACGCGCTGGCGGTGTACGACGGCGACGGCTTCGAGCGGGACGTCGTCTCCTACCGGAAGCTGCGTCGGCTGATCGACGACGAGGAGCCCGCCATCGTCGCCACCGACAACGCCTACGAGCTCGCCGAGGACAAGGACGACCTCGTGCGCTTTCTGGGGGCGCTGCCGGACCCCACCCGGCTCGTGCAGGTGACCGGCGCCGACCGCCCGGAGCCGCTCTCCCGCGTCGCCGACCGCCACGACGTCCCCTACGCGAAGGACCCCATGAGCGAAGCCGAGGCCGCCGCCCGTCTCGCCGCCCAGAACGTCGGCCAGGTGGTGACGGCGTTCACCGACCGCACCAGACTGAAGGTCTCCCGCGGCCGCTCGACCGGGAGTGGCGGCTGGTCGGAGGACCGCTACACGCGGCGCATCCACGGCGCGGTGCGTAAACGCAGCCGCGAGGTGCAGTCCGCCCTGGAGGACGCGGGTCTGGCGTACGACCGCGAGGTGACAGAGAAGTACGGCGGCTTCTCCCGGGCGATCTTCGAGGTCGAGGCACGACCGGACGACATCCCCGTCTCCCGCGAGCGGTCGGGCGACGTGCGCGTCGAGATCGACCGCGTCCGCCGGGACGGCATCGAGTTCCGCCCGCTGGCGAAGCGCCGCGACCACGTCCTCGTCGGCGTCGACCCGGGGACGACGACCGCCGTCGCCATCCTCGACCTGGACGGCGAGGTGCTCGACGTGCTCTCGACTCGCACTGCCGACACCGCCGACGTCGTGGAGTGGATCGTCGAGCGCGGTCGGCCGCTCGTGGTCGCCGCCGACGTCACCCCGATGCCGGAGGCCGTCGAGCAGGTCCGGCGGTCGTTCGACGCCGCCGGCTGGACGCCCCCGAGTGACCTACCGATCGACGAGAAACAGCACCGCACTCGCGAGCACGCGTACGACAACGACCACGAGCGCGACGCGATGGCCGCCGCCCTGGAGGCGTACGACGACCACGCCGACCAGTTCCGTCGCGTCGACCGGAAGGTCCCCCCCGGCGTCGACACCGGTGCGGTGCTCGCGGACGTGCTCGACGGCGAGTCCGTCGAGACCGCTCTGGCCGCCCGCGCCGACGACGACGGCAACGACGACTCCGCGACGGAGCCGGACAACGAGCCGTCGCCCGAGCAGCGCCGCATCCGCGACCTGGAGCGACAGGTCGGCCGGCTACAGGACCACGTCGAGGAACTGGAGGCGACCGCCGACCGGAAGGACGCCCGCGTCGAGGAGCTCGAAGCCGAACTGGACGAGGCCCGCCGGCAGGAGCGCCGCGAGGCCCGCGAGCGCCGCGAGGTCTCACGCCTGGAGCGGCAGGTCTCCCGCCTGGAGGGCGAACTCGAAGCCGAGCGCGACCGCGCCGACGACCTTGCGGCGAAGGTCGAGCGGATGAAGGCACTCTGGAAGCTCGACCACTCGAACTTCAGCGACGTCGAGGCCGAGAAGGACGGCCTCGTCCCGGTCAAGCCAGTCGAGGAGTTCACCGTCGCCGCCATCGAGGCCGCCGACGAGAGCTACGGGCTCTCGGAGGACGACGTCGTCTACCTGCGTGACGCCGGCGGCGCCGGCCGGTCGACCGCCGAGCGACTCGTCGACGTCACCCCCCGGGTGGTGCTGAAAAACGGCGGACTCTCCGACGTGGCCGACGAGATCCTCTTCGAGCACGAGACCCCCGTCGGGCCGGCCGCCGAGGTGGCGATGCAAGAGGTCGACGAGCTCGCCGTCGCCCGCGAGGACGACGTCGAGGCGGTGATCGAGGACTGGCACGAGCGTGCAGCGGTGCGCCGCAAGCAGCGCACAGCGGAGACGATCGACCGCATCATCAGCGAGCACCGCGCCGACCGCGACCGCGCCGGCGCGGGCGACGGGGACTGATGGGCCTCGCCCGTCGCCTCCTGGAGGCGCTGCCCGCCGTCGCCGCGGTGGGAACGCTGCCGATCGGCATCCTCACGGCGATCTTCGTCGGCGGACAGGCCGCCGCCGTCGTCCGAGGACCCGGTCGCCACGCTGCGCGAGCGGTACGCGGCCGGCGAGATCGACGACGTGGAGTTCGAGCGCCGCCTGGAGGAGATCCTCGCCACCGAGGACGTCGAGGTGCCGCCGGAGGTCGACGTCGAGCCCGCCGACGGAGACGGAAACGGAGACGGAGACGGCGACGCCGGGGACGTCGAGCGCGAACTGGCACTGGAGCGCGAGCGCGAACGCGACCGCGAGCGGGAGTGACCGCGGCCGCCCGAACAGTCAACTCGGGGCGTCCGATACGGGGGACACGAGTGGCCTGTCTCCAGTACTGGAGACGGACGACACGGTCGACCTCTCGGCGACGGTGGTCGACCAGGGCGAGACCTCCGGCGCACTCGTCCGACTGGTGTTTACCACGACGACGTGGCCGTCCGCCGGTCACCCTGTCGACGGGTCGCGTCGAGGCCGGCGAGCGAAAGCGGGTGGCGAGCGTCCACGTGCTCAGCCCGACTACCGACCACTCCGTGACCGTCGTCGACCCCGCCGAAGGGCGTTCCTTCCTCTCCGAGGAGGAGCTGCGCCGGGTGCGCGGCTGACCCTCGTCAACCCGTCACACGCCGGGCGAACGACTTTACCGGTCGCCGCTGAGGTGTGACCGATGTCCGGGGAGCTGTTCCCGTCTCGCGTCGTCACCGACCGCCTCGCCTTCGAGCCGCTACACGAGAGCGTCGACCTCCGCGAGTTCTACCGGGTCTGCTCGGGTCAGGCGGACGACGGCGACTTCACCGACGTGACCCGCTACGTCACCTGGAGCCCCCACGAACACCCCCGAGAGACCCGCGAGTTTCTCGACGGCGTCGCCGAGCGCTTCGAGAGCGGCGACGGCGGTGAGTACGCGGTCCGGCCCCGTGAGGGGGAGGACGGCGCCGGCGAGCTCGCCGGCGTCACCGGCGTCGGCGTCGACTGGGACCGCCGACTGGCCACCTTCGGCACCTGGCTCCGGCGGCCGTTCTGGGGTCGAGGCTACTCGGGCGAGCGCGCGGCGGCGTTCGTCGAGGTGGCCTTCGAGGCGCTCGACCTGGCGGTCGTCGAGGTGACTCACGAGCCGGACAACGACAACTCCCGACGGGCCATCGAAAAGTACGTCGACGCCCACGACGGCCGCCGCGAGGGTCACCTCCGCAGCTTCGTGGCCGACCGGGACGGCCGGATCACCGACCAGGTTCGCTACACGATCACCCGCGAGGAGTACGAGCGGGCGGACACGCCCGACGTCGGCACCCGGATCGAGCTCTGACCGCGACGGCTCCCCGTCGCCGCTCGCCCGCCGGATACCGGCCGCGGTCGCGGTCGCGGTCGCGGTCACCGTCGTCGGCCGCGCGGAGAGCCCGTGCGAGCGCCCCGGCCGGCGACGGCGCGTTCCGTTCTCTTCGACGCCCGACGCAGTAAATGATATACCTCTCCCCTCGCACAGAGGCCGTATGAGCGACGCTATCCACGTTCTCCACGTGGACGACGACCCGGACTTCGCGGACCTGACCGCGGTGTATCTCGAACGGGGCGACGACGGGTTCGTCATCGACACCGCCGAGAGCGCCGCCGCCGGACTGGACCGTCTCTCGGACGACGTCGACTGTGTCGTCTCCGACTACGACATGCCCGGCACGAACGGCATCGAGTTCCTCTCTGCCGTCCGCGAGGAGTATCCGGACCTCCCGTTCATCCTGTTCACAGGCAAGGGTAGCGAGGAGATTGCCAGCGACGCCATTTCCGCGGGCGTGACCGACTACCTGCGGAAGGGAGGCGGCAGCGACAAGTACGAACTCCTGGCGAACCGCATCACCAACGCCGTCGACCAGGTCCGGGCAGAGCGACGACTCCAGGAGGAGCGCCGGCGGTTCCAGATCCTGTTCGACCGGCTCTCTCAGGCGACCGTCGAGGTCGAGTACGAGGGTGACGACCCGATCGTCCAGCGCGTCAACCCGGCCTTCGGGGAGACGTTCGGCTACGACGTCGACGACATCGTCGGCGACTCCCTGGACGCCTACATCGTCCCCGACGACCGGACCGACGAGGCCGCCGCCATCAACCAGCGGGTCAAAGACGGCACGAGTCTCTTCTCCGAGGAGGTCACGCGACTGACCGCCGAGGGTACCCGCAGATTCCTGCTGCAGAACGCCGTCTACGACGACGGCTCGGGCGGGTTCGCCATCTACACCGACATCACCGAACGCAAGGAGCGCGAGCGCGAACTCGAACAGAAGAACACCCGACTGCGTGCCCTGTTCGAGCACTTCCCGGAGCCGACGATCGCGTACACGTTCCGTGACGGGGAACCGTATCTGGCCGACGTCAACAGCGCGTTCACCGAGGTGTTCGGGTACGAGCCCGAGACGGCGGTCGGCGAACCCACCGACGACCTCGTCGTCCCGGAGGACCGCGACGACGAGGCGAAACGGCTCGACGAGCGGGTGAGAGCCGGCGACCTGATCGACGAGGAGGTCACGCGACTGACCGCCGGCGGCACCGGCGACTTCCGGTTCCGGAACATCCACCTTCCCGACGACGAGAACATCGACGGCTACGGCGTGTACGCCGACATCACCGCGTACAGGGACCGCGAACGGGAGCTGGAGCGACAGAACGAGCGTCTCGACCGGTTCGTCTCGGTGGTGAGCCACGACCTCCGGAGTCCGCTGACTCTCGCCTCCTCGCGGCTCGAACTCGCCGCCGAGGAGTGTGACAGCCCCTACCTCGCGGACGTCGCGGACGCTCACGAGCGGATAGAGCGACTCATCGACGGGCTCCTGACGTTCGCGCGGACGGACAGCGACGCCCTCGACCGTACGGTCGTCGACTTCCCGGCGCTCGTCGAGGAGTGCTGGGAGACGCTCCGGAGCGAGGACGCCACCCTCGTCGTCGAGACCGAGCGGTCGGTCCGGGCCGACCCCGACCGTCTCCGGCAGCTGGTCATCAATCTCCTGTCGAACGCGCTGGACCACTGTGGCCCGGACGTGACCGTCCGCGTCGGCGACCTCTCCGACGACGAGGGGTTCTACGTCGCCGACGACGGGCCCGGCGTCCCCGAGGACGACCCCACTGGCGTGCTCGAAGCCGGCTACTCCACCGCACAACGGAACCCCGGACTCGGGCTCAGCGTCGTCACGCAGGTGGCGGACGCACACGACTGGGAGGTCCGTGTGACCGACAGCGACGAGGGCGCACGGTTCGAGGTCGCCGGCGTCGGCCTCCCCGAGCGGTGACCGCCCCCGCCCGGGACACGGCACCCTGGTCCCGACACGGCGACGACACCCCGTCGTCCGTCACCGGCGTGTCCCGCGCTCCCGGCGCCGGCGCCGGCACCGGCGCTGGCGTCGGCGTCATTGGCCGGTCGGCACCGGACCGACGGGACGCGTCGACCCCGAGTCGGGGGGCGTAGAGTCACGCGTGAGCGACACGAACCTGTCGGTCGTGCTGTCGTTCGACGGCAGCATGCTGTACGAGCCGGACAACGCGACGCCGACGGCCGCGGGAGTGGGGTACGTCGTGCGGGCGGGCCGGCCGCTCGTCGAGGGGGCACGGGGGCTGTCCGCGTTCGTCTCGAGCACCCACGTCGAGTACCGGGCGCTGGTCGCCGGCGCCCGGGCCGTCGCGAACCTGCACGCCCACCGTGAGGTCGTCGGCGTCCACGTCGAGGGCGACGCCGCGGCGGTGATCGAGGCGGCGGACCCGGACCACCCCGCGGTCCCGGGCGACGACGTCATGCGACGGCGGGTGCGGACCGTCCGTCGCCGCCTGTCGTTCGCGCCCACGGTCACGTACCGTCACGTCGGCCGCGAGCGCGTCCGGCGGGCCCACGACCTCGCTCGGCGGGGCGTCTCGCGGGATCCCTGACACCACACGCGAGCGCCGCCGGCCCGGTCGCTTACGGACTTACCAACGGTGTCGACGTCCGTCTTCCCTCTCTTGGATGGCTGTTCCTTTTCATGAGACCGTCAACTTGGGTGGTTACTGAGTTGTAATTTGACGACTGCTTCTGTTACGTTCGCTCTGACACCGCCGATCGAAAAGACGTTGCTCAGCAGCTGGGTGTCAGACGGAGGACACGGGGCGTCCGGGTGGAGGAGGACCGTTGAGCGGTTCGAAACCGTTTC
This sequence comes from Halobacteriales archaeon SW_5_70_135, assembly GCA_003022865.1. Classification (GTDB taxonomy): domain Archaea; phylum Halobacteriota; class Halobacteria; order Halobacteriales; family SW-7-71-33; genus SW-7-71-33. The sequence continues at coordinate 35,510 of PXSK01000006.1, read as the reverse complement.
CTCGCGATCCAACTCCCGTATAATGCCCGGGGACCGTATTATCGGTTCGCCACGTGACCGCCAGCAACTATTCTTGTTGTCGTCGGGAATGAACTCCTCCTGTGTACTGGGCCCGTCCGGTTCGACTGGGCCAATGTGTCGGTCCATTCCCTCCCTCTTGTCCGGGACAAGGACCACCTCTTGGGACTTACTGAGCAGCTTCGAGAACGGAAAGTACGGGTCCATGAAGAAGTCATGTCGTGGGCCAGTGTTCGTCAGTCGGAACTCGATTTCCGGGGGGCGCTCCGGGGACTGGAAGAGTTCGGCCTCGATCCGAGCGCTCGCGTCCGGACCGACGCGTTCTTCGGGGTAGTCGGTGCTCGTGACGAACTCGTCGGTGTTCTCGACCGTTTCCGCGTTCTCGATCCTGAGCTCGGTGTTCGCTCCGAGTGTCGTCTCAGTTTCACTCGTCTCGGATCGACCCGACCTCTCGTTACAGCCGCCGAGGACACCGGTAGTCACGGCCGCGGTACAGAGGAATTTACGACGATGCATTTATGTAGTAAATTTATATCTCGATTCAACTTCGTCTATCGCCGTCGCCCGCGAGGTGTTTGTATCACTGGCATATGTATAAACGTGAGTACACCTCTCATATAGTAGTCGTGGACGAGAGATATATTATCCTCGGACGGCTATGACGGACAGTGACAGCGCCGGTCGTCGGTGAGACACAACAGTACAGCGTCGACGACGAGCACCGCGTCCCGTGGGTGTTAGGCACGCAACTGCATCCCGATGCCGGGCCGGTCGGACGCGCCCCCGAGGGCTCGCGCGTGCTGATGATCGAGGCCCACGACTTCGCCCGCCGGAAGCCGTACCACCACCACAAGCTGACGCTCGTCTTCAGCGGCATGCGTCACTTCCGGGACGAGCTCCGCGACCGGGGGTACGACGTCGAGTACGTCGAGGCCGACAGCTTCGGCGAGGGGCTGCGACGGTACTTCGAGCGCCACCCCGACGACGAACTCGTGTCGATGCGGTCTCCGAGCCACCGGAGCGGCGACCGCTTCCGGGAGCTCGTCGACGAGGCCGGCGGCCGGCTCGACGTGGTGCAGAACGAGCTGTTCGTCGGCACGCGGGCGGCATTCGACGAGTGGGCCAACGCGACGGAGAAAGACGTGTTCACACACGAGACGTTCTACCGGTGGATGCGCCGGCGGACGGGCGTGCTGATGACCGACGACGGCGACCCGGTCGGCGGCGAGTGGAACTACGACGACGAGAACCAGGAGTCCCCCCCCGACGACTGGGAGTCGCCGCCGGTGCTCCGTCCCGACCACGACGAGCTGACCGCCCGGACGAGCGAGTGGGTCCGCGAGGAGTTCGACGTCTGGGGGGCCGACGAGGAGCTCGTCTGGCCGGTCACCCGCGAGCAGGCGCTGGCGAAACTGGAGCACTTCGTCGCGCACAGACTGCCGGCGTTCGGCCCGTACCAGGACGCCATGCGCAGCGACGACTGGGCGATGGCTCATGCGCTGCTCGGGTCGTCGATAAACCTCGGGCTCGTCCACCCCTGGGAGGCGGTCCGGGCCGTCGAGGACGCGTACCACGAGCGCGACGACGTGGCGCTGAACTCCGCGGAGGGCGTATTGCGACAGCTCGTCGGCTGGCGGGAGTTCATGCGACACGTCTACCGCCACGCGATGCCCGGCCTGGACGAGGCGAACCAGCTCGACGCCGTCCACGACCTGCCGGAGTTCTACTGGACCGCCGAGACGAACATGGAGTGTCTCCGCCAGAGCGTCACCGACGTCGAGCGGCGGGGCTACTCCCACCACATCCAGCGGCTGATGGTGCTCGCGAACTTCGCCACGCTGTGGGGTGTCGAGCCCGACCGACTGAACGAGTGGTTCCACGCGACCTACGTCGACGCCTACCACTGGGTGACGACGCCGAACGTCGTCGAGATGGGCCAGTACGGCGACGGCGTGTTCGCCACGAAGCCGTACGTCTCCTCGGCGAACTACATCGACAGGATGAGCGACTACTGCGGGGACTGTCACTACTACAAGACGAAAGACACCGGCAGCCGGGCCTGTCCGTTCAACACGCTGTACTGGGACTTCCTCGACAGAAACGAGGACGACCTCCGGTCGAACCACCGGATGGGGCTGATGTACAGTCACGTCGACTCGAAGCGAGAGAGCGGCGAGATGGCCGAGATCCGCGACCGCGTCGAGAAGCTCAGGGAGAAACAGCAGTACGGCGAACTGTAGCCCTCCGACGCCGCCGCCGACCCCGTGCGGCCCTCGTCCGGCAGCACCGGTGCGGACGACCGATACCGCCGGAGTCGAACGGTCGCGTGTGACCGACGGGACGGACGGCGGACGGTCGCCGATCGACTCCGTCGGCGGCGTGTCCGCGGTCGGCTACGCTCTCGTCGCCCGACCCGGACTGGCCGTCCGGTCGACACACCGTGTCGCCGCCGTCGGGCGCGTCACCGTCGGTCGCGTCTCCGAACGCGCACGCACCGCGCTGTCGGCCGACCGCGTCGACGAGGCCGTCGCCGAGGTCGGCGCGACGGCGCGGACGACGCGGGAGGCTCCGGCGGCCGTCGCGGCGTCGTTCCTGTACGTCGTCGGCGACCGGCTCGCGAAGGCGGCCGCGCTGTCGGCGGTGCCTGCAGCGCTCGGGCGCCCGGCGGCACTGCCGGCGACCGTCCTCGCGGTGCCGCTGCCGAGCGGTCTCGGCGGCGTCGAGGCCACGCTCGGAGTGGTGCCGGGCGCGCTGCTGGCGATCGACCCGGCCGCGGTGCTCGTCGTCTTCTACCGGGTCGTCTCCGGCGGGACGGTCGTCCCGTTCGGCGGTGCGGTCGTCGCCGTCCGGACCCTCCTCGGCGGTCCGAGGCCGACTCCACGTCACGCCCTCGACGGCCGCCGCCAGCTGCTCGCGAGTCAGGTTCTCGTAGGCGGGACGGCCGTCGACGTGGTCGTACCACTCGTCCTCGAACAGGTTGTCGAGGACCACGCGCCCGAAACAGTGGTCGTGGCGGACCGGCCAGTCGCCCTCGCGGGCTCGCTCCGGGAGCTCCTCGGTCACCTTCCGGACGTACTCCTCGCGCAGGGCGGCGAGGTCCTCGCCGTCGAGTGTCTCCTGTCCCACGTCCTCACCGGGGGCCGGAGGGATTTCAGCCTGTCCCGTCCGGCCGTCCGCTACGGAGCCGGGGCCGGCGGGACACACGCGGCGTGTCGGTCGACCCGAGAGCGCGGTCGAACCGGCCGACGCCAGCGGGTCGTACGAGCCGCGGTCGACCGAGAGGGACTGCCGTCGACACCTCCGGCCGAAGGGGGACTCCCGTCGGTCGGAGCCGGACAGCACCGCGGTGCCGACCGGCCACCGGCGCCGACCGTCCGACGGGTCGCCCCCGATCACACGTCGTCGACGACGCGGACGCTGTCGGCGGCGGTCACGGCACGGTCCCGGGCAGTCGCGACGTCGTCGGCGGTCGCCACGGCGACGCCCATCCGGCGACCGGCGTAGGCCGTCGGCTTGCCGAACAGTCTGATGTCCGTCGCGGGCGTCGCCAGCCCGTCGGCGACGCCCTCGTACGCCGGACGGTCGACCGCCTCGCCGGCACGGATCGCCGCGCTCGCTCCGGGGTCGGTCACCTCGATCTCGGGGAGCGGCAGGCCGAGGACCGCCCGGAGGTGGAGCTCGAACTGGCTCAGGTTCTGGCTCGCAAGCGTCACCAGCCCGGTGTCGTGCGGGCGCGGCGAGAGCTCGCTGAACAGCACGTCGTCGCCGCTGACGAAGAACTCGACGCCGAAGACCCCCAGTCCGCCCAGCTCGGCGGTGACCGCGCGGGCCATCTCCTCGGCGGTCTCCCGGGCGGCCCCGGACATGTCGAGCGGCTGCCAGCTCTCGACGTAGTCGCCGCCGTCCTGTGCGTGACCGACCGGCGGACAGACGCCGGTTCCGTCCCGGTGGCGGACCGTCAGCAGCGTGCACTCGGCGTCGAACTCGACGAACTCCTCGACGATCACCCGTCCGGTCTCGGCCTGACTCTCCTCGTGAGCGGTCTCCCAGGCCTCGTCGACCGCCTCCGGCGTGCGCACGACTGATTGGCCCTTGCCGGAGGAGGACATCGTCGGCTTTACCACCGCGGGCAGCCCGACGTCGTCGACGGCCCGCCGGTAACTGTCGCGGTCGCCGGCGAAGGCGTACTCGGTGGTGGCGACGCCGACCGCCTCGGCCGCGGTCTCCCGGATGCGCTGGCGGTCCATTGTCAGCCGCGTCGCCCGGGCGGTCGGCACCACGTCGTAGCCCTCGTCTTCGAGTCGCCCGAGTTCGGCCGTCGCGACGGCCTCGATCTCGGGGACGATCACCGCGGGCTCCTCGCGGGCGACGACGTCCCGTACCTGCTCGGGGTCGGTCATGTCGAGCGTGTGCGAGCGGTGGGCGACCTGCATCGCCGGCGCGTTCTCGTACCGCCCGGCAGCGATCGTCTCGACGCCCGACCGCTGGGCCTCGACGAGCAGTTCCGTCCCGAGTTCGCCGCTCCCGAGCAGCAGCAGCCGCGTGCCGTTCGGCGCCGTCGGCGTCCCGAGTCGACCCTCGGCGAGCACAGGTGACTCCATACTGTCTCTCCGACACCCCCGCCACTAAGCAGTCGCGGTCGCGTCCCGGACCCGTCTCACCGGTCGGACGTCCCCTCGGTGTCGTCCGCGTCGCCGTCCTCGGCGCGCTCGACGGCGGCACAGATGTCGCCGAGGATGACGTCGGCCGTGGCGCGGTCGAGCGGGTCGTTGTCGTTGCCGCAGTGTTCGCTCATCACACAGAGCGGACAGCCCCGGCGTCGCCCGCACTGACACTCCGCCAGGTGGCTCCTCGTGCGCCGAACCAGCGAGTCGAAGTGGTCGTAGATCGCCCGCGTGAAGCCGATCCCGCCGTCGACGCCGTCGTGGACGAACCAGACCGGTCCGGGGATCGTCTCGTCGGGGTGAGCGACCGTCGAGAGCCCGCCGACGTCGGCGTCGTCGATCAGCAGTTCGAGCGGCGACACACCGATCAGCCCGTGTTCGGCGGCGTGGATCCCGCCGGCGTACGTGTACAGCGACGGCTCGTCCGGCACTCGACGGTCCCCCTGGGACCGCTCGGTCGGCCCGAGCAGGGGCTCGTCGAGTCGGTTGAGCACCGAGTGGACGTGTCCGTCGGGCAACGCCACCCACAGCAGCTCCGTTTCGAGGACCTGCGGCGGCGTCTCGATCGGCAGCGGCCCGGTGACGACCTCGCCGGTGCTGACCGTCCGCACGAGGTAGTCCGTGTAGTCGATCGTCACCTCGCCGCGTCCGAAGTAGAGGTCGACGCCGCCCCCGAGCGAGCGGTGCTCCGTGGGCCGGAGGTCGCTGACCGACTTCGTGGAGAGCGTCTGCGTGTAGCGGTCCGACCGTCTCGGTTCGACCCGTACCGTCGGGTGTCGCCCCGCGTCGTCGAGGTCGACGACCTCGAACTGCCGGCCCGAGTGCAGAAAGAGCGCTCCCTCGTGGTACTCGCGGTAGGCTCGCTCCGCGGTGACCGGGTCGTGGTCGATGTCGACGTCGTCGTCGACACAGACGACCGAGAACTGTCGGCTCCCCCCGCCGGCGAAGAGGTCGATCCGGCTTTCGGGCCGACGGTCCCCGGTGTAGACGACGCCCCGCCCGTCGAGACGCCCCGTCCCGTCGAGGACGCCCGCCTCCTGCCACATGTGGACGGTCTCGCGCAGTCGTCGCTCGCCCCCGAGGAAGGGGGCGTCCTCGGCGGTCAGGGGCCGCTCGTTGGCGGCCGCCAGCACGTGGTCACCGTAGATGGGCTCGTTGTCGAGGGAGACGACGGCGTCCTCCACTGCGCCCTCGAACAGGTACTCCGGGTGGTCGAGGATGTAGCCGTCCATCGCGTCCTCGGAGGCCACCAGCACGGACAGCGCGTCGCTCCGTCCGCGGCCGGCACGGCCCACCTGCTGCCAGAAGGACTGTTTCGTCCCCGGGTAACCCATCGTCACGGTGGCGTCGACGGCTCCGACGTCGATGCCGAGTTCCAGCGCGTTCGTCGTCGCCACCGCGTCGAGGTCGCCCGCCCGGAGCTTCGCCTCGACTGCCCGTCGCGTTTTCTTGCCCAGCCCGGCGTGGTAGGCCGCCGTCTCGACGTACCCGCCGTCGGCGTGGTCGGCCGCCGCCTGCCGGACCTGTCGGTTGGCGATCTCGGTGCCCTGCCGTGCGGTACAGAACTGTAGCGTCTGCGTGTCGTCGACCGCGAGATGGGCGGTCACCGCGGCGGCCTCCGCGCCGGTCGAGGCCCGGGCGCGCTCGAAGTCCGACAGTGGGTCCGCGCCGTCGCGCTCGGCCGCGGTGTCGTCGGAGAGTTCGTCCTCGTCGAGCGGCGGCTCCCACAGCACCACGTCACGACGACCCCGGGGGGGAGCCGTCCTCGTCGACGACCGCGAAGTCGACGCCGGTGAGCCGGCGGGCGTGCTCGGCGGGGTTGCCGATCGTCGCCGTCGTCACGACGAACTGCGGATCAGTGTCGTAGTGCTCGAGCACCCGCCGGAGCCGCCGGAGGATCCAGGCGACGTGGGTCCCGGTGACCCCCGAGTACTCGTGAGCCTCGTCGACGACGACCAGTTCGAGGTCGTCGTAGAAACGGTGCCAGCCGGAGTACCGGCTGTGACCGGGCAGATAGGCGTTCAGACCGACGGGGTTCGTGAGGACGACGTTCGCCTCGTTCCGGTAACGTCGCTTGCGGTCGCTCGGCGTGTCGCCGTCGTACACGGCGACGAGCGGGTCGACATCCCAGTCGGCCCCGAGCTTCGTGTTCAGCTCCTGTTCCTGGTCCCGGGTGAGTGCCTTCATCGGGTACAGACAGAGCGCCGTCGCCGCCGGGTCGGCGAGGTGGTTGCGGGCGATCTGCAGGGCGTACACCCACGTCTTCCCCGAGCTCGTCGAGGTGGTGACCACGACGTTCTCCCCGTCGGCGAGACGGCCGAGCGCCTCGGCCTGGTGGGTGAACAGGTCCGTGTCGAGCCGCTCGGCGAGCGCCCCCTCCAGCACCCGCTCGGGCGGGACGGTCTCGGCGGGCCGCTCCGGCAGGCGGCGTGACTCGACGATCTGTCCCCGGTAGTCGGGGAACGACGCCTCCAGCGCGTCCTCCGAGAGGACGTCGCGCCCCCGCTCGCGACCGCCGCCGTCGGTGCGCGGTCGTCCCCGACGCCGGTCCGTACGGCGACCGGCCTCGGGGCCGCGTCGCTCCTCGGGCCGCGTCGCGGCGTCGTCGCGGTCGGCGGCGCCCTCGTTCATGGTACGGTCCGAACGTCGCGGGTCGGCCCGCGAACGCGGTGCCGTCGGGACGTCTCTCTCGCGTTCATCCTCATCCGTGTCCGGTTCGGGGTGTCACGTGAAGTCACCGAGCGAGCCCTGTGCGGTGTCGCTGCCGGTCGGCGTCGACGCCGTCTCCAGCCGTGCGGCGTCGTCGAGTGCCTCGTGGACGGTCGCGAGCGCCCTGACGTCGTCCTCGCAGTAGGCCTCCAGTCGCTCCCAGTCCGGGTCGGCGACCGCCGACGGGTCCGACGCCTCCAGGACCGCCTGCTCCCACTCGACCCACACTTCGGCGACTCGTCGCCCGTCGACGCCCCGCGTGAACGGCCGCCAGCCCAGCGCCGTGGCGACGTCTTCGAGCCGGTCGGTCCGGCCGGGGAGGGCGGCGTTGCCCTCGGTGACCGCCCAGTGGTACGGGTCGAACGTGTAGACGCTCTCCCAGGCGTCGCGGTACGCGGGGCAGTGCTCCTGGACGAGCCGGCGCAGCGTCGGGAAGTCGAAGCCGAGCCCGTTGTACGCGACGACCGGACGGTCCGCCTGTGCCCCGGTGAGCCAGTCGAGGAACGCCGTCAGGTGTGTCCGCCTGTCGGTCGGGTCGCGCTGGCGAAACGCCATGTAGTCGCCGTCCTCGGGGTCGCCGTCCAGCACGCCGATCAGCCAGGCGGTCGTCGGCGCCAGCCCGTCGGTTTCGAGGTCGACGTAGACGGGGTCGCCGTCCGGGAGTGACCTGTCCTCGATCGGCCGCACCGTCCCCGTCGCCCGTGCCTCGGCTCGCGTCCGTATCTCCGCGGCGGCCGTGGTGCCGACGCCGTCGTGACTCGCCAGCTCCCGTGTTCGCGCCGCGGCGACCTCCTCGACGGTCGTGTAGCCCGCCTCGCGCAGCGTCTCCGCCCGACTCCTTCCGACGCCGCGCAGCGACCGCAGTCCGAACTCCGTCGGCGTCACCGACGCGGCGTCGACGACCCCGTTCGCGTACAGGTCCAGCCGAGCGACGGCGGGGTCGCCCTCCCGGACGGCGGCTCCCAGTCGCGCCCGGCTCTCGCCGACCCCGACGACCCGAACTGTCTCGTCGCGTGCCTCGACGGTGGTCTCGTAGCCCGGCCGGAGCGCCGTCGAGAGGTGGGTCACGGCGTCGCCCGTCCAGCCCTCCCCGACGGCGTTGAGATACGCCTCGACGCCGCGGACCGTCGCGCTCCGGTCGTGGCGGTCCACCTCCAGCGCGAGCCGGTCGCTCACCAGGTGGACGCCCCACTCGTCGGCGCTCCCGCTCGGGGTCTCCGGCAGGCCCTCGCGGTCGAGCGTCTCCGCGGGCGAGGCCGAAAGCTCCTCGACGTTCGGCGGCACGACCAGCGCGACGCCGGTCGCCGGACTCGCGAACGTCTCGACGCGGACGCCCGTCCGGGTGATTACCGGCGTCGAGAGCGCACGCCCCGCCAGCGGCACGACCTGGCTCGGCTTCGGCGGCACGGCCAGCACCCGGTCGGGATCGAGACGGTCGTCGACGGCGGCGAGCGTCTGGACGGGGGAGGCGCCCGCGGTTTCGCCCGAGACCGCGAGTACCCGCGTCGGCGTCGCCCCCGGCGGCGGCAGCCGGTACGCCGGTGTCGACGCTCCCCCGTCCGTCCGGGCGGCGCCGGGAGACCGGCCGCTCCCGGCAGTCGGTGGCGTCGCCGAACCGTCGTCGCCGGCCATCTGTCGCACCCTCGGTAACGCCCACGACCATTTAAACGATCCCTCGGTGGGGTGAGCGTGACCGACGGCTCCGCCCGCTCCGAGACGGCCCGACGCCCACGAGCGCGCTCGTCGGGTCGCGGCGGGCGTGACGGTATCGGCGGCGGCGAGCGGACCCCGTGCCGACTCGGCCCCTCCGACCACCGAAACGTTCAGGCCGACCCGAGCGGTGGAATCCAACGGAGAATGACAGAAGCAGTTCGTGCCGACGGTCTCGGCCTCCGGACGGACGGAGACTGGCTGGTCCGGGCGGTCGACCTCACCGTCGAGGCGGGCGAGACGCTCGCGGTCGTGGGGCCGTCGGGGGCGGGGAAGTCGACGCTGCTGCGTCTCCTCAACCGGATCGAGGAGCCGACCGAGGGGACCGTCCACGTCGAGGGGACCGACTACCGCGACGTCCCGCCGACGGAGCTCCGGGCCCGAGTCGGCACGGTGCCACAGGACGCCGCACTCCGGGACGGCACCGTCGCGGAGAACGTCGGGATCGGCCCCCGGCTCAGGGGCGAGTCGGTCTCCCGGGAGCGGGTCGCCGACCTGCTCTCTCGGGTCGACCTCGCCGGCTACGGCGACCGGCCGGTCGAGGAGCTCTCCGGCGGCGAGGCCCAGCGGGTGGCCATCGCCCGGACGGTGATGATGGACCCCGACGTGCTGCTGCTCGACGAGCCGACCGCCAGTCTCGACAGCGCCGCCGAGCGCGAGGTGGAACGGCTACTGAGCGACCTGCTGGCGACCGGCGACCGCACGGCCGTCCTCGTGACCCACGACGAGCGCCAGGCCGACCGTCTCGCCGACCGGGTCGCCCGCCTCGAGGACGGCACCGTCCGCGCCGTCGGACGACCGGAGGAGGTGATCGCGTGATCGCCGTCGCGGCGCCGGGCCAGGTCTCGGTCCCGCCACAGCTCCGTGACCCGGTCGTCGTCGACGGTCTCGTCCAGGTCGCGGCCGCCAGCGGGCTGGCGGCGGTCGTGCTCGCGGTCTCCTACGCCCGCGAGATCGGTATCGAGCGCGACCTCGGCGGGGCGTTCATCCGCGGGTTCGTACAGGTGCTCGCGATGGGCGCGCTCATCGGCTTTCTGTTCTCGATCCCGCTCGCCTTCTCGGGGGTCGTCCTCGCGGCGATGGTGGGTTACGCCGCCTGGGAGTCGCGCAAGCGCGGCGACGGCGTCCCCGGCGCCTTCCGCGTCTCGCTGCTCTCGCTGTACGTGGGCGCCGGCGTCGTCATCGTCACCATGGTCGCCGCGGGGGCGATCGCGGCGACGGTCCGGAATCTCGTCCCGGTCGGCGGGATGATAATCGCCAACGCGATGAAGACGAACTCGCTCGCGCTCGACCGGTTCAAGGGGGAGATCGAGTCGAACCGTTCGGAGATCGAGGCGCTGCTTGCGGTCGGCGTGCCGCCGGAGTCCGCCGTCGCCGAGTACGTGACCCGGTCGGTCCACGCCTCGCTCATCCCGGTCGTCGACGCGATGCGAACGCTCGGGCTCGTCTACATCCCCGGCATGATGGCCGGGATGATCCTCGGCGGCGCGAACCCGATCTACGCCGCCGAGTACCAGTTCGTCATCATGGGGATGATCTTCGCGGCCGGCGGGCTGACGAGCATGACCACCAGCCTGCTGGTCAGCCGCCACGCGTTCACCGACGCGGCACAGCTCCGACGGTTCGAGCCCTCCGATCCGACTCCGACCCTGCTGGGCGCGATCAGGGCGCGGCTCTGACTCCGAGCCCGTCAGCGGCGACCGCTCGCGGCTCACGTCGACCGCTCTCGGTCCCGACACCGGCTCCGCGAGTCCACGGCGAGTCGCTCGTGGCGGACCGTCTCCGGAAGGTCCACCGACGAGTTGATGTCACGCGGAGCGGCATCGCTCGCCATGCGAACCGTCGGATGGGACGACGACCGCGACTGCGTGGTGATGGTCGACCAGACGAAGCTGCCGACGGCATACACGACCTACCACGCGGAGACGGTGCCCGAACTGGTCGAGAGCATCGAGACGTTACGCGTCCGTGGGGCGCCGGCGCTCGGTGCCGCCGGCGCGTACGGCGTCGCCCTGGCCGCCCGACGGAACGACGCCGCCGACGTCGAGTCGTACCGCGAGGCCGTCAGGGTGGACGCCGAGGCGGTCGCCGACGCCCGCCCGACGGCGGTCAACCTCTCCCGAGAGGTCGAGACGGTGCTCGACGAACTGCGGAGGTGTGCCACGGTCGAGGCGGCGCGTGACCGCACGCTCGCGGCCGCCCGGGAGGTCGCCGACGCGGACGTGCGACGCAATGAGCGGATCGGCGAGCACGGGGCGACGCCGCTCGCGGACGGCGACACGGTGATGACACACTGCAACGCCGGTGCGCTGGCGACGGTCGACTGGGGCACCGCGCTCGGGGTGGTCTACTCGGCCCACGAGAACGGCAAGGACGTCGACGTCGTCGTCAACGAGACCCGTCCGCTCAACCAGGGCTCCCGCATCACGACCACCGAACTCCTGGAGTACGGCGTCGAGACGACGCTCATCCCCGACAACGCCAGCGGCCGCTGTCTCCAGGAGGGGCGCGTCGACGCGGTCGTCGTCGGCGCCGACCGGATCGTCCTGGACGGCGGGGAGACCTTCGGCGACCAGGCGATCGTCTTCAACAAGGTCGGCACCTACAAGCACGCCGTCCTCGCCGACCGTCACGAGGTGCCCTTCGTCGTCGCCGCGCCCCACTCCACGGTCGACACCGAGCGGAGCGCGGACGAGGTAGAGATCGAACGGCGCGACCCCGAGGAACTGCGCGAAATCTACGGCACGCAGAACGCCCCTGCCGACGTGCCCGTCTACAATCCGGCGTTCGACCCGACGCCGATGGAGCTAGTCGACTACCTCGTGACCGAGACGGGCGTCCACGAGCAGCCCCTCGACCGGGAGGCGTTCGCGGTCGAACGCGGCGTCAAGGCCGCCGAGTAGCGTTCGACTCCTCACGTCGCGGGGATCGGCTCCGCCTCGCGGCCGGTGTCCGCCCGCCGAGACGATGGCTCGACGGCACGACGGGGCTCCGACTGGCGCCGGCCGAGCAGTGTACCGGCACGCGCTCTCCGCCGCCAGCGACCGCACGGTCGCCGCGACGGCGTCGACCATCGCCTCCCGGTCGTTCCGTGGCCCGTCGACTGTCGGGGGGTCCCGGACCTCGACGGCCTCCGGGTACCCTCCGTCGGGTCGTCGTCGGTGAGCGCGACGACCACGTCAGTGTCGTGTCTCCCGTGCCCCGACTCGTCGCCCGCCGACTGTGCGTCGGCGACGTACGGACTGTCGGCGGTCTCGTTCGTCGACCTCCTCGTCGGGGCGCTCGCGACAGAGAGGCGTCGACCGCCCCCGGTGGCGGCGTCACGAGGACGGCGGTGCGACGCGACCCCGCCGCGGCGCCAGCGTCTTGCTCTCCGAGCCCCGAGGACGGTCAGTGACCGACCCCCCTGCCGCCGTCGCGGGTGAGCCGGCGTGACCGGCGACCCGGAGGCCGACGGAGACGGCGACCGGTCGACACGACCCCGACACCCCGTCGACGGGTCGGAACGCGGTCGACCGCCGGCCGAGTCTCTCACCCCGACCGCCGAGCGCGTCCTCGACGTGCTGGTCAGATACGATTACGACCTCTCCGCGGCGGTCGGGGCCGTCGACGCGGCGGTTCCGGGCGTTGACGGGCTGTTCGACCCGAACACGAGCCGTGCGGACGTGCGAGCGGCCGTCGAGCGGACCCTCGATGACGGCCCGGCGCCGGCGGGTCACGACCACTCGCCGGCGACGACGCCGGGCGCGGCGGTGCTGTACGTCGACGGCAGCGCGCGCGGCAACCCCGGTCCGGCCGGGGCCGGTGCGGTCGTGCGGACGACCGACGGCGACACGCTCGCGGAACTGGGCCGTCCCGTCGGGTCGCGGGCGGACAACAACACGGCGGAGTACGCCGCCCTCCTGCTCGGCCTCGACCATCTGGCCCGCCACGTCCGGCCCCGTCGCCTCGAAGTGCGCATCGACTCCATGACCGTCGTCCGGGACGTGTGGGGCGACGCCGCGGGCGCCGACGGCGTCGAGAAGTACCGCCGACCCCTCACGGCACACCTGCGGGCGATCCCCGACCACGACTGGCACCACCTCGCCGACAGCGACCCCAACCCGGCCGACGCCCTGGCGACGGTCGGCGCCGACGTGGCCGAACTCGGCCCCGGCGCCTGAGCCCGAACGGTCTCCCGGACGAGCGACGGCCCCCGAACGCGTCTCCGTGAGGACGTCCGTCCGCCCGTGCCGTGATCGGTCGCCGCGCCGACGCTCCGAACGACCCAAGTGGGTCACCGTCAACGGAGCGCGGTGAGTTCGGCTGTTCTCGTGCGGCGGGACGGTCGGGACGCGACCCCAGTGACTCCCGGCTTCGACCGGGTCGTCGAGGCGCTCGGTTACGCCGTCGACCGGCGCGTGCGGACGACGCGTGCCGAACACAGCCGCTACGGCGTCGGTCCGGCGACCGTCGAGCGTCTCGCGGAGGTCGTCGCCGAGACCGGCGTCACGTACGTCGCCGTCGACGACGACCTGGGTCCGGGACAGCTGGCGGACCTCGCCGCCGCCGTCCCCGCCGCGACCGTCCGCGACCGGCGGGGCGTGGTGAGCGACGGGCTCGGTGCCGCCGGCGGGTCCGTCGCCGCGAACCGCGCCGAGGAGTGGACGCTACAGGTCGAACGCCGCCGACTGCTGAACGCCGCGCGAGCGGCCGACGGCGAGAGCGAGGGTGCACACGAGGACCGCGTCGCCGACGTCGACCGCCGGCGCCAGCGCCTCAACGAGGAGCGCGAGGCGCTCGCCGAGGCCGCTCGCCGTGCCGTCGAGACGGGTCACGAGGCGGCCGGCGCACGGGTCGTCGTCGCCGAGACGGTCGGCACCGACGCCGACCCCTCGCCGTGGGCGGCACTCGCAGACGGTGACGCCGACGCCAACGGTGACGCCGGGAGCGACGCCGACGGTGACCCGACACGGGCGGACGAGAACCCGCTCGCACCGGGCGAGCCGGTCACCGAGTCGATCCCCGTCGCCGCCGGAACGGTGGCGCTGACGGCGGTCCCGCCGCTCCTCCGCGACTGCCCGGCGTGGTACCGTGAGGCGGTGCCCGGCACGACGGCCGCCGTCGAGCGGGCCGATATCGTCGTCGTCGCCGCCGGAGACGCGTCGGCGGCTTCGGCCGCCGTCGACGCTCTCCGGGACACCGACGAGGGTCCGCTTCTCGTCTGGCGACGCGACGACTGCGCCGGCGATACGGACCCGTCCGCCGCCGGACTGCCGGCCGAGCTGTCCGTCTACGGGGGGTCGGCGAGCGGTCTCCGCGAGCGCGTCACCGCGCTGCTGCCGACCGAGCGGCTCTCCGTTCGACTCCCGTACGACGACGACGCACACGCACTCGTCTCCTGGCTGTACGAGCACACCCACGTCGAGGCCGTCGACTACGACGACGTCGTCACCGCGACACTCGTCGCGTTCCCGGACGCGGCGGCGACCGTCCGGCGGCGCGTCGACGCGGTCGGCGGGTCGGTCGAGGACTGAGTCGACGGGTCGGGGGCCGTCCTCTCTCCGACGTCGACGTCGACATCGACGTTGACGCCGACGCCGTGTGGGAGGTCAGTTCAACTCCGGGTCGCGGTGGCGTTCGGACTCTCGTTCCTCCGCCGTGGACTCGCGGAGCGCGGTCAGTCGACGCTCGTACTCCTCGCGGTCGATCTCGCCGCGTGCGAACCGCTGCCGAAGGATCGTCTCGGGGTCGTCCGGCTCCGCGCTGGTGACCTCGGCGTCGAACGCCCCGTCGCCGTCTCCGTCTCGGTTCTCGTCACCGTCAGCGCTGCCGTCGGAGTCGCCGTCGTCGAGCGCCGTCGGTCCCTCGCGCAACACCGGCCCGACCCGCCGTCGGAACTCCTCGTGGTCGATCTCCCCGGCGGCGTACCGCGCCTCGAGTCGCTCCGCGGCGACGGTCTCGTCGTCCTCGAAGTAGTTCTTCGTGCGGACCGTCACGACGAAGAGTCCGCAGACGACCGCGACGGCGAAGTACGTCCCGGCGGTGTCGAGCGCCCCCGCGAGCGTCGCCGTCCGCAGCCAGCCCATCAGGAGCCCGGCGGGGACGCTCCCGGCCAGTCCGAGCGTCAGCGTCGGGAAGAGGTTCGGTCGCGGACTGCCGACGCCTCGCAGAGCCGTCAGGAACGGTCGAACCGGATCCGACCGTCCGGATCGCGGACGATCTCGGGGAAGTCGAGTCCGTCTTCCTCGTCGTCCGACATTTCCTCCGCGTAGTCGTCATCGCTTCGCCGCACGGTACTGGTCGTCTCCGGCGTACTCGTGGGCGAGCACCTCGCCGACGACCGACGCCGTCGCGGCCACCAGGAGCACGAGAACGAGACTTCCGGTGACCAGTCCGACGCTCCCGGCGAGGAGTCCGGCGACGACGGCGACGGCGACCGACTGCGTCGGCGTGTCACAGTACAGAGCCATACACACGGGCGTGTTCGACGCAATAAATCGCTTTCCACCGGCTCCCGGACGCACCTGCCGGCCGGTCGCCCCGGGAGACGGCACCGAGCGCCTGCCGGCGGACGACCGGTGAGGGTGAGAGTCCCCCGCCGACCGGTCGACGAACCTGGCGGGCTCCGCCGCGGCTCTGCGGGTGTGGCTTCTCCTGTGTCCTCTGGCTCCGCGACGGCTCTCGGTCCGGGGACGGAGAGCGCTCGTCGGTCCTCCCGCTCGGGGACGCTCATGCCGTCGCGCGACACGGCCGCGGATTCGTCGCGCCGACGCCGGTCCGTGGCCGACGGAGGTTCGTCTCAGTCGAGCGACGGCTCCGGCGGCGACGGGTCGCTCTCGGTCGTCGTCGCGTCGGGCTGTGGCGACGGCGCCGCCGCGGCGGTCACCGTCCTGAGGCGGAGCCGTATCAGGGGGTCGTCGCCCGTGTACCGGTAGTCCGCCGTCCCGCCGTAGCCCTCGACGACCGACTTCGCAAACCAGAGGCCGACCCCGTCAGGGTGTTGGGTCTGTGACCGCGCCTCGGCATCCTCGAGCGCCGACAGTTCCGACGGAGCGACGTCACAGCCCTCGCACTGGAACTCGACGTCGACGTGGTCGTCCGCCCGGCGGAGGTCGACGGCGACGGTTCCGTCACCTCCGTCGTCGAGCAGGCTGTCGACGACGAGCCGGACCGACAGCGACAGCCGGTCGCCGGCGGTGACCTCCACGGTGTCGGCGGTCCACTCCGTGAGGCGGCGGACTCGCTCGGCGGGGACGTCGGCACTCTCGACGGCCTCGTCGAGGACACTCGTGACGTCGGTCGGTTCGGTGTCGACGTCGTCGACGACGGCGTTCGAGAGCTCGTTCACGAGTGCGGTCGCCGAGGCGAGGTCGTCGGCGCTGTCGCGCACACGGCGGGCGTGTGCGCGACGGTCCGGATCCGGGACCGTCTCGTGGAGCCGCTCGGCGTAGCCGCGGACGACCGACAGCTTGTTGCGGACGTTGTGCCGGAGGAACCGGTGGAGAACGTCCAGATGTTCCGTCCGCCGTTCGAGGGCGGTGATGTCTCGGCCCTCCGGAATGAGCAGTTGGACGTCTCCGGCGTCGTCGAGGACCGGTCGCACGGAGAAGTCGACGATCGCGTCGCGGTCGTCGCCGCGGATCCGGATCTGGTCGCGGAAGAATTCGCCGTCGCTGGCCCGGTCGACGGCCTCCCGCGCCGTCTCCCTCGTCTCCGGTCCGGTCCGGAAGAAGTACGTTTCCCACAGCTTCTCGCCGACGATCGCCGAGTAGTCGACACCGACGAACGACTGCGCCGTTTCGTTGACTTCGATCACGGTGCCGTCGGGCGCCATCATCCCGGTGAACTGGTATGTGTTGTCGAAGACCGCCTCGAACCGGCGCGCGGTCATTGCCGACTGCGCCGCGTAGTAGCCCGCGAGCGTCGCCGCGAGCGTCCCCGCCTCGCCGACGATCAGCAGCTGGAACGTCGGTTCGATGACTGTTTGTCCCTCGTAGATCTGGACGAGGTACGTCGTCGCGACGGTGCCGACGCTGACGACTAGCCCTGTGACGGCCCAGCGGGCGACGCGTCGGCGCTCGTTCGCTGACAGCTCCGACCGCCGGAGCCGCCAGCCGGCGCCGACGATCCCCGCCGCGAGACCGCCGTTCAGCGCCAGCGCGATCGTCGGACCGACGACACTCCCCAATTCGGCGGTCTCACGGAGGTAGTGGACCACGGACGCGGCCGTCGCGACCACACCCAGGGCGACGACGCCGGCGCCACTCCAGTCGTCCATGGGCAGGGACCGACGGCCCGCGGATGTAAGTGCCTGTGGAAGCGGAGGTGATATCCGCGTACGACGGCGGCGACGGCTGGGACGCCGTCGACGCCTGACCGCCCCGCTCCGGTCGACGCCTCACCGGACCGCCAGAGAGCGCGACGATGGGTCCCCCGGAGGCCTGCCGGCCGTCTCTCGGGGGGCGACGGCCGTGCCGCGGGCCGCACGGTGGAGCCCGTCACCAGCCCTCGACGCTCGCGCCGACGGGCCGACTCGAAGCGGTCGACCTCGCCGACACCGTCGGCCGGCAGCACGACCTCTGACCGCCGGGAGCGCCGTTCCACGACGCGGGACGCCCCGCGGCGGGTGCCGTCGCGGTCAGGACGGCGTGACGCTCCGGTCGCCGTACCCCGACAGCGGCTCCTCGACGCCGAGCAGTTCCGCGCTCCGCGACCAGAGCCGCCGGGCGGCGTCCCGGTCGCGGGCCGCCTCGGAGGGCGTGCTCGGCGACAGGTCGCTGAAGTAGCGACCAGTGACGTCGGCCGTCCGCGGCGAGACGCCGACGAACAGGACCTCCGCGGCGCCGTCCGCGACGGACGCCGTGCCGGGCACGAACGAGAGGGCGTCGGCGGCCCGCGAGAGCGGCCCGGGGAGAAAGCGGGTGAACCCGCTGCCGGGGATCGCCCCCGGGTGCAGGCTGTTGGCGGTGACCGCCCGCCCGGCGGCGTCGAGGCGGCGCGCCAGCTCCGCGGAGAACAGGACGTTCGCCAGCTTCGAGTGGCCGTAGGCGCCGCCCCCGCCGTCGGGTCGGGTCACGCGCTCCAGGTCGAGCGTCGACCCCTGGTGGGCGGCCGACGCCGTCGTCACCACACGCGCCCCGCTCGCGAGGTGGTCGAGCAGCTCGGCGGTCAGGAGGTACGGCGAGAGATGGTTGACGTGGAAGGTGTAGTCGACGCCGACGTCGGTCAGTCGGCCCTCGCGGAACAGGCCGCCGGCGTTGTTCACCAGCAGGTCGAGGCCGTCGGTCTCCGTCCGGACCGTCTCCGCGAGCGCCCGCACGTCGTCCGTGTCGGCGAAGTCGGCGCGTGCGAACGTCCCCGACCCGGGTGTCCGTGACAGCTCCGCGACCACCGCCTCGCCGGCCTCCGTGTCCCGGCCGTGGACGACGACGTGAGCGCCGAGACGGCCGAGCGCGAGCGCCGCCGCCCGTCCGATACCGTTCGTCGACCCGGTCACTAGCGCCGTGGTTCCCGTGCAGTCGACGTTCGTCACGTCAGCGGTCTCCTCGGGCCGGTCGCTCATTGCGGGAGGGAGGCGCTCGGCAGACAAAAGCCGGTCGCTACGTGGCTCGCCTGTCGCGGCGTCGACGGGCGGGCCGAGCGGACCGTCCTCACCGAGCGGTAGCGCGGAGGCCCCAGCCTCAACAAGTGAGCGAAGCGAACGAGCAAGCTGGGGAGGAAGCGCGTTCGCAACACTTTCATCCATGGTACCGTGACACATGACACTGCATCGGAGCCAGAATGGACCCGATGCAAGGGCCGTCCCCAGAACGGCGTCGCCGTTCTGGTGTGCGCGTAAGACCGCAGGTCTTACGAACGCCGTAGGCCGGCCCCGAACTCGGGGGCGAGGACACATCCCTGCACTGCAAATGTGTCCATTCGAGTTCACCGGGAATTAACGTCGAGTGAGACGGCTTCGGACCCAGACCACGAGACGGAAACCGCACAGGAAACCCCTCTGCGTGCCCGTCCTGCCGTCGTACACCGCGCCACGCCCACGCACGAGGACGGGACGGAAAGTGGCGGAAATCCACGGGAAGTCCCGTCCGCAAGGAGCCACCGAAGGTGGCGAGTAGGGCGGGGTAGCTTACTCCTCCAGTGCCGACCGCATCGCGGCGGTCATCTCGTCGTTGCCCTCGATCAGGAACTTCGCGTCGTAGCCGACGATCCCGAACGAGAACCCCAGCGAGAGCCAGTCGTCGATCCGGTCGGGGTCGGTGACGAAGACGCCGACGGGGACGCCCTCCGCGGCGGCGGCGTCCGTGACCGACCGGACCGCCGAGCGGAAGCGCTCGCGGTCGTAGTCGAGGTGGACGTCGAGCGCGGCCGAGAGGTCCGCGGGCCCGACGAACAGGGCGTCCACGCCGTCGACGGCGGCGACAGTGCTCGCTTCCTCGACGGCCGCCGCCGTCTCGATCTGCACGATCCGGGCGATCGACTCGTCGGCGGTCCGGAGGTAGTCGGCGAACGAGCGACCGTAGCCGGCGGCGCGGCCGGCCGCGGTGCCGCGGACGCCCTGCGGCGGGTAGCGACTGGCGTCGACGACCGACCGCGCCTCGGCGGCGGAGTCGACCCGTGGCACCATGACCCCGCCGACGCCGACGTCGAGCAGGCGCTTGATCCGGACGGGGTCGGCGGCGGGGACCCGGACGACCGGCACGGCGTCGCCGGCGGCCTCGACGGCGCGGACCAGACTTTCGACGGTTTCGATCCCGACGGCGGCGTGTTCGGTGTCGACGGTGACGAAGTCCGCGCCCGCGCTCCCGGCGATCTCGGCGACCGCGGGGTGACCGATCGACACCCAGGTCCCGACGAGCGGTTCGCCCGAGCGCAGGCGACTGCGGAACTGCTCCATGCGTCCGCTCCGGTCCCCGCGTTGATAGGTCCTGCAGTCGCGGAACCGGGAGTGTGACACGGAGCGGGGAGTGCCACGACCGGCACCGTCCGGGCGGTCGGGACACCGAGCGGTCGTGTCAGGCGGGACGTCACGCTCTGCCGTCGGGACGTCGAGTGGAGGGCCGAACCGTCGTCAGTCGTCGACGGGATAGTGCGAGCCGCCGGGCGAGACGGTCGTCTCCTCGCCGGCGCCGGGGGGGTCTCGCTCGTCCGGAGCGACACCGGTCCGGCCGAGCGGCGAGCGCACCAGCAGGGCGACCGCCGCGGCACTCGCCACGGCGGCGGCGAGAGCGGGCGCGGCGACAGCGGCGACCGCCGCGACGGGCAGCGCCGTCGTCAGGGCGGCACCGGCGAGGGTCTGCTGCGCTGTCCGGTCGTCGACGCCGTGCGTCGTGAATCTGCGTTCGTACATCGCGTCCGACCCTACGTACCGGCCCCGCATAAGTGTAATCTGAAGTACATTTCTGTAATCGCCGATACTGAAACTGCGTTCACCCGTCGCCGCGGCCGTGTGCGCCGTGGCCTGGCGCGCCGACCGGGGTCAGGTGTCGTCGACGAACGCACCGAAGCGCGTCTCGACCCAGTAGAGCTGGCCGCCGTAGTGGACGACGTGGTCGGCGGCGGTCTCGCCGCCGGTGACCGCCTCGCGCGAGCGGAACCGGTCGACCGGCGCTGTTCCGGTCTCGGCCGTCTCGTCGCGGTCAGTGCTCCTCCTCGTCGCCCTCGTCGCCCGCGTCGGGCGCGACGTCCACGTCGAGGTCCTCCGCGTCGAGGTCGACGTCGACGTCCTCGGGCGTGACGTCGGTGTCGACGGTGACGCCGTCGCCCTCGACGTCCGGTGTCGTCCCGGGTGCGGCGTCCGTGCCGACCTCGGGGGCGAACGCCGGCTCGTCGGGGTCGACCTCGACGCCGGCGTCCTCGACCCCGAGCCGGCTGACCACGTCCCCGAAGACGGCGGCGGTCGAGTCGCCGTCGCGCACGGCGCCGGCGGCGACGCGGATCGGCTCGACCTCGGCGGTGCCGTCCGGTCCGTCGACGGCCAGCGCCGGGCCGTCGGTCGTCTCCCAGGTCGCGTCGGCCTGTCGGCGGAACACCTCTCCGAGGTAGCCGGCGACCTGCATCACCCGAACGGTGAAGAGGAGGTCGCGCTCGTCGCTCGTGGCGCCGAAGGTCGCGTCCGCGAGGGCGTCGTCGGCCAGCTCCATACGGACGAGAGCGTCCAGTCGTCCGAGCGACGCGGCCGAGTAGTCTAAGTCGTAGCTCGGCCACGCCTCGACGAGGTCGGCGGCGTCCTCCCGGAAGCCGGCGATCAGCTCCTCGGCGTCGATGCCGGCCGCGGCGGCGGCCATCGCCACCTCCGGGTCCTCGGCGGCGGCCGCCCGCAGCTCCTCGGCGCCGGCGACCTCGTCGTCCGCCGCGGCGGCCTCCGCCTGTGGGTCTGCCACCCGCTCGCCGTCCAGTTCCAGCTCGACGACCAGTGCGTCGTGGGTCACCGCGAACCGCGGCACGTCCGCCAGCCCCTCGTGGGCGATGCCGAAGGCGTTGAGCCGCAGCTCCCCGCCGTCGGGCGGCTCGACCGACAGCGCCCAGCGGTAGTCCTCGTCGGCGACCCAGCCGGCGTCGTACGAGCGGACCAGCACCGCCGCGAAGTAGCAGGCCGCGGCGGCCGCCAGCGGCGCCACCGTCGCCTCCCGGCCGTCCTCGAGCTCGACGGTCGTCCACTCCGGCTCCTCGTCGGCCACCAGTTCGTCCAGTCGGGCGAGCGAGGCCGGCGAGAAGTCCAGGCCGGCCGCGCCGTGGCGGCCGGCGAACTCCTGGGCCCGCTCGTGGAAGGCCTCGGGGTCGTCGCCGACGGCCGCCGCCCGCGGCGCCCGCTCGCCCGTCCCGCCGTCCGTCATCGCCCGCCGACGCTCTCCGTCGCGCCCGTCGACCGTCGACGGACGGCGGAGCCGCTCGGATGCGTTCATCCGTCCCGGCTACGCCCGGCCCGCACAAGAGCGTTCGCCCGGCGGCTCCCCCGACCGGAAGACACTTTCCCGGTGCCGGCGAGCGGCCGACATGGACCTGCAGGACCGACGGATCCTCGTCACGGGCGGCGCCGGGCTGGTCGGGTCCGCGCTGGCCGAGCGCCTCGCCGCGGACAACGACGTCCACGTCGTCGACGACCTCTCCTACGGCGACCGGAGTCGCGTGCCCGACGCGGCGACGTTCCACGCGGGCGACGTGACCGACCCCGACGTCGTCGAGAGGCTGCTCACGCCCGCGGTTGACGTCGTCTTCCACCTGGCGGCGATCTCGGACGTCGACTACCCCGACGACCGCGAACTCGTCGAGCGCAACACCGCGATGACGTACACCCTGCTCGAGCGCGCCGACGAGGTCGACCTCGACGGCTTCGCCTTCACCTCCTCCTCGACGGTGTACGGCGAGGCGCCGCGACCGACGCCGGAAGAGTACGGCCCCCTGGAGCCGATCAGCGAGTACGGCGTCGCCAAACTCGCCGACGAGGGACTGGTCTCGACGTACGCCAACGCCTACGGCGTGCAGTCGTGGGTGTTCCGCTTCGCCAACATCGTCGGTCCCGGCCAGCGGGGCAACGTCGTCCCCGACTTCGTCGAGAAGCTGCTCGAAGACCCCTCGGCGCTCACGGTCCTCGGCGACGGCCGCCAGGAGAAGTCGTACATGCACGTCAGCGACTGCGTGGCGGCGATCGAACACGTCGTCGAGCACGCCGACGACCAGTACAACGTCTACAACCTCGGCACACACACCACCGTCTCGGTCGACCGCATCGCCTCCGTCGTCGCCGAGGAGATAGGCGTCGACCCCGAGCGCACGTACACTGGCGGCGACCGCGGCTGGGTGGGTGACGTCCCGAAGATGCGACTGGCGATCGAGAAACTCACCGACCTGGGCTTCGAGCCCGACCTGGAGAGCGAGGCGGCGGTGCGGCGCGCGGCACGCGAACTCCTCCCCGAGCTCAGAGCGGAGACGGGCGCGGTCTGACGCCGGCCTGACGGAGTCAGACGCTGAACGAGGCCTCGGCCGAGCAGTCGGCGTCGGTGGCGGCGAGCGTGCCGCGGGCGTGGTACTCGCCGGGGTCGGGCTCGTCCCAGACCGCCTCGAAGGTCTCCGTCTCGTCCGGCGAGAGGGTCTCCTCCTGGAGCATCTGTGCGAACATCATCCCCTCGGAGAAGCGCCAGACTTCCTCGCCGTCGTCGCGCTCGACGACGACGTCGAACGTCTGGGCGTCGGCGAACCGCATCTCGACGGGGTCGTCACCGCCGTTGTGCACCGCGAACTCGAACTCGACACCGTTCCCGACGGTCACGTCGAGGCTGCCTTCGAGAGTCATACGCGACTTTCGGCGGGGAGCCTCTTGAGGGTACGGTACGTGTTCGCCGGTCGCGGTCAGCAGGTGCCGGTACCGTCGTCCTCCGAGTCGAGGCCGACGGCGGCGGCGACGTCGAGCAGGCCGGCGCCGGACTCCGTGTCGTCGAGGCCGACGTTCTCGGCGCTCTCGCCGACGGTCTCGCGGGCGGTCTCGGCGTCCTGGCCCTCCGCCGCGAGCAGTCCGCCGAGCCCGGAGACGTGCGGGCAGGCCATCGAGGTGCCCGACTTCTTCGCGTGGCCGTCCGGCGTCGTCGAGTAGACGCTCTCGCCGGGGGCGGCGACCTCGACCTCCGGCCCGGTAGAGGAGAACCGCGCCAGTGTGTCGTCGTCCGACGTCGCCGAAACGGCGATCACCTCCTCCTCGGCGGCCGGGTAGCCGACACAGTCCGAGCAGGGCCCGGAGTTGCCGGCGGCGGCGACGACGAGCACGCCCCGTTCGTGGGCGTACCGGCAGGCCTCGGCGACGACGCGGGAGCGCCGACCCGACCCCAGCGACAGCGAGCAGACGTCGTACTCCTGGTCGGCGACCCACTCGATACCGGCGGCGATGTCCGAGGTGGAGCCGGCACCCCTGGAGTCGAGCACCTTCACGGCGTGCAGGGTGGCGTCGGGGACGACACCCTCGATCGAGCCGTCGGCGCCGACGATGCCGGCACAGTGGGTGCCGTGGCCCATGTCGTCGTCCCAGGGCTCGTCGCCGCCGGAGTCGACGATACCTTTCCCCTCGCCGAGGTTCGGCAGGTCCGGATGTGAGGCGTCGATGCCGGTGTCGACGACGGCGACGTCGGCGCCCGAGCCGGTGTACCCCTGCTCGTGGGCGAGGTCGGCGTCCGTGCGGTCGATCCCCCACGGGAGACAGTCCGTCTCGCCCGCGCCGCGGTAGGCGCTGCGACAGCCGCCGGGACCGAGCGCGTGCATCGTCAGCTCCGGTTCGACGTACTCGACGCCCGGTCGGCGCCGGAGCGACGACATCGCCGCCTCCGGGAGCCTGACCGTCGCGGCGTCGAACGCGTAGCGCCGGAGCACCTCCGTCGACGCCGACGCGAGCGCGCCGCGCTCGATACGGTCGGTGTATCCCACGTTCGCCGTGACCGACTCCTCGTCGCCGTCGCGCCCGTACAGCCCGAGCGCGCCGCCGACCGCGCCGGCGACCAGCAGCGTGTCGCCGGTCGCCCGCAGGAGCGACCGTCGAGAGAGTCCCGCCTCGCCCTCTTCGCTCATCGATCACTTCTCACGTACGCAGGGTCAAAAATGGTCGCCCCGGTCGGTTCTCAGCAGTCGCCGGTGCCGGACGCGCGAAGCGACACGACTTTTTGACCGTTCGCCGAACCCGTGCTGTGCAGATCGTCGGGTACGACACGGCCGGCGGCGCCGAGCGCGAGCCGGCGCTGCGTCTCGCTCGTGACGGCGACCGGACCGTGGGCCACGGCGGGCGAACGGCACTGCCCGCCGACGACCTCGCCGGCGGCGGCGCGGTCGAGCGCGTCCCACTCACCCCCGGGACGACTCTCGAGTACACGCTCGGCGAGCGCCGCTGTGCGGGCGTCCTCGACGGCGAGAGCCACCGTGCCTGTCCGAACGACCGCGCGCCGTACTGCGCCGACCACACCGACGACTGGGTCTGTGCCCGCTGTACCGGCACCTGTCTCAAAGCCGAGATGGACTGCTACCAGGAGCACGCCGTCTACCTCGCCGCCTTCGCGCCCGCGACGTTCAAGGTGGGTGTCACCCGGCTGGAGCGGCTCGACGCCCGGTGGCGCGAGCAGGGTGCCGACCGCGCCGCACACCTCCACAGCGTCTCCAACGGCCGCCTCGCCCGAGAGATCGAGGCCGAGATCGCCGCCGACGTGGGCGACAGCGTTCGTGTCCCGACGAAGATCGAGGGGCTGGCGCGCCCGGTCGACGACGACGCCTGGCGGTCCCTGCTCGCGGCGTTCGACCCCGTCCGGACCGCCGACCTGGACTACGGTCTCGACCTCGACGCGCGTCCGGTCGCCGACACCCTCGCGGCCGGCAGCGTCCGCGGGCTCAAGGGTCGCGTGCTCGTGCTGGAGCGTGCGGCCACCACCTACGCCGTCGACCTGCGCGACCTAGTGGGCTACGAGGTCACGACGGGCCGGAGCGAGCGGGACCTGCAGTCCAGCCTCGGCGCCTTCAGCTGACTTTTCCGTTCCGGTCGTCGAGACCCGACACACGAACCTCTCGGCACGCTCGACGACTCTCACTCGCCGTGCTCCCCGGCTCGTCGCGGTGCTCGTGCGGTGCTCGCGTCCCGACGCGGCCGGAGCGGACCGGAGCTTCGAGCCGGCACGGGCGGACCGAGAGCGTCGAGACGGCGTGTGGACAGCCGGCGGGAGCGCTCAGGAGAACGGAACCGAGAGCGAACACGGGAGACGACGAACACCCGACGTCCTCTCCGACGAAAACCCTTTTCGGCGCGGCTCCGAAAGGGCGGGCCATGGCAGACGACGCCGGGGACCACGACCGCGACCACGAGAGCGAAAGCGAGGCCGAGGACCACGACCACGACCACGAGAGCGAAAGCGAGGCCGAGGACCACGACCGCGACCACGGACACGAGAGCGAGGGTCACGAGCACGACCACGAAGCGCACGACGGCGAGGAGGGCGACGGCGAGAGCCACGAGGGCGAGGCGGACGACGAGAAGTCCTTCCGCGAGCGGGTCGAGGAGATCCGCGAGCAGCGCGCCCAAGAGGGCGATGGCGAGAGTGAGGGACCGCCGGGTCCGGGCGGTCCGGGCGGCATGGGCGGCAACCCGTTCGCCCAGATGATGAGCGGGATGATGGGCGGCGGTCCCGGCGGCGGTCCTGGTGGGGGTGCGGGCGCAAGTCCGGGTCCGGGTCCGGGCGACGCCCAGGGCGGGGAGAGCGTCGCCGACGAGGACCTCGTCCGCGAGGTGCGCCAGCTGCGCGACGAGGTGCGCGACGCCACCCGCCAGCTCCAGCGCATCGCCGACGCGCTCGAAGACGACTGACCCGGGCGACGCCTCCTCCTGCGGACCGCGTCTCCGTTTCCGCCTCCGGTCAGCCGTCGACCACGTCGCGGTAGACGGCTTCGAGCCGGTCGACGGAGCGTCCGACGGCCACGGCTCCGCGCCGACCGAGACAGGTCTCGTGCAGGCGGTCGCTCTCGGCGAGCGTGCGCTCGATGGCCGCCCGAAACGCCTCCGGGTCGCCCGGCTCGAAGCGGTAGCCGGTGACGCCCTCGTCGACGGTGTCCGCGAGCGCGCCGGCGTCAGCGCCGACGACCGGCGTGCCACAGGCGTTCGCCTCCAGGGCGACCAGCCCCTGCGTCTCGACCGGACTCGGGAACAGGAAGGCGTCGAGCGCGGAGTAGAAGGCGGGCAGCTCCTCGCGGTCGAGAAAGCCGAGAAATCGCACGTCGGCGTCGACGTACTCGGCCCGTGATCTCAGGTGGTCGCGCGCGGGGCCGTCGCCGCCGAACACCACTGTCGCGTCGAGCCCGTCGACGGCGTCGAGCGTCCGGCCGAGATTCTTCTCGAAGCCGTGCCGCCCTGTGTAGCCGACCAGCGGTCCCTCCGGCAGGTCGTGACGGGCGCGGAAGGCGGTCGCGTCGACGGGCCGGAAACGGTCGACGTCGACGCCGTTGCTGATGACCTCCACCGGCGCCGCGACGCCGACCTGTGCGCGGACGTGGCGTCGCGTGGCCGCCGACGGGGCGACGACGGCGGCCGCGCGGTCGAGAAAGACGCGCTCGTAGGTCTCGACCGCGCCGCGAACGCGGTCGGCGAGCCAGTCCGACCGGACGACGTAGCCGGCGTACTCGCCGGCGGGCGTGTGGTAGGAGGCGACCAGCGGCGCGTCGACCCGGCGGGCGTACCGCAGTGCCGCCAGCCCCAGTCCGAAGGGGGTGTGTGCGTGCACGACGTCCGGGTCGGCGGGGAGTGCGGCCGGCACGCTCGGCGCCGCCACTCGGAAGCCGTCGTAGAACGGGAAGTCGGCGCTGCGGACGGGGTACTCCCCGGGGTCGGGGTCGTACTCCGAGGCGGGGTAGACGACGTCCATTCGACCTCTCGACGCCGTTTCGGCGTCGACAGGCGGGACGGTGGCGTCGCCCGCCGGCGTGGCGTCGGGACCGCCGTCGGGCGTCGCCCGGGTGGTGGTGCCGTTCCAGCGGTCCCGCCACGACCGGACCGTGTAGGTCACGCCGTTGACCGTCGGCAGGTAGGTGTCCGTGAACGCCACCACCCGGAGTCCCATCGGGGCGATACACCGGAAGCGGCGGGATAAATGGTCCGGCTTCGACGACGGCCTCCGGAACGACGAAACCACTACGACGGGGCCGGTCGAACGTGTCGGCATGACCCACGAGCGGTCCCGCGAACTGTACGGTCGCGCGCTGTCGGTGCTGGTCGGTGGGGTGAACTCCCCCGTGCGGGCGGTCCCCCGACCGTACCCCTTCTTCGTCGAGCGTGGCGACGGCGCCCACGTCGTCGACGCCGACGGCGACCGGTATCTCGACTACGTGATGGGGTATGGACCGCTGTTACTCGGTCACGACCTGCCCGACCGGGTCGCGGCGGCGGTTCAGTCCCACGCCGCCGAGGGGCCGATGTACGGCGCGCCGACCGAGGTCGAGGTCGAGCTCGCGGAGTTCGTCGCCCGTCACGTCCCCTCGGTCGACTCGGTGCGCTTCGTCAACAGCGGCACCGAGGCGACCGTCGCCGCGGTGCGTCTCGCCCGCGGACACACCGGTCGCGAGAAGATCGTCGTCATGCAGGGGGGCTACCACGGCGCCCAGGAGTCCACGCTCGTCGAGGGCGACGCCGGCGACCCGCGGCCGTCCTCGCCGGGGGTGCCCGACGCCTTCGCCGAACATACCCTGCCGGTGCCGTTCAACGACCGGGAGGCCGTCACGCGGGTGTTCGAGGAACACGGCGAGGCGATCGCCGCCGTGCTCACCGAGCCGGTCCTCGGCAACAAGGGGATCGTCGCGCCCGTCGACGGCTACCACGAACGTCTGCGGGACCTCTGTGACGAGCACGGCGCTCTGCTAGTGTTCGACGAGGTGATCACCGGCTTCCGGGTGGGCGGGCTGGCCTGTGCGCAGGGGAAACTCGGCGTCGAGCCGGACGTCACCACCTTCGGGAAGATCGTCGGCGGCGGCTTCCCCGTCGGCGCGGTCGGCGGTCGCGCCGAGGTGATGGACGCACTCACCCCCGTCGGCGAGGTGTTCGAGTCCGGCACGTTCAACGGCCACCCGGTGACGATGGCCGCCGGCCTGGAGACGCTGCGGTACGCCGTCGAGAACGACGTGTACGACCACGTGAACGACCTCGGGGAGCAGTTGCGCGCTGGCCTGACCGACCTGCTCGCCGACCACGCCCCACGGTACACCGTCGTCGGCGAGGACAGTATGTTCAAGACCGTCTTCACCCGCGAGGGGCCGGCGGACCTCGACGGTCAGTGCGTGGCAGGGTGCGAACAGCGTGCCGACTGTCCTCGCTACGACCACTGCCCGAACTGTGGCGCCGACGTCGCCGACGCCGAGACCGACCGCTGGGAGCGGCTGCTCTGGCCCGCGATGAAGGCGGAGGGCGTCTTCCTCACCGCCAACCAGTACGAGTCACAGTTCGTCAGCGCCGCCCACACCCGCGAGGACGTCGAGGAGACTCTGGAGTCGTACAAGCGCGTCCTCTCCGAGCTCTGACCGTCCAGAGGACGAGGACGAGGACGGCGACCTTTTGAGTGCCGGCGTCCGAGTGCGGACATGACAGACCGGGTGCGACTGGCGACGCGGGGGTCGGACCTGGCGCTGCGACAGACCCGCTCGGTCGCCCGCGAGCTGGAGCGGCGTCGCTTCGACGTCGAGCTGGTGGAGGTCACCACCAGAGGCGACGAGCTCCGCGACGAGCTCGTCCACCGACTGGGCCGTACCGGTGCCTTCGTCCGCGCGCTCGACGAGGAGGTGCTCGACGACGACGGCGCCGCCGACGCCGCCGTCCACTCGATGAAGGACATGCCGACCGAGTCGCCGCCCGAGCTGGTCGTGGCCGCGGTCCCCGAGCGCGCCGCCGCCGGCGACGTGCTCGTCACACCCGACGGTCACGGCCTCGACGACCTCCCCGAGGGCGCCACGGTCGGCACCGCCAGTGTCCGTCGCCGCGCGCAGCTGCTCGCCCGGCGCGACGACCTCGACGTCGAACCGCTGCGGGGCAACGTCGACACCCGTATCGAGAAGCTGCTCGCGCCACACCTCCAGCGCGAGCACGAGCGCCGGCTCGCCGCCGAGGACGGCGACGCCGACATAGACACGGACAATAAGAGCGCGGACGCCGATACGGACACGGGCACGGGCGACGAGAGCGCGAGCACCGACACGGACGCGAACGCCGACACGGACGCGGACACCGGCGACGGAGACGGAGACCCGGAGAACCTCCCCGACTACGACCGCGGCGTCGACGAGTGGTTCGACGACCGCACCGAGATCGAGCGCCGCGCGCTCGGCCGCGAGGTCGACCGGGAGTACGACGCCGTCGTCCTCGCGGAGGCCGGTCTCGACCGCATCGGTCTCCTGGGACAGGTGCCCCACCAGCGACTTCCGCCCGGGGAGTTCGTCCCCTCGCCGGGACAGGGCGCGCTGGCGGTCGTCGCCCGCGAGGGCGAGTTCGCCGCGGCCGTCCACGACGCCGTCGACCACCCCCGGACGCGGGTGGAGACGACCGTCGAGCGCACCGTCCTGGCGGTGCTGGGCGGCGGCTGTGTCGCCCCGATCGGCGTTCACGCGCTCCTGCAGGGGGAAGTCGTGCGGACGACCGTCGCGGTCCACGGCGCCGACGGCCGGCGGACGGTCCGGGACACGCGCGACCTCGACGTCCAGCGCCACGCCGAGGCCGCCCGCGAGTTCGCCGCCGACCTGGCCGACCGCGGCGCCGCCGACCTGGTCGCCGACGCCGTCGACGCGGGGGACAGCGACGGCACGGACCCCGACAGCGACGCCACGAGCGGCGCGGAGGACCGGTCGTGAGCGGCGACGCCGACCGCCCGCGCGTCGCGCTGTTCCGTCCGGACGACGAGCGACTCATGAGCGGCGCCCGGACGCTCGAGTCGCTGGGAGTTACGCCGGTCGCCGACCCGATGCTCGCCGTCGAGCGCACGGGCGCGACCCCCCGCGAGGACGCCGACCTGACAGTGCTGACCAGTCGCACCGGCGTCGCGGTCGCGAGCGAGGCCGGCTGGCGGCCGGGCGGTCGCGTGGCCGCCGTCGGCGAGCGCACGGCCGGTCACCTGCGGGAGGCGGGGTACGCGGTCGACGTCGTCCCCGCGGAGTTCTCCTCGGCGGGACTGGTCGAGGCGCTCGCGGGCGAGGTCGACGGCGAGCGCGTCGAGGTGGCCCGCAGCGACCACGGCCGTGCCGAACTGCTCGCCGGCCTGCGGGAGGCGGGGGCGTACGTCCACGAGACGGTGCTGTACCGATTGGTGCGACCGGAGAGCGCCGGCCACAGCGTCGTCTTGGCCGCCCGCGGCGGTCTGGACGCCGTGCTGTTCACCTCCTCGCTGACGGTGAAGCACTTCCTCGCGACCGCGGAGGAGCGCGGCCTCGCCGAAGCCGTCCGGGAGGGGCTGGCCGACGCCGTCGTCGCGTCGATCGGCGAGCCGACGAGCGAGACGGCGGTCGACGCCGGCCTCGAGGTCGACGCCGTGCCGGAGACGGCGACGTTCGAGGCGCTGGCCGAGGCGGCCGTCGACCGGCTCGACTGATCACCGCAGTCGCTCGGTGGTCTCGACGAGGGGGTGGTGGGCGTAGTCGACGATGTCGACGTCTTCGAGCGACGCCAGCCCGGAGCGGCGGGCGGTGCGGGCGATCCCGAAGTCGACCGACTCGTCGGCGCAGACGACGTAGGCGTCCATCTCGTCGATGTCGAGCCGTCGGGCGGCCTTCACGCGGTGGTGGCCGTCCGCCAGCAGCAGCTCGCCGTCGTTGTCGATCACCACGAGCGGCTCGGCGAGGCCCTCCTGCAGCTCGTACTGGCGACCCTCCAGCTCGTCGGCGTACACCGTCCCCTGCGTGGGCACCAGCTCGGCCAGCGCGACGGTGCGACGCTCCCGGCGCAGGCTGACGTCGTGGATCGACTCCAGGGTGTCGACGAGCTTGACGACCTTCTCGGGGGTGGCGCGCTCGATCTGCGAGCGAATGACGTCGGCGTTGCCGACGATGCCGACGAGATGGCCGGCGTCGTCGACGACGGGCAGGCGGTTGATCCCCGACCGGAGGATGACGCGGGCGGCGTCGGTCACCTTCATCCCCGGGTGGGCGACGATGAGGTCGGTCGACATGAGCTTGAAGACCGGCTCGCGGTCGTCGGCGAGCAGCAGGTCGCGGGCGCCGACGAACCCGACGACTCGACGCCTGTCGGTGACGGGAAAGCCGTCGTAATCGGAGTCGGCGACCAGTCGGGCGACCTCGGCGACGGTCTCGTCCGGCGTGACGGTCTCGACGTCGCGGCTCATGTAGTCCTCGACCCGCGGGTCGGCGTCGCCGGCGGCCATGTCTCGCTCTGCGCTCCCGCCGGACAAAAACCCCACGTCCCCCGTCAGGCCCGTCGCGAGCGCCGGCCCGACGGTCTGTCGCCGTCGTCGCCGTCGCCGTCGTCGGCGTCGTAGGCGTCGGCGCTGACCCGTGGCAGCTCCAGCGGGCGGTCCGCGACGGCGTCGAAGAAGATCTCGCCGAGCACCTCGCGGACGATCCTCTCTCGTCGCTCGCCGTCGACGTCGAGCACGTCCGGTCCGAGCGCCGACAGTGGGATCTGCGCGCCGGCCATGTCGGCGTGACCGCCGGCGCTGCCGAGCCGGTCGAAGGCGAGCCGCAGCGTCTCACCGAGGTCGACGCGCGTCCCCCGTGCCCGGGCGGAGGCGTAGACTGTCGGCTCGACGTCGGCGCCGTCGGTCTCGGTGTAGCCGAACACGAGCGTCGTCGTCACGTCCTCCAGTTCGAGCAGTCTGTCGGCGGCCTGTGCCAGCGCGTCGCGGTCGCCGACGGCCCCGACACAGGAGGCCAGTGCCTCGCCGCGAATCTCGCGGTCGCGGACGGCGTCGCCGATCACGTCGAGCGTCTCGCCCGTGAGCGACGGCGACTCGACGCGTTCGAGGGCGTCGGTGTCGACGTGTGGGGACAGCGCGGCCGCGGCCTCGAAGTCGGCGGCGGTCGCCTCGCGGGTGAACTCCGCGGTGTCGACGCGGATGCCGTACAGCAACGCACTCGCCAGCCGACCGCCGCCGTAGGCGTCGACGCCGAAGCGGTCGAGATAGCCCGTCAGCAGCGTCGAGGTCGCCCCGACCTCGCTGCGCAGGTCGACGAAGTCGGCCTCGACCGGCTCGCGGGGCGGGTGGTGGTCGACGACGACGTCGACCGCCAGGTCGGGCGGCAGCTGGTCGTTGACGCCGGGTCTGGAGTGATCAACTAACGCGACGCCGTCGAACGCCTCCAGGTCGGCGCCGGGGTCGAGCCGGCGCAGGTCCAGATCGAGCAGGTTGACCAGCGCGCGGTTCTCCTGGTGGCTCACCTCGCCGTAGTAGCAGGGGACGGCCTCGACGCCGACCGTCTCGGCGATCCGGGCTAGCGCGACCGCGCTGGCGATCGCGTCCGGGTCGGGGTTGTCGTGTGCGACGACCGCCAGTCGACCCGCCCCCCGACCGGCGACCGCACGCAGCGTCCGTCGGAGCCGGCGCGCCCGCGTGCCGTCGGTGCCGACGACAGCGTCGAGCACGCTCTCGGCGGCGACCCGTTCGCCGGCGACCACCCTGTCGGCGACCTCGGCGACCGCGTCACGGTCGCGGCCGCGGTCGCCGTCGCTCGCCTCTGTGTCGAGCGCCGCCACGACGACGGCGTCGGGCAGGGCCGTCCGGGCGGCCTCCGCGACCGCCCGGGCGCGTCCGACGGGCTGGTCCGCGACGAAGACCGCGTCGACCTCGGGGTAGGCCGCGGGGTCGGTCGGGTCACCCCGCTCGACGACCAGCTCGTCGGTTTCCACGTCCACGTCCACGTCGACGTCGACGTCGACCTCGACGGTCGCGTCCGGGTCGACGAGCACTCGGGTCCGCCCGTGGTCGGCCGTCGCTTCGAGCACGCGCCCGGCGACCGAGCCGCCGCCGACCACGAGTCGCGAGCGCATACCGGGGCTTTCGACCGCGGACCCGTAAGCGTGCCGTCACCGACCGAGCGGTCGGGCGTGGACTCCGGCCCGGCGGCGTCAGGGGGCGAGTCCGCCGACCGCCTCGGCGGCCGTCGGCACGAGGCCGGCGGCGGAGTCGGCGGCCGGCCCCCAGGCGATCCCGAAGGCCGGCAGCGCGAGCACGGTGAGCACGGCGGCGGCGACGACGGCGGCGTACAGCCCGAGCGGGCGCGAGGGGAGGTCACGGCGCTGTGCGGGCTCCTCGATCCACATCGCCTTGACGACGCGGAGGTAGTAGTACACCGACAGTGTGGAGTTGAGCACGCCGACGACGGCCAGCCACCAGAGTCCGCCGTTGACGGCGCCGGCGAAGAGAAACAGCTTCGAGGCGAAGCCGCCACCGGGCGGGACGCCCGCGAGGCTGAGCAGACAGACCGTCATCGCCGCACAGGCCACCGGCGCCTGTTCCGCGAGCCCGTTGTAGTCCTCGAAGCGACGCCCGACGCCCCAGTGTTCGACGAGTGCGACGAACAGGAAGGCGCCGGTGTTCATGAAGCCGTAGACGAGCAGGTGGACCATCGACGCGCCCAGCGCCAGGCTCGGGTCGGCGGCGGTGGTGTAGGCGGCGACGCCGACGAGCACGTAGCCCGCGTGACCAACGGAGGAGTACGCCAGCATCCGCTTGACGGTGTCCTGGGTGGCGGCGGCGAGGTTGCCCAGCGTCATCGTCGCGACCGCGAACACCTCCACCGCGAGCACCCAGTCGACACCCAGCGCGACGCTGTCGCCGGCGGTGAAGCCGGTGACGAACACTCGGATCAACAGCGCGAAGCCGGCGGCCTTCGAGGCCGAGGAGAGGAAGCCGCTCACGGGCCCGGGCGAGCCCTCGTACGCCTCGGGCGCCCAGAAGTGAAAGGGGACGGTGGCGGTCTTGAACGCGACGCCGCCGAGGACCATCAGCACGCCCAGTCCGAAGACGGCGACGGGCATCTCCGTCGGCGCGCCCTCCGCGACCGCCGCGGCCGCGGTCGCGAGTTCGCCGGCGACCGTCGGCGCCGCGCCGCTGGCGCTGGTCTCGGTCAGCAGCAGCGAGCCGGTCGCGCCGTATACCAGGCTGACCCCGTAGACGAGCACCGCCGAGGAGAGCGCGCCGACGAGGAAGTACTTCAGTCCGGCCTCGACGGAGCCGCGGTCCCGCTTCAGCACGGCCACCAGCGCGTAGGAGGGCAACGAGGAGAGCTCCAGCGCGACGAAGGCCACCGCGAGGCCGTTGGCGGCGCCCATCAGCACCATCCCGGTCGCGGCGAACAGCACCAGCGAGTAGTAGACCGCCCGCTCGGAGCGGCCGCGCATGTAGTCGTAGCTGGCGACGCTCACCAGGGCGGTGACACTCGTGAACACCACGGTGAAGAAGAGGGCCATCCCGTCGACGAGTACCTGCCCGCCGAACAGGGCGATCCCCGCCGAGGCCGTCGGGTCGCCCTCGACCGCGAAGCCCGCGCCGGGGCCGCTGAGCAGGTAGAATACCGCCGTTCCCGTCGCCGCGAGCGCGCCGACGGTCGCGACCCCGGCGTACGTGCCGTCGCGCGGCCGTCCGGGGGTGAGCGTCTCGACCGTCGTCACGAGCAGGCCCGCGACCGCCAGGATCGCCGCCGGTGCGAGCGCCAGCAGCTCGGGCACGTGGCTCACACGTCACCCCCCAGTACGGCGACGCCGTCGCGGGCGACTCCGAGGCCGGCGGGCGCGCCCTCGCCGCCGGCGGCGCCGGCACCCTCGACCAGCGGTTCCGAGGCGCCGCGGACCATCCCGAAAACCAGCTCCGGCGCGACGCCGAGGGCGATCATCAGCCCGAGCAACACCAGAAGCGGCACGACGTCACGCGTCGGCGCCCGTTCGAGCTCGCAGTCGGTCTCCAGCCGGAACGGTCCGAACAGCGAGCGCTG
>PXSK01000005.1 GCA_003022865.1 Halobacteriales archaeon SW_5_70_135 | reverse complement strand
GCGCAGCTTGAACCGCAGACTGCGGTCGCCGTAGAGGTAGACCTTGTCGACGACCGCCTCCGAGAGCGTGAGTTCGCGGGTCAGCGCCCGCAGGTCCACACTCGTGAGCTCCCGCTTCGGCTCCATGTCCTCACTGGACGGGTCGCCGTCTAATGGGTGTCGACTGCCGACCGCCTCGGGGCTCGCCGGTCGTGTGTCGACGCCCGCCGGTCGGCGTCGCGGACGGTCACGACCCGACCGGTCGACTCAGCCGCCTTCGTCCGGCCGGTCGACGGTCTCCACCGGCGGCGCGCGGACGTGCTGGTAGTTCGACCGGTTCAGCCGCCTTCGTCCGGCCGGTCGACGGTCTCCGGGGTGTCGGTGAGGACGCCCCGCGTGCGGCTGAGCGGCTCGCCCACCTCCAGACCGTTCTCGATGATCTCGAACCGCCGGGGCCGGCGCTCGAAATCGCCGGTGCGTTTCCTTCGGCACGCCGATCGCCTTCTGGAGCTCACCGTCGATCTCGACGTGCCAGAGGAAAACGATGCCGTCGGCGAGATAGCTGACGGTCTGGTCGGTGGCCTCGAAGTCGCCGGTGACGGTCGAGGTCCCCTTGACCGTGATCGTCGTGACGCCGGCGCTCTTCAGGTGTCGGTTCAGGGCGTGGAACCGGCGGGTGACTCGGTCGCGGTCGCCGCCGACCGTGAGGCGGTAGCCGGCGACGCCGTGGTCGTCGGTCAGGCCATCGAGGGACTCCCCGAGGGCGACCACGGCGACGCGGTCGCGCTCTCGGCCCCCTCGTCGGCGCCGATCCACGTCGACCCGACCCTACCGTCCGCGCTCCGTGACCTGATCGAACTCGTCGTCGAGGTGGAGGCACCGGACGTGACGGTCACGCTACCCGTCACGACGACGGCGTCCTGCTCCGGTTCGTCGACCGCGCCGGCGCCGTCCCCACCGACGACCTCCGCGTCGTCGGCGGCGAGGTGGAGACCCCGCTCGAACGTCTCCAGGGCGTCGGTCTCTGACTCGTCCGGTGGTCCGTCGGCAGTCGAGCGGCGAGTTCTCCGTCGACCTGGACGAGGACCACTCCGTCATCGAGATCCGGTTTCCGGCGTCGAAGTCCTGAGACGGCGACGGCGTGCCTCGACCTCCGGGAGCGGCCTCGCCCCCGGCACGTCGACTCGCTCACGGGTCGTCGACGACGGTCGCCCACGCCACTATGCGCCGGTAGACCGGGTCGGTACGGAGCGCGGCGGCGTCGCCGACGAGGACGAGACAGCGTTTCGCCCGAGTCAACGCGACGTTCACGCGGCGGTAGTCCTCGAAGATCGGTCCCGATAGGTCGTCCGTGGCGACGAAGGAGACGACGATCGCCTCCTCGCTGGAGCCCTGGAAGCGGTCGACGGTGTCCACCGTGACGTCCACCCGACGGCCGATCTCGGCCAC
The DNA here is from genome assembly GCA_003022865.1 of Halobacteriales archaeon SW_5_70_135. Taxonomy (GTDB): domain Archaea; phylum Halobacteriota; class Halobacteria; order Halobacteriales; family SW-7-71-33; genus SW-7-71-33. Next base: position 36,647 of record PXSK01000005.1, on the reverse strand, counting down.
CTGCGCCCGGTACGGGGCGATCACGCCGACATCGTCGGGGTCGACGCCTGCCGCGGTGAGGTCGTCGACCACCCGTGCCACGCGGTCGGCCTCCACGGCGTCGGTGCGGGCGGCGTCGTCCCCGCCGACGTCGAGCAGGGTCACCTGGTCGAGGTAGTCCGGCAGCGCCTCGGGGTCGACGCCCGTCATGCCGGGGAGGGAGCGACCCGCTACCGCCGGCGTGGCCGGGCGCAGGCGGCCGTCATAGAACTCCCGCGAGGGGAACGCCTGGACGCGCTGAGCCATGCGGTACTGGCGGTCGAGTGTCACCGCGGCGTCGGGGTACTCGTCGCGCAGCCGCTCGAACAGCGAGGTGGAGAGGTCGTTCTCGGCCCGGACGACCGGCGGCAACTGGTCGTCGTCGCCGACGAGCACGAACCGGTCGGCGCGCTCGGTCGCCAGAAGCGTCTCCGGCTCCGTGAGTTGGCCCGCCTCGTCAACGATCGCGGCGTCGAACTCGGTCTCTCGCATCACGCGCGAGCCACAGGCGGCCGTCGTCGCCGCCACGACCGGCGCCTCCCGCAGCTGGGCGGCCTGCTCCTGTGGGTCACCCCTGGAGGAGAGCCGCACCGACTGCATGTCCTCGCGGACGCCGGTTTCCGTGCCCACGCGGACCACTCGGCCCGCCTCGGGCGCGAAGTCGTAGCCCTGCTCTCGCAGCGCGTCGAGACAGTTGTCGACCGCGCGGTTGGTGAACGCCGCGACCAGGACCCGCTCGCCGCGCTCGACCAGCGCCCGCACCGTCCGGGCGATGGTGTACGTCTTGCCGGTCCCCGGCGGCCCCCGGACGAGGGCGACGTCCTCCGCGCCGACCGCCCGGCGCACCGCCGCGTCCTGGGCGTCGTTGTCGTCGACGAACGTCTCCGCGGGCTCCTCGAAGGCCGGCTCGCGGCGGCCGAACAGCACGTCCTTGCGGCGCTCGTCGCCCTTCAGCACCAGGTCGTGGACGGCGGTGAGCATCCGGTCGGCGCTCAGCTCGGAGGGGTAGACGTCCACGCGCCGGAGGGCGAGCGGCTCGTCGACGGTGACGACGACCTCGGCCGCCGACAGCCGCTCGACGCGAGCGAGTTCCGCGGTGCCCCGCACCGGGTGGCCGTCGCTCGCGAGCACCACGTCGCCCTCGCGGAGCTTCGAGACGGCCGCCGGGGAGTCGCCGTCGCCGGGCGGTCGCTCGGCGCGCAGTTCCCACCGACCGTCGGGGAGTCGCCGTCGCCCGGCCGGCGCCAGGTCTATCAGCGCGCGGTCGTCGGCGACGCGCTCGGCGGCGGACTGCTCCCATAGCTTGGCGTACTCCCGGTGGGTCTCGCGGCGCTCCTCCTCGATGAGCCGGTAGAAGCGCTCGAAGTACGCTCGCTCCGTCTCGGGGACGACAGTGCCGATCCGGCCGGCCTTCGACTCCTGGTCGAGCCGTCCGGAGACGACCATGCAGGTGTCCTGCTCGAAGCAGTGCTCACAGACGGCGTCGGCCTCGTACCCCGTCGGGACGCGGCCGTCGAACTCCGCGGCGGCGATCCCGTTGCGCGCCCGCAGCACGAAGTCGAGCAGTCCCGGGCCGATCGAGAACTCCTTCGCCGGCGAGAGGTCGCCGGCGGCTTCGGTGCGGTCGAGGGCGGCGTTTTTCGTGTACAGCAGCGTCCCGGTGTCCGGCGGGACGCCCCGCTCGGCCATGATGAGCGCGTAACAGGCGGCCTGGGCCTTGTCGTGAAAGCGCGGCTCGCGGCCGGTGTTCTTGCCGGTCTTCAGCTCGACGGGGCTTCCGCGGCGGACGGCGTCGGCCCGGCCCTTCAGCCCGTAGCGCTCGCCGATGAGCGTGCGCTCCGAGCGCCACTTGTCCGCGTCCGTGAGCCGTCCCTGTTCGAGCCACCCCTGGACAGCGTCGGCGTTGGCCCGTACGTCGTCCCGAACGGCCGCGGCCGACCGCCCCAGCAGGCCGAGCTCCAGGCCGACCTCCTCGACGCGGTCCGCGACCGCCCTCTCCAGGTCGCGGCCCCGGAGCAGGTCGCCGAACACCTCGTGGACGACCGTCCCCTTGACGACGGGGTAGTTCAGCGGGATCGCGGTCAGCTTGTTCAGGTAGTACATCCGCGGGCACTGCACCCAGGAGCGCACGTCGGTCACGTCGACCAGGTAGCCGGGCTCGATCACCGCCCGCGACTCCCGGCCGGTCGAGAACTGCACTTCGCCGCCGAACGCGCCGACCTCCGCCGCAGTGACGAGCAGCTCCATCCCCTCGCTCAGCCGCTCGGCCGTCTCCGTCCAGTCGCCCCACAGCGTCACCGTGACGGCGTCGGTCGACAGGTCGGCCTCCGGAGTCTCGTCCGGCTCGACGGTCACCTCGGCGGGGTCCTCGCCGTCGACGGCGAGCGGGCGCACGAGCACCTCGGCCAGCTCGCGGCGTCCGCCGGCCGTCGAGACGCTCTCGACGTCGCCGACGTCGAGCACCACTCCGCGGAGGTCGACAGAGGACACGGCCGTCGGGAGTGACCCGGCGGGAAAAACGCTGTCGGTCCCCCGGCGGCCAGCCCCGCGACGGCCGAGGAGAGGTGTCGCCGCTCGACTCCGTCCTCGCGGTCGGACGACACGGTAGCGAGACCCGCCGACGGCACGTTGAAGTTCGTCGCGCCCCAGGTCCAGAGTATGCGAGTGCGCGACTGGCAGGAGATCGTCGAGGACGTCGTCGATAGCGACGTCGACCCGGCGGGGTGGCGAGCGGTCGGCGGCGACCGCGCCGGCGGCGTCGGCGAGGACACCTACCTCGCCCACCCCGCCGTCGGGGTGCTCCAGTTCAAGACGTACCCGAGGAACCCCTTCAAGGTAGAGGGCGTCGGCGCTCGCGTGGCGCGTCGCGTCGACGAGGACGTGCGGGACCTGCTCCCGGCGGAGGACGCCGACGGGCGGTTCGCCGTCACCTCGCCCCCGGAGGACGAGCAGCAGGCCGGGACCGTCGGTCGCCGGCTAGCGGAGGTGTTCCGCGCCCACAGCGAGGCGCCGACCGACCCCGACCACCTGTTCGAGGACGTGATGGAGGCCGTCGAGTCGCCGGCGTACGGGCCGATGGAGTTCGACGCCTACGACCGCCCCGACCGGCTGGAGACACTCGCCGACACCTTCGAGGACGCCGAGGCGGCGCTGGACGCCGAGTTCGAGGACGTCGTCGACGAGGACGTTCGGCGGGGCTTTCACTGACTGGGGCTGCGGACACCCGGAGGGGCCCACAGCGGACCCGACAGAAGCGTTCTCGTCCGCTCGCTCGTCGGGTGCACACGGAAGTCGCCGTTCTCGCAGACGCGCACGTGCCGGAGCAGGCCGACGCCGTCCCCGAGGCCGTTCCGCGAGCGGACCGCTGCCGCCGACCACGTGATCCACGGCGGTGACTTCGGCTCACACGAGGCCGTCGAGCGCGTGCGCGACCCGAACGACGACCTCACGGCCGTCTTCGGCAACGCCGACCCCGCAGACGCACAGTTGCCCCGGGTGGCGAGTGCCGACCTGGGCGGGCTCACCGTCGTCGTCTACAGGATCGTCGCCCTCGTCGAGCGTGCGGTGACGAGTTCCGAGGGCGTCGTCACAGGCGACGACGAGTGGCTCGACGCGATCGGCGGCGTCGCCCGGGCACGAGCCGGAGCGAACGGCGTCGTCGGCATCGGGGGGCACTCCCACCGGACGGTCGACACCACTCACGACGGTGTACGCGTACTCAACCCTGGCTCGGCGACCGGCGCCGGCCCCGCCGACCGGCCAACGATGCTCACCGTACTTCGGCCGCAGGAGGATGGCCTTGCCCTCGCGGGCCGCCGACCGGCCAACGATGCTCACCGTACAGGCACTCGACGGTCGGCTGTCGGTCACGGTCGACGAGACCTGAGCCCTCAAATTCGGGAGGGTTTTTGCCTGCGGCGCGGGTAGTCGGCACTGATGGACTACGGGGACCTCGTCGACGTCTACGAGCGCCTGACCGCCACGGACGCCGACACGGAGAAGCGGGCGATTCTGGCGGAGACGCTCGCCGACGCCGACGGCGACCGGTTGCCGCTGTTCGTAAAACTCCTCCGGGGCAACCTCTTCGCGGCCCACCGCAGCGACGACCTCGGCGTCTCCTCCTCGCTCACCGCCGAGGCCGTCGCGAAGACCACCGGCGTCTCTCCGGACGCGATCGAGGAGGACTGGAAGGAGACCGGCGACCTCGGCGGGGCGGCCGAACGGGCGGTCGCGAACGCCCCGCAGGAGACGCTGTTCTCGGAGTCGCTGACCGTCGAGCGGGTCCACGACGAGCTGCGCGCGCTGGCCGGCTACGAGGGCGAGGGCAGCGAGCGTCGCCGCGTCGACGCCGTCGCCGGGCTGGTGGCCGACGCCGACCCCGTCGAGGCGAAGTACGTCGTCCGCACTGCCCTGGGCCACCTGCGCATCGGCGTCGGCGAGGGGACGGTCCGCGACGCCCTGGCCGACGCCTTCCTCGACGGCTCCCCGGCCGCGGTCGACGCCGTCGAGCGCGCCTACCAGGTGACCAACGACTACACGCTGGTCGCCGAGACCGCCCGCGACGAGGGCCGCGAGGGCCTGGACGCGCTGGACGTCGAGCTGTTCCGCCCCGTCGGCGCGATGCTCGCCGTCGACAGCGACGGACTCGCCGACGGCGTCGAGAGCGTGGCCGACGATCCCGAGGACGTGCTCGCGGAATCCAAGTACGACGGTGCGAGGTGCGTGTCGGGGTTCACACCGGTCTACACCCGGTCCGGCATGAAGGTGATGCGAGATCTCCAGCCCGGTGAGAAGGTCCTAACACATACTGGCCGGTTTCGAACAGTACAAAGTAAAAACAGACGCGCGATCGACTCGGACGAGCGGGTGTTTAGTTTCTCCACCTATCTCGGAGAGACGTTCAAAATCACGGAAGGACATGAGCTCCTCGTCGCTCGTTCCGGCGGAGACGCGTGGCTTCCAGTCGAGAAAATTAGCGGGGACGACTGGGTCGTCTTCCCGCTTCCGAGTCCGGAGGTTGACGACAGTCTGTCGGAGCCGCTCGTCCTGAGCACGACCGGCAATTACACGAAAGAGTTCGATCCGAACGAACGGTTCTTCAGGTTCCTCGGGTACTGGGTCGGAGACGGGACGTCGAACAGATACAATAGAAACCGGAGAGTCGGACTGATGTTCAACAACGACGATCCGGAGCTGCGAGAGGAGTACCGTGAGATCGTCACCACTGAGCTTGGAATTTCTCCGGAGAACGTCTGCTCCTACGACCACGGTGGTGCCACGGAGCTGTACTGGACTGACAGGCCGATGTTCGAGTGGCTCTCTCGGAACTTCCGTAAACAGACGCAGGACGGGTGGCGAGACAAGCGGGTCCCGGACTGGTTCTGGAACCTGTCACAGTCACAGTTCGAGGGGTTCTTGAGAGGATGGGAAGAGGCTGACGGCCACGTCGACGATTTCGGTCGCCGTTCGGTCACTACGAAAGAGCGAGCGTTAGCATCGAAGATGCAGCTCATCGGACTCCATCACGACACCGTCATGGGAGTAACCCGTCAGCGTATCGATGGAAACACGTACTACAAGCTCACGATCACTCTCTCGGACGACTATGCCCGTATCGTCGACGACAAGATCGAGGTCCGCATACTGGAACACGAGGAATTGTCACGGAGTTCGCCCCGTGAAGTCGACCCCCGGCAGAAGGTCTACGACATTCAGGTGAAAGGTGACGAGAGCTACTGCGCTCCGCTCCTCACGCTGCACAATTGCCAAATCCATCGTGACGGCGACGAGGTGCGGGTCTACACGCGCCGACTGGAGGACGTCACCGAGCAGTTCCCGGACGTCGTGCGGGCGGTCCGCGAGCACGTCGACGCCGACCGCGCGCTCCTCGACGGCGAGGTGGTCGGCTACGACCCCGAGACGCGCGAGCCGGTGCCGTTCCAGACGTTCTCCCGGCGGATCAGACGCAAGTACGACATCCCCGAGATCGCCGAGGAGATCCCCGTCGTCGTCTACCTGTTCGACTGCCTGTACCTGGCGGGCGAGACACTGCTCGACCGGCCGCTCCGCGAGCGGGTCGACCGGCTGGAGTCGGTGCTGTCGCCTGCCGAGTACGAGCTGGAGCGGGCCGCGAGCCGGCGGTACGCCGACGGCGGCGAGACCGGTCTGCGCGAGCTGTACGAGGAGACGCTCGCGGTGGGGCACGAGGGGCTGATGCTGAAGAACCTCGACGCCGCCTACCAGCCGGGGCGTCGCGTCGGGCGGATGACGAAAGTGAAGCCGGTGATGGAGCCGCTCGACCTGGTCGTCACCCGGGCGCGGTACAGCGAGGGACGCCGCTCCAGCATGCTCGGACGGCTCTATCTGGCCTGTCGCGGCCCCGACGGCGAGGGTGAGGACGACCTACGAGAGGTCGGCCGGCTCTCGACGGGCTACACGGACGCCGAGCTCGCCGACCTCACCGACCGACTGGAGGAGCTCGTCACGGAACGGGACGGCCGCGAAGTACGACTCGCGCCCGAGGTGGTGCTGGAGGTGGCCTACGAGGAGATACAGGCGTCGCCGGAATACGACTCGGGGTACGCCCTGCGGTTCCCGCGGTTCGAGCGGGTGCGCGAGGACCTCGCCCCCTCGAACGCCGACACGGTCGAGCGCGTGGAGCGGCTGTACGAGGAGCAGTGAACTGGGGGGCCACCGGCTATTTGTGACCGGACCATCGACTTCCGAGAGATGACGCCGCAGACGAGTCGCCGCCGTCTGCTCGTCGCCCTGGGAGCCGCGACGGCGCCCACGCTCGCCGGCTGTGCCGGTGACGGCTCGGAGCCGGACGCTCGGACGGCGGATACGCGAACGGGGACGGGATCGGGAACGGACACGCGGACGCCGACATCGACGTCGATGTCGACGTCGACACCGCCCGCCACGACCGCGGACGACCTGACCGCACGGGCACGCGAGCTGACGGTCCGGCTCGCGGAGGGCGAGTACGCGGCGGTGTCGACGGCGTTCGTCGGCGAGGCGGCCGAGCAGTTGACCCCCGAGCGGCTCCGGAGCGCCTGGCACCAGGCGACCGCGACCCGTGGTGGCTTCCGGGCGATCGTCGACACGAAGCGGGAGACGGAGCAGGGCAACGAGGTAGTGGTCGTCCGTGCCGAGTTCGAGAGCGGCCGACTGGACGTGGTCTGGGTGTTCTCCGGCGGCCGCCCGGCCGGGCTCTTCCTCCGACCGCCGGAGTCGCGGTCGTACGAGCCGCCGGCGTACGTCGACCGCGACGCCTTCGAGGAGGCGACGCTCGCTCTGTCGTCGCCCGCCTGCGACCTGGGGGCGACGCTGTCGCTGCCGACTGGTGACGGGACCGTCCCCGGTGTCGTCCTCGTTCACGGTACCGGTCCGCACGACCGCGACCTCACGATCGGGCCGAACAGGCCGTTCCGCGACCTGGCGTGGGGGCTGGCGAGCCGCGGCGTCGCCGTGCTCCGGTACGACAAGCGCACCTTCGCCTGCGAGTTCAGTCGGCAGGACAGGGTGACACTCGACGACGTCACGACCGACGACGCGGTGACCGCGCTGGAGCGGCTCGCCGCCCGCGAACGCGTCGGCTGGACGGCCGTCGTCGGGCACAGTCAGGGCGGTCTGGCGGCGCCGCGGATCGTCCGCCGCGCCGACGTTCCGGGCATGGCGCTGCTGGCCGCGCCGGCCGGCCCGCTGTGGCAGCTCGTCCCGGAACAGGTGCGTCACCTCGCGCGTCTCGACGACGAGGTGACCGACACCGAGGCCGAGCGGATCGAGCGAGTCGAGGCCGCCGCCGAGCGGATCACCGAGGGGGAGTTCGACACGGACGAGCGGCTGCTGGGCGCCAGCGGCCACTACTGGGCCAGCCTGCGCTCGTACGACCAGACGGCCGTCGCCGCCGGCCTCGACGTGCACGCCTTCGTCGGCCAGGGCGGCCGCGACTACCAGGTGCCGCCCTCCGCCCTCGACGCCTGGCGCGAGACGCTCGGCGACGACGCCACCTACCGGGCGTACCCGGCGCTCGACCACCTGCTGTTCGAGGGGTCCGGCCCGTCCCGCCCCGCCGACTACCGGGCGCCGAACGGCGTCGCCCCGCGGGTGATCGAGAACCTCGCCGCGTGGGTCGAGGCGCGCTGACCCGGTCTCGCCGGTCCCGGGCGCAGTCCCCACGGCGGGAAAGAGGCATGCCCCTCCGGCCGGTAGTCGGAGACGAATGTCGGTCACGCTGCGTGACGGTGTCAGGATCGAGGCCGAGGGCGTCGGCACGGTGGTCGCGGACGCCGCGGCGCCGGACGGCGACGTGAACGTCACCACACACGCCCACGGCGACCACCTGTTCGACACCGACGCCGCCCCCGAACGGGTCGTCTGCTCGACGACGACGGCCGAACTCGCCCGCGTCCGGCGACCGGAGGCAGCGTTCTCGGTCGCGGACTACCCCCGGGTGGAACTGCTGAACGCCGGCCACGTCGCCGGTTCTCGGGCGGTCCGGGTCGAGGGCGACGAGCGGACGTACTTGTACACCGGCGACTGCTCGCCGCGAGACCGCTGTTACCTGGACGGTCTCGACCCCGTCCCGGCGGACGTACTCGTGATCGAGGCCACGTACGGCACGCCGGCGTACGTTTTCCCCGGGCAGGACGAGCTGGAGCGCCGGATCGTCGAGTGGCTGAACGACACGCTCGACCGGCCGGTGCTTCTGTTCGGCTACGCGCTCGGGCGGGCACAGAAGCTCCAGCGGCTGGTCGCCCGCTCCGACCGGCCGCGGCTGTTCGTCTCGGAGGCGATCGCCGACCTGAACGCCGCGATCGAGACCCACCTGGACGTCGGCTTCGGCGCCACGGAGTACGACAGCCTCGCTCCGGAGCCGGGCGACGCCGTCGTGCTCCCGATCGGCTCCGCCCGGCTCGACTTCGTCGACCGGCTCGTCGAGGAGCGCGACGCCGTCACCGCGGGGTTCTCCGGCTGGGCCGTCGAGGACTCGTTTCGCTACCGCGGCGGCTACGACGAAGCGTTCGTCCTCTCGGACCACGCCGACTTCGAGGAGCTCCGCGCCGTCGTCGACGCCGTCGACCCCGATCAGGTGTACACTCAGCACGGCTTCGCCGACGAGTTCGCCCGCGAGCTGACCGGTCACGGGTACGACGCGCGGGCGCTGAAGGAGGACCAGACCTCGCTCGGACAGTTCTGAGACCCCCGACTTTACTTTCCGCCGGCCGAGCGTGGCGCATGGCCGAGGGCTTCTTCGACCGACTGCGGGGGCGCATCGAGCGGGTCGGCAGCGTCGTCTCCGTGGGACTCGACCCCGACCTCGACCGACTGCCGCCGGACGCCGCGGACCACGACCTGCCCCGGTGGGCGTTCAACCGTCGCGTGATCGACGCCACCCACGAGCACGCGGCGGCGTTCAAGCCCAACGCCGCCTTCTACGAGGGCGAGCAGGGCTGGCGGGCGCTGCGAGAGACCGCCGCCTACGCTGCCGGCAAGGACGTGCCCGTCCTCCTGGACGCCAAGCGCGGCGACGTCGGCGTCAGCGCCCGCCAGTACGCCGAGGTGCTCGACTGGGTGGACGCGATCACGGTCTCGCCGTACCTCGGTCGGGACGCACTGTCGCCGTTTCTCTCGCGCGCCGAGGCCGGCGTGTTCGTCCTCTGTCGCACCTCGAACGCCGGCGGCGCGGACCTGCAGGAGCTGGCGCTCGCCTCCGGCGAGCCGCTGTACGAGCGCGTCGCCGCGCTGGCGGACGTCTGGAACGAGCACGGCAACGTCGGCCTCGTCGTCGGCGCGACCGCCCCCGAGGAGCTGGAGCGCGTCCGCGAGACGGTGGACGTGCCCTTTCTCGTCCCCGGCGTGGGTGCCCAGGGTGGCGACTTGGAGGCGGCCGTCGAGTACGGACTGGCCGACGGGATCGGGCTCATCAACTCCTCGCGAGGGATCGTCTACGCCGGCGACGAGGCCCCCGACGTGACGGACACGGACGGCTACGCGAGGGCGGCCGGCGAGGCCGCCAAACGGCTCCGGCGCCGGGTCGCGGAGCACCGCTGACCCCCCCGTCGTGCGAGCCGTTGCCGTCCGCGGCTCCCGACGGGTGGACTTATCAGCGTCGAAGAGCGACAGTCGTCATGGTCCTCACTCGAAGACGGGCGCTCGTGGCGGCCGTCGGCGGCCTCGCGGTCCTCCCGGGCTGTGGGTTCATCACCGGCGACGAGCCGGCTCGCTTCGCCGCGGAGCCGGCGACGGTCTCTCAGGGCGCGCGCTCGGAGACCGACTACGAGGAGCGCAGCGTGAGCGAGCGGGTCGTGACCCGCGAGTTCAGCGCCGGCGGCGAGAGCCGGTCGGTCGAGGTGACGAACCAGCTCGCCCGCTACGAGCGACGCCTGGACCTGGGTCCGCTCGGGTCACGGCGGGCGGCGGCCTTCCCCGTCCTCGCCAGTCCGGAGGTCGAGGTGCTCGGCAGGGTGTTCAACCCGATCGCCGACCTCTCGGAGCGGGAGATACTCGACCGCTTCGACTCCGAGTACGAAAACCTCAGCGTCGGCGAGATGGTCGGCAGCCGGACCGTCACCGTGCTCGACACGGAGACGGCAGTCGAGAAGTACGAAGGCACCGCCGACCTCGCCGGCAGCACCGTCGACGTGTTCGTCCACGTGACGAAAGTACGACACGAGGGGGACTTCGTCGTCGTCGTCGCCGTCTACCCCCAGCGGTTCCCCGACGAGGAGTCGGCCGTCTTCACGCTGCTGTCCGGCCTCCAGCACACCGGCGGCTAGAACCGGTGGCGGTCCACGTCGGGGTGGTCCCCGTCGGGTTCGTCGCCCGCCCCGGACTCGGCGGCACACTCCACGCAGACGTCGAACTCCGGCTCGTAGTGGTCGGCACAGACCACCGCCCCGCACCGCTCGCATCGCTCGTCGGCGCCCGCCGACTGACAGACCTGGCAGAGTCCACCGACGCTCATACCGTCGGTAGGGGGCGTGGCGTCTTTAACCTCCCGCCGCCTCCGGTCGGCACGAAACCTGTCGGCTCGCCGGTAGGATTATGAGCGTGGACCGCGGAGGTCGGGCAATGGAGCGTCGCGTGGTCGTCCTCTGTGTCGTGCTGGTGTCGTCGCTGGCGGGCTGTTCGTCGCTGTTCGGGGAGACGACCTTCCCCGCCGGGGAGGCGACCGTCGCGGAGCCGGCGCTCTCGGAGACGGGCTACGAGATGGTCACCGTCTCGACGCGGACGGTGACCCGGGGTGTGGGCGCGGGCGCGGCGAGCCGGTCCGTGGCGGTCGAGCTGAATACCGCGGTGTACCGGCGCAGTCCCGGCGGCGAGCGGCCGATGGCACTCCCGGCAGGGCTCGTGTTGACGTCGGCGCCGGGCGTCGAGGTCGGCAACGACACCGCGAACCCGCTGTCGGACGTTCGGGTCGGAGACGTCGTCGACGACGCCGACCTCGGCTACGCGAACGTCTCGATCGACGAGGTCGTCGGCACGCGGAAGGTGAGCGTCCTCGGGGCCGAGCGTCGGGTCACCCGCTTCGACGGCAGCGCGACCGAGAACGGCAGTTCGGTGAACGTCACCGTCCACGTGACGGCGTTCGAGCACGAGGGCGAGTTCCTCCTCGCGGTCGCAGTATACCAGTCGCGGCTCTCGGAGCGACGGCAGATCGACCGACTCCTGGCCGGCGTCCGTCACTCGGCCGCGTGAAGGCGGCGGGCGAGGAGTCGGTCGGAAACGCTCACAGTCGGGAGGTTTAGTAGCCCCGACGCGGTTGCGGGGACGTGCCGCGCTCAAGGCTACTGGTCGCCGTGGGAACGGTGCTCGGCGGCATCGCGGTCCTGATTGGAGCCCCTGACCGCCGCCTTCGAGCCGCTGCTTCTCTTCGTCGCGCCGCCCTTTGCCGCCGCCGGCTATCTCGTCTGGTACCAGGGCACCGGCAGACTCGCCGCCCGGATCCCGCCGCGAGGCGACCGCGGACCGGAGCGACCACAGGCGCCGGGTTACGGCGTCGAACGCCGGACCGCGGCCCGACGATCCCTGCTAGGCTGACCCCCGGGCACAGACGGCACGGGCGAAGGCGCGACGCCGGGCCGCCCGCGCCAGCGTCGGGGACACGCCGGGAGAGGAGTTCGACCCCGGAGGACGCGCCGGCGACCGGCGGCGACGCCGCAGAGGCGTGGCTCCGGTCGAGGACCGCACGAGCGAGCGCGAGGCGTACGAAGTCCTCGGCGTGGCGCCGGGCAGCAACGAGGCGACGGTCCGGGAGGCGTATCGGGACCGGGTGAAGGAGACCCACCCCGACACGGAGGACGGCGACGAGGAGGCGTTCAAGCGCGTCGTGGCGGCGCACGAGCGGCTGGACGGGGACTGACGGCGACCGCCCTGCGGTTGAAGTACGAGGGCGCGACCATCCGACGGTGTGTAATCGCTGGCGCGGGGCCGGTCGAGGCGGCCGTGTGGCACGCCGCTCCGCGAACGTCAGGTGCCACCTGTTCGCCACGCCTGCACGGGAGGGTTCCGGGCGTCACGCGTCCGGGGAAGGCTTTTGTCGGTCCCGTTCCCCCATGGTGATATGAGCCCCGACCGAGCCGTGCTCGAACGGGCCGTCGAGCGCGGCGAGCGGCAAGGGGGGAGTGTCGAGTTCAAGGAACGACTCGAGAAGTCCGTCCACCTCACGGACGGGCGTCGCGAGAGTCTGGTCGCCCAACTGCGGCACCGCATTCTCTCCGGCGACGGGGAGGCGACGTACGTGGTCGGCGTCACGGACGACGGCGGCATCACGGGGATCCCCCGCGAGTCGTTCTCCGAGTCGATGGACGTGCTCTCGCTTCTGGCCGAGGAGGCCGACGCCCACATCGAGGACGTCGACACCTGGGGGGTCGACGGCGGGATCGTCGGCCTGGCGGCGGTCCGGGAGGGGGCGGTGCTCGAAACCGACGACGAGCACGTCGTCGTCGGCACGGCCGGTCACGTCGACCACGGCAAGTCCACCCTGGTCGGGACGCTCGTGACCGGCCAGCCCGACGACGGCGAAGGGGGAACCCGGGGCTACCTCGACGTCCAGCCACACGAGGTCGAGAGAGGTCTCTCAGCGGACCTGTCGTACGGCGTCTACGGTTTCGACGACGAGGGCCCCGTCCGGATGGACAACCCCCACCGAAAGAGCGACCGCGCCCGCGTCGTCGAGAAGTCCGACCGTCTGGTGTCGTTCGTCGACACCGTCGGCCACGAGCCGTGGCTCCGGACGACGATCCGCGGGCTGGTCGGACAGAAGCTCGACTACGGTCTGCTGACCGTCGCCGCCGACGACGGCCCGACGAAGACGACCCGAGAACATCTGGGTGTGTTGCTCGCCACCGAACTCCCGACGATCGTCGCGGTCACGAAGGCCGACCTGGTCGACGCGGACCGCCTGGAGGCGGTCGAGCGCGAGGTCGAGCGACTGCTGCGCGAGGTCGACCGCACGCCGTTGCCGGTCGGTCGGCACGGCGTCGACGCCGCCGTCGAGGAGATCGGCGAGACGGTCGTGCCCGTGGTCCGGACGAGTGCGGTCACGCGGGAGGGTGTCGAAACGCTCGACGAACTGTTCGAGCGACTCCCGAAGACTGCCGGCGTCGAGGGCCGGTTCCGGATGTACGTCGACCGAACCTACGACGTGAAAGGCGTCGGGGCGGTCGCCTCCGGCACCGTCATGTCCGGCGAGGTCGAAGCCGGTGACGAGCTACTGTTGGGACCGATGGCCGACGGGAGCTTCCGCGAGGTGGAGGTACGCTCGATCGAGATGCACTACCACCGGGTCGACCACGCGAAGGCCGGGCGGATCGTCGGCATCGCGTTGAAAGGCGTCGACGAGGCCGACGTCGAGCGCGGGATGGCTCTCCTGCCCCGCACCGCGGACCCGACACCGGTCCGGGAGTTCGAGGCCGAGGTGGTCGTGTTGAACCACCCGACCCGGATCCGCGACGGCTACGAGCCGGTCGTCCACCTGGAGACCGTCAGCGAGGCGGCCTCGTTCTACCCCGAGGGCGGCCAGCTCCTACCCGGGGACAGCGGCCGGACCCGGGTGCGGTTCAAGTTCCGCCCGTATCTCGTCGAAGCGGGCCAGAAGTTCGTCTTCCGCGAGGGACAGTCGAAGGGCGTCGGAACCGTCACCGACATCACGCCGGCCGACGACTGACCGGGACGTGAGCGATCCCGTCGAGACGGTGCTGTTCGACCTGGACGACACGCTGTGCACCTACCGCCGCTCCGGCGCGGAACTGCTTTCGCTGGCGTTCGACCGCGTCGGGGTCGAGCCGTTCTTCGAGGTCGAGACATACTACGGCCGATACGAGGGGTACGTCGACGACAGCGGGGCGTACGCCGACGAGCGCGACCACTCGAACGTCGACCCGCTGCCGGGCGCCGTCGAGACGGTCGAGCGCCTCGCCGGAGAGTACCGTCTCGGACTCGTCACGAACGGCGCGCCCGGGATGCAGCGACAGAAGCTCGACGGCCTGCCGTTCGGCGACGCCTTCGAGACGGTCGTGTACGCCGGCTACGAGGTGCCCGCGAAGCCGGCGCCGGAGCCGTTCGAACGGGCGCTCGCCGACCTCGACGCACACCCGGAGCGGGCGGTCCACGTCGGCAACTCGCCGTCGGCGGACGTGGACGGCGCTCACGCCGCCGGACTGCGGGCCGCTCTGTTGCCCGACGGCCCGCCGACCGAGACGGCGGGCGAACCGGACTACGTACTCGACTCGCTGTCGGACCTGACGGCGCCGCCCTGGGACGCCGCGTGACCCGCGTCGGTGCGCTCGAAGACGCCGACCAGCGTCCCCCACCCGAGCAGCCGCGTGGCCCGCCGGCGCCAGACCCGCTCTCAGTCGTCGGTGCGGTGGCGCTCGTACTGCGGGACGTGCTCACGAACCCGTTCGAACGCCTCGTCGACGCCGAGCGGGCCCGCGCGCTCGACCGTCTCCCGCAGCTCCCTGGCGCCGTAGACGCCCTCCAGAAACCGCTCCGGAAGTGCCTCTCGGTCCGGGTCGGCCCGCGTGCGGACGTACCCCAGGTCGGTCTCCTCGGCGAGTCCGAGCCCGCGCAGGAAGGTGAGCCACGTGCGGGCGTCGTCCTGTACCGGCACGTCGACCCGCTCCGTCAGCCCCGCACAGCAGGAGGTCTCCGGCTCGGGCGTCAGCGGCACCGCCGCCCGGACGGCGTCGAGACGGTCGAGCGAGCCGGGGGCGGGCGGCACCGGCTTCCGACGGGTCGTCGACGTCGGCTCAGAGACCGAAGCTCTCGGCGACGACGGCCTCGTCGACGCCGCCGTGGACGTGGGTCGGACCGCCGACGACGTCGACGGTCAGCTGTGCCGGGGCGAACGCCTCCCGTGGTACCGAGGCGAACTCCCAGTCGGCGGCCTCGAACACCTCGCGGAACGGACGGCCGTACTCGTCGCTGGCGGTCGACACCACCTCGTCGAAGACGTCGGCGTCCTCGCGAACGACGAGGTGGACCTGCCCGCCGTACGCGAGGGCGTCGTTCGTGCGGGCCATCGCGGTCCGCTCGTCCGCGGCGACGGGCGCCATCGGCGCCGAGCCGGAGGCGGTGAGGACGTCTCGCGGGTCGTAACCCAGTTCGCTCAGCCGATAGACGGCCAGTTCGGCCGCCCGGGCGGCGACGGTCACCGAGCCGGCGACACTCGCCGTCGAGAACGCGAGCAGGTGGACGCCGGTCTCCTCGGTGCCGGTCCGGTCGGCGACGCGTTCGGCGACCGCCTCTCCGGGTAGCGCGTCGCTCTCGACCGCCAGCGCGGTCAGGTCGAAGGCGTCGGCGTACTCGACGGTCCGGTAGACGTCCTCGGCGGCGACCAGCGCCCGGGCCGGCCCCGAGCCGAGCCCCTCGAACCCGTCGACGGACAGCTCCCAGCCGGCCTTCTGTGCGCACAGAAGCGCCAGGTCGGGGTGGTCTGTCTCCAGCTCGACGTGAGGGAACGGCGCTCCGGCGACGGCTCCCGTCCGCGTGGAGACCGTCGCCAGTCCACCGGTCTGGACTTCCGCGAGCAGCAGTCCCGCCTCGACCCCACCGTCGAAGTCGACGCCGAAGTCGAGCACCGTCGTCCCCCCGTCGAGCTCGTGAGCGCCGATACCGAACTCCTCGGCGAACTCCAGGGCCTCGTCGACCCGCTCTATCGCTAGCCGGTTGAGGCTCTCCATGTCCCGACCTCGCCCGTCGACGGAATGGACCTGTCGGTTCTCCGGTCAACGCTCCCCGTGTGCCGGCCGGCCCAGCTCGCGCTCGACGGCCTCGACCTTCGCGGCCGCCGGGCGGTCGTCGGTGCGCTTGTCGTCGACCTTGAGAAACGTGGAGACGCGGTCGGCGTCGACGGCCTCGTGGGCTGCCCGGGCCGCCGCGAACAGCGTCTAGGCGTCGTCGGCCTCGACGACGGTGCCCATCGGGTTCGTCTCGTAGCCGACGTCGAACTCGTCCAAGGCCGCGACGGCGTCGGCCACGTCCGCGCTCATACTGTCGGCCGTCGCCGGTGCCACCGAGAGCAGTGCGATCGCAGTCACGTGACCGCTACGGTCCGCGCGATCATGGGTCTGGCGGTGCGCGGCCGGGCCGGACCGGGTCGCCTCGACGGGCAGGAGTTTTTTCACGGAATAGTATATCGTGCGACACATGGGTGCAGCGACTGACACTCTGAGTGACTCGATAAGCCAGACGATCAACAACCCGCTGGTCATCGCGGTGGCCGTCGTGGCGGTGCTCGTCGGCGGGCTGATCGCGGGTGTCCTCTCGCTGGTCCCCCTCGTCGGACAGTTGCTGTCGGCGCCCGTCGTCGCCGTGTCCGTGGCCGGCATCGTCGGCATGGCCTACGTCGGCGCCCGAGACCAAACCTCGGCCTCGGTCTCGGACTACACCGCCACGCTGAGCGAGCACGGGACGACGGTGTTTCTGGCGTCGCTGCTGAAGAACGTCGCTGTCGGCGTGCTTCTGGTCGTGGCCGGGATCGTCTTTCTGGTCGTCCCGGTCTTCGTCGTCGGTCTGGGGAGTGCCGGCGCGAGCCAGCCCGGCGCCGCCGACCCGAGGGCGTTCGGCGCGCTGCTGGCCGGGGCCAGCGTTCTCTTCTTTCTGTTTTTCTTTCTGTGGGTCGGCGTGCTGTTGCTCGCCCAGACGCTGTTCCAGTTCGTCGACTCCGCCGTCGTCATCGGCGGGAAGGACGTCACCGGGTCGCTCTCGGAGTCGATCGACCTCTTCACCGAGTCGCCGGGCAGTGTGATCGCCTTCTCCGTTCTCCGAGGACTGCTCTTTCTGGGAATGATCGTCGTCGTTGCGCTGGCCTCGTTCGTCGGCTCACAGATAGCCGACAGTCTCGGCGTCGTCTTCGCCGCCATCGGACTGCTGGCCGGCTATCCGACCGTCGGGACCGTGGCGTTCGTTTACGAGGCTCGCTACTACATGCAGCGCCGGCCCGACGCCGCCGAGAGCGAGGGGACGCCGACCCGGGGCGGCTCCCAGGCGACCCGTCAGACGCAGTGACCGCGCCCCGGGTCCGACGACCTCTCCTCGGCTCGGACGTCCCGGCTCCGGGACCGACCGGGTCTCGCCTCTCTCGCCTGCGTGAAGAACGCGGTCAGGAGAGGAAACGCTACGCTTCCACCCCCGGCGACCGTCGGGAGCGGAGACCGCCTCACCGGACCGGAGTCGGTCAGGCTCGCGTGGCACCTCTACTCCGGAACTGAGCGTCGCCGAAGCCGAGCAGCGGGAAGAAGACGAACGGGAGGAAGAACATCCCGAGCGCGTAGCCGATCCCCTTGTCGAACTTGTTCAGCACGTCGATGTAGATCTTGATCACCGGGAGCCCGAACAGCACCGACAGGACGAACCACAGCACGCCGCTGTCGCCGATCTTCGTCAGCACCCAGATGTTGTAGATCGGGACGATCGCCGCCCATCCGGGCCTGCCGGCTTTCGTGAAGATCTTCCACATCCCTGCGACCGTAATCAAGAAGACGATCGGCGGCAACAGTGTGAACAGCAAGCCGAACGCCGCCAGTGCGCCACCTCCCTCCTGAAGTATCAGTCCGAGCATCGTCATCCTTTCACAGAGACCTCTAATAAATGTACTGACGTTGATATGAGACCCGGGCCGACCTGTAATAAACGCCGAACTACGGGCGGTTCGCGGCGAGGGTGAGAGTGTGCCGGCCGGGATGTATCACGGTCGCTCCCGTTCGCGCCTCCGGCGCTCACCTCCCGCTCTCCGGTTCGAATCCGTGCGCTTTCTCTCTCATTGCTCGCTCGTCGGTTCGCTCCTCGCTCGGGAGTTCGAGAGAAGTGCGCTGGCCGGGATTTGAACCCGGGTTATGTCCGTGGCAGGGACATGTGATACCGCTACACCACCAGCGCTCGACCTGACACTGGGAGCCGAGACGGATTTAACAGTTCCGGACTCGCCGCCCGCGCCCGTGGGAACGCCCGACAGGCCCGGGTCGGTATCGGCACCCTTATGTGCGCGCTCGGGCGAGGGATCGCTACCGTCTAGTGGCACGGCGTGGAAGCGCCACGGCATGACGCTCAGCGTGCTCGTGCCGTCGTCCCTCGTCCGGGACGCGGCTGACAAACGGGCCGCCACGCGCAAGCTCGGCACGGTCGCCCGCGCGGCGACGGTGTTCCGCGTGGACCGCGTGACGGTCTACCCCGACCCGGACGGCGAAGCGCAGTGGGGCGGCGGGTTCGTCGCCACGGTACTGGCCTACGCCGCGACGCCACCACACCTCCGAAAGGAGGCGTGGGGCGAGCGGGACGAACTGGAGTACGCCGGCGTACTGCCGCCGCTGCGCGCCGTGACACGGACCGGCTCCGGACCACAGAGTTCGGGGTCGTTGAGACAGGGAATCGTGACCGAGGTCGGCCCTGATGGGCGCGTTCGGGTCAATTGCGGCCTGCAACACCCGATCTCCCTCGTCGCTCCCGACCGGGAGCCGAACGTGGGGGAGCGCGTGACCGTCAGGATCTCTTCGAGAGACCCCGTCCGAGCGAAGGTCGTCGACGACCGGACCGACTGGTCGGTCGACCGCTCGGACCTGCCGGCGGCGCTCGACCGTGAGGACGCCGGACTCCGGATCGCCGCCTCGCGCCACGGCGACGTGGTGCGGGCGTCGGCAGTCGGGAGTCCGGCCGGACGCGTCGAGACCGACGGAGCGACCGTCGCCTTCGGCGCGCCCGAGCGAGGGCTGCCGGCGATACTCGGCGTCGACGCGGAGCCCGGCGCCGACGGCTTCCCGCCGGGGGAGCCGCCGTTCGACCGCTGGCTCAACACGGTTCCGAACCAGGGCAGCGAGGTCGTGCGCACCGAGGAAGCCCTCGTCGCGACACTCGCGGTCCTGAATCTGCGGGCCTGAGGCCCACTCCAGGGACGACGCCCGCACGACAGGCACCCCCTGTCTCGAAGGAGGACACCCACATGCCACAGTCAGACAGACCACGCAAAGGTTCGCTGGCGTTCGGGCCACGGTCGCGGGCGGCGGACGAGACGCCCCGCTTCAACACCTGGCCCGACGCGGACGGACAGCCGACGCTGCAGGGTTTCGCCGGCTACAAGGCCGGCATGTCCCACGTCGTCATGATCGACGACCGTGCGGACTCCCCCCGAGAGGGCATGGAGCACACCGTGCCCGTCACGATCGTGGAGACGCCGCCGATGCGGGCGGTCGCCCTGCGAGCGTACGAGGACACCTCCTACGGGCTCACGCCCGTGTCGGAGGTCTGGGCCGACGCCGAGGACGTCCGCGACGAACTCGACCGTACGCTCGACGTCCCGGAGAACGGCGGCGGCGCCGTGCCCGACGACGTCGACGAGGTGCGTGTCATCACGCACACGGTCCCCGACGCCGTCGACGCCGTCCCGAAGACCACGCCGGACGTGATGGAGACCCGCGTCGGCGGCGGCAGCGTCGACAAGCGTCTGGAGTTCGCTCGCGAACTGGTCGCCGAGGGCGGCGAACACACGGTGACCGACGTGTTCCGCGACGGCGAGTACGCCGACGTGGCGGGCGTCACGAAGGGCAAGGGCCTGCAGGGCCCGGTGAAGCGCTGGGGCGTCCAGAAACGCAAGGGCAAGCACTACCGCCAGGGGTGGCGGCGCCGGATCGGCAACCTCGGCCCGTGGAACCCCTCGCGGGTGCGCTCGACGGTCCCGCAGCAGGGCCAGACGGGCTACCACCAGCGCACCGAACTCAACAAGCGCATCGTCGCGACCGGCGACCCCGCCGACGACGACCCCACCCCCGACGGCGGGTTCGTCAACTACGGCGAGGTCTCGGGTTCGTACGCGCTCCTGAAAGGCTCGGTGCCCGGCCCGGAGCAGCGGCTCGTCCGCCTGCGACCGGCGGTACGGCCCACCGACCAGCCGCGTCTCGACCCCGAGGTGCGGTACGTCTCCACGGAATCCAAACAGGGTGCATGACAATGAACGTTACAGTACGCGACCTGGACGGCGAGCCCGCCGGCGACCTCCGGACGGAGGTTTTCGAGGGGACGGTCCGACCGGACCTCATCCGCACGGCGGTGCTCGCCGCTCAGGCCAACCGAAAGCAGGACTACGGCACAGACCCGCGTGCGGGCTTCCGGACGACGGCGGAGTCGTTCGGCTCGGGTCGCGGCATGGCCCACGTGCCACGAACCCAGGTGCCCGGTAACTCCGTCGCCCGACGGGTGCCACAGGCGGTGAAGGGTCGGAAGGCCCACCCGCCGAAGGCCGAGACCGACCGCACGCGCGACATCAACGACAAGGAACGGAAGAAGGCGATCCGCTCGGCGGTCGTCGCCACCGCCGACGAGGACCGCGTCGCGGAGCGCGGCCACGCGTTCTCCGCCGAAGCTCCGGTCGTCGTCAGCGACGAGTTCGAGGAGCTGAAGAAGACGAAGGCGGCGGTCGACGCGCTGGAGTCGCTCGGCCTCTACCGGGACGTCGAGCGCGCCGAGGAGGGCCGGACGATTCGCTCCGGGCGCGGCAAGACCCGCGGACGGAAGTACCGCACGCCCGCCTCGGTGCTCGTGGTCACCTCGAGCGATGCCGGCCCGTCGCGGGCCGCCCGCAACCTCTGTGGCGCGACCGTCACCACCGCGAGGGAGGTCGACGCCGAGGACCTGGCGCCGGGCGGCCAGCCCGGTCGGCTCGCGCTGTACACGGAGAGCGCCGTCGCGGAGGTGAGCGAGCGATGAGTCACGCCGTCGTGAAGTATCCACTCGTCACCGAGAAGGCGATGAACGCGATGGACTTCGACAACAAGCTGCAGTTCGTCGTCCGCGACGACGCCTCGAAGTCGGAGATCGCCGAGGCGGTCGCCGGGCGCTTCGACGTCGAGGTCGAGGACGTGAACACGCAGGTGACGATGGACGGCGACAAGAAGGCCGTCGTCGCCCTCGCGGAGGAGGACGACGCCCAAGAAGTGGCCTCACGGATCGGGGTGTTCTGAGATGGGACGACGCATCCAGGGTCAACGACGCGGTCGTGGCGGTCCCACCTTCCGGGCGCCGTCGCACCGCTACACGTCCGAAAAGGAGCACAAGCGCACGGAGGACACGGACGTCGTCGCCGGCGAGGTCGTCGGTCTGGAACACGACCCCGCGCGGTCGGCGCCGATCGCCGAGGTGGCGTTCGAAGACGGCGACCACCGGCTGGTGCTGTCGCCGGAGGGTGTCGCCGTCGGCGACCGCGTCCAGGTGGGCGTCTCGGCGGCCATCGAGCCGGGCAACACGCTGCCGCTCGCCGAGATCCCGGAGGGCGTGCCCGTCTGCAACGTCGAGTCACAGCCGGGTGACGGCGGCAAGTTCGCCCGCGCCTCGGGGACGAGCGCCGACCTGATCACCCACGACCGGGACGCCGCCGTCGTCCAATTGCCCTCCGGCGAGACGAAGCGGCTCGACCCGGAGTGTCGGGCGACGATCGGCGTCGTCGCCGGCGGTGGACGGACGGACAAGCCGTTCGTCAAGGCCGGCAACAAGCACCACAAGATGCGCGCCCGCGGCTCGAAGTATCCGACCGTGCGTGGCGTGGCGATGAACGCCGTCGACCACCCGTTCGGCGGCGGCGGCCGCCAGCATCCCGGCCGGCCGAAGAGCGTCTCCCGGAACGCCCCGCCGGGCCGGAAGGTGGGTGACATCTCCTCCCGGCGCACCGGGCGGGGGAGGTCCGACGAATGAGTACCGACGACTACCGCACCGGCCGCGACGGTGAGTACACCTTCCGCGGCCACACGCTCGAAGCGTTGCAGGCGATGGACGTCGAGGAGGTCGCGGAACTGCTTCCCGCCCGACAGCGGCGAACTATCGAGCGCGGACTCGGCGCCGAACACCGGAAGCTCCTGGCGGAGGCCCGCGAGGCCGACCCGGAGGCGACGGCGAACGACCCGATCCGGACGCACCTGCGTGACATGCCGGTGCTGCCCTCGTTCGTCGAGAAGACCTTCGCCGTCTACGACGGCCAGGAGTTCGAGCGCGTCCGGGTGGAGCCGGAGATGCTCGGCCACTACCTCGGCGAGTTCGTGCTGACCCGTCGGGACGTCGAGCACGGCCAGGCGGGCATCGGCGCCACGCGCTCCTCGAAGTTCGTACCGCTGAAGTGATACCGTATGGGAATCAGCTACTCAGTAGACGTCGACTCGGAGGTGACCGCCAAGGGCATGCTCCGGGAGCGACACGTCAGCCACAAGCACAGCGTCGCGATCGCTCGCGAGATCAAGGGCCGCACGATCGGCGACGCCCGCTCGTACCTCGAAGCCGTCGTCGACGGCGAGCAGGCGGTGCCGTTCAGGTCCCACAACGGCGGCGTCGGACACCGCTCCGACGTCGACGGCTGGGACGCCGGCCGCTACCCGGAGAAGGCAAGCGGGGCCTTCCTCGACCTCGTCGAGAACGTCGCCAACAACGCCGAACACCAGGGCTTCGAGCCCGAGACGATGGAGATCGTCCACGTCGCCGCCCACAAGGTCGGCGAGATCGAGGGCCGCACGCCGCGTGCGTTCGGTCGCTCCTCGCCGTCGACCACTCCCGAGGTGGACGTCGAGCTCGTCGCCGAGGCCGACGAGCCGCCCGCCGGAGGTAACGACGATGAGTGACGAGCAGGACTTCATCCACCAGGGGCTACAACGCACCCGGATCGACCGGTTCTTCGAGGAGGAGCTCGGTCGCGCCGGCTACGGCGGCATGGAGATGGCGCCGACGCCGATGGGCACCCAGATCGTGCTCAAGGCCGAGAAGCCCGGCATGGTGATCGGCAAGGGCGGCGAGAACATCCGCAAGATCACGACCGCCCTGGAGGAGCAGTTCGACCTCGAGGACCCCCAGATCGACGTCCAGGAGGTCGACGAGCCGGACCTGAACGCCCGGATCGTCGCCGACCGCCTGGCGAACGCCCTCGAGCGGGGTTGGTACTTCCGCAACGCCGGGCACACCACCCTGGAGCGGATCATGGACGCCGGCGCCCTGGGCGCGGAGATCGTCCTCGCCGGCAAGGTGACCGGCGCCCGCTCGCGGGTGGAGAAGTTCAACGAGGGCTACATCAAGCACAACGGCGAGCCCGCCGAGACGATCGTCGACCACGGCCAGTCGGTCGCGGTGATGAAGCTCGGCACGATCGGCGTCAACGTGAAGATCATCCCGCCGGGCGCACAGCTGCCCGACGACTTCCGCGTCGACGAGGACGCCGACGTCGAGGACCTGGTCGTCGACGCCGAGGCGGCCGAGGAGTCCCTCGAGGACCTCCTGGAGGAGCCCGAGACCACCGAGGACGTCGGCGCCGAGGTGCCCGAGGGGATGCCCGCCGAGCCCGGCGACGACGCGGGCGACGACGGCATGGCTGCCGACGAGCCGGCCGACGTCGAGGAGGTCGAGGAGTTCGAGGAGGTCGAGGTGCCCGGCGAGGAGAGCGTCGAGCCCGACCTCGAGGAGGTCGAAGGCGACGTCGAGGACCTCGACGCCTCCGACGAGAGCGAGAGCGAGGCCGAGGAACTGCTCGAGGAGGCCGAAGCCGAGATCGAGGCGGAGGCCACCACGGCCGCCGGAGGCGAGACGGACGTCGACGTTGACGCCGGCGCAGGCGCGAACACGAACACGGACGCGAGCACGGACGAGGGCGACGAGAACGAGGACGAGGACGAGAACGAGAGAGGTGACCAGCAGTGACGATCATCTACCCCGCGGAGGTCCGCGACATGACGCCGCCGGAGCGCGAGGACGAGCTGGAGAACCTCCGCACCGAGTTACTCAACGAGCGGGCGGTGCAGGCCGCCGGCGGACAGCCCGAGAACCCCGGGCGGATCAAGGAACTGCGGAAGGCGATCGCCCGCATCGAGACGATCCGCCGCGAGGAGGGCGACCTCGAGGAGGCCGAGACATGATCACGGCAGCGACGCTCCCGCGACACGAGCTCAACGGCCTGTCCGTACGGGTCGTCGACGCCGACGACCCCGGCCGCGCCGGCATCGAGGGCCGCGTCGCGGTCGAGACGACAAAGACGTTCCACGTCGAGGGCCGGGACGGTCGCGTCCGGCAGGTCCCGAAGCGGGGCAGCACCCTCGAGTTCGCGGTCCGGACGGCCGACCCGTCGGTCGCTCCCGGGCGCGAGCCCGCCGGGGTCGACCCCGACGAGAGCGACGGCGAGGACGCCGAGCGCGTGCTCGTCGACGGCTCGCGGCTCGTCGCGCGGCCGGCCCGGCGGACGGAGCGCGGAGGTGACTCACGATGGCGATAGGACTGGACGTACCACGACCACCCGAACCCGACGATCCCGAGACGTACGACTACGAGACGTGCCCGTTCTACGGGGAGCTGTCCGTCCGCGGACAGACCCTCGAGGGGACGGTCGCGTCGACGAAGATGGACAGGACGGTCGTCGTCGAACGCGAGTACGACGTCTACGTGCCGAAGTACGACCGGTACATGAAGCGACGGTCACGCGTTCCGGCCCACGTACCGGGCGTGCTCGATCCGGCAGAGGGCGACGAGGTCCGCATCGCGGAGTGTCGTCCTCTCTCGAAGACGAAATCACACGTCGTCGTCGAGACACTGGAGGGAGACTGATGGAGGCGATGAACGCCGACGTCACCCAGGGCCTCGAGAAGGGGTCGCTGGTGACCTGTGCGGACAACACCGGCGCCCGCGAGCTGAAGGTCACCTCGATCTCCGGCTACTCGGGCACGTTGAACCGCCACCCCAAGGCCGGCCTGGGCGACCACGTGACCGTGTCGGTGACGAAGGGCACCCCCGAGATGCGACGGCAGGTGCTCAACGCCGTGGTCGTGCGCCAGCGCAAGCCGATCCGTCGCCCGGACGGGCTGCGAGTGAAGTTCGAGGACAACGCCGCGGTGATCGTCGACGACAACGACGAGCCCCGCGGCACCGAGATCAAGGGGCCGATAGCCCGCGAGGTGGCCGAGCGCTTCGGCGCTATCGCCTCGACCGCGACGATGATCGTATGACTATGAGCGAGAAACCACGCACCCAACGAAACCAGACGCGCGACGCAGCGCTGCACGAGCGACACAAGCACGTGCGCTCGACGCTCTCCGCGGAGCTGCGCGAGGAGTACGGCGTGCGCCGTGTGCGGGTCAACCAGGGCGACACCGTCGAAGTGCTGCGCGGCGACTTCGCTGGCCACGAGGACGAGGTCGTCGACGTCGACCTGCGCGACGGGGTCGTCCACGTCGAGGAAGTGATCCAGGAGACCGCCGAGGGCGAGGAGGTGCCGCGGCCGCTTGACGCCTCCAACCTCCGCGTGACGGAGCTGGACCTCGACGACGACCGCCGCCGCGAGCGCATCGAGCAGCGAGGTGAGAGCGGATGAGCGAGCACCAGAAGCGGCTGTCGGCGCCGGACTCCTGGCCCGTCAGCCGCAAGACGGAGACGTTCACGGTCAAGGCCGACGCCGGCCCGCACGGCGACGACGGCGTCCCGCTGACGATCCTGCTGCGGGACGTGCTCGGCTACGCGGACAGTCGCAAGGAGGTGCGGTACGCCGTCGAGCACGAGAGCGTCCACATCAACGGCGAGCCCGCCCGCGACGACGCCCGGCCGGTGGGGATGTTCGACATCCTCGCCTTCCCCGAACGCGACGAGTACTACCGGGTGTTCCCCGGCGAGGGTGGTCGCCTGGCGCTGACGCCGATCGACGCCGACGCGGCGGGCTCGAGGCTCGGGAAGATCGTCGGCAAGCGTCACGTCGAGGGCGGCCGCACGCAGCTGAACCTCCACGACGGGATGAACCTCGTGCTCGACGACGACGACGCCGACGCCGACGACTACGGCGTCGGCGACTCGCTGGTGGTCGACAACGACGACGGCAGCGTCGTGGTGCACTTCCCCTACGAGGAGGGTGCCCTCGTCACCGCCGTCGGCGGCAGTCACGCCGGCGAGGTCGGCCGGATCGAGACGATCGACGTGACGCCCGGCTCCGGGCCGAACACCGTCGTTTTCGAGGCCGACGGCGAGCGCCTGGAAACGGTCGCCGAGTACGTGGTCGTCATCGACGAGCAGTTCACCGACGGCGACGACGACGGCGACAGCGACGACGCGGTCGCGGAGAGCGGTCCCGAAGGCGAGTCCGAGGCCGAGGCGGAGACCGAGGCGGAGGCCGAGACGGCGGACGACACCGAGGAGGTGAGCGACGATGAGTGAGGCCGACCCCGGCGACGACGAGTCGGAGCTCGGCGGCCAGCCGGCGGAGGCCGACCCCGAGGGCGGCGACGGTGCCGACCACGAGATGCGCGAGCCGCGCGTCGAGAAGGTGGTCGTCCACATGGGTGTCGGCGAGGGCGGCCAGGACCTGGCCGACGCCGAGGAGATCCTCGCCGGCGTGACGAACCAGCAGCCGGTTCGGACGACGGCCTCGGAGACGGTACCGGACTTCGACGTCCGGGCCGGCGAGCCGATCGGCGCGAAGGTAACGCTGCGGGGCGACCGCGCGGAGGACTTCCTCGGACGGGCGCTGCCGATCGCCGACGTGTCGCCGGAGCAGTTCGACGACACCGGCAACGTCTCCTTCGGCGTTGAGGAGCACACCGACTTCCCGAGCCA
Source organism: Halobacteriales archaeon SW_5_70_135 (assembly GCA_003022865.1). GTDB lineage: Archaea > Halobacteriota > Halobacteria > Halobacteriales > SW-7-71-33 > SW-7-71-33. The sequence continues at coordinate 9,575 of PXSK01000005.1, read as the reverse complement.
GGAGTACGACCCGAACGTCGGGATCTACGGGCTGGACGTCACCGTCAACCTGGTGCGTCCGGGCTACCGCGTCGCCAAGCGCGAGAAGGCCACCCGGCCGATCCCGTCGACTCACCGACTGACGCCGGCGGACGCGATAGCGTATCTGGAGACCACAATGGACGTGAACATCGAATGAGCGTCGACGGACAGGCAGAGGACGACGAGTCCTCCGACGAGGAGGCCCGCCAGGGCGACGCCGAACGGACCGGCAACACGCACGTCTGCCGGATGACCGGCCGGAAGCAGGGACTCGTCGGCAAGTACGACATCTGGCTCTCCCGACAGTCGTTCCGGGAGGTGGCCCGCGGCATGGGCTTCGAGAAGTACGACTGACAATGACAGCCAACGACCCACTGGCGAGCGCGCTCTCGGGGCTGGACAACGCCGAGGACGCCGGCCACCTGCGACACGCGGTATCGCCCGCCTCGAACGAGATCGGCCAGGTGCTCGAAGTCCTGTACGACCGCGGCTACGTCGACGGCTTCGGGCGCGCCGAGGACGGCCGTGGCGACGAGTTCGAGGTCGAACTGAACGGCCGCATCAACGAGTGCGGGCCGGTGACGCCCCGCTACTCGGTCACCGTGGAGGAGTTCGAGCGGTGGGAGAAGCGGTATCTCCCCGCCCGGGACTTCGGCAGTCTCGTGGTGACGACCTCTCACGGGATCATGAGCCACTACGACGCCCGCGAACGGGGCGTCGGCGGCCAGCTCATCGCCTACGTGTACTAATGACGACAGAAATACAAATCCCGAACGACGTGACCGTCACCGTCGACGGGCTGGACGCCCGCGTCGAAGGGCCGAACGGCGCCGTCGAGCGCCAGCTCTGGTATCCGGGTGTCTCCGTCGACGTCCAAGGCGATACAGTCCGCGTCGAGAGCGAGCAGGAGGACAGGAAGACGAACGCCACCGTCGGCACCTTCGAGAGCCACCTACGGAACGCCTTCCACGGCGTGACGGAGGGGTGGGAGTACGAGATGGAGATCCGCTACGAGCACTTCCCGATGCAGGTGCGCGTCGACGGCGACGAGGTCGTCGTCGACAACTTCCTCGGCGAGCAGGCGCCGCGGCGCTGTGCGATCGTCGGCGACACCGAGGTCGAGGTCGACGACCCCGCGCTCACGGTGCGGGGCCCCGACAAGGAAGACGTCGGCCAGACGGTCGGCAACGTCCACGAGACGACCCGCATCAACGACAAGGACACCCGGGTGTTCGAGGACGGCATCTACGTCACCGAGGCGCCCGGCGGGGAGGTGACCGGCTGATGGTCGACGAGCTCGAAGAGATCAGCGGCGTCGGTGCCGCGAAGGCCGAGTCGCTGCGCGAGGCCGGCTTCCGGACCGTCGACGACGTCCGGGGTGCCACCCAGGACGAACTCGCCGAGGTCGAGGGGGTCGGCAACGCGCTGGCGGCCCGCATCAAGGCCGACGTCGGCGAGCTGGAGATCGAGGAGGACGCCGAGGCGGAGATCGAAGACGACGAAGAGGAAGAGCCCGAGGAGGCCGAGGAGACCGTCGAGACGGAGCTCCGGCCTCGCGGGCACGCCGAAAAGACGCCCGACCTCGACGAGGAGACCGCACGCCTGCTGAGCGAGCGCGACGGCAGCTCGAAGCCGCAGTTCGACCGGCAGGACCACCACAAGAAAGCGCGCGTGAAGACGTCCTGGCGCCGGCCCCGCGGTCAGCACTCGAAGCAGCGCAAGGGCATCAAAGGCAAGGGCGCGACGGTACAGGCCGGCTACCGCGGTCCGGCGGCCGTCCGCGACCGCCACCCGAGCGGCTTCGAGGAGGTGCACGTGCACAACGTCGAGGACCTCGACGGCGTCGACCCCGACGAACAGGCGGTCAGGATCGCCGCCGCGGTCGGCGGACGCAAGCGCGAGCGCATCGAGGACCGCGCCGCCGAACGCGAGATCCGCGTGCTCAACCCCACCTACGAGGAGGTCGAAGTGGAGGTGAGCGAGGAATGACGGACCTGACCGCACAGCGTCGCCTGGCGGCGGACGTGCTCGACGTCGGGGAGAACCGCGTCTGGTTCGACCCCGACGAGCAAGGAGAGATTGCGGAGGCGATCACCCGCGAGGACGTCCGCGAGCTCGTCGAGGAGGGAGTCGTCCGCTCGCACGAGGCCGACGGCAACTCCCGCGGTCGGGCCCGCGAGCGCGACGAGAAGCGCTCGTACGGGCACCGAACGGGCCACGGCAGCCGCGAGGGCGCGAAGGGCGCCCGGCAGGACCCGAAGGAAGACTGGCAGGAGCGGGTGCGCGCCCAGCGCCGGCGCGTCAGACAACTGCGCGACGCCGACGAGGTCTCCGCCGACGAGTACCGCGAACTGTACGGTATGATCGGCGGCGGGGAGTTCCGCAGCGTCGAGCGACTGGAGAACTACGTCGACGAGAACTACGGTGACAACTGATGGCGACAGGACCACGCTACAAGGTACCCATGCGGCGACGCCGGGAGGTCCGGACGGACTACCACCAGCGGCTCAAGCTGCTGAAGTCCGGTCGGCCCCGCCTGGTGGCCCGCAAGACCAACCGACACACGATCGCACAGTTCGTCGTGACCGGCCCACGGGGCGACGAGACGGCGGCGAGCGCTCACTCGAGTGACCTGCGCGAGCACGGCTGGGAGGCGCCGACGGGCAACCTGCCCGCGGCCTACCTCACCGGCCTGCTCGCCGGGCGTCGCGCCCAGGAGGCCGAGATCGAGGCGGCCGTGCTGGACATCGGGCTGAACAGCCCGACGCCGGGCTCGAAGATGTTCGCCGTGCAGGAGGGCGCCATCGACGCCGGCGTCGAGGTGCCGCACAACGACGCGGTGCTCGCCGACTGGTCGCGCACCCGCGGCGAGCACATCGCCGAGTACGCCGAGCAGCAGGACGGCCTGTACAGCGGCGACTTCGACGCGACCGAACTGCCCCAACACTTCGACGAGACCCGGGAGGTGCTGCTCGAATGAGCGCCGACGCCGGGGGCTGGCAGCCCCGCACCCGCCTGGGACAGCAGGTACAGGACGACGAGATAACGGACATGGAGCAGGCTCTCGAATCGGGACTGCCGCTGAAGGAGCCGGCGGTCGTCGACCAGCTGCTGCCCGGACTGGACGACGAGGTGCTCGACATCAACATGGTCCAGCGGATGACCGACTCCGGTCGCCGGGTGAAGTTCCGGTGTGTGGTCGTCATCGGCGACCGCAACGGCTTCGTCGGCTACGCCGAGGGCCGCGACGACCAGGTCGGCTCCGCCATCCAGAAGGCAATCGACATCGCGAAGCTCAACATGATAAAGGTGGACCGCGGCTCCGGCTCGTGGGAGGACCGCTCCGACGAGCCTCACTCGCTGAAGCGTCGCACCGAGGGCAAGGCCGGCTCCGTGACGGTGGAACTGGAGCCGGCGCCGCTGGGGCTCGGCCTGGCGGCCTCGGACACCGTCGAGGCCGTGCTGGACCTGGCGGGCATCGAGAACGCCTGGACGAAGTCCTACGGCAACACGCGAACGACGCTGAACCTCGGGAAGGCCACCTTCCGGGCGCTGGAGACGGTCTCGACCGGTCGGGCCGACCGTCGCGACCGTGTCGCCGAGGAACTCGGCGAGGAGGTCGTCGAACGATGAGGGCCGAGTCGCCCTCGTGCCGGCGTCCCGTGCTCGCGGTCCCCGGAGGTGCGGAGCCGTGAGAGCGGTCGTCCAGCTGCGCGGTGAGGCGAACGTCGACCAGGACGTCGTCGACACCCTGGAGATGCTGAACGTTCACGCGGTGAACCACTGCACGCTCGTCCCCGAGACCGACGCCTACGAGGGGATGATAACGAAGGTCAACGACTACGTCGCCCACGGCGAGCCCTCCGCCGACGTGCTGGCGACGCTGCTGCGGCGCCGCGGCGAGCCCGCGACGGGCGACGGGAACGCGGACGGGGGGATCGACGACGACTGGGTCGCCGCGAGCACGGAGTACGACGACGTCGAGGCGCTGGCGACGGCGCTGCTCGGCGAGGAAACCACCCTACAGGAGGCCGGTCTCGCGCCGGCGCTGCGCCTGCACCCGCCCCGCGGCGGCCACGAGGGCATCAAGAAGCCGACCGTCGGCGGCGGCCAACTCGGCACGCACACGACCGAGGAGATGGACAGTCTACTGGAGGCGATGCGATAATGAGCAAGAAAAAGAAACGACAGCGCGGCTCTCGCACCCACGGCACAGGCAGTCAAAAGAACCACCGCGGCGCCGGCAACCGGGGCGGCCGCGGCGCCGCCGGCCGGAAGGACCACGAGAAACAGCTCCACGGACCGCTCGGCAAGGCTGGGTTCACCCGACCCGAGGACGCCGCCCTCGACGTCGAGACGGTGAACGCCCGCGAGCTCGACGAGGACGTCCCGCTGCTTCTTTCGGCGGGCGACGCCGAGGAGACCGACGACGGGATCGCAGTCGACGCCCGCGACGTCGTTGACGACGGCCACGAGGTCGACGCCGTGAAGCTGCTCGGCGGCGGGCAGGTCCACGAGTCGCTCGTGGTGACCGCCGACGACTTCTCGGAGAGCGCCCGCGAGGCCATCGAGGCCGCGGGCGGCACGGCACGGCTGAGCGAGCGCGGTCGGCGCCTGCGCGAGGAGCGCGCGGCCGCGGAAACCGAAAAGGATTCACACGAGACTCGGGACGGGTAACATATGGGTTGGAAGGAGGTCGCCGAGCCCGTCCTCACACGGATGCCGTCGGTCCAGCAGCCGGAGGGACACGTGCCGTTCCGGCGCAAGCTCACCTGGACCGCCGGCGTTCTGGTCCTGTACTTCTTCCTGACGAACGTCCAGGTCTGGGGCCTCCCCACGAACCCCGGCGGTGAGGACCTGTTCGGGCAGTTCCGCTCGATCCTCGCCGGCTCGCAGTTTTCCGTGCTCCACCTGGGGATCGGCCCGATCGTCACCGCGTCGATCGTCCTCCAGCTTTTGGGCGGGGCCGACCTCCTCGGGCTCGACACCGACGACCCCCGCGACCAGGTGCTGTACCAGGGACTGCAGAAGCTACTGGTCGTCGTGATGGTCGTCCTGACCGGCCTGCCGATGGTGCTGTCGGGCTTTCTGCCGCCCTCCGACGCGCTGGCCGCACAGGTCGGCGGCACCGCCACCCTCCAGGCGCTGATGTTCCTCCAGATCTTCGTCGGCGGGATCCTCATCCTGTTCATGGACGAGATCATCTCGAAGTGGGGCGTCGGCTCCGGGATCGGGCTGTTCATCATCGCCGGCGTCAGCCAGCGACTGGTCGGCGGCATCATCGGTCCGAACGGTCTCGTGGCGAACTGGGTCGGCATCGCCACCGGCCAGATCGCCATCGGCCCCGTCATCGGCGGCTCCGGCATCCGGCAACTCCTGCTGTCGCCGGGCGGCGTGCTCGGCGTCTTCACGACGATACTCATCTTCGTCGTCGTCGTCTACGCCGAGTCCGTCCGCGTGGAGATTCCGCTGAGTCACGCCCGCGTCAAGGGCGCCCGCGGTCGGTTCCCCGTGAAGCTCATCTACGCGAGCGTGCTGCCGATGATCCTCGTACGGGCGCTGCAAGCGAACATCCAGTTCGCCGGCCGACTGCTGTACAACCAGATCGGCGACGCGATGCCGGCCTGGCTCGGGGTCTACCAGCAGGTGAACCAGACGGGCGGCGGCCAGTCGTTACAGCCCGTCGACGGACTGTTCTACTACACCGCGCCGATCTACTCCCGGCAGGACTGGATGTGGTTCGTCCCCGGGTTCAGCACGCAGGACCCGCTACAGATCATGCTCCGCGTCGGCGTCGACCTCACCTTCATGATCATCGGCGGCGCCGTCTTCGCTATCTTCTGGGTCGAGACGACCGACATGGGTCCGGACGCGACCGCGAAGCAGATCCACAACTCCGGGATGCAGATCCCCGGCTTCCGGCAGAACCCCGGCGTCATCGAGAAGGTGATGGAGCGATACATTCCCCAGGTCACCGTCATCGGCGGCGCCCTCGTCGGTCTGCTGGCGGTCATGGCCAACATGCTCGGCACCATCGGGCAGGTGAGCGGCACGGGACTGCTGCTGACGGTGTCGATCACCTACAAGATCTACGAGGAGATCGCCGAGGAGCAGCTGATGGAGATGCATCCGGTGATGCGTCAGATGTTCGGATAACTTTCACCACACTGTCACTACTCGACGATCTGTCTCCCAGTTTCTTGTCGACGGTGGTACGAACTACGGACGTCGACGCTCAGGACGAGCGAGGCGCTTGCAACCGCCAGACTCGGTATCCACGCTCAATCGGGTGGCCAACCCGACCAGCTCTGGTTGAGCAGCGTAGAGCTAATCGTACTGGGCCCTCCTACGGAGAGCACGCCACCGTGACTGACGAGACAGACCGACTTGAGGCCCGTCTCGAGACGCCCAAACCGCTGCTGAGGAGTTGCAGTCAACGATGGCGACGACGACGGCTCGGGACATTCGACCATTGACAGGAACGCCTTGAGCCATCCTCGATGCGGACGTCGAGATCGTAGAGGAGCTACCTGAAGCCGGACGGTCGTTTCGAACAGAGATCGACGCAGTACGCGAGCAGACCAGGTACCTGAAGAACAGGTCGTCGCACTCGGAGACGTCGGTATCGAACCGTTCACGAAGCAGGAGAAGTACGCGGCTGTGCTGTCGTTTGTGGCCAATAAGCACTCGTCGAACGGTAAGGTCGCCGTATCACATACGGAGATCAGAGGCTGCACTGGCGTGTCGCGGCGGTACGCCTACGACCTGATCGAGTCGACGGGAGAGGACGTTGAGGGAGTGCGAGTCCGCGACGAGCAGGTACCAACTGGATCGGGAGGAGAGAGCAAGCGGAAGGCATTATTCGTCGACTGTAACTGAGTTCACACCGATCCGGACAGTGTGAACCAGTTCGTCACAGGAGGTGAGACGAGCGGATCGGAATAGGTGGTGATTGATCAGACCGTCGGGCATCTGATCATATATTACTGAATTTTCATAAAAAGTACAAGAATCGAGGAGAACGTGTAATTATGAGTGAATCCGAATTTTCGCTCGTCTTGTGGGCAGACGATTCAATTTGAGTCTCGGTTCTGACCGTTCTACTGTAGTGAACTAGTTCACAGAGCGACAGGAGTCGTAGTCGACCGCGATGACTCGAATACGGAGTATTTAACTTCTGATGACTACGTGAGCAGAGACGATGAGTGGAGGCTGGCGATACCGGCTCGGAAGCGCGTTCGGTGTCATCGCGCTCACGGCAGCTGCCGTCTCCATCGCCAGTCACCCCACCGTTTTGGACGCCGTGAGCGTACTCCCGGTTGTCGGCCGACTCGCCGTTGATCCACCAGGCACCGCTGAAGGCATTGTAGAGGTCGTGACAGCCGTCGTCGTCGTGACTGCGGTGCTCGTTTCGCTGTACAAACCCCGGCCACGCCGCATCCTCGATACTGTCACCCTCACACAGAAACGTGTCGTCGTCGCGATTTTTATGCTCGCTACTATCGGCTACTTCGACTACACGTATCGTCTTCCTCGTATCACGCTACTCATCGCCACGCCGATTCTCCTCGTCACCCTGCCTGCGTGGTTCCTCTGGATTCGGCGTCGCCCCTCTGTGGATCCCGAACGCACTCTCATCGTCGGCGATAGTCCCGAGACGGTCCGACAGCTCGCTGACGAGATTGACACCCCCCTACTCGGGTATCTATGCCCGACGATCGCGTTCAACCGTATTGAGCGTTCCACCTCAACCGCTGTCGCTGACGGTGGTGTCGAGGGGCTTGAACGTCTCGGTGGACTATCTCGTATTGGGGATATTCTCGTAGAATACGATGTCGATACAGTTGTGTTAGCCTTCGAGCACACCGATCGTGCGGAGTTTTTCGGCGCACTCGATGCGTGTTACGAGCACGGCGTCGACGCCAAAGTGCATCGTGACCACGCCGATCAGGTGCTGACCGCGGAGGGCGACGTCGGGACACTCGCGGAGGTAGACATCGAACCCTGGGACGTCCAAGACTACGTGTTGAAACGAATGTTCGACATCGCGTTCTCCGGGATCGGGCTGGTGATACTGAGCCCGGTGATTTTGCTGATCGCCGTCGCGATCAAGCTGGACGATGGGGGATCCGTACTGTACAAACAGGAACGGACGGCGGTTTTTGGAGAGACCTTCGACGTGTACAAGTTTCGGTCGATGGTCGAGAATGCCGAAGAATTGACTGGCGCGAAAATCAGCGACGAGGACGCAGGCGGCGTCGACCCACGCGTCACTCGCGTCGGACGCGTGCTCCGGCGGACGCACCTCGACGAGATCCCACAACTCTGGGCCGTACTGAAGGGCGACATGAGTGTGGTCGGGCCACGCCCTGAACGCCCTGAGATCGATTCAAATATTCAAGCTGGTGTGGTTGACTGGCGGAAACGCTGGTTCGTGAAGCCCGGCTTGACCGGTCTCGCCCAGGTGAACGATCTCACGGGTGCTGAGCCCGAAAAGAAGATCCGCTACGATCTCCAGTACCTCAAACAGCAATCATTCTGGTTTGACCTGAAACTGGTCATTCGACAAGTGTGGAAGGTTAGTATAGACGTTGTTAGTGCCATTCAGTAGGACACTCTTTGATCGACCGTTTTTCTCAACGCCTGTGGAAGCCGCGCTCGCTGTAGACACCGATCCAGTGTCTGCAGAACACGTCACGGAAGCAGGAGGCCCCACTCCAAGGAAGCGAACCGCGCGAGCGGTGAGCGAGTGAGACCGGGGGGAAGTCACCAAGTGAAGTCCTTACGCGTAGTCCCGTCGCGCCGCTGGATGATCCGGCGACCATCTACGACCAGCGGCGTCGCCATCGCATCGAACGCCGTATTAAGGGCGGCGAACTCGTCCCAGTCGGTGACAACGAACGCCGCGCGTGCGTCCTCAAGCGCTGCTGCGGCGTTGTCGGCGTACTCGATGTCGGGGAAGTGAGGCCGCATGTTCTCGGTGACGACTGGATCGTACGCGACGACCCTGACATCGTGGGCTTGTAGCGCCCTGACGAGTGAGATGGCACGGAAGTTGCGCACGTCGTCGGTCCCCGGGTTCGAACACGAGCCCGAGGACTGCGACGCGATTGCCACTCAGACTTTCCTCGGCTTCGGCGAGGGCCCAGCGACCGCTCGGGCTGGGCATTATTGACCGCAATAGCCGTTTCAGCAGTGCAGCGTTGTAGCCTTGGTCGACGGCGATGTGGACCGCATCACGATGGCGTGTGCGCTACTGGTGACGGTCGTCTCGTTCGCGGGGCTGTTCGGTGCCGGCGACCGAAGTAGCTCGGTCCACCTTGTCGGGGCCCTGTGGGGTGCCGGACCGCTCGGTACTCTCACGTAGTGGGTTGATCGGAGGCGTGTTCGGAGACGTTTCCTGACCCTGGCGATCGGAGTGACCACGCTTCTCCCCGGTCGCGGTGACTCTCCGGTGGCGGCCACAGGAGACGTGCTCTCGCATGCGAGACGCGATCGAGATCATGAGACCACCAGCGGACCGAACGACCCCTGGTAGAGATCTGGTGGCCGCT
>PXSK01000004.1:50338-65295 GCA_003022865.1 Halobacteriales archaeon SW_5_70_135 | reverse complement strand
GCAAAGGAGTACTACGCGATCACGATCATGATCCCCATGATCGCGTTCGCGTCGTACCTATCGATGCTGTTCGGCTTCGGTGCGACGGTCGTCGAGGTGCCGGGCAGCCCCGTCGAGGGCGGCGAGCTCACGATCTACTGGGCTCGCTACGCCGACTGGCTGTTCACGACGCCGCTGCTGCTGGCCGACCTCGGCCTGCTGGCCGGGGCCGACCCGCGTGAGATCGGCGGCATCGCGCTCGTGGACGCGTTCATGATCATCACCGGCCTGGTCGGTGCGCTGGAGTCCACCTTCGCGTTCCGCTTCGCCTGGTGGTTCATCAGCACCGTCGCGCTGGTGTTCATCCTGTACTTCCTGTACTTCTCGTTCACGCGCGCTGCGGCAGACCGGAGCGCCGACGCACGGAGCACGTTCAAACTCCTTCGTAACCTGACCGTCGTCCTGTGGTCCGTCTACCCCATCCTGTGGCTCATCGGCACCGAGGGCGCCGGTCTAGTGAGCCTCTACGTCGAGACCCTGCTGTTCATGGTGCTCGACGTCTCGGCGAAGGTCGGCTTCGGGTTCATCCTGCTGAGCAGCCGTGCCGTCCTCGACGGCAGCGAGGCCCCCGAGCCCTCGGCCGGTGAGGCCACCGCCGCCGACTGACGACGACCTCCGGACGACCCGCGCTTTTTTATCGACGCCGCACGTTATTCCGACAGACGTCCGTCACCACAGAGGACGGCAGGAGAGAAGCATGGCAGACGATCCACACTCGGAGAGCGCCTATCGCATCAACACCACGGCACTGGTCGGCTTCTTCGCCTCCGGAGCCGTCGGCGCGCTCGCACTGTTCGCGCTGCCGCTGTTCGTCGACACGAGCGGCGTCATCGGGCTCGACACGTTCCGCGAGCCGTTCATCATCATCACGCTCGTCGAGTTCGCGGCCGCTCTGGGCGTACTCTACTTCGGAATGCGGCTGACCACGACCCGAGACGACGTCGAGCCGGCCCCCGACGGCGGTCACGACCACGAGAGCTGAGTCCGGGTCGAGCCGAGAGCGAAGAACTACCCGCCGCGGAGGTCGGCCTCGATCTCGTCGTACACCGCCCGCATCTCCTCGTCGACCGACGGCCCGACCGCCGACAGCGCCGCGTCGAAGTGTCCGTCGTCGACGGCCACCGAAGACGGGTCCATCGTGTCGGGATTGACGTCCGCACTCTCCCGGAGCCGGTCCTCCATCGCCGTCATCGTCGCCTCCCGGACGACGGCCTCGACGTCGCTGCCGGTGTGCCCCTCGGTGCGGGCCGCAAGCCCGGCCAGGTCGACGTCGCCCAGCGGCACCTCCCGGGTGTGCACCTCGAAGATCTCCTCGCGGGCGCTCTCGCCGGGGGCCGGCACCTCCACGAGCTTCTCGAAGCGACCCGGCCGCAGCAACGCAGTGTCGACGATGTCCGGCCGGTTCGTCGCGCCGATGGCGACGACGTCCTGGCGGCCGCGCACGCCGTCGAGCTCGGTGAGCAGCTGTGAGACGACCCGCTCGACCACGCCGTTGTCGCCGTCGCCGCGCTCCGAGGCGATGGCGTCGACCTCGTCGAAGAAAACGATCGTCGGGGCGTTCTGTCGGGCGGTCTCGAACACCTCCCGCACGCCGCGCTCGGACTCGCCGACGTAGCGGTTCAGCAGCTCGGGGCCGTTGACCGACAGGAAGTTGGCGTCACTGGCGTTGGCGATGGCCTTCACGAGCATCGTCTTGCCCGTACCGGGCGGCCCGTACAGCAGCAGTCCCTTCGGCGTCTCGATACCGACCTTCTCGAACAGCTCCGGATACCGCAGTGGCCACTCGACCGCCCGCAACAGCTCGTGTTTCGCGTCGTCGAGCCCGCCGATGTCGACGAAGCGGACGTCCGGCCGCTCGACCTGGACGTCCCGCATCGCCGAGGGGCTGGCGGCCTCGACCGCCGCCTCGAAGTCGTCGCCGGTGACGACGACCTTCTCCAGCAGCTCGTCGTCGATCGGCTCGTCGCCGAGGGTCACCTGCGGCGGGATACGGTCGACGGCGTTGCGTACCGCCTCGGTGATCAGCGACTCCAGGTCGGCGCCGACGAACCCGTGCGTGCGGGCGGCGATCTCCTCGACGTCGACGTCCTCCGAGACGGGCAGCCCCTGGGCGTGGATGCCGAGGATCTCGTAGCGGCCGTGTCGGTCGGGGACGCCGATCTCCACCTCGCGGTCGAAGCGACCACCCCGGCGCAGGGAGTCCTCCACGTCGTTCGGGCGATTCGTCGCCCCGACGACGATCACGTCGTCGTGCCCGGCGAGGCGGTCGAGTACCGAGACGAGCCGGGCGATCCTCCGGGACTGGCGACTGCTTGCGTCCTCCCGGGGCGGTGCCAGTGCGTCCACGTCGTCGAGGACGACCAGACTTGGCGCCCGCTCGATCGCCGTCTCGGCGACCGCCTCGAGCGAGAGGTCGCCGTCGCCGTACTCCGACAGCGTGCCGGGGTCGGTGACGGCGACCACGTGGGCGTCGACCGCGTCGGCGAGCGCGCCGACGATCCGCGTCTTGCCCGACCCACTCGGCCCGTACAGCAACACGCCGTCGGGGGCGTGTCCCTGGAGCCGGTCGTACAGCTCCGGGTGGTTCAGCGGCGCCTCGACGAGCTGGCGCACTTCGAGGACGGCGTCGTCGAGCCCGCCGACGTCGGCGAAGCGGACGTCCGGCAGCTTCGCCCGGTCGTCGTCGGCGCCGGGGCTCTCCAGCAGCTCGACTTCCGTGTCGTCGCCGGCGACGACGGCGCCGCTCGGGGTGGTCTCGCGCACGTCGAACACGACACGCATCGAGGCGCCGAACAGCCGGACTCGGACGGTGTCGCCCTCCCGGAACGGCCTGTCGGCGAGCATCTGCCGGACGGCGTCGGCGCCGCCCTGCAGTGACACCGACTGCGTGGGCGCCAGCACGACCCGTCGGGCGGTCGCCGGCGTGACGCTGTCGACCGTCACCTCGTCGCCCGGGCCGCTGTCGGCGTTGCTCCGCACGTCGTCGCTGAGGTACACCCGGCCGGAGTTGTTGCCCGCGCCGTCGGTCCTGAACGCCGCGCCGACGCGGGCGACCGTCGACCCGGCGCCGCGCAGCTCGACGGCGTCGCCGGCGTCGACGCCCAGTTCCGCCATCGTCGACTCGTCCATGTGGACGGCACCGTCCTCCGTATCGAGGGCGTCGCCGTCTCCGACACGCAGCGTGACAGACATCCGGCTGGCCGGAGCTACTGGCCGGGCCGATAAAGCGCTTTCCCGTCGTCGGACCGGCAGTGTTCAGATCGGCATCTGCCGACGGAGATACTGGTGGTGTGGAGAGCCAGAAGGCCCCGGCGGCTCGCCGAGCGAGACGTTCGAAAATCGAAGATTTTCGAGCCAACCAGAACCCTGCGGGTTCTGGTGACGGCGGAGCCGCCGGCGACGCAGCACGCCGGGGGCTTCCTGGCTGTTCGATCCAGTTTCGATCGCCAGTCTGAACGGTACCCCTCGCGCGCGCCCGGAAAGCCCTTACCGTCCCGTCCCCTTGCTCGCGCCGGGATGCTGCTGGTCCTGTGCGTGGACCTGGACGACGACATCGGACGCAAGACCGGCGTGGAGACGCCGGTCACCGGTCTGCGCTCGGTGCGGGACGCCGCCGTCGCCCTGGCGGAGGCCGACCCCGAGGACTCCGACGTGAACGTGCTGTTCGAGGGCGTCCACCTCGCGCGCACTATCGAGGACGAACCCGTCGCCCTCGCCGCCGTGGCGGGCGACGAGCGCGACGACGTCGTCGCCAACCGCGCCGTCGGCGACGAGGTCGAGGCGGTGCTCGACGCGCTCGACGCGACGGAGCGGGTGCGTGCCGTCGTCGTCACCGACGGCGCCCAGGACGAGTCCGTCGTCCCCGTGATCCGCTCTCGCGTCTCCGTCGACGGCGTCCGTCGGGTCGTCGTCCGCCAGTCACAGGACCTGGAGTCGATGTACTACACGATAAAACAGGTGCTCGACGACCCCGAGACCCGCGGTACCGTCCTCGTGCCACTTGGCATCCTCCTACTGATCTACCCGCTCGCGGTGCTGGCGTCACTGTTCGACGCCCCCGGCGGCGTCGTTCTCGGCACCGTCTCGGCGCTGCTCGGGCTGTACGTGATCGCCCGCGGGATCGGTGCCGGCCGCCGCGCAGCCGAGCTGTTCGAGCGCGCACAGCAGGGGCTGTACGCCGGCCGGGTGACGCTGGTCGCCTACGTCGTGGCGCTCGTGCTGTTCGCCGTCGGCGCCGCCAGCGGCGTCGAGTCGCTGAGTGTCGCTCGGGCGGACGCCGACAGCCCGCTCGACGTCCTGCAGGTGATCGCCGCCCTGCTGTACGGCTCGGTCCGCTGGTTCGCCGCCGCCGGACTGACGACGAGTGTCGGCCAGATCACCGACGAGTACCTCGCCGGCGGCCTGGAGTGGCGCTACCTGAACGCCCCCTTCTACGTCGTCGCCATCGCCGGCGTGCTCCACGCCGTCGGCGGCTACTTCGTCGGCGCGCTCTCCCTGCAGGCGCTGGCGGTCGCCCTCACCGGCGGCACCCTGCTCGGCTTCGCCAGCACGCTCGCCTTCGCCGTCGCCGACTCCCGCTTCGGCGACGACCCGCCGGCGGCGGCCGACGGCGACCCCGAGGAGGCGAGCGCCTGACTCCCAGCGGGTCCCCGACCCGAGACTCCTCGGCTCCGGACGGCTCGTTCCGGTGCCGAACGTGACCGTCAGGCGCCGGTGCGGCGGCACGACCGACGTCAGCGGTCCCGGTCGACGACGAACTCGGCGAGGTCGCGGAGGTAGCCGTCGGCCTCGCCGTCCAGGTCCGCCCCGTCGAGGGCGGCGAGCGCGCGGTCGGCCTCGTGACGGGCGCGGTCGGTGGCGTGCTCGGGGGTGAGGTCGGTCGTCTGCACCAGCGAGGGCCGGCCGAGGGCGTCGTCGACGCCGGCGGGCTTTCCCAGGTGTTCGTCGTCGCCGGTGGCGTCGAGCACGTCGTCGCGGATCTGGAAGGCGACGCCGACACGCTCGGCGTACTCGCCGACGGCCTCGACGGCGACGGCCTCGGCGTCGGCCGCCAGCGCGCCCAACTCCGCCGCCGCCCGAAAGAGCGCGCCGGTCTTCCGGCGGGCGAGCTCCATGTACTCCCGTTCCGTGGTCGGCCGGTCGACGAGTTCGGTCGCCTCGCCCTCGCCGAGTTCGACCATCGCCTCGGTGACGACCCGCATCGCCCGGGGGTCCTCGCCGAACAGCGCGAAGGCCTCGCCGATCAGTCCGTCGCTGGCGATGATCGCCGGGCCGTGGCCGAACGCGGCCCAGGCGCTGTCGACACCGCGCCGCACCGCGGAGTGGTCGACGATGTCGTCGACAACGAGCGAGGCGGAGTGAACCAGCTCGACGCCCGCCGCGAAGTCGACGGCGTCGTCGGGGTCGCCGCCGGCGGCCTCACAGACCAGCAGCGTGACTATCGGTCGCACGCGCTTACCCTCCGAGAGGGCGACGTGTTCGAGTCGCTCGGCGAGTGCCGGCGGCTCCACCCGCTCGACGGCCGTCGCCAGCCGGTCCTCGACGAGCCCCCGTCGCCGCTGGAGGAACTCCATCCACCCGCACACGACGGCGGGCGAACAAAGGGGTGACGAATCCGACGGTCGACGTCACGACGGTCGCTCGCCCCCCTGGCTCGGGGTCTCCCCCCCGCCGGGGGTCGGGCCGTCGTCCGGAGCCACAGCCGCTGGGCCGGCGTCACCCGCAGGCTCCGGCGTGCACCTCCCCGGCGGGCTCGACTCCGTCTCGCTCGTCGGCTTCGCTGTGTGGCCCGCCGACGAGCACCTGGCGGTGGTCTCCGTCGTCGGCGCGGTGGAGTGAGCGGTCTGCCCACTACGAGAACTGCTCGATGAGCTCGGGCACCACGTCGAAGAGGTCGTCGACGACCCCGTAGTCGGCGATGTCGTAGATGGGCGCGTCGGGGTCGGTGTTGATCGCGACGACGGTGTCGGCGCCCTTCATGCCCGCGACGTGCTGTACGGCGCCGCTGATGCCGACGGCGATGTAGACGTTCGGCGTGACGACCTTGCCGGACTGGCCGATCTGGCGGTTCTTCGGCAGCCAGCCGTTGTCGACGACGGGTCGCGACGCCGACACGGTCGCGTCCAGTGCCTCCGCGAGGTCGAAGACCAGGTTGAGGTCGTCCTCCTCCTCGATACCGCGGCCGACGGAGACGAGTACGTCCGCCTCGGTGACGTCGACGCCGCCGCCGCCGACCTCCTGAAAGCCCCGTACCGTCGCCCCGAGCGCGGCCTCGTCGATCTCGACGTGGAACGGCTCGACGGTCACCTCGCCGCGCTTCTCGGCGGGGGTGAACTCCGTGTCACGTACCGTGACCAGGGCGCGGTCGCCCTCGACCGCGACGGTGGTCTCGACCTTCGAGCCGTACATCTCCCGGGTGACGGCGAGGCCGTCGTCGCCGTCGAGCCCGATGGCGTCCGTGACGAGGGACAGGTCGCGCCGCTCCGCGACGGCGGGGGCGTAGTCCAGCCCGTTGACCGTGTTCGGCGCGACGACGTACCGGGGCCGGAGCGTCTCGTCCATCGCCGAGAGCGCCTGCGTGTAGACGCCGTGGTCGAACTCCTCGCCGTGGTCGACGGTGTGGATCCGGTCGACCGCCGACAGCGAGAGCCGGTCGGCGAACGCCTCTACGTCGCCGCCGATCACCGCGACGTGGAGGTCCCCGCCCGTCTCGTCCGCGAGCGAGCGGGCCGCCGTAACGACTTCGAAGGAGACGTCTCGCAGCTCGCCGCGGCGGTGCTCGGCGACCGCCAGCACGCTACCGTCACCGTTACCATTGTCGCCGCTGTCGACACTCATTCTCTCACCCCCTTCTCGCGGAGCACGCCGGCCAGCTGCGTGGCGGTCTCGCCGGCGTCACCCTCGAAGATCTCCGCCTCGGAGTCGCTCTCGGGCTCGTCCATCGCCGTCAGTTCGAGCGGGCCGCGGACGGCCCTGGCGTCGAGGCCGAGGTCGGCCAGCGTGTGGTGGTCGATCTCCTTCCGCTGGGCCTGCCGGATGCCCCGTAGTGAGGCGTATCGCGGTTCGTTGATCCCGGTCTGGACGGTGAGCACGGCTGGCAGTTCGACGTCGGTGAACTCTTCGACGCCGCCTTCGAGTTCGCGATAGACGCTCGCGACGCCGGCCTCGGCGTCCAGATCGAGCGCGTTGACGACGGCGGCCCACTCGTAGCCGACCCGCTCCGCGAGCGCGACGCCGGTGGCGCCGAAGGCGTCGTCGCTGGCCTGCACCCCCGTCAGCACCAGGTCGGGTTCCTCCTGCTCGACGACCGCGGCGAGGAGGCGGGCCTTCGAGCGCGGGCCCAGGACGTCCTCGGCGGCGACGTCGTCGTCCCAGACGCGCACCGCGCGGTCGACGCCCTTCGCGAGGGCCATGCGGACCGTCTCCTCGCTGCGCTCGGGGCCGACCGTCGCGGCCACCACCTCGTCGGCGTCGCCGCTCTCGGCGGTCTGGACCGCCTCCTCGACGGCGTAATCGTCCCACTCGTTGAGGTCGTAGTCCAGATAGCGGTCGTCGATCTCGGTGCCGGAGATCTCGAAGTCGTCGTCGACCTCGCTCACCTCCGTCACCGTGACGAGCACCTTCATAGCTCTACAGTGGGGCGAGCCGATGTAAACGCTTACGACCCTCCGTCAGGTCCGCCCGCAGCCGTCGGTGGCTCTTCGTCTCCTTCGTGTCGGTTCGGGACGTTCTCGATGCTCCTGTGTAGGCCCGGAAAGCCCCCCCGTCCGGCTGCTCTCAGACCTCTTCTGTGTTCTCGATGCTCCTGTGTTGGCCCGGAAAGCCCCCGCCCGGTTGCGGACACCTCACTCGCTGCGCTCCTCACTGCGTTGCGTACTTGCGTCGTGACGAGCCCGCAGCCGGGCGGCCCCTTTCAGTCCCACCCCACCGCTGCCTCGCCCTCCCCAGCCGCCTCACTCACTCCCTGCGGTCGTTCGTTCGGCCCTCGCGCGTTGCTCGCGCGCCCTGGGAGGCTGCACCCGGTCGATACGTGCGAGGAGAGGGCGGCGCGTAGCGCCGCCAAGTGAGGCGGTGTAACCGCCGAGCCGGTGAGCGACTGCGAACCGGCCGAGCGCGGGGAGGTGCGGGAAGTACCCGACTGACCGACTGTGGCCCTGGTGGACTCGAAGGGCGAAGCGCTACGCGCCGCTGGCAGCCGGCGTCCACGAGAGCGTCGCTCCCGTGAGCCGATCGAACTCGAAGAGTTCTGATGACGTTCGTCAGAGCTCCGCTCTGACGGGCCAACCAGAACCCTGCGGGTTCTGGTGACGCCGCAGGCGACGATCGAAAAATCTTCGACTTTCGAGCCAACCAGACCGCAGAGCGGTCTGGTGACGCCGAGGGCCTCGGAGGACCGCACGACGAGATCGAGACCGCCAGTCGACTGGAGCGGGCCGCCGCCACACCCGGGAACGGTGACCCCGACGTGGATGGCGTACGCTTTTGCCGCCGCCGCCCCAATCGCGACTATGGAGTTGGACGACCACGCCGAGGAACTCGCCTCCGACCTCGGTGTCGACAAGGAGGAGGTTCGCGCGGACTTGGAGAATCTGGTGTCGTACAGCGTCCCGGTCGACGAGGCGAAACAGAGTCTCCGCCGGAAGTACGGCGACGGCGGCAGCGGTGGCGACGACGCGACGCCCTCCGCCGTCGACGTCGGCGAGATCACGACCGGGGACGGCAACGTCACGGTCACGGGCGTCGTGCTCACGGCCGGCACGCGATCGATCCGTTACCAGGGCGACGACATCGTCATCCGCGAGGGGGAGATCGCCGACGCGACCGGTCGCATCGACTACACCGCCTGGGACGAGTTCGGCCTCGAGCCCGGCGACACGATCACCGTCGGCAACGCCGGCGTCCGCGAGTGGGAGGGCGCCCCCGAGCTGAACCTCGGTGAGAGCACGACGGTCACCCTCGCCGACGAGTCGGTCGACGCCGACTACCCCGTCGGCGGCGACCGCGACCTGATCGGTCTCGATGCGGGCGACCGCGGGCGCAACGTCGAGGTGCGCGTCCTCGAAGTGGAGGAGCGCACGATCGACGGCCGCGACGGCGAGACGGAGATCCTCGACGGCGTCGTCGCCGACGGCAGCGCCCGACTGCCGCTGACGGACTGGGACCCACACTCCGAGGTCCGCGAGGGCGAGAGTGTCCGCCTGGAGGACGTCTACGTCCGGGAGTTCCGCGGCGTCCCCGGCGTGAACGTCACGGCATTCTCGACGGTGGCCCCACTCGACCGCGACGTGGACGTGAGCGAGGGTGCGCCGCGAATGAGCGTCGGCGAGGCGCTGGACACCGGGGGTATCTACGACGTCGCGGCCACCGGCAGCGTCGTCGCGGTGCGGGACGGCTCCGGGCTCATCGAGCGCTGCCCGGAGTGTGGTCGCGTGGTCCAGAACGACCAGTGTCGCACGCACGGCCCCGTCGACGGCGAGGACGACCTGCGCGTGAAGGCCGTCGTCGACGACGGTACCGGCACCGTTACCGCGGTGCTCGACCGCGAACTGACCGAGGACGTCTACGGCGGCGACCTGGCGGACGCCCTGTCGGCGGCGCGGGACGCGATGGACCGCTCGGTCGTCGCGGACGACATCCGCGAGGCGATCGTCGGTCGGGAGGTGCGCGTTCGCGGGCACCTCTCGATCGACGAGTACGGCGCCAACCTCGACGCCAGCGAGTTCGCCGAGACGACCGATGAGCCGGCCGCGCGGGCGCGTGACCTCGTCGCGGCCATCGGGACGGAGGTGGCGGAATGAGCACCCAGGACGTCGGGGACGAGAGCGAGGAGAGCGACGACGGACCGGGGCGCCGGGAGGTCGCCCACCGCGTGTTCGCGGCGGAGTACGACGACGCCACCGTCTCCTACCAGGAGGGCGAGCAGGAGCGTGCCCCCACCTACGTCGTGACGCCGTCGGGCGCCAAGGCGAACCGCCTCTTTCTGGTGGGCGTGCTGACCGAGGTCGAGCAGGTCAACGACGAGATGCTGCGGGCGCGGATCGTCGACCCGACCGGGGCGTTCGTCGTCTACGCCGGCCAGTACCAGCCCGAGGCGCGGGCGACCTTCGACCGCGCCGCTCCGCCCGCCTTCGTCGCCGTCACCGGGAAGGCCCGTACGTTCCGGCCGGAGGACGCCGACCGCGTGTACTCCTCCGTGCGGCCGGAGAGCGTCAACGTCGTCGACGCCGACGTGCGGGACCGCTGGGTCGTCGAGACCGCCCGCGCCACGCTGCGTCGCGCGGGGCAGGCGGCCGACGCCCTCCGCCGCGACGACCCGGGCGACCCGACCGGCGGCGTCGCGCTCGCCCTGGAACGCTACGGGACGACGCCCGCCTACCTCGGGGCGCTCCGCGACCTCGCAGTCGACGCTGCCGCCGTCGTCGCCGGCGACCGCGACGAGGTCGAACCGTTCGACACCACGCCCGACGCGGACCGTCCCGGCGCCGACCTGGACGCCCTGGCCGCCCTGCTCGACGTCGACGCCGTCGGCGACGACGCCGGCGCCGATCGGTCCGACCGGTCGGTCGCGGAGACGAGCGGCGACGAGTCGACGACCGACACGGACGAGATAGCGGAGATCGAGGCCGACGAGGAGGTCGAGGCGTTCGACGCCGACGACTCGACGGTGTCGGGCGACGAGTCGACGGAGGAGACGGAAGCGGCGAGCGACGACTCGGCGGCGCCAGCGGGCGAGGACTCGGCTGCGGCGAGTGACACGGACGAGTTCGAGGTCAGCGGCGACGTCGGGACGACGAGCACCGCGGCGGGCGACGCCGACGCGGAAGCGGACGAGGACGAGGACGACATCGGCGACTTCGAGCCGGGTGGCATCGGCGAGCGCGACGACGATGACACCGATCCGGCGGTCGAGGGTGGCGACGAGATGTACGAGATGGACGACGAGGAGCGCGATCGCATCGAATCGGAGTACGGCACGGACTTCTCGACCGGCACGGAGGTCGAGGCACCCGGCGAGGCCGACATCGAGACGCCCGACCCCGGGACGGACGACGGGTCCGACGACGGGGACCGCGGAGACGACGAGGCCGGGGCGCCGGCGACCGACGCCGCGGCGACGGCGCCTGAGGAGGAGACGGCGTCAACCGAGGACTCCGCGGAGCAGGCGGCGGTCGACGAGGACGCGGACGACGCGGACGAGGCGGAAACGGAAGACGCGGACGACGACGCGGAGGCGGCCGACGTCGACACGGTGCTGCTGGAGCGGATGCGCGAACTGGACGACGGCGACGGCGCCGAGCGCGGGGCGCTGATCGAGGCGGTCGTCGACGCGACCGGTGCCGACGCCGGGGCGGTCGAGGACGCCATCCAGGACGCCCTGATGAGCGGACAGTGCTACGAGCCCGGCGAGGACCGTCTTAAGCCGATCTGACGTGACACACACCAGTGGTCCTCGGCGGGACGAGTCTCGCGCCGTCTCGAGCGTCGAGCCGCTGCCGGATCGGCCGCTGGCGCTCGTCGACACAGTGAAAGAGCGCGTGCTAGCACTCGCGGACTACCACGCCGGACTCGAGGCGGCCCTTCGCGCCGAGGAGGGCGTCGGCGCCGCGTCCCGTGCGGACGAGCGCCGCGAGACGGTCATCGACGCCGTCGAGGAGACCGCCCCCGACCGGCTGGTCGTCATCGGCGACTTCATGCACTCGATCGGCGGCCCCGGCGGCGCCGAGCGCGGCGAGATCGAGGTGCTGCTGGAGGCGGTCGACGTGCCGGTCACGGTCGTCCGCGGCAACCACGACGGCGCGATCGACGACTGGCTCCAGGGCGCCACGGTGACCGACGCCCGTGGCGTCCGTCTCGGTGGGGTGGGCTTCGCGCACGGACACACCTGGCCCGCACCCGAGCTGCTGCGCGCCGAGGTCGTCTGCGTCGGCCACGAGCACCCCTGCGTGCGACTCGCCGACGACGTGGGCGGCCGCCGCGTCGAGCGCGTCTGGCTGCGCGGCCGGCTCTCGCTCGACCCGTTCCGGGAGGCGGGGTACGACCTGCCGGACGCCGCCCCCGAACTGATCGTCTTCCCGGCGTTCAACGACCTCTCCGGCGGCACCTGGGTCAACGAGGAACGAGACTTCCTCTGTCCGTTCTTCCCGGCCGCGCTCGGCGACGCGGAGGCGTACCTGCTCGACGGCACGCGACTCGGTCCGTACCGGCAGGTGTAGTCCTCGTGTCAGGTACTGTTCAGTTACGCCGATTCCGGCAGACGACAAACGCTTGCAGCCACGGTTCGACACCGTCAGGATCGGCGCTGCGGAACGGTTTGCGAAGCGGTCAGTTCGACGTTTCACCTCTTTGAAGACACGTTCGACGCTGTCGCCGGCGTCGCAGACGCCGGCTGCCAGCGGCGTGGAGCGCCTCGTCGTTCCGATTCTTCCGAGTGACGTGTCGAAATCGGAGTCCGGCACGACGGAGTGTCGCTTCCAGCCACGGCGCACCGTCGACGGGAAATTCAGCGTCGCTGACGTCGCGTTTCACCGTGAGTTCGTCGAGAAACAGTCGCGTGATCGCCGCCGTTCGGACCGGAAACAGCCGAACGTGGAGAGGTCGGTTGCTCGACGGATCGACGGGCATCGTCGAGCGGAGCTCGACTGTCGACCAGAAGCCGCTGGCTTCCGGTGACGGCGAGCAATCAGTACCGCTGATCGTTCACCTGAATCGCGGTCTCGTCGACGGCAGCTTGGTCCGGCCGAGCACCGGTAATCAGTGTGAGATCGCCCTCTCGGACCCAGTTATGGGCGGCGCTTCGACGGCGGTCTGCACCGAACATCTCAAGAACCGATATAGTTTTTGAGTGATAAGAAGGCGAGACGCAGTTCGGTTCCGAACTGCATCAGCCGGCGCGACGTTCGCTCTCTGTCGACAAGTTCTAATCAGATCCAGTCGTTACCGCCGCCGAGGCGGGCGACTTCTGTCATGGAGCAACACGGAATCGATCCGCCTCGCTCTTCAGCGCTCATCCGGACACTGCCCCGTTCGGATTTGGGTAAGAACTCGCAGTTAACGTTATATTCCCGTCTACCGTTCGGGGAGTATGACTGCTCAAGTGATTACTGGTCCCGTCGCGAGAGCCGTCGCGGCCGAAGTCACATGAAAATTGCACTCGGCGTTCACCGATGGCGTGACTGGCTTCCAGTGCCGAAGAAGAACGGACAGGTCAACCTCTCTCGGTGGGTATTATTGGAGGCACACCGGATGGCCGTTACCGGCGCACTGCTTGCGTTCGTGTTTGGTGGGTTCATACTCTTATCGAGTGTTTGGACCTTCGAGATGCAGGTACTGTTGAACGAGACTCCGTCGGTCCAGACGGTGCTCAACACGCTCTTGAGCGGCATGATCCTGCTGGTCTCGATCGTCGTTTCGATCAACTCGATCGTGCTCTCACACGATATGAGTTCCGTCAGCAGTCAGGCAGACCGCATCGACGGCGCTGCCAGGTTCCGTCGGAATCTGAGTGAGTTAGCCAAGCCCGACGAAGAGCCGTCGGAACCGAGGTCGTTTCTCAGAGTCATGTCGCGGACAATTCAGGAACGAGCACGACGGATCGACGACGATATCGCCGGCATGGACCCCGGTCTGGCCGAGGAGGTCGAGGAGCTCGCCGCGTCGATCACAGGCGCGGCCGACCGTCTCGGGGCCGTCGAGAACACCAGCGGCGCACAGTTCGCCGTCCTCTGGAAAGGCATGGAGTTCCAGTACGGCGCACAACTGGAACGGTTGCACAGCATCAAGACCACCCACGAGTTGTCGAGTGAAACCGAAGAACGGTTCGACAGTCTCATTGAGGCGTTCAAGCTGTTCGCCGTCGGCAAGGAGTACTTCAAAACACTGTACTACACGCAGGAAGTGGCCCGCCTCTCCCAGACCTTGCTCTTGATCGCGCTGCCAGCCATCCTGATCAACGCCACGACCATCCTCGCGATCAACGCCGGCGTTCTCCCCGAGTTCTGGTTCCTCAACATTCCGCCGTTGCAAACGTTCGTCGCTGCGACGTTTACGATCTCGCTCGCGCCGTACATCGTGTTGACTGCCTACATGCTGCGGGCAGCGACAGTCGCCCGCATGACCTCGTCGGCAGATATCTTCTCCCTCCGTTGACAGCAGGAATACAGGAACGATTCCGGCAAGCGGTCCACGGTCCGCTCCACTTCAAGGCCCCCCCGTCAATTCGATCGAATCCAGGGACCGGGCGACGTCCTTTCGCGAGCGGTCATTGCCGGGGCTGTCGTCGCGGGGATGGTCTGGCTCGAACACGCGGCTCGTGAATCGATCACCGACCCGTGTCACACCCCGAGGAACTAAGCCGTCACCGGCCGCTATCCCGAGCATGGCCGACCAGGAGCAGTCGTTCCGGGTGACGTGTCCGGACTGCGACGTCGATCACGAGGCCCGGACGTTCGACGACTCGGCAGCGTTCGTCGCCAAGCACCGCGAGCACACCGACCACATGATGGAGTGGACGCGGGCCGACTTCGGACTCGGACTCCAGCCCGACCCAGCGTGGGCGCTGACCTGCGAGACCTGCGCGGAGACGTGGACCTTCGAGGGCGAGGGCGAGGCGCTCGCGTTCAAGCAGGAACACGCCGAGTACACCGACCACGAGATCGACGACGACCCGACTCGCGAGGGGGTGTCGGCCGACGAGGACGCCGACGTGACCGCGGTGATCGCCGACCTGAGCGAGCAGTTCGACGACGGCGTGCCGGAACCGCTGGTCGTCGCCCACCTCGGCGGCGACGCGGCGGCGGCCCGCCGCGAGATACAGAAGCTCAAGCGACAGGGCACCGTCTTCGAGCCCTCCCCGTTCCGTCTGGCGGCGGTCTGATCCTCCGTCGAGGGTTTCGTCGGCGACGGCCCTCCGCGGTGATCCC
>PXSK01000004.1:0-50195 GCA_003022865.1 Halobacteriales archaeon SW_5_70_135 | reverse complement strand
GAGCCCGACCTGGACGTGACGCTCGAACAGCACCGCGCCCGTCGGTACCCGGTGTGGGGCGAGCGGGTGCCGGACGTGAGCGTCGCCGCGGTCGACGGCGGCCGGGTGAGCGTCCGCGACCTCGACCGGCCGGCACTGCTGACGTACTTCTTCACGCACTGCCGGGATCCTGTCCGCTGCTGGTCCCCGACTCGTGGGCGTTCAGGCCGGCGCCGTCGAGCGGGAGTATGGCGACGGCGTCGCCTTCCTGCCGGTCACCTTCGACCCCGTCCGCGACGACGCCGAGCGGCTCCGGGCGTACGGCGAGCACATGGACGTCCGCGACACGCCCGGCCGGCGGTGGCTCCGCCCCGAGAGCGAGGCGCGCGCCCGGGCGGTCGTCGAGGAGGCGTCTCCTACGAGGCTCGCGAGCGCGAGGACGAGGACGGCTACCTCTTCCTCCACCGGGTGTGATCCACCTGGTCAACGCCGACGGCTACGTGGAGCGCCCACCAGATCGGCCGGCGGCGTCCGCCGCCGGTGGAGCGGACGGTCGACGACCTCGACCGGGTGCGGGGCTGACCCCCGGCTCAGGCGAGCTCGCCGTCGACGGCGCCGGCGGCGGCCTCGCGGGCCCGTCCCGTTGCCGCTACGTGGCCGCCCACGTCGGGCGCCTCGGACGCGCCGTTGCCGGCTCGCACCCTCGCGACCGGGCCCCACCGCTCGCGCCCGCGACAGCCCGCCGTCGGTGGGTCCCCAGACCATATGCCGGTGGACGCGTTACGGTGTCGCATGGCCGCGTGGGTCGTGCCCGCACGCTCGACGCTCGCGTTCGCGTTCGCCCCCGTTCTCGAACACGCACAGGCGCAGGCACAGGTCCAGGTCGGCACCGAGTGGGCGGTGATACTGTTCCTGCTGGTGGTCCTGATCGGCGTGCTCGCCACGGTCGGACTGGTACTGTGGGGACTGTACGCCCTGACGAAGTCGCTGCTCGACGCCGAGGGCGCCGGCGTCGGTGCTGCGTCGCCGCCGGCCTCGCTCGTCGAGGACTGGGCGTCGCTGGCGGACCACCCCGAGATCGACGCGACGGAGCGGTACGGCGACGGCGCCCCGGAGGTGGAGACGACGGTCCGGGGTCGGCGGGTGGTCGCCCGGCTGGAGACGGCTCCCGGCGGGACCGACCGCTACGTCGTCCTCCAGACGGCGATGCTGTCGGTGAAGGCCGGCACCGGCTTCGAGCTCGCGGAGAACGCGACGGGACGCGTGGAGTACGTCGACCGCGGCCCGGACGTCCCGACGCTGCCCGACGAGCTGTGGTCGGCGCTCGGCGACCTCGAGGACTTCGGCGGCCTCACCGTCGACGACCGCACCGGCGTCGTCGAGCACCGCTTCCCCGATCCGGAGGCAGTGACGCGGCCGGAGCCGCTGCGGCGTCAGGCCGATGTGCTCGTCGACGTCGTCGAGACCGTCGAGGCCCACGTCGAGACCGTCCGCGAGGGGGCGAGCGACGCCCCGGAGCCGACGGTCGAGCGGTCGGAGCGCTAGAGGCCGACCGGTAGCCACCGCAGCCAGCGCACCACCCGACCGGGCGGCAGCAGCGGGTCGTGCAGCACGAGCCAGTCCAAAAGCGTCAGCCCCAGACCGTGGGCGACGACCGACGGGAGGACCGAACGGGCGTCGTAGTCGACGACGCCGAACAGCACGTCCGTCGGCCCCGACAGCAGCAGCTCGACCGGCGGTTTGCTCAGATGGTGGAAGGCGTACACCACGGGACTGATGAGCGCGCTCCCGACGCCGATCTCGCGGACGCCGACACAGAGCAGCCCCCGGTAGTAGGTTTCGGCGGCGACTATCACCAGCAGCTGCTTGGCGGCGTACGGCAGGAAGGCGGCAGGATCGGCTGTCGTTCCCCACATCGGGTAGTACGTCCGGATCGACGGCAGCGAGGAGCCGACGAGGTAGAAGGGGAGGACGAACAGCGCGAGCGCGGCGGTGTTCCGCAGCGCCCGGCGGTCGACGCGCCAGCCGAGTTCGGCGGGCGAGCGCCGCCAGACGGCGACGAACAGCATCGGTCCCGCGAGAAAGAACAGCCCGTCCCGGAGCACGCGGGTGTCGAGCCCGCGGCCGCCGACGACCGTCCAGCCGACGGTCAGCGCCGCTCCCCAGACGAGCGCGGTCGACACCCACCGGGAGGGCAGCCGAGCACGGAGCGACGCCACCGAGACGACCGACATCCGGCGACCTACGCCCCGTTCTCGCGGTCGTCCCCGTCCGCCGGCGTCTCCCCGTTCCCGTCGTCGTTCGTCGGCTCCTCGCCTCCGGTCCCGTTCGCCGACGCGCCCCCGTCGCCGTCGGTCGGCGCCGCCGTCTCCGTCCCGTCGTCGGACTCGCCGGCGGTCGGGACCGGCCCCGACCCGACCGCCTCGCGGACGGCGTCGATGAACGTCCGCCGGGTGTCGAAGTAGGTCACGTCGACCGACGCCATCGCGTCGGCGACCGTCCGCGGGCCGTCGGGCGTCCGGATCGCCGTCTCCCCCTCGCGCGCCAGGAGGCGACGCCGCTCGATCGGCCAGGTGAGCCGGGAGGCGACCCGGGCCAGCGGCGCCCCCTCGACGACCGGCCCCTCGCCGAGCGCGACCGTCGGCGTCTCCGCCTCGTCGTCCTCGCTGTCGCTCATGTCCCCTCGTGAGACGTCACAGCGATTAGGGCTTACGCTCGCCCGCCGTACCCGCCTCTGAGGCGGATCCCGCCGCCGTCTTGCACCCGTCTGACGGGGTGTTTTGTACGTGGCCGAGGACGTGTACGGTATGACTGGGCTAGCTGACGCCTACGAGGGCCAGGTCGGGCTGGCGGTGAGTCGCCGCCGACTCTCCCTCGGGCTGGGGCTGTTCTTCACCGGTGCCGTGCTGACGGCACTGGGGGTCGTCCTGGCGACCACCGGCGTGCGGACGGACCTCGGTCTGGCGCAGATGCCGGCCTGGCGACGGGCGGGCGTCCTCGCCGGTCTCGGCGTGCCGGCGGTCGTCGGCGGGGTGTTCACGATCCTCCCCTCCAGCGACCGGGTGAAGGCCGCCGCCGCTCTCGGCGCGGGCGTCTCCGTGCTCGGCGTGACGCTGTTCTGGTACGCCTACCCCACACACTGGGCCGGCTACGGGCAGAACCTCACCCTGCCGGTGACGGCGGTGTACTTCCTGGGGACGACCACGTCGGTGTGGTGTCTGTTCGTCGGCATCGCTAACTTCAAGCGTCGCAACGACCCCGGCGGTACCATCACGCTCGAAGTGCTCGTCGGCGACGGCGAGTCACAGACGGTGGAGGTCTCCGCCGACGACGTGGGGCCGGACGGCACCGTCGACTTGGGGTCGACCGCCGGCGGCAGCGTCGGCCTGTTCGGCGGCACGCCCGACGCGGACGCCGAGACGCAGACGAACACCCACGGACACGACGGCGCCGACGCCGACGCCGGCGCGACCGCCTCGCGGTCCGGTGGGACTACGACCACTAGTACGACTACGACCACGACGACGCCGTCGACCGACGCCCCGGGCGGTGACACGACCACGACGACGACGGCGAGTGCGACCACGGTGACGGGCGCCACGACTTCGACGGGCCGGCAGCGGGCCGGCGCGAGCACGGGCACAGACACGGCGGCGCCGACCGACGGCGGCGTCGACAACGACGGGCTACGGACGCCGTCGGGCGGCGACGGCCAGGTCATCAGCTCCCGCGAGCACGCCGAGCAGGTCGCCGACCGCTACTGCGGCAACTGCGAGCACTTCCGGTACGTCCGCACCGAGGCGGGGATGCAGCCGTACTGTGGCTTCCACGGCGAGGAGATGGACGATATGGAAGCCTGCGAGGACTGGTCGCCCAATCACTGACCGTCGGGCAGTCGCTCCCGGACGTCCGCCCAGTGGCTCCCGCGCCAGAACCGCTGTCCGCAGTCGCGACAGCGCCACACGGGGTCGGCGGTCTCGGGCACGTACGCCGGTCGCTCGCCGTCGCTGTCCTCGCGACCGACGCCTTCCAGCCGTCCGTTGCACCGGCCACAGCGCGCGAGTTCCCGGTCGCGGGTGATCAGCGTGCGCTCCTCCTCGCGGGCGAGCGCGAGCAGGCGGTCGTCGGCCTCGACGTCGCGGTCGAGCGCGTAGGCGGTGTCGTGGCCGCACATCCGCAGCGGGGCGCGCAGTCCACCGCACATCGCGTCCAGCAGCAGGCGCACGTTCCGCGTCTCGACCGTGAGA
Organism: Halobacteriales archaeon SW_5_70_135; assembly: GCA_003022865.1. GTDB lineage: Archaea > Halobacteriota > Halobacteria > Halobacteriales > SW-7-71-33 > SW-7-71-33. The sequence goes on along the minus strand of PXSK01000004.1, from coordinate 45,969 downwards.
GACTTCAACGGCTCGCTGACTCGCCCACAGGCACTTCCGGGGACCGCCCGAGGTGGTGACACGGCAGAGCCGGAGGGCGTCCTCCGCGAGTCACCCGTCGACTCCGACTCCGCCGTGGCGTTCGCGCTCCAACCGGTGGTCGCGGCCTGGTCGCCCTCCGTCTCGTCGGTACGCCCCGCCGACCGCGGGTCACTTATATCAGTCGCCGACGTAGGTCGGCCGTGACCTGGCACCTCCGAGCGGAGACGACCGTCGGGGCCTCGCCCTCGGTCGTCTGGAGCGTGCTCGTCGACGTGGAGTCGTACCCCGAGTGGAACCCGGTGTTGCGCGTGCGGGGCGACCTGGCCGAGGGCGAGCGACTGTGGGCGCTGCTGATCGACCGCGACCTGCCGCCGACGCCGTTCCGGCCGGCGGTGACCCGCGTCGACCCCGGCCGGGAGCTGCGCTGGCGGACGACGTTCCCGCTCGGAACGGTGACCGCCGAGCACAGCTTCCGCATGGAGCCGGCGCCGGAGGGGACGCGCTTCGTCCAGAGCGAGTGGTTCGAGGGTTCACTCGTCGACCCAGTACTGCGGCGCCTGTCCGGTAGCGTCCGGCGCGTCTTCGACCGCATGAACGAGGCCATGGCGGTTCGCGCCCCACACCTGGCCGACGCCGACGACACCGAGGGCTGACGTCGATGTCCGGGCGGATCGAAACCACTTTAACTTTAGGCCACCCTAAAACGGGTAATGACGGAACACGGTCGTCACGCCGGTAACGACCGCCGGGGGTCCGAGGACGGCCCGGACAGCGTCGTCACCGCCTGCGAGACGTGTCCGGGTCGGCTCGTCTTCACCGACGAGGACAACACCGACGCCTGGATCGCCACCGACCTCGCCGTCGACGTCGAGCGGTAGTCGCCGTCTTCTTCGGCCGCACGGGTCAGTCGCCCTCACCCTCCAGCCCGCCCATCGTCCGTTCGGCCGCGCGCCGGGAGGCGCGTTCGACGAACTCCTCGGGCAGCTCGTCGATCTCGCCGGCCTGGACGGACCAGAGGTTGGCGTAGAGACCGTCCTCGGCGAGCAGCCGCTCGTGGGTGCCGTCCTCGACGACGCGGCCGTTCTCCAGCACGAGGATGCGGTCGGCCTCCCGCACCGTCGACAGCCGGTGGGCGATGACGAAGGTGGTGCGGTCGGCGGAGATGCGGTCGATCGAGCGCTGGATGAGCATCTCCGTCTCCGTGTCGACGTCGCTGGTGGCCTCGTCGAGCACCAGGATCGCGGGATCGCGCAGCATCACCCGGGCGATCGAGACGCGCTGGCGCTGCCCGCCCGACAGCTTCACTCCGCGCTCGCCGACGCGGGTGTCGTAGCCCTCCGGCAGCTCGCTGACGAACTCGTGGGCCTCGGCCATCCGGGCGGCTTCCTCCACCTCGGCGTCGCTGGCGTCGAAGGAGCCGTAGCGGACGTTCTCCCGGACGGTGCCGTCGAAGAGGAAGGTGTCCTGGCTGACGTAGCCCATCGCCGACCGCAGGCTGTCGAGAGTGACGTCGCGCACGTCGTGGCCGTCGACCCGGATCGCCCCCTCGCTCACGTCGTACAATCGCACCAGCAGCTTCAGCGTCGTCGACTTGCCCGCGCCGGTCGGCCCGACGAGACCGACGGTCTGGCCCGGCTCGATTTCGAAGTCGACACTTTCCAGGACGTGGTTCGAGGCGCGTGACGTTCCGCCGTCCTGGGCGCGTGACGTCCCGCTGTTCGAGGTGCGCGGCACCTCGCTGTCCGGGGCGCGTTGCGCCCCGCCGTCCTCGTAGCCGAAGCTGACGTCGTCGTACTCGACGTGGCCGCGGACGCGGTCGGGGTCGAGGTCGACGGCGTCCTCGCGGTCGCCGACCGCTATCGGGACGTTCATCAGCCCGAGGATGCGCGTCGCGCTCGCCTTCGCGTCCTCGTAGCGGTCGACGATCTCGGACATCTGTGCGAGCGGCTCGGTCATCCGCTGTGCGAGCAGGAGAAAGGTCACCAGTCGCCCGACGGAGACCTCTCCCGGGAACAGCGGCAGCGGCGCGCCGAGCACCCACAGGCCGCCGACGACGAAGGTGGCGACGAACGCGAACGACGTCAGCAGCTGCAGTCCGGGGCGGTAGACGAAGTTCAGCCGCAGCGAGCGCCAGTCCCGCTGGAAGTAGGTGTAAGAGACGTCCTCGACGCGGTCGTCCTCGTACTCCTCGGTGCCGGCGGTCTTGATCACCTCGATGCCGGCGAGGTTGTTCTCCAAGCGCGTGTTCAGGTCGCCCACCGAGGAGCGAATGTCGGCGTAGGCGCTCTCGACGAGTCGCATGAACCACCAGGTGAAGACGGCGGCGACCGGAATGACGGCGAGTGTCACCAACGCCAGTCGCGGGTTGATCCACAGCAGCACGCCGCCGATGCCCAGAATGAGCACGCCGAGCTGGATGGCGGCGCCCATCATGTTGTCGAGAAACAGCTCCAGGCGGTTCGTGTCGTTGTTGAGGACCGACATCAGCTCGCCGGTGCGGTGCTCGTCGAAAAAGGCCATGTCAAGCCGCTGCATCTTCCGGTAGCAGGCGGTGCGCACCTCGTGTTTCACGCGGTGCGAGAACAGGTTCATCGTCGACTGGCGGACGAAGTTCGCGGCCGCGGCCAGCGCCATCGCCACGGCCATCAGCGCCGCGGAGAACCAGAACTGCGCCGCCTCGCCCTGGGGCAGGAGGCTCGCGGGCACCAGCGGCAGGCCGTACGGCTCCGCGCCGAAGACGCCGTCGATGACCGCCCCGAGCACGACCGGCGGCACCAGTTGCAGGCCGCGAGCGGCGACGCTCGTCAGCAGGCCGACGCCGAACCACCGGCGGTCGCCGTGGCCGTACTCCGCGAACAGTCGCCACATCGGACGGTCGACGTCCTCGCGGTACTCGGTCAGCAGGTCCTCCGGCGGCTCGTCGTCGCTCACCGTTCACCCTCCTCCGGACCGGCCACCCCGCGGTCGCCGTCGGTGTGAAACTCGACCCGGAGCACCTCTCCGGGCCGGTCGCCCGCCCGGACGTAGCGCACAGGACTCCGGGCAACCCGGAACGCCCGGACGACGACGACCAGTCGGCCGGCGTCGAGCGTCGCCCGCAGCACCGGTCCGCGGCTCGTCACCGCGAGATACGGCGGCTCCGGCACCGGGTCGTGTGGTAACTCTCCGCCGACGGCCGCGGCGGCGTCGGCGAGCGCGTCGAGCAGGGCTGCCGTGACGTCGTCTCGGACGAGTTCGGCCCGCAGCGGCTCGGTGACGGCCGCGGGCTCCGTCGGCGGCGCTCGACCCTCGGCGACGGCGTCGGCGGCGTCGATCACGCTCGCGACAGTCCCGGCGTGATTCGCGAGGAGCCGCTCGCGGGCGGCGCACGCTCGGTCCCGTCCGCCGTCGGGCAACGGTCGTGACTTCTCCCCCCGCCACGGCGCTCGTCCGCGTATCACGGCCTCCGTATCCGACCGAGGGGCAAAAACCCACGCCAGCGGCAAGCGGTGTCGAAACCCCTCGCGGTCGGCGCTCGCCCGGCCCGCGACGGGCCGCCGCCGGCCGGCGTCGTGGACCGCCGGACCGCCCAACCCCCCCTCCGGCCATCCCCGATCGGAAAAGATATTTTTGGAACCGAAAACAGAATTTTCTGAAGCAAGACTTATGACCGTTCCGTCCGTAGTCGGGAGTGCAATGAGCACCCAGCGAACGGTCCGCCAGGAGGCGGGCACGGTCGAGGAGAGTCCGGCGCTGCGGCTGCCCGAGGAGAAGGCCGAGCAGGTCGTCGACGCGCTGAACACCGACCTCGCGGCGACGTACGTGCTGTACCACCAGACAAAGAAGCATCACTGGAACGTCGAGGGCGCGGAGTTCCGCGACGTTCACCTCTACCTCGACGAGGTCGCCGAGGACCTCGAAGAGGGCGCCGACGAGCTCGCGGAGCGCGCCCAGGCGCTGGGTGGTGTCCCCCTCTCGGGCGGCGCGACCTACGAGGCCCACGCCCCCGTCGAGCCCGAGGACGACGACGTCTACGACGTTCGCACCAGCCTGACGAACGACATGGAGCTGTTCGGCGACGTCATCGAGACGGTGCGCGGACACGTCGAGCTGGCGACGAACCTGGGCGACTACGCGACCGCCGAACTGCTCCGTCAGCAGCTCACCACCCTGGAGGAGCACGCCCACCACCTCGAGCACTACCTCGAGGACGACTCGCTGACGGAGTGGTAAGCCGTCGGTTCGACCCCCCGACTTTTGTCGCCTCGCGAGAACTGACGGCCGTGCATCCGCGTGCCGAACAGTTCCGTGACCGCGTCCGCCGCGAGCTGAACGTCGAGATCGACCCCCGAGAGTTCCCCGAGGGGACGAAGACCGCCGCCGACGCCGCCGACGCCATCGGCTGTGACGTCGCCCAGATAGCGTCGAGCATCGTCTTCGTCGCCGACGACCCCGTCGTCGTCGTCACCAGCGGCGCCAACCGCGTCAACGAGGACCGCCTGGCGGCGCACTCAGGCGCCGAGGGCGCCCGAACCGCCGACCCCGAGGAGGTGCGTGCGGCGACGGGCTACGCCATCGGCGGTGTCCCGCCCTTCGCCCACGACGGCGACGTCCCGACGTACATGGACGAGACGCTGCTCTCGTTCGAGACGGTCTGGGCCGCCGCGGGTACGCCCGAGGCCGTCTTTCCCGTCGCCCCCGGGCGACTGCGGGAACTGGCCGACGCCGACCCCGTCGACGTCACCGGGTGAGGCCACCGCCGACCCCTCGTCGAGGGAAGCGACGCCGACATCGTCCGACGGTCCCGTCGACCAGCGTCTCCACGCGGTCGATCTCGTCCCGGTTCACCGTGTGACTCGTCCCCTCGTAGACCCGCTTGGTGACCTCGGCGTCTAACGAACGCAGCGTCCCGAGCGGGCGGCGTTGCGGGCGACGTACTCGCCGGCGAGACAGGCCCCCTGCGAGAAGCCGAGCAGCGCCACGCGCTCGCGACCGACGCGGTCGGCGGCCCGCCCGACGAGGTCGTCCGCGAGGTCGAGCGCGGAGCCGAGATGTGACTCGTTCGCGTCGAGCGGCTCCGTGAACGACCGCGGATACCAGGTGTTGCGGCTGGCCGCCGGCGCGAGGTAGGCGACGCCGTCGACGTCGATGTCGACCTCGCGGGCGATCCCGAGCACGCTCGCCGGCGTCACACCGCGGCCGTGGAACGCGAGCACGGCCGCCGTGGCCGCCTCCGGCGGCGTCCCGGCGGCGTGAACGGGGCTGTCGGCGTGGGGTCCCTCGGGGCCGGCGACGATCTCGGTCATGGCCCGGGTGGGCGGTCGTCGCCTATGTGGTCGGGGTCGCGGTGACCTGTGGCGGCTACTCGTGGCCGGACACCGGTACGGGCTCGTACGGCTCCTCCAGGTACTCGACGTCGGAGTCCGACAGCGAGACGTCCACCGCGGCGACGGCCTCCTCCAGATGTTCGACGCTGGTGACGCCGACGATAGGGGCGTCGACCGCGGGCTGTTCCAGCAGCCACGCCAGCGCCACCTGTGCCATCGTCAGCCCCTCGTCGTCGGCGATCTGCTGGACGCGCTCGTTCACCTCCCGACCACCGTTCTCCAGATAGGGGTGCTGGCGGGCGTGGGAGTCCGACCGCCCGCGGGTGGTCGCCTCGGTCTCCTCGTGCGGGCGAGCGAGGTAGCCCCGCGCCAGCGGACTCCACGGGACGACGCCGACGCCCGCCCGCTCACACAGCGGCAGCATCTCGCGTTCCTCCTCGCGATAGAGCAGATTGTAGTGGTTCTGCATGGAGACGAACCGCTCCAGGCCCAGGCGCTCGCTCGCGTGCAGGGCGTCGGCGAACTGGTACGCCCACATCGAGGAGGCGCCGAGATAGCGCACCTTCTCGCGGCGGACGGCGTCGTCGAGCGCGCGCATCGTCTCCTCGACCGGCGTGTCGTAGTCCCAGCGGTGGATCTGGTAGAGGTCGACGGTGTCGGTGCCGAGTCGCTCCAGGCTCGCCGCCAGCTCCTGCTCGATCGTCTTCCGGGAGAGTCCGCCGGAGTTGGGGTCGTCCTCGTCCATCCGGAAGAACACTTTCGTCGCGACCACGTTCTCGTCCATGCGTCCCTCCAGCGCCCGCCCGAGGACGCGCTCGGACTCGCCGCGGGAGTACATGTTCGCGGTGTCGAAGAAGTTGATCCCCAGTTCGAGGGCGCGCTCGATGATCGGCAGCGACTCCGTCTCGTCGAGCACCCACTCCCGCCAGTCGCTCGTCCCGAAGGACATGCAGCCGAGACAGATCCGGCTGACGGTCGTTCCCGTCTCGCCCAGCGTGGTGTACTCCATGCCGCCGCGACCGCCGGCCGCGGTAAAAAGGTACGCGCTCCGGCGGTCGCTCCGCCGCCGCCGGTCAGAACTCCTCCAATCTCGACTGCTCGGCGGTCGCCAGCGCGTCCTGGCACGTGCTCCAAGACTTCCGTGCCGCTGGCGGCAACTCGCCGTGCTCGCGAACGTACGCCCGCAGGAACGCCCGCGTCGTCGGGTCGCTCGGGTAGCCCGACCCGACCGACCGGTCGTGTGCCGCGTCGATCGCCGCGACGCGCCGGTCGCGCTCGACCTTCGCGACGACCGAGGCCGCCCCCACCACCGGGTGCGCCCCGTCGGCGCCGTGCTCCGCCCGCATTCCGACTCGCGAGCGGTCGGCCCCTTCGGCCCGCACCGCGTCGCCGACCCGCCGGGCGAACCGCGCCGGGTCCACGTCGGCGCCGTCGAGTATCACCTCGATTCCGCTCTCGCTCTCGCTCTCGCTCGGCAGCACCTCGCCGAGCGCGTCGGCGTGGGCGGCGACGGTGAGCGAGTTCATGTCCGTCTCCGGGTCGTCGATACGGGCCGGCTCGACGGCGACGGTCGCGACCGCGGTCCGGTCGTCCTCGCGGAGTCGCTCGGCCAGGCGCTCGCGGCGCGCGGCCGAGAGTCGCTTCGAGTCGTTGACGCCGTCGGGTAACGCGCCCGGCGGCGCACGGACTGCGGCGGCGACCATCGGCCCCATGGCGGGTCCCTTGCCGGCCTCGTCCGTCCCGACGCGGTCGGTCACGGCGACGACCACGGCGCCAGCGCGGAAGTGGATGTCCCTCTACGGCGGACGGCCGCGGCTACCGGCGGGATAAACCGAGAAGGGGGTGTACCTAGTCGTCGGCGGGCGTCGTCGCCGGCTCGCGGTCTTCGTCGACCTCGGCGAGGTCCTCGAACTCGTCGTCCGGCGCCTCGTCTTCCTGGGTCTCTCGCTCGCGCATCCACTGGGCTAGTTTCTCGCTGTCATGGTGGCACATTGAGGGATCGCCTCAGCCATGGTACGACGTAGCACGGTATAAATCTGGTGCCGGGCCGCCGGGCGGCGAGCGGTCAGTCCTCGAGCAGCGCCGCCGGGTCGTCGAGCGCCCGGCGGCAGACGACGGCGTAGCCCGCCGCCAGCGGCGACAGCTCGAAGCCGACACGACACTCCCGGCCCGGTGCCGCGCCGTCTCTCCCTGCGGTGCCCGGCTCGACGCGGTGACCCGTCGCCGGCACGCGGGCGACGCGCCAGCGCCAGCGGCGGCCCTCCTCGACCTCGGTCACGCGGAAGAGAGCCAGGCCCAGCCCGGCAGTCGGACCCGTCCCGGGTTCCGGCACGGACGCGACGCCGGTCGCAGTCGACCGCGGTAACCGACGGTCCCCACTCGGACCAGGTCGCGGTGTCGACCAGCGCGTCCCAGGCCGTCTCGGGGGTGACACGCAGCCGCGCGGCGACCCCGACCCGTCGACCGTCGGGCGTCCGCCCCAGCGAGACGCTCGTCCCGACCACGCCCGACCTGGCCGGCGCGACCCCATCAAACTTCACTCGGGCCGCCGTAGCCGACGCATAAGCGCCGACGACGCCCACGACCGCCGACTCCGGGAGTGCAAGCGCCGGCTGGCGGCAGGGGGTGTCGACGCAGTCGTGCTGTTCCCGGGGCCGAACCTCAGTATCTGACCGGCTTCGACGAGGACCCGGGCGACGACATCTCCTGCCGTTCGTCACGCCGGAGACACACGCTCTGCTCTGTCCCGAGCTGCACGAGGAGCAGGTGCTCGCCGAGACCGCGCTCGGCCGAGAGCACCTGCGCGTCTGGGGCGACGCCGACGACCCGCGGGCGGCGACGACGGCGACCGCCGAGGCAGTCGGCGTGACCGACGCCGACCGCGTCCCGGTCGACGAGCGCCTCTGGACGCGGTTCGCGCTCGACCTGCGGGCGGCGATGCCGGACTCGAAGCTGGCGCTGGCGACGGAGCTGCTCGGCGACCTCCGGATACGAAAGGACGACGACGAGCTCGACCGACTCCGTGCTGTCGCCGAGGTGACCGACGAGGTGAGCCGCGCGGTGCGCGAGCTCGACCCAACGGGGTGGACCGAGCGCGAGCTGGCCCGCGAGACCGAGGCGCGCCTGTTCGAGGGCGGCTGTACGGGCCCGTCGTTCGAGACGATCGTCGGCTCGGGACCGAACGGCGCGCGCCCGCACCACAGTCACGGCGACCGGACGATCGAGCCGGGCGACCCGGTCGTGCTCGACTTCGGCGGCCGACTCGCGGGCTATCCGAGCGACCAAACCCGTACCGTCGTCTGGGGCGACGACCCGCCAGAACGGTTCCGCGAGGTGCACCGGGTCGTCCGCGAGGCACAGCGACGGGCCGTCGAGACCGTCGAGCCGGGCGTCTACCTGCCCGGAGAGTTCGGCGTCCGGATCGAGGACCTGGTCGTCGTCACCGAGGACGGCCACGGGCGACTGAACGACTCGCCGCGAGACTGGCGGGGTTGACCCGCGCGAGTCCCGGTCCGCGCTGGCGGGGTCGCCTGTCCGACCGCTCGTCGGGTGAGTGCGCCGCCGGCAGCGAGACCGATCGCGGCGCGGTCCGCCTCGCCCGCCGCAATTATGTGGCCGCCGGGCGTCAGGACGGACATGGCACGCGTCGAGCCGTGCGACGACCGGGACGTGAGCGGCAGCTGGCTGGTCGAGGGGTTTCCCGGCGTCGGGCTGGCGGGGAAGATCGCCGCCGACCACCTCGTGGAGACGCTCTCGCTGACCGAGCACGCGACGGTACACTGCGAGGGACTACCCCGTGTCGGCGTCTACGAGACCGACGACCACGGCGTCCACCAGCCCGTCCGGGTCCACGCCCCCACTCCTGCCTCCGCCGACGGCGCCAGCGACGGCGCCGGCCCGCTAGTGCTGTCGAGCGACGTCCCCGTCTCGCCCTCCTCCGCGAGCGGCTTCGCCGCCTGCGTCACCGGCTGGTTCGAGGAGCACGACCTGACGCCGCTGCTTCTGAGCGGCCTCCCCGCGGCCGTGGAGAAGGACTCTGAGCCGCCCGGAGTGTTCGGCGTCGCGAGCGGCGACGCCGTCGACCACCTCGACCGGGTCGGCCTCGACACGCCGCCGGAGCGGGGAGCCGTCTCCGGTCCGACGGGGGCGCTGCTCAACCGCGCCGACGAGGTCGGCCTCGACGCCGCCGTCATCGTCGTCGAGGCCGACCCCCGCTTTCCCGACCCCGAGGCCGCCCGCCGGCTGGTCCAGGAGGGGGTCGAGCCGCTGACCGGCGTCGACGTGGCCGTCGACGAACTGACCGACCGCGCCGAGGAGATCCGCCAGGGGCGCGAACAGCTCGCGAAACGCATGCAGGAGGCCGACGACGAGTCCTCGAAGGCCGGACCGCTCCGGATGTACCAGTGAGCGACGACGGCACGGAGGCGGCCGTCGACCGATTCCTCCGCGACGTCGAGCGAGTGTACCGGGAGTACGACCGCGGCTACGTCGACGCCGACGTGGCGCTCGACCGGATCCGCGGCCACGTCGACGACCTCGACGACGCCGTCGAGGACTGACCGTTCGAAACGCACAAGCCCACCCCCCGGGAAGCCGGGGGGATGACCGACGACGCTCGCGGGCCCGACACGAACGACCGCGATCGCGATCGCGATCGCGACGAGCCGCCCGACCTGTCGGTGCTCGACCGCTACCGCCCGCTCGTCGACGACTTCGCGGCCTTCCGGGGGGCCTGTGCGCGACCGCTCGGCTACACCGTCCGGGTGAACCCACTGAAGACCAGCGTCGAGCGGGTGCGACGCGCCTACGACGAGCGCGGCGTCGAGCACGAGCCGGTCGTGTGGCACGACCGCCTGCTGCGCGTGGCGACGGATTCGCCGGGGGCGTCGTGGCCGTACGTCCACGGCTGGGTGTACCCACAGGAGGAGGTCTCCGCGCTGCCGGTACTCGCCTTGGACCCGCAGCCCGGCGAGACGGTGCTCGACACCTGTGCCGCGCCGGGGTCGAAGACCACCCAGATCGCCGCCGCCATGGACGACCGGGGGACGCTGGTCGCGAACGACCGCAGTCTCGGCCGACTGGCGCCGCTGCGGTCGAACGCCCAACGGCTCGGGGTGACGAACGTCATCGTCACGAACCGGGACGCCCGCAACCTCTCGACGCGGCCGCTCGCGGTCGACGCCGTCGACCGCACGCTCGTCGACGCCCCCTGCACCTGCGAGGGGACGGTCCGGAAGAACCCCGACGCTCTCGTCGAGTGGTCCGAGGAGTACCTCCACAGCGTCGCCGACCTCCAGCGGGACGTACTCGACCGCGCCGTGGCGGCGACCCGCGAGGGCGGCACGGTCGTCTACGGCACCTGCACGTTCGCCCCCGAGGAGAACGAGGCCGTCGTCGACCACGCGCTGTCGCGGGGGGACTGTCGCCTCGTGGACGTTGACCTGCCGCTGGAGACCGACCCCGGCGTGCGCGAGTGGCGGGGCGAGTCGTTCGACCCCGCGGTCGAGCGGTGTGCCCGCGTCTACCCGCACCGCAACGACACGGGCGGATTCTTCTGTGCGAAACTGGAGGTGACCGGATGAGCGGCGACGACACGGGCGGCGGCGACAGTGGCGACGGGATGGACGACGCCGGCGGCAGAACGGACGACGCCGACGCCCTCCGCGAGAACGTCAGCGACCAGTTCGACCGCCTGCCGGCGACCGCCGCCGAGCGCGAGGTGGCCGGCCGAGCGACGCGGCCCGAGGTGGTCGACTGGTGGGTCGACCGCTTCGGCGTCTCCCGCGAGCGCTTCGCCGACTACACGTTCTGGGAGAAGGGCGCGGGCAAGGTGTGGGCGTTCCGCGGGGCGTCGCCCTCGCCGGTCGAGGTGGAGGCGCTCGGCGTCGTCTTCCTGCGCACCCGTCAGGAACACTGGAAGCCGACGACCGACGCCGTCCAGCGGTTCGCGGCCGACGCGACGCGGAACGTGATCGACCTGGACCGGGGCGAGGCCCGTCGCTTCGTCGCCGGCGAGAACCAGCCCGTCGACTGGGACGGCGACTGGGGCTACCTGATCGCCGCCCACGAAGTCGCCGGCGGGCGCGCCCCGATCGGCGTCGGCCTCTACGTCCACGGCGAACTGCAGTCGATGATGCCGAAGGGTCGCCGCCGGCAGTTCGACGCACCGAACACCCCGGGCGACGCCGGCGAGTGACGACGGCCGCGGTCGCGTCGCCTCGAACGCGATGCCGACCCGTGCCGCCGACGGTCAGTCTCCGCGGTCAGTGCCCGCGGTCGAGGCGGACGGCGCCGTCGTCGGGCGTGCTCGTGCCGTCCTGCCGGGCGAAGGCGTCATGGAGGCGGTCGTACGTCTTGGCGACGGCCTCGACGATCACCGTCGTGTCGGCCACGACCGGCATGAAGGAGGTGTCACCCTCCCAGCGCGGGACGACGTGCGTGTGGAGGTGGTCGCCGATCGAGCCGCCGGCGACCCGGCCGCCGAGGTTCGTCCCGGTGTTGAAGCCGTCGGGTTCGAGGGCGGCGTCGACGGCGTCGACCGTTCGCCCGAGCAGTCGGGCGTGCTCGAGTAGCGTCTCGTCGTCGAGGTCGCGGTAGTCGCCGGTGTGCTCGCGGGGGATCACCATCGCGTGACCGGGGTTGTACGGGTAGTTGTTGAGGACGACGACCGCTCGGTCCCCCCGGACGAGGACGTTGTTCTCGCGGTCGTCGCCGGGCTCTTCGGCCGGGAGACCACAGAACGGGCAGTCGTACTCCCCGTCGTCGTCGCGTTCGACCCACTCGATGCGCCACGGGGCGAACAGTCGGTCCATGTGTGGACGGCGCACTCGTCGTTGTTAGGTCCTGCGAGCCCCGCCCGCGGTCCGGGTCGGAACGGAAAAGAGTGTGCGCCCCCGAACTGGGAGACGATGATCCCCGGGCTGTGGCTGATGGCGGCCGCCCTCGGAACGGCACTGGGGACGGCGGCGCTGATCGCCGCCCTCTGGCGTCACCGCGGCGAGCCGGGGGCGGACTGGTTCCTGGCGGCGCTGACCGGCCAGGCTCTCTGGGGGGCGGTCTACGGGACGGCGCTACTGACGACGGACCCGGTGCTCCGGCGGGCGCTGGGCGTCGTCGGCCTGGCGCTGCTGTCCGCGCTCGGGGTCTACTTCGTCGCCTTCGCCCTGGAGTACACCGGTCGCGGGCAGCTCGAAGGGCGACCGGCCGGCGTGGTGCTCGCGCTGCTGCCGGTCGTGTTGCTCGTGCTCGGGGGGACGAACGCCGGACACGGACTGCTGTGGACCCCTCGGCCGACGCTCGTCTCGGTCGGCGGCGTCACCGGGATGGCCTACGGCTTCCGACCGGCGGCGAAGGCCGTCGGCGCGCTCGCCGTCGGCGTCGTCACGCTCGGCAGTCTCCTGCTGTTCGACACGGTGTTCAGCTACGGTCCCCTCTACCGCCGCGAGGCGTTCGCCGTCGGGGTGAGCGTCGTCCCGCCGATGGCCGCGCTGGTCGTCTGGCTGCTCGAGGTCGGACCCGCCCCCGAGCTGAACTTCGCGCCGTTTCTGTTTCTGGTCCACGTCGCGCTCGACGCCTACGCCTTCGTCGGCAGCGACATGTTCGAGTTCCACCCCGCGACGCGACGACGCGGCGAGCGCGCGGCGATCGACGACCTCGGCAGTCCTGTCATGGTAGTCGACGACGAGGGCCGGATCGTCACGACGAACCACCTCGCCACCGAGGTGCTCGGCGTCGACCGCCGGACGGCACTGACGACGCCGCTATCGGCACACTTCGACGACGGCCTCGACCACCGGGCGGGCGGCGAGGTGACCGTCCGGGCGGACGGCTCACAGCGCACGTTCCAGGTGACGGCGACACCGCTCGCCGTCGACGACGACACCGTCGGCACCACGCTCGTCTGGCAGGACGTCACCGACGCCCGTCGCCGCGAGCAGTGTCTGGCGGTGCTCAACCGTGTCCTCCGGCACAACCTCCGCAACGACATGAGCGTCGTCCGTGGCTTCGCCAGTTCCGCCGCCGGGCGCGCCGAGTCCGACGAGGTGCGGGAGATGCTCGACACCGCCCTGGCGAAGACCGACGACCTGCTGTCGCTCGGGCGCACCGCCCGCGATATCGAGCGCACGCTGGACGGCGAGCCCCGCCACGATCCGGTCGACGTCGCCGAGACGGCGACGGCCGTCGCGACGGCCGTCGGGCCGGAGACCGCCGCCGTCAAGGTCGACGGCGAGGACTGCACCGTCGCGACCGACCGGGAGACGCTGCGGACGGTGCTGACCGAACTCGTCGAGAACGCGGTCGAACACGGCGTCCCGGCCACGGACGGGCGCGGCCGCTGGCGAGCGGGCGACGAGGCGGCCGACGACGGCCAGGTCGTTGACGGCGACGCCGTCGAGAGCGCGGGCCGTGGCGACGCGACCGCGCCGGTACGAGTGCGCGTCGAGGCCCGGCCGGACACCGTCGTCGCCGTCGTCGAGGACGACGGCCCGGGCCTTCCGGAGGGCGAACTCGCCGTCGTCGAGACGGGCGAGGAGACCGCCCTCGATCACGGCTCCGGGCTGGGACTGTGGCTCGCGACCTGGGCCACCGAGCGGATCGGCGCCGACCTCTCCTTCGAGATCGGCGACGACGGCACGACGGCGACGCTGTCGCTGCCGCGAGAGTCGGGCGACGACCCCGCAGCGGACGGGACCGCCTGATCAGGCCGTCGACGCGACGCGCTCGGTGACCTCGGCCGCGAACTCGCTCGTCCCGAGCCGCTCGCCGCCCTCGATCTGGCGCTCGATGTCGTAGGTCACCCGCTTCGAGGCGATCTGCGCCTCCAGTGCGTCACGGACCAGGTCGCCCGCGTCCTCCCAGCCGACGTACTCGAACATGAACCGGCCGGAGAGGACCATCGCCGTCGGGTTGGCCATGTCCTGGCCCGCGCGCTTGGGCGCGGAGCCGTGGACGGGCTCGGCGAGCATGCGACCGTGGCCGAAGTTGCCGCCGGGGGCGACGCCCAGCCCGCCGACCTGGGCGCCGGCGGCGTCCGAGAGGTAGTCGCCGTTGAGGTTCGGCATCGCCAGCACGTCGAACTCGTCGGTGCGGAGCTGCATCCACTGCAGCATGGCGTCGGCGAGTCGCTCCTCGACCATCACTGCGCCCTCGGGGACGTCCACTTCGTCCTGCTCCTCCCACAGCGAGTCCGGCGCCGCGAAGACCTCGTCGTCGGGGTACTCCTCGTCGGCGACCTCCATCCCCCACTCGCCGAACTGCCCCTCGGTGAACTTCATGATGTTGCCCTTGTGGACCAGCGTCACCTTCTCGCGGTCGTTCTCGACCGCGTAGTCGATCGCCTCGCGGACGAGCCGCTTCGAGCCCGTCTCCGTGATCGGCTTGACGCCGATGCCGATCGGCCCCTCGTGCATTACGTCGTCGAAGCCCATCTCCTCCTCGACGAACTCGCGGACGCGCTCGACCTCGTCGGTGTCGGCCTCCCACTCGATGCCGGCGTACACGTCCTCGGTGTTCTCGCGGAAGGTGACCATGTCCATCTCCTCGGGCGCCGTCATCGGCGAGGGGACGCCCTCCAGGTAGTAGGTCGGCCGGACGTTCGCGTAGAGGTCGAGCGTCTGCCGCAGAGCGACGTTCAGCGACCGGTAGCCCGCCCCGACCGGCGTCGTCAGTGGCCCCTTGAGGGCGACGCGGTACTCGCGGATCGCCTCGACCGTCTCCGCGGGGAGGTGCTCGTCGTAGCGCTCCCGGGCGCGCCCGCCGGCGTACAGCCGCAGCCACTCGATCGACCGGCCCGTCGCTTCGGCCGCGGCGGAGAGCACGCGCTTCGCCGCCGGCGCCACGTCGGTGCCGATCCCGTCGCCGTGGATGACGGGGACGATCGGGTCCTCCGGTACGTCGAGTTCGCCGGTCTCGGGGTCCGCGAGTTCGATGCGTGTGCCGTCCGGAACGTCGATCCGGTCGTATGCCATGGCCTCCGGTTGGGGTGAGCGGGGCATAGGTGCTGTCATCGCCGCAGTCCGGCTCGCGTCGGCCGCCGGCAGGTCCGACGGCAGTCCGTGGAGTTACAACCGGTCGCCGCGAACGGACGCCATGGACGTGCTGGTACACGGCGGCGCCGGCGGCGGTCCCGACGACCCGGAGCGACGGCAATCGGTGCTCGACGACGCCGCGGAGCGCGGGGCCGCCGAGACCGACCCGCTGTCGGCGGTCGAGTCGGCCGTCCGCGTGCTAGAGGCGGACCCGAAGTTCAACGCCGGTGTCGGTTCGGTGGTCCAGAGCGACGGACGGATCCGCACGGACGCGGGCCTGATGACCGGCGACCGCGCGGCCGGCTGTGCCTGCTCGATGGCGGGCGTCGAACACGCCGTCAGCGCGGCCCGCGTCGTGCTGGAGGAGACGCCACACGTGCTCGTGAGCGGCCGACGGGCGACCGCGCTGGCCGAGGACTGCGGCGTCGAGACCGACCGCGACCTGTGGACCGAACACACCCGCGAGCGCTGGGCGGCCGCGGACGGTCCCGACGGGTCGGCGCGAGAACAGGCCGAGTGGGTCCGCGAGCAGTTCGGCGGTGCCGACGCGGCCGGCGCGGACCCGAGCCGCGACCACGACACGGTCGGGGCGGTCGCCCGCGACGGCGACCGCCTCGCCGCGGCCACCTCCACCGGCGGCCGCTGGTTCGCGCTCGCCGGTCGCGTCGGCGACGTCCCCCAGATCGGGGCGGGCGTTTACGCCGACGCGGCCGGTGCCGCCAGCGCCACCGGTGCCGGCGAGGAGATCGCCCGCGTCGGCGTCGCCCGCCGTGCCGTCGACCTCCTGGCGGACGGTCACGACGCCCCGGCCGCCGCGGGTCTCGCCGTCGACGAGTTCGAGGACCACACCGACGGGAATGTGGGGGTGATCCTCGTCGGCGACGAGGTCGGGAGCGCGACCAACGCCGCGATGCAGACTGCCGTCACGCGGCAATAACCCCGGTCGGCGACCGCCGTCTTGACGGGGTGGCTCTGTCGGAAATCTGGAATACAGCTTCGATACCGCATCAGGTCTGATTTGTAGCTGATCTGTGAGAGTTTCAACTCACCGTTCCAGTTCTAATCCGATCCCCCAGGGTTCATTTCGGTCGAAGTAGTGGTCTTCTTCAAATTTGTATGACCCATTAGGAAGGCAGGTATCGTTGTTTCCATCTAAAATAGAGTATTCTTCTGATATTGTTCCGTGTTTTTCTACAGTGACTATCGTCGCTGCTGCGGTCGTTGCCAACCCACCGCTCGGTAACTTCCAATAATCGTCCCTTTTCCGTTTCGGAAGAATGGATTCTGGGCTGTTGACATATATGCCGTCACGATCACCTGGAATAATGGCTAGCGCGTTTCCTTCCTCATTTTTACTGATCACTGCTGAGAAGGGTGGTGAGATTCCAAAATCCAGTCTACGCTCCTTATCACCCGTGTTAGTATATTCTATTTCGATCTTCGCAGGATGACGGTCAGAAAATTGCCGGACGACATCAGTATCGATCTTTGTGTCTTTGTGATTCACAGGGTCCTGATAGACTGAAACTGACGGCCATTTCCTGTTCACAATGCTTCTAGTTTCTTTTTGAGCGCCTGTGTTAAGTTTGTTATAATTTTCTCGATAACCGAATATTGATTGAAAAAATATCAATTATTATTTCGACTGGATAGTCCGCCTTAGAATTGGGTTGAGCGGTCCAGACATAGGCCAATCAGTTCGCAGTACGCCCTCCGTGCCAATAGAAATTAGCGACCGGACGTAGCTACCGCGCTGTCGCGTCCGCGACTGCATGGCTGTCCGGCCAGGACCGGACAGCCATAGCTTCGGGAAGTGGTGCGTCGCCGAGAACGGCGACCACTCCACTCGCGCTCCTGCTTCGCCACGCAGTAAGTTTTCCAGAACTTTATGGAGTATGCCGAAGTAGTAGTAATGGTCTGTCCATTGCGGATGTAGGCGAGTTAGAAGGGCGGCTTGATTGAGAAGAAGCAAAGACCCGGAATGAGCGATAGGCGCGTCTCGCCGTCGACGAGTTCGAACGCCACAGCGCCGAGGGGGCGACCGTCGATGCCATCGTCGCCGGCGAGGACGGGACCGGCAGCGCCTACAATAGCGACGCCATGCAGACCGCCCACGCCCGGCAGTAGTCCAGCGGCACGTTCGACCGGGTCCGGTCGCAGTCCGACCGACGGCCGCCGTCGACCCCGGCGTCCGCGTCGTTCACAGCAGGCGCAATCCCCCGTCGTCGACCAGTTCGCCCCGCTCGTGCAGCCGGTCGAGCAGGTCGTCGACGGCGTCGGGGGGAACGCCGCGCTCACTCGCGTACTCGCGGACGGCCTCGCGGTCGGGGCGGTCGAGCTCGCGGACGGCCTCGCGCACCGTCTCGTCGCGACTGCTGGAACCGCCCTGCCCGGTCGTGGCGCGCTCGCCGGCCTCGCGGGCGGCCTCGGGGTCGACACCTCCCTCCCTGAGGCCAGCATCGAGGCGCGGACCTCGCGGGCGTGGGCCTCGTCGTCGGTCTCGACGAACCGCCGGAGCCGGTCGAACCGGTGGCGGGTGCCACAGCGGGGGCACTCCGTCGTCCGGCGGTCGTCGACGACGACCCACAGCGCGGAGCAGTCCGAGCAGCCGACGACGGCGTACACGTCCGATCGGACGGTGCGGGGCCTGTTGAACGTTCGGCTCCCCGCCCCGTACCGGCGAACACGGGTCTTCAGCCGTACAGCGAGCGGTACGGCATGCCGAAGCCGACGACGAACGGGACCGTCTCGGCGATGTCGAGCACGAGACCGACGCTCCCGGCGCTCGCGACTCGCGCGGACAGTATATCGTCATGGCGGCACCCGTACTGACGAACGCCCGCTCCAGTCGGTCGCTCCGCTGCTGGTAGTACGCCCGGAAGCTGACGACCGTGAGCCGCCGCGGGAGCGCGAACGTCACGAGTCGCAGCACCGAGAGCAGTCCGGCGATGATCGGTCGGTCGTTCGCGAGCAGCGTGTCGACCACGCCGGACTGCAGCGGCGTGACGGCGTGTGCGAGGGCGGGATGGGCCACTACACCGCCGCTCGCGGGGCGTACGGAAAATCCACGCGTCGACGGCGTCGCGGCTCACCTGCCGAGGTCGTTCCAGAGGCTGGCGAAGCGGTCCGGTACGTTCTCCTTCCGGTGGATACGGACGTCGTTCTGCTCGTCCTCCAGGCGAATGACGGTGCTGTCGAAGTTCGACTCGTGGACGTCGTAGTGGTTGCCGCCCTCGGCGACGTACGTCTCCGACCGCACGAGGTCGTTCTCTTCGAGGGTCTCGATGCGCCGGTAGACGGTCGGCAGCGACATGCTGAGGCTCTCTCCCAGCTTCCTCGCCGAGCGCGGCCCCTCGCTGACGGCGGCGAGCACGTCACGAGTCTCCTCGTCCCCGACGGTGTCGAGAGCCTTTTCGACCGGTCGCTCCTCGTCCACGCCTCGCGTTCGCTCGCTCGCGGTACCGATGTTTGTCACGCCCGGAACAGCCGGACGGCGGCCGGATCGTCGCCGCCAGTCGGGCTGTCTTTCAGGACAAAAAATGCTGTGTGGTGTTCATACGTGTGTGCCGTACGAGGCGGTATGGCGACGACCAGGGATTCACTCGAGGCCTCACCGAGTACTGCGACGGCTGCGAGACCGACACGCTCCGCCAGGTCTCCGTGCAGGTGCGAACCGAGAGCACGAAGACCGAGAACGCCCAGTTCTCCCGCGAGCCCTACCGCGTCGCCGAGTGTCAGCGGTGTGGCGTCCGCACCAGCCAGCGGACGAACGACGCGTAGCGCCGCCGCGTCCTTCCGGGTGCTCCCGCGGTCGCGCGGTCGGTCGCTTTGCCTACCGCGAGCGGGTCGTCACCTCGCAGTCGTCGTCGGTGACGATGACGGTGTGTTCCTTCTGGCTCACCAGTTCGCCCTCTCGCTCCTTCAGGACGGGGTAGCCGTGGACGACCCCCTCTGCGGTGAGCCGCCGCAGCGCCATCTCGGCCCGCGGCCCGTCGAGCCACCGCGCCGCGAACGGCAGCGTCCGGAACTCCTCGGTGATCTGCTCCAGCGCCCGGCGTGCCGCCCGGTCGCGAACGCTGCGTTCGGTCTCCAGGGCGTAGATCTCCTCCTGGGCGCCCTCGCGGACCTTCCCCGAGCCCGTGGTGGCGAACGGCTCGATCGCGACCACGTCACCGACTTCGAACGTGGCGGACTGCTCGACGGCACGGTTGGGGACGTTCGGCTCCGTGTGCTGCTCCCACCGCCCGAGCCCGTGACCCGAGAGGTTGACGACGGGGTTGTAGCCGTCGCCGTCGATGGTCTCCTCGATGACGGCGCCGACCTCGCCGGCCTCGACGCCCGGCGCCACCGTCTCGAGCGCGGCGTCCAGTGCCGCCTCCGCCGCCTCCACCAGCTCGGGCTCACCGCGCAGGTCCACCGTCACGGCGGTGTCGGCGAGCCAGCCGTCGATCTGGACGCCCAGGTCGAGCTTGACGAGCTCCTCGCCGACCTCGCGGTCGTCGTCGGGCGCGGCAGCGCCGTGGGCGGCCTCCTCGTCGACGCTGACGTTCACCGGGAACGCCGGACGACCACCCAGTTCGCGGATCCGGTCCTCGGCCCACTCGCTCAGCTCGAGGTAGCCGGTCCCCACCTCGCAGCGCTCGGCGGCCTCCTCGCGTACCTGTGCCAGTATCTCGCCCGCCTCGCGGTGCTTCTCGTACTTTTCGGCGTCCAGGTCGACCTCTGCCTCGGCCATGCCCCCGCTTGCCGCGGGCGACGCAAATGGGTTTCTGCTGCCCGACCCGTCCCGCCTCGGGCCACAAGTTCAAACCGGGGAGCGAGCCAGTGGGGCGTATGCTGGCGGTCGCCGGCGGAAAGGGCGGGGTCGGCAAGACCACGACGGCACTGGGGCTGGCGTACGCGGTCGCCGACCGCGGCGAGCGCCCACTCGCCGTCGACGCCGACCGCGACATGCCCGACCTGCACGCGGCCGCCGGCGTCGACCCCCGGCCGACGGTCGCCGCGCTCGTCGACGCGGACGGTGCCGGTGACCTCCGAACGGTCGCACAGCCAGCCCTCGACGAGCCCGGCGTCGACGTATTGCCCACCGCGCCGGGGATAGCACGGGCGACGATGCGGCGAGCGCTGCGGCGGCTGTCGTGTGCCTCGCCGGCGGTCGTCGTGGACTGTCCGGCCGGCGCGGGGCCGGACGTCACCGACCCGCTGCGGCTGGCCGACGGCTGTGTGGTGGTGGCTCGCCGGACGCCGGCCGGCGTGCGCGACGCGGCGAAGACGGCCGCGCTGTCGCGGGCGGTGGACACACCCGTCGTCGGCGGGCTGGTCGTCGACAGGAGACGCGGCCGCTCGACCGACGACCCCCCGTCCGCGCCCGTGCGACGGAGCCTCGGGCGGCTGTTCGACGCTCCGACCGTGACGGCGCCGGCCGTGGAGCGGCCGCTGTCCGACCGGCGGGTCCTCCGCGCGCACGGCCGACTGCTCGACGCGCTCTCGGAGTCCGTGTGGTCCGGCGGTCGACACGTCGCGTCCCGTCGCCGGGCGCGCGGCCGGCGGTGACGGCGAGACCGAACGGCCGCGGGACGACACATCGACGGCGGCGTCTCTCTCGGGCGATCTTCTGTGGCTGCTCGTGAACTATTGATCGATGGCTGCCGGTCGGCTGAAGACTGGGCTGGAGGTCCTCGACCGTCAGCCCGACGGCGGCGTCCCGCCGGGGAGTGTCGTGGCGCTGGTCGCGGACCCGTCGAGTCAGGCGGAGCTGCTGTCGTGCCAGTTCACCGCCGCCCGCGGGTCGCTGTGTCTCGCGACCGAGCGCGACGAGCGGGCCGCGACGGACGCCCTCCGGGCGACGGCGACGTCCGTCGGTGACCCGACGGTGCGGGACGTCACCGGGGCGGAGCCGCTCGACCGGGCCAGCGAGCTCGTCCGGGCGCTCCCCGAGGAGGCGAACCTCGTCGTCGACACCGCCGGCCCTTGGAGCGCAGCGAGCGCACCCGATACCGCACGTTTCTCGACGACGTGTGAGACCACGCCGCGAACACCGGCTCGCTCGCGTTCCTGCACCGTCTCGACGGCGACGACCCGTCGTCGAACCGCGACACCACGGAACATACGGCCGACGCCGTCTTCGACTTGGAGACGTCTGTCCGGGGCACCGACCTCGTCACCCGTCTCTCGGTGCCGAAGTTCCGCGGCGGCAGCGCGCTCACCGAGACGGTCGAGTTCGAACTCGCCGACACGGTCGCCGTCGACACCTCGCGCGACGTCGCGTGATCTCCTCGACCGGCCACCGACTGAGCAGCTCGACGCCGTCCTCGCGGACGACGACCATCTCCTCGACGCGCACGCCCTGCCTGTCGGCCGGCCGCTGTGTCTCGACGGCCATCGTCATCCCCTCCTCTATCTCGATCGGGTGCTCCGGCGAGACGCCACGCCAGACGAGCGGCACCTCGTACAGCTGCAGACCGAGCCCGTGCGCCCAGTGGTTCGTCGTCATCTGCCAGTGCTCGTCGGCGCCGTAGTAGTCCATCCGCTCGCCCTCCCTGCCGGGGAACGCGGCGGCGACCTCGTCGGTGGTCACGCCCGGCTCGATCCGCTCCAGCACGTCGTAGAGGTCCTCGACCGCGCGGCGGTACGCCTCGCGCTGGGCCTCGGTCGGCTCGCCCATCGAGAAGGTGCGGTAGTAACAGGAGCGGTAGCCGAGGTAACCGACGTTGTAGAAGTCGGCGTACACCAGGTCGCCGGGCCGGATCGTCCGGTCGGTCGTGTTGGCCTGGTGTTTGGGCCAGGTGTTCGGCCCGCTGGTGAGGTAGCCGCCCTGCACCATCGCGCCGTGGCGCCACAGCTCCCGCACCGCCTCGCCCCACACCTCCGACTCCCGGCGCCCAACCCGGGCCTCCTCGACGATCCGTTGGAAGCCGGCCTCGCAGACCGCCGCCACCTGTCGGAGACACTCGACCTCGTCGCGGGTCTTCGTCTTCCGGGCGTCGGCCATGATCTCGTCCGCGACGCCGGGTCGGACGTCGGCGCCGCGTTCGGCCAGCGCGTCGTGTAGTCGCCGCGTGCCGACGTCGACCCCCGTCGGCGCGGAGGCGACGCCGTACTCCCGCTGTGCCTCGCGGACGGTGTCGGCCATCGTCCCGACCAGGAACTCCCGGGCCGACGGCGAACCCGACGCCCGCGGCACGTTGCCCAGCCCCGGACAGGCGTACCGAACGTCGTCGAGCCACGGGCAATTGAACCGCTGGTTCGTCGCGTGGTCGGCGGTGTCCCAGTGGACGACGTCGCCGTCCTCGGTCAGCAGCGTGTAGTGGTCGGCGCCGGAGCCGCCGGTCATCGCGAGCCCCGTCACGTACCGTACGTTGGGGTCGTTCACCAGCAGCATCGACCCCAGCTCGGAGTCACGCAGTCGTTCGAGGGCGCGCTCCGTGCGCTCGCGGCGCAGCCGCTCGGTGTCGATCCGCTGCTCCCAGTCGACGGCCATCGTGCCGCGGGTGCCCTCCATGTAGTCGCGCTCGTGCATTCCCCCGCCGGTTCGACGAGGGGCATCATGAGTGTAGCGGGACCCGCGAGCCGGCGGTCGCGCTGTCCGTCCGTCAGGGAAGCCGTCACCGGGTCACCGACCGGAGTCGCCGACGCCGGGGACGGTGACGCGTCGCTCGACTGCGGTCGTCAGGGCGGCGGTCGTGAGCCCCGTCCCGAGGTAGAGGACGGCCGCGAGGTCGTCCTGTTTCTGGCGTTCGAGTCTCAGTGGCGACGGCGGCTCAGTCGGCCTGTGCGTCGACGACGGCGACGCCGGCGAGGTTGACGATGTCTTTCACCTCGTCGCCGCGCTGGAGCACGTGGACGGGCTTGTCCATGCCGGTGAGCATCGGGCCGATCGCCTCGGCGCCGCCGAGTCGCTGCAGCAGCTTGTAGCCGATGTTGCCCGCCTCGAGATCGGGGAAGACGAGCACGTTGGCAGGGTCGTCGAGTTCGGAGAAGGAGTACGTGCCGTCGAGGGTCTCCTCGACGAGGGCGGTGTCGGCCTGCATCTCGCCGTCGACGGGGAACTCCACCGAGGGGTCCGAGCGAAGCCGTCGGGCGGCCTCGCGCGCCCGGTGGGGGCCGTCGGCGTCGACGCTACCGAAGTTCGAGTACGACAGCAGCGCCGCCCGGGGGTCGACGTTGAACCGCCGGGCCAGGTCGGCGGTCTGCTCGGTGATCGCGGCGAGCACGTCGGCGTCGGGCTCGGGGTTCACCGTCGCATCGGCACAGAAGACCACCCGACTCGGAAGGGTGAGCATGTAGACGCCGGCGGCGTACTCGGCGTCGGTGGCGGTGCCGATCACCTGCAGCGGCGGCCGCAGCGCCGACGGGTAGTGGTGTGTGAGTCCGGTCAGCATGGCGTCGGCGTCGTCGCACTCGACCATCACGCTCGCCAGGTAGTTCGGGTCCCGGACGAGCTCGTCGGCCTCGCTGCGGGTCACCCCTTTCCGGCGGCGCAGCTCGTACAGTCGCTCGGCGTAGTCGTCGTGGTCGTCGGCGTCCGCGACCGGGTCGACCACCTCCGGCTCGTAGCCGAGCCCCAGGTCGCGCACGCGTCGGTCGATACGCTCGCGGTCGCCGACGAGCACGGGGTCGGCGATCCCCTGTTCGGCGAGCTGGTAGGCGGCACGGACCATCTTGTCGTCGTCGCCCTCCGCCAGTGCCACCCGCTTCGGGGCCGTCTGTGCCTTGTTCAGGACCACCCGCATCATCTCGCGGGACTTCCCCAGTCGGGCCTCCAGCCGCTCCTCGTAGGCGTCGAGGTCGAGCTCGCGGCGGGCGGCGCCGGACTCCATCGCCGCCTCGGCGACGGCGGGGGCGACCTCGAACAGCACCCGCTGGTCCACCGGCTTCGGAATGATGTAGTCCGGGCCGAACTGCAGCGGCTGGTCGCCATAGGCCTTCACGACGGCGTCGGGGACGTCCTCTCGGGCGAGGTCGGCCAGCGCCTCCGCGGCCGCCCGCTTCATCTCTTCGTCGATGTCGGTCGCCCGCACGTCCAGGGCACCGCGGAAGATGAACGGGAACCCGAGTACGTTGTTCACCTGGTTCGGGTAGTCCGAGCGTCCGGTCGCCATGATGACGGTGTCCTCCCGGGCCTCCTTCGCGGCCTCGTAGCCGATCTCCGGGTCCGGATTCGCCATCGCGAAGACGATCGGGTCGGCGGCCATCGAGCGAACCATCTCCTGGTCGACCAGCCCGCCGACCGAGAGGCCGACGAAGACGTCCGCGCTCGTCATCGCGTCCGCCAGGTCGCCGGGCGGGCGGTCGGCGGCGAACTCCCGCTTGTACTCGTTGACGTCGCCGCGCTCGGCGCGGTCCTCGGTGATGACGCCCGTGGAGTCGACCATGACGACGTTCTCCTCGCGGGCGCCGAGCGAGACGTAGAAGCGGGCGGTGGCGATCGCGGAGGCACCGGCACCGGAGAAGACGATCTCCATCTCCTCCAGTGACTTGCCGGCGATCTCGGCGGCGTTCAACAGTGCGGCGCCGGAGATGATGGCGGTGCCGTGCTGGTCGTCGTGGAAGACCGGCACGTCCATCCGATCGCGCAGCGCCTCCTCAATGACGAAACAGTCCGGCGCGGCGATGTCCTCAAGGTTCACCCCGCCGAAGGTCGGCTCCATCGCCGCGACGGCGTCGATCAGCGCCTCGGGGTCGTCCTCGTCGAGTTCGACGTCAAAGA
This sequence comes from Halobacteriales archaeon SW_5_70_135, assembly GCA_003022865.1. Classification (GTDB taxonomy): domain Archaea; phylum Halobacteriota; class Halobacteria; order Halobacteriales; family SW-7-71-33; genus SW-7-71-33. The sequence continues at coordinate 20,905 of PXSK01000004.1, read as the reverse complement.
CGTCGATGTCCGCGAACCGCTTGAACAGGACGCCCTTCCCCTCCATCACCGGCTTCGAGGCCTGGGCGCCGATGTCACCGAGGCCGAGCACGGCGGAGCCGTTCGAGACGACGCCGACGAGATTGCCCTTCGCGGTGTAGTTGTAGACGTCGTCCGGCCGGTCACGGATACCGCGACACGGCGCGGCCACCCCCGGCGAGTACGCCAGCGACAGGTCGCGCTGTGTGTTCGTCGGTTTCGTCGTCCGGACGGCGAGTTTCCCCGGCGGCTCCGCGGCGTGGTAGTCGAGTGAGTCCTCGTCCAATCCCATGCCTCGCCCGAGGGGAGGGAGTTCAAAAAGGTATGCGCCACGGCGCGTGCGGCACTGTTCGTGATACAGGACTGGCGATTCGAACGGCCAGAAAGCCCCCGACCACTCGGAACCGTCCGGTAATGCGAACACGACCTGATGCGTGCTGCCACCGGGGGCGACTACTCGCCGTCGAGAAGGGCCAGTCGGTGCAGCCGGTCGTCGCCGGTCAACTCGGGGTGGAAGGAGGTCGCCAGTACGGGGCCGTCACGGACCGCGACGGGGTCGCCGTCCCAGCGGGCGAGCACCTCGCTGTCGGCCTGGCGGCCGAAGGCGTTGCGTCGGACGGTCACGTCGACCAGTCCGAGCGACTCCACGCGCTCGTCGTTCGGGTCGGTCGCGGCGACGATCAGCCCCGCACAGGTCGCAAGCAGCGGTCGCCCGGCCTCGACGTGGTCGACGATCTCGGCGGCGATCCCCTCCTCGTGCAGCAGCCGGGAGACCGTCGTCGACTCGCCGCCAGGCATCGCCAACCAGTCGCAGTCGGGGACGACACCGGCCTCGCGCACCTCTCGGGCGGTCACCTCGTGGCCGGCCTCCCGAGCCAGGCGCTCGACGGCCGCGACGTGCTCGCTGACGTCGCCCTGGACGGCGATCACGCCGGCTGTGACGCTCATGGACGCGGTACGTGTGAGGGGAACAAAAGGAAAAGGGTCGCGCCGCCGGCGAGCGTGGCGAGGTCAGGCGGCGATCGTCAGTAGCTGGACGAACAGACCGAAGGCGACACCGAGCGCGATGACCGTCCGCGGGTCGATCTGGATGGCGTTCTGGTCCTCGGCGTCGAAGTACCGGACGAGTCCGGCGCTCGACATCAGGCCGCCGGAGTTCTGCCCACTGCTCATACCCGACTCGATGCGGGCTCGTACACTAAACCTTACGAAGCGTCGGTCTCTCCTCTCACACGACGTGGCGCCCGGTCGAGGGCATCAGCCGTCGACGGCACGCGCACACGAGTGGGAAATGCTTATTCGCGCTCCCCGACTATGTGCGGCTATGACGGTCCAGCTGATGGACTTCTACGCCGACTGGTGTGGCCCGTGCAAGACCCAGGACCCCATTCTGGAGGAAATCGAGGAGGACTGGGACGAGCGATTCGAACTCGTCCAGATCGACGTCGACGAGGAGCAGAACATCGCCAACGAGTATCAAGTGCGGTCGCTGCCGACACTGATCGTCGAGAACGACGACGGTATCGTCGAGCGCTTCGTCGGCGTCACCCAGCGGGAGGACATCGAGACGGCACTCGAAGACGCCGGCGCGTAGACGGGTCTCCGAGCGTCGGACGGGGCAGAGAGGAGTAAGCCCCCTTCTGTTCGACCCGGCATTCGGCTGAGCGTCCGCGCCGTCCCCGGCCGTGCCGGGGGTACGCCGAGGTCGCCCTCGGCGGTGTGCCCGGGCTACCTGTCGCACGGACTTGCACCGGCGAGGGTGGTCGTTCCACCGCTCCCCCGCCGTCGGCCCTCGGTCGGGTCTTGCCCCCCTCGCGGGCGGCGTCGCGGACCTCATCGGTCGGGCGGGGACGTGTCGTTGCTGTTCCAGAGCCGGCCGTCTCCGACCCCGGGCTTGCGCCCGGTCGCCTGCCCGGACGGTGGGGGGACTTTCCTCACGCGTCCCGCGGGAGCCGGGCTCTCTCTACCCGCCCTGCCTACGCTCGGTGACGGTTTAACCGGATCGGTCGTTTGCGGACGTCTCGGTGGTGGTCTTCCCGACGAGGACGGCGTGTTCACCGCAGCACCGCCGCCAGGTGTGGTCGAAGGTTCTGTTACGACGGGGGACACTCGACGGCGGTGCCGTTCTCGCGGGGATCGGCAGGATTATCCGGACCGGTCGTCCCAGCGCGGAGCACCTGCTGGTCGGTGATCAGGTACGCGGTCGTGTACCCGCCGCAGTCGGCGTGACTGCCGTCGCGGTACTCCCAGGTCGGGCTGCTGACGCCGAAGCGCACTACCCACCCCTCGTCGGTCTCCCGCACGACCGCCTCGTCCGTTCTGACACTCGCGTTGCTAACCGACGCGATCTCGTCACGCCTGTCCCGTATGCGGAGGCGCGTGACGTACGCCTCCTCGAACGCCGTGGCGTACTGGAGGGCTGCCGCCCCGGTCAGCGTGTCGGGTCGGTCGGGGCAGGGCGGCAGGTCCAGCGTGTCTCTGGTCTCGCCGTCCGTTCCGGCCACGCCGTCGGTTGCTCCCGAACACCCGGCGAACACTAGCAGGACGGCGACCGCAACGGCTGTCAGTCGCACGATGGCCGGTTCGGCCACGCCGATTTATTGGCTTCGCTTGTCATCTACCAGGGCTCACGCGTCGCGACGACCGACCGTTCAAGTGCGATGCCGGGACCAGACCCCCCGTGATCTGACGACCGACCGGGGACGGTCAGGGCGGGTGTGCGGCACGCCGTCTCCGACGACGGCCCACGTACCGCCTGTTCGCTCGTGCCCGGAAGCGGTCACTCTCCGCCAGCGGCGACGTCGAACAGCTCGGCGTCTTCCACGGCCCGCGCGGCGGCCGCGTCGAGGTCGAACTTCCGGACGACCTCGCCGTCCCGGACCAGCGGCGCCAGCAGCGACTCGTCCTCGCCCTCGGTGTCGGCGTCCGCGTCGGCGAGTGCCACCTGGTCGCCCTCGTCGGTGCGGTATAGCTCCTTCTTGCCGGGGAGGCGACCACGCTTCGCCACGGGCTGGCCGTCGACCTCGACGACGTCTAGCCCGAAGTTCAGCGGGTCGGCGTCGGTGACGTACGAGCCGACGCCGAAGCCGTCGGCCACGTCCCGCAGGCGACGCATCGCCGCCGGCGTCATCCCGCCGGAGCAGAACACGTCGACGTCCTCGTGGCCGTGCTGGTCGAGCTCCCAGCGCACCTCGCGGACGATCTGTCGGAAGTCGCCCCGACGCGAGCCGGTGGTGTCCAGTCGCACACCGTCCAGGTCGGGGACGGCCTCGGCCGCCCGCACCGCCTCCGTGGCCTCGTCGGCGAAGGTGTCACACAGCGCCACCCGCGGCACGTCGGGGCCTACGGCCTCGTCGAACGCCCGCCAGGCGGCCTCCTGCTCGCCCTCGCCGAAACACAGCAGCAGGGCGTGTGGCATCGTCCCCCCGGCCTCGACGCCGATCCGTTCACCGGCGGCGACGTGAGAGATACCGTCGAGGCCGCCGACTAGCGCCGACCGCTCCAGACAGGCCGCCACGCCCGGATGCAGGTGTCGAGTGCCGAACGAGATCACTCGCGATGTCGGCGCCGCCAGCCGTGCCTTCAGTGCGCGGGTGGCGAAGGCGCTCGCCTGCGAGAGGAATCCGAGCAGCGACGTTTCGAGCGGGGCGAACTCGCGGTACCGCCCCTCGACCCGGAGGACGGGCCCGCCGGAGAACAGCTGCCCCTCGCGGACGGCGTCGGCGTCGACCGTCCGTCCGGCGAGCAGGTGGGCGACGTCTTTCACACCCGCGAATACGCGATGGTCCCCTCTCTCGCTCTCGCTCTCACCCTCACCCTCACCTTTATCCTCGCCCGGAAACTGCCGCAGAGTCACCTCGGCGACGACGGTCGGATCGCGACCGGCGGCCGCCAGGGCCTCCTCGGTGCGGCGGAAGTAGGCGTCGGTGGCGGTGCCGTCGACGATGGCTGCTTCAGGGACGACGTCGAACCGGTCCATGCCCCACAGACTCCGGTCGTCAGCAAAAAGTCCCCCGCGTTCGACGTTCAATAGCCGGCGACGTCAGGGAGCGAGCGCCGGTCGTCCGTCGCTGCTTTCGCTCCCCTCCCGGGTCAGCGGTGTCGGCACCCCCGCCCGGGAACCGCCGCGCTCGTACACGTCGTCGAGGTCGGCGACCGTCGGGGCGTTGACGATCGTCACCGTGTCGCCGGTCCGTTGGACACGGAAGGCGTCGGCGAAGTTTCCGTCCTCGACGCGGTAGCGACCGTCGCCGCGCTCGACGGCCCCCTTCGAGGCGAGCAGTTCCCGGTAGGCGTCGCGGAACTCCCGGGCGTCGCGCTCGGTGTCCCAGACGGTGCGCCAGACGTAGGCGTAGTCGCCGTCGCGCTCGTAGGCGCGAACCGTGTCTCCACCCCAGCCCGCCGAGGCGGGATGCGAGTAGTTGTACCGGTCGGCGTCGTCAAACAGGTTCTCTTTGGGGACGACACCGTTCGCCCACAGCATCGCGAAGACGCCCGCCTCGCCGACCGTATCGGCCGCCCGACCACGGCTGGAGACGACTTCCCACTCGCCGTCCGAGCGGTCGGGCAGGTCGACGACAGCGGGCTCCTCGTCGGGGTACTTCTCGGGGTGGATCACCTGCTCGGTGCTCGCCGGCGGATCGCTCCAGGCGTCGTTGACCGCCGTCCAGTCCTCTCCCCGCTCGACGAGCTCGCCCACCAGGTCGGGTCCGTCGCTGTAGGGGAGAAACAATGTCAGAAACAGTCCGCGGTTGTACTGACCGCTGCTGGTACTGTTGACCGGCGCGATACACGCCCACTCCGACGCACAGCGCTCCTCGTAGCGGTCGAGCACGTAGTTCGCCTCCCCTTCGGGAAGCGCCTGGTAGGCGGTACGTCGGTCGGTCGTCCGTCCCGGTCCGGCGGAGCCGAGCTGCTGGTCCTGCAGCGCGTGTGTGAGTTCGTGTGCCAGCGTGCCGCGGTCGACGGTGACGGCCGTGCTGTCGTCGCCGACGACGACGATCTGTCCGTCGTAGTAGTAGCCGGCGACGCTCCCGCCGTACAGCGACTCGAACGCCGTCGCCGCCGAGGTGTCCTCGCCGACGAGGAACAGCGCCTCGTACACCTGGTTCTCGAAGGGGTCGTCCCGGAAGTCGAAGACGTTGCGCTCGCGGTACTGCTCGCGGGTGATCACCTCGACGCTGACGTTGCGCTCGAACTCCAGGTCGCGGACGCGCTCGACGCGAGCCATCGCCCTGTCGACCACCAGCCGGAGCTCGCTGTCGTCGAGCCCGTCGGCCTCCGTGATCGGAAGCTCGTCGTCGTACCAGACGCCGTTCTCCCAGCCGATGCGGTCCGCCGGCGGGTCCGGGCGGACGTCCGTCCCGTCGCCGACGGTCGTCGTCGGCGCTTCCGATCCCGTTCCGGACCCGGTCGTGGTCGCGGTCTCGTTGTCGGCCGGCAGTCCGGCCTCGTACGTGCAGCCCGCGGTCAGTAACAACGCCGCGATCCCCATCGCCAGCACCACACGTATCCTCATCCATCAACACGCAGTGACCTCCGAACAAAACCCTTGTCATAGCGACACACGTGCCGGCGCGGGACCGGTGATCGCCTCCAGTCCCGCGCTGGCGCCGCGTGTCGCGTCCGGCCGGGACCCCCGTCCACGTCCTCGTCCCGGCGGACGAGCGGCGGGTCGTCCGCTTCCGACCGGCGAGTCGCGGCCGCGGCAGTCGAACGGCCGGGGCCGGGCGATCAGTCCCGGCGCCGGAGCAGGAACACGGCGGCCAGCAGCGCCACGACGGCCAGACCGACGCCGAAGCCGGGCTGTGCCTGTCCGTCCCCGTCGTCGGTGCCGTCCCCGCCGGCGGTACTCGTGGCGGTCGTGGTCGCCGTCTCGGTGTCGTCGGTCGTCGTTTCCCCGTCGTCGGTCGTCGTCTCCGTCGTCGTCTCGGCCCGTGGCGCGGCACCCCGTCGCACCTCCGAGAGTGCGCCGACCGTCGGGGCGTTGACGATCGTCACGGTGTCGCCCGAGACGTCAACGTAGAAGGCGTCCTCGAACGGCGACCCGTCCGAGACGCGGTAGGTGTCCTGCCGGTCGGCGACGGCGCCGCCGTACTCTCGGAGGATCGTCGTGTAGGCGTCGGCGAACTCCGCGGCCTCGTCCGGCGATTCCCAGACGGTCTTCCAGACGTAGCCGGTCTCGTTCGTCTCGGCGGAGCTGTCGTTCGTGTAGACGAACAGCTTGTCTCCCGCCCAGCCGGTGGAGGCGGGGTGGACGTAGTCGAGGCGGACGTACGTCTCGCCCTCGGCGCCGTCGAAGGGGTGGGTGAACTCTATCGCGACCGTCGACCGGGTCCGGTAACTCGGGTAGTACAGCGTCGTGAAGACCCCCGCCTCGCCGAAGGTGGCGTAGTCGACGCCGTCCGCGAAGGTCTGCATCTCCCACGCGTCGCCGCTCCGGTCCTCGTAGGAGACGTCGACCGGCTCGTCGTCCGGGTACTCGTCGGGATGGAGGAACTGCTCGGTGCTCTCGGGCGGGTCCTCGTAGAGGGCGTTCATCGCCTCGACGCCGCCCTCCTCGCGGACGCGCTCGAACAGCGTCGCCGTGTTACTGTACGGGCCGAAACTGTACAGCACCAGTCCGAAGTTGGCGTAGCCGGGGGGGCTCGACTCCGAGGACGGCAGGCAGTCCCACTCCGACTGACAGCGCTCGCCGTACGTCTGTCCGACCCAGGTGGCGTCGCCCTCGACGAGGCTCGTGTTCACGTTGGCGGCCTCCTCCGTAGGGCCGCCGCTGAACCGGCTGTTATTGAAGCGATTGTTCTGGACGAAGTGCAGCAGCTCGTGACCGAGCGTCGGCTCCTGCAGCTCCGTCGCCCGCCCGTCCTCCGAGACGACGACGCCGACGTCGCCCTCCTCGAAGCCGTACTCCGGGATGTCCTCGTTCACGTGGAAGGCGCTGGCGATACTGCCCTGGTTGGCGACGAAGTCAGCGAAGTACGAGTCGTCCTCGCCGACGAGAAACAGTGCCTCGAACTTCGTGTTCTGATGGAGGCGCTGTTTCGTCGTCGTGTTGGTGAGGTTGTCGTAGATACCGTCGGTGAACGCGCGGTACTCGTCGCGAGTGATCAGTGTGACGCTCGGCGTCTCCTCGAACTCCAGCTCACGGACGCGCTCGACCCGGGCCATCGACCGGCTGACGATCCGCTCGATCTCCGTGCGGTCGTAGCCGTCCGACGGGGTGACGTCGATCGACTCGTTGTACCAGACGCCGTTCTCCCAGCCCAGGACGTCCTCCTCCGGGTCGGGCGGTGCGTCGCCGTCGCTCTGGTTGTCGGCCGCGGTCGCGACCGCGTCGCCGGTGTCGCTCCCGGCGACGCCGCCGACCGCGCCGGCCGTCCCCGCCAGCAGGACCAGCGCCGTCGCCGCCACCACGAGTCCGACGAGTCGTCCGTGTCGCATACGCTCGACTGGCCTCACCGAGAAAAAAACCACTCGGTCCGTCTCGGGCGCCGTCACGGGACCGACGCTCGGCGCGTGGTTTTTGTCCGTCCGCGCCCGACCGTCGCCCATGGTAGCGACCGACGCCGAGGTCCGGACCGACCCCGACGGGGCGGCACTGGTCGTCGTGGACATGCAGAACGGCTTCTGCCGGCCCGACGGCTCGCTGTACGCCCCCGGCAGCGAGGCGGCGATCGAGCCCGTGGCCGACCTGGTCGACCGCGCCCGCGAGGCCGGTGCTCAGGTCGTCTACACGCGGGACGTTCACCCGCCCGAGCAGTTCGAGGACGCTCACTACTACAACGAGTTCGACCGCTGGGGCGACCACGTCGTCGAGGGCACCTGGGAGACCGAGATCGTCGCCGACCTCGACGTCCGCGAGGCGGACCACGTCGTCGAGAAGCACACCTACGACGCCTTCCACGAGACCGAACTCGACGGCTGGCTCACCGCCCGCGGTATCGACGACCTCGTGATCTGTGGCACGCTGGCGAACGTCTGCGTGTTGCACACGGCGGGGTCGGCAGGGCTGCGTGACTACCGCCCCGTGATCGTCGGCGACGCAGTCGGCTGCATCGAGGACGAGCACCGCGAGTACGCGCTCGACCACGCCGGCTTCCTCTTCGGCGAGGTCGTCGACAGCGACGACTTGGCGTTCGTTCAGTCGTGACCGACCCCGTCCGCGGCGAGGTCGAGGAGCACGAGGACGGCCCGGAGTACGCGGTCGACTTCCGCGAGCGTCCGGAGCGGTACCGCCCGACCAATGACGAGCGGGGCGTCTTCAAGATCGAGCCGTACAAGTCCGAACTGCTGCCGCTGTGGACCATCGCGGGTCTCGAGGGGGCAGAGGAGGCCGCAGCGGCGATCCGCGAGCAGTACCGCGAGTACCGCGACCGCGAGGAGTTCGTCGGGATGGACCTCGCCCGGAAGTACCTCCAGATGGGGTGGACCCGCGCGCTGCGGTACGCGAAGTACCCTGGTGGCAAGAAGTACGTCGACGGGGAGGAGCGCGACCCCCAGGAGTGGTACGACGAGGAGAAGTACGAGATATCGCAGGTCTACCGCGAGCATCTCGACGCCGTCCGCGCCGACCCGGCGTACGAGCGCCTGCGGGAGCGACACCGCGAGCGGCACGGCGACGAGGAGAGCGAGGGACCGAGCGACTGAACCCCCGCCGAGGTCACGTCACCGGGTCGAACCTCACCCGTACGGTGTCGCCGACGGTCGCCGAGACGCCGGGCCCGACGACCTTCGCGCCCGCCCGGTCGTAGCCGGCGTACAGCGAGACGCCCGTCACGGGGTCGCCGTCGAGTGTCACCGTCAGGTCGCGCCAGGCGACGGTGCGGCCGTCCTCTCGCACCGTGCCGACGCGCTCGCCGGCGACCCGGACCGGCGCGCCCGGCTCGGCTCGCGTGCCGTCGGTCGGCACCACGCCGCCCCCCTCGTAGTGCACGAGGCCGCCGTCAGCGACGAACCGCCGGTCGTCGGCGCCGACACGGGCGGCGATCGCCGCCAGTCGATCACCGGGAGCGGGGTGTGTCGGCCGGTCGAGCGTCACGTAGCAGTCGCCGGTCTCGACGACGGTGCCGCGGCCGTCCCAGTCGCGGGCGTCGACCCGCACGTCGCCGAGCCGCACCGGCACCGACCCGGTCGCCCGTAGTGGATTCGCTCCCGGCGGGCGCACGCCGACGTGGAGGTGGTCGTCGACCCAGGGGGCGAAAAAGCCAGAGCGCACGGTCGCCCCGAGCGAGTCGCCCACGGTGACGCGGTCGCCCTCCCGTACGCCGGGATCGACGTGCATCACCCGCACTCGGGCGCCCGGCGGCGTGACGAGGCCCGCGTCGGCGTCGGTCTCGACCACGATCAGGTGGTCCCGGTCGGCGGCGTACGGCTTCGGCGGGGCGTCGACCGAGCGCACCGTCGTCACCCGACCGGCGACCGGCGACGGCGCCTCGCCGGGGTACGGGTAGAGGTCGACCGCACGCCCCCGCTCGTGGGCGGCGTACGGCGAGTTGTACAGCGACAGTCGCCGGTAACGCTCCGTGACGGCCCGCGACAGCGTCACCGACCCGCCCGCCGGCTCGCCCGTCCGCTCCGAGCCGCCGCCGAACGGCGTGGCGACGTGGCGGCGTCGGCGCGGGCCGTCGTCCGACCCCTCGGTCACACGCCCACTCGGCCCCCCGGGCGCATATACTAAACGCGTCCGGCCCGCAGTCCGGCCATGGAGAAGGGCGAGACGGTGCTTCTCGTCCGGGGCCGGGCGGCGACGGTCGACGCCGACCGCGCGGTCAACCGCCGGCTGCTGGCGGTCGCCGCCGAGGGCCGCCCCGCGGTGCGGGTCGCCCGTCCCCACCGGCAGGTCGCGTTCGGTCGCCGGGACACCCGCAGCGACGGCTACGGCCGTGCCCGACGTGTGGCCCGCGAGCGGGGCTACCCGCCCGTCGAACGCGACGTCGGCGGGCGGGCAGTCGCCTACACCGGGTCGACGCTTGCCTTCCTCCGGGCGGAGCCGGCGCGGAACCGCGGGGACATCGACGAGCGGTACGACCGGGCGACGGCGGCGGTCCGTCGGGCGCTCTCCGAGACCGGTGCCTCGCTCTCCGAGGGCGAGCCGTCGGAGTCGTTCTGTCCCGGCAGTCACTCCCTGCAGGGTCCGGGGGGGAAGGTCGTCGGTCTCGCCCAGCGCGTGCGCCGCGACGCCGCGGTGACCGCCGGGATCGCCGTCGTCCGCGACGACGCCGCGGTCGCCGAGGTGCTCGGTCCCGTCTACGACGCGCTCGGCGTGGCCTTCGACCCGTCGACGGTCGGGTCGGTCGCCCGGGCGGGCGGTCCGGCCACCCCGGGGCCGGTCCGGCGGACGATCGAGGGAGCGCTCGTCGGCGACCGCGCGACGACGACGGTCGACGCCGAGGCGGTCGGGACCGGCGACCGCTGACGCGGACGCGGACCGTCGGCCGTCCTGTGGCGGACGACACCGCAGCGTCCCGGCCCGGTCAGCGGACCAGCCGGCGCGTGTAGGCAGAGACGACCTCGCTGACGAGAACGATTCCGAGGACGGCCAGCAGCATCGCCGAGACCGTCCGCCAGGCGAACGAGTCGATCGCCTCGAACAGCTTGACGCCGATCCCGCCGGCACCGACGAACCCGAGAATTGTCGCCGCGCGGACGTTGATGTCCCATCGATAAACCGAGACGCCAATCAGCGCCGGCTTGATCTGTGGGATGATACCGTAGACGAGGAGCTGAAAGGGAGTGGCGCCGGTGGCGCGAACGGCCTCAACCTGTCCGAAGTCGATCTCTTCTATCTCCTCGCCGAGGAGTTTCCCGACGAACCCGACCGACCGGACGGCCGTGGCGACGGTGCCCGCCACCGCCCCGGGACCGAACATCACGACGAACAACAGCGCCCAGACGATCGTGTGAACGGACCGCGAAACGGTGACGATCAGCTTCCCAAGCAGGTAGGTCCCGCGGTTTGGCGTCGTGTTTTCGGCAGTGATGTACGCGACCGGCGCGGCCACGATGACGGCACCCAGCGTCCCCACAACCGCGATCTGGACGGTTTCGAGCAACGGTGCGACGACCTGGGGAAGGTAGCCGATGTCCGGCGGATACATCCGGAACAGCAGGTCGGCCAGCCGATCCGGCGCCGTCGCGGCGTACTTGAGGGTGATGTCGAGCCACCACCACGACACGACGACGATGACCACTGAGAGGGCAATGAGTCCGATCCGCCACGCCCGGCTTCGTCCGTCGTACCGTTCCCAGGAACTGGTATCTACGGCGCCCGCCACTACTGAACCCTCCGTCGGACGTACGCGCTGACGAACTCGGCGAGGAGCACGACGGCGATGATCGCGATGAGGATCGATGCAACGTAGTCGTACTCGTACCGGGAGTAGGCCCGCTGGAGGAGGACGCCGATCCCGCCGGCGCCGACGATCCCGACGATCGTCGACGAGCGGATATTGATGTCCCACCGATACACGGACAGACCGGTGAACCGCGGAATCACCTGCGGAACGACGCCGTAAACGAGGCTCTGAAACGGGGTCGCCCCCGTCGCACGGATCGCCTCGTAGCTACCCATATCGATATCCTCCAAGTCCTCCGCGAACAGCTTCGAGAAGAAGCCGATCGTTTTGAAGCTGATAGCGACGATCCCCGCGAGCGGGCCGAATCCGAGCGAGACGACGGCGATGATCGCCACGATCAGTCCGTCGATCGACCGCGAGATGCTGACGATCGCGCGGCTGAGATAGTAGGTCGGTCGCGGCGAGAGGTTCTCCGCGGCGCCGAACGCCACCGGAAGGCTGATCACGATACCGGCGACGGTCGCGACCATCGCCATCGCGACCGTTTCGACCATCCGGTCGGCGAGCCGCAAAGCGTTCTCGCTGCCGGTCGCCGGGGGCGTCATCTGGTTGACGAGTTGTGCCCCTTGCCCCAGCCCAGAGACGACCCGCTGAGGGGTGATCGACAAGGAAGCGATCGACCACACCACCAACGCCCCAACCGCGACGTAGGCGAGCCACTTCCGCCGGCGGCTCCGGAACGCGGTCGGTCGCTGCCAGGTGCGCGCCTCGGCCGCCATCGATCAGTCCTCCAACAGCGGGGCCGTCTCGGGGACGGCCGTCTCCTGGTCCGGCGCCTCGTCGACACCCGAGTGACTCGTGTCGTCGAACGTTTCGCCGCGATAGATGACGTCCTTCGCCTCGTCGGTCAGCTCCGTGGGCGTGCCGTCGAACACCAACTCCCCGGCGGTGAGCCCGAGGATCCGGTCGGCGTACCGCTCCGCCAGCCCGACCTCGTGGATGTTGATCAGGACTGGAACGTCGCGGTCGTCGGCGATGTGGGTCAGTAGCTCCATCACGACACTGGAGGTCTCGGGGTCGAGACTCGACGTCGGCTCGTCGGCCAGCAGGATCTTCGGCTCCTGTATGACCGCGCGAGCGATACCGACGCGCTGGCGTTGCCCGCCGGACAGCTCGTCGACGCGCTTGTCTTCCATCCCGTCGAGCCCGACCAGATCCAGCAGCTCGTAGGCGCGCTCAATGTCCTCTGGCGGGAAGTTCCGCCGGAGTGCTGCCCAGTTCGAGAGGTAGCCCAGCCGGCCCTGCATCACGTTCTCCATCACCGTGAGGCGCTCGACGAGGTTGTACTCCTGGAACACCATCCCGATGTTGCGCCGCTCGACGCGCAGCTCCTCGTCGTCGAGCCCGGTCAGTTCTTCACTGTCCAATGAGACGGTCCCGTCGGTCGGCTCGGTCAGCCGGTTGATACACCTGACGAAGGTTGACTTGCCCGCGCCGCTGGGGCCAATCATCGCGACAACCTCCCGACCGCCAATGTCGACGGATACCCCCGTCAGGGCCTCGTCGCCGGTGTCATAGACCTTCCGGAGATTCTCGACTTCCAGCATCTCAGAGTTCACCGCTCTCGTATTCGACGCCGTTGTACCGCTGGATGATCAGGATGTCGTTGAAAACTCTCTTGTAGTCGATCGGAATGTACTCGGCCTCGCCAGTCGCCTCCGCGTACTCGGTTCCCGTCCAGTCGGTCCCGATGGTCGCTTTCTTGATTCCTTCGACGATGTCCGGATGGAGGTTATAGCGGTGAACGAGCGGGCCCGGCGGGAACGGGTTGGAAGCCCAGACTGTCTTGAAGTCCTCGTAGTTCATCTCGTCGGTCGCCTCGATGAGATCCTCGAAACACGTACTGCAGATCGGGCCGGCGTCGTAGTCGCCCACGAAGACGCCGCGGCCGGTCTGGTCGTGGCCGCCAGAGAAGTTGACTTCGTAGTCCTCCTCGGGCGTTACGTCGAAGAACTGGTCGAACAGCGCCGACGGCGCTTGGTGGCCGGAGTTCGACGCCGGCTCGGAGTGTGCGACCGTGACGTCGTCGCGCGCGAAGTCTTCGACCGACTGGATGTCGTGCTCGTCGGCACGGGTGACCGCCAGCAGCCGGTAGCCGAACTGGCCCGAGGGACTGATCGGGTCCGCGAACGGAACGACACCGCCGAGGTTGACTCCGAACGCCGACGTCCCGGTCGAGATGTCACCCAGGTGTCCCCGCCCTGACCGGAACGCCTCGACCGTCGCCGCGTTGGAGTCGACGGGCTGCCACTTGACCGACCGGCCCGTCGTCTCCTCGAGTCGGTCCAGAAGCGGCTGGACGGTCTCCCGAAACTGCGCCTCGCCGGACTCGCCGGGCTTGTCCACGTAGACGAGCGGGTCGGGGTCGACCCAGTCGCTCTCGTCGTCAGGAAGCTCCTTCGGCGGCTTGCCGTGGGCTACCTTGTCGACGTCCTGGTTCCGCATGTTCTTCAGGTCCTGCTTGCTCCCCTGGAAGTAGTCGTTCTCCGCGACGGCCGTCAGCAGGTAATTGTTCTCCTCCCAGCCCGGGTTCGCCGGGTCGAAACTGCTCGCGTCGGCCAGCAGCGGGTCGGTCGACTCGCCGCCCGACCCGGAGCCGTCGCCGTTACCGTCGCCGCTCGATCCGCCCCCGGTACAGCCAGCGAGACCGACCGTCCCGGCGATTGCGGCACTCTTCAGCACGGTGCGTCGCCGTAGTTTGAACCCCTCAGACATCATTTGACGGAGCGACCGGCGGTCTCTTGAATTTTAGTATTAGATATATATTTAGTTGGATAGTTAGCGTACAGATGGATAGTCGTCGGAACAGGTATTTGGTCTGGGTATCAGTATATAACGCAGCGGTCCGCCCGAGTCCGCACGACCTCGTCGGAGGGCAGGCTCGCGAGCCAGAGTCCCGTCGGTCGGTGGGGCAATGACGGCGCCCGCCCCGGTCGGACAAAGTATAAATCCGCGCCCCCGTCATGAGGTGGCAGTGACCGACCCGGTACTCTCGACGACGGACCTGCGGACGTACTTCGACACGGAGCGTGGCACCGTGAAGGCCGTCGACGGCGTCGACATCGAGCTCCGCGAGGGGGAGACGCTGGGACTGGTCGGCGAGTCCGGGTCGGGCAAGAGCGTCACGGCGCTGTCGACGATGGGGCTGATCGACGACCCCGGCCGGATCGCCGGCGGCGAGGTCCACCTCTACGACCCGGAGCTCGCCGAGCGGTTCGGCGGGGAGCCGTTCGTCCGCGGCGACCGGCTGGACCTGACGGCGGCGCCCGAGTCGGCGCTACGAGCGGTCCGCGGCGGCGCCATGAGCGTGATCTTCCAGGACCCGATGACGTCGCTGAACCCCGCGGTGACCGTCGGCGAGCAGGTCGCTGAGAGCCTGCGGCTACACCGTCACGGCGGCAAGCGTCGAGACACCTGGCTGAACGCGATCCGCGAGACCGTCCGCAGCAGCGGCGACGAGGCGGCCGTCCGGGAGGACACCTACGAGATCCTCGACCAGGTCGGCATCCCGGACCCGGAGAGCCGCGCCGACGAGTACCCCCACGAATTCTCCGGCGGTATGCGCCAGCGCGTGCTCATCGCCATCGCGCTGGCCTGTCGACCGCGCGTGCTCATCGCCGACGAGCCCACCACGGCGCTCGACGTCACCATCCAGGCGCAGATCCTCGACCTGATCGACGACCTGCAGGACGAACTCGGGATGTCGGTGCTCTTTATCACCCACGACTTGGGCGTCGTGGCGGAGACCTGTGACCGCGTCGCGGTGATGTACGCCGGCGAGATCGTCGAGGAGGGTCCCGTCGAGGAGATCTTCGGCGACCCGTCGCACCCGTACACGTACACGCTGCTCGAGTCGATCCCCACAGCGGAGGTCGACCGGCTGACGCCGATCGAGGGCAACGTTCCCGACCTGGTCGACATGCCCGACGGCTGTCACTTCGCGCCGCGCTGTCCGTGGGCGGTCGAGGACTGCTGGCAGGGGGAGATCCCGTACCTCCAGCACGGACCGAACGACGTCGACCACCGGTCGAAGTGCATCTTCGAGGAGTTCGACACCGACGAGTACGGCACCGAGGCCGGCGTCGCGGCGAGTGCCTCCACGCGGACCGGCGAGCGGCTGCTGTCGGTCGAGGGGATGCGCAAGTACTACGACCAGTCCGAGGGATGGCTCGACGGGCTGCTCGGCGACGAACCGCCGGTGCGGGCCGTCGACGGCGTCGATCTCGAGGTGTTCGAGGGGGAGACGCTCGGCCTGGTGGGCGAGTCCGGCTGTGGCAAGTCCACCGCCGGGCGGGCGGTCCTCCACCTCGACCCGCCGACGGACGGTCGGGTGGTGTTCGCCGGCGACGACCTGGGGGCGCTGAGCCGCGGCGAACTGCGCGAGCGCCGCACCGACATGCAGATGATCTTCCAGGACCCCCTCTCCAGTCTGGACCCGCGGATGACGGTGGGGGCGACGCTCGTGGAGCCGCTGAAGATCCACGACATCGAGCCCGACGGCGAGGGGTCGCTGCGACGACGCCGACGCCAGCGCGCGGTCGAACTGATGGAGGCCGTCGGGCTCGACCCGTCACAGTACGACCGCTACCCGCACGAGCTGTCGGGTGGGCAGCGCCAGCGGGTCGGCATCGCCCGGGCACTGGCCGTCGACCCGGAGTTCATCGTCGCCGACGAGCCGGTTTCCGCCCTGGACGTCTCGGTGCAGGCACAGATCATCAACCTCCTCGAAGACCTGCAGGAGGAGTTCGGACTCACCTACGTCTTCATCGCACACGACCTCTCGGTCGTGCGCCACATCGCCGACCGCGTCGCCGTGATGTACCTGGGCGAGGTGGTCGAGGTGGCCGAGACGGACGAGCTGTTCGCCGACCCGCGGCACCCGTACACGAAGGCGCTGCTGTCGGCGGTGCCGGTGCCCGACCCGACCGCCGACACCGACGACCGGACCATCCTGAAAGGTGACGTGCCCGACCCCGTGGACCCGCCCTCCGGCTGTCACTTTCACACCCGGTGCCAGGAGGTGATCCCGCCGGACGACGTCGACCTCGACCGGGAGACGTACCGGGCGGTGATGGACTTCCGCCAGCGGGTGGCCGACCGGTCGATCGACCTCGACGGCGTCCGCGAGGCGGCCGCCCGTCGTGAGGGGACTGCCGTCGACGCCGACGCCGGTCCGGACGACGGGCTGACGGTCGACCGCGACCGGTTCGACGCGGTGCTCGACGAGCGGCTGTTCGAGGACGACCTCGGCGCCGACCCCGACCTGGGTGCGGCGGCGTCGGCCGTGGCGGCGGCGTACGACGCGCTCGCGGACGGCGACTGGCGCGGCGCCGAGACCGCCTTGGAGCGGTTCGAGAGCGTCTGCGAGCGCGAGGACCCCCTGCTCGGCACCGGCTCCCACCCGGCGGCCTGTCACCGGGTGGACGAGACGCCGGCGGCGACCGTGGACGCCGGCGACGGAGCCCGCGCCGACGGCGGACGGTCCGACGACCCGAAGTGACCCGGACGCCGGGGCTGTCGGTCACCGGCCAGCGGCGCCCGTCGCCCGCCGTCTCGCCGGCTGACGGCCCGCCGACCGGGCGAACGCCCGCACGAACCGAGACGTTTCGTTAGTTTCATACACTACGTTCGTCAACCCGTGGCCCATGACGTCCGACGAGCGCACGGTGGACAGGCGTAGCTTCCTGAAGGCCGCCGGTGGGGCCGCGGTCACCGCGGCGGCGGCGGGCTGTACGAGTGACGGCGGCGACGGTGACGACCGGAGCGCCACGGACACGTACACGGTGAGTTCCGTCGGCGGGCCGTTCCTACAGACCGTCGAGGCCGAGGGGACGGACACGCTGGTGTACGCCCGCGGCGACCACCCGCAGAACTACGACCCACAGCAGACGACCTCCGGCGAGGTGGCGAAGGTCACCAACCAGGTCTTCGACCAGCTCATCCAGTTCGACCCCGGCAGCGGCGGCCAGCTCGCCGACGGGCTCGCGACGGAGTACAGCCTGGAGGGGTCGACCGCCTCGCTGACGCTGCGAGACGGTGTCACCTTCCACGACGGCAGCGAGCTGACCGCCGCCGACGTGCGGGCCTCGATCCGGCGGTTCACCGACTCCGACTACGACTTCTATCTCGGCGACGAGAACCGCTCCGGCTACGGGCCCTTCACCTTCGGCAACTGGGTCGCCAGCGTCGACGACTCACAGGACGGCGAGGTGACCATCGAACTCCAGCAGCAGTACGCACCCTTCCTCCGCAACCTGGCGATGTTCGCCGCGGCCATCCTCTCCGCCGACCAGGTCCAGGGACAGGGCGCGAACCCCGACGACCAGGCGGCGCTGGGCACCCAGCCGGCCGGTACCGGCGCCTTCCAGCTCGAGGAGATCGACAACTCCAACCAGCGCGTGCGCCTCACCGCCAACGATGACTACTGGGGCGACGGCCCCCAGATGGAGGAGCTCGTCTTCAAGACCATCGGCGAGAACGCCACCCGCGCACAGGACGTGATAGACGGTGCCTCCCACATCACCGACAACCTCGACTCCCAGTCCTCCCAGCAGCTCCAGAACACCGACTCCGCCGAACTGCTGCGGAAGAACGGGATCAACGTCGGCTACATGGCGATGAACATGGACCGGTACGAGCCGTTCCGCGACCGTCGCGTGCGGCGGGCGGTGAGCTTCGCCGTCGACACGGAGGCCATCGTCGACTCCATCTACGAGGGCTTCGCCACGCAGGCCAGCCAGCCGCTGCCGCCGGACGTACTCGGGCACAACGAGGAGCTCGAACCGTACGAGACCGACAAGGAGGAGGCCCAGTCCCTGCTCGAGGACGCCGACCAGACCGGCCTGGAGTTCGAGCTGGCGACGTTCTCGAACCCGCGGGGCTACAACCCCAGTCCGATCCAGACCGCGGAGCAGGTGAAGTCGGACCTGGAGGAGTTGGACGCCGTCGACGCGGTGAACATCAACCAGTTCTCGACGTTCACTTCCTACCTGGAGTACACCGCCCAGGGCCGGCACGACGCCTGCTTCCTCGGCTGGTACACCGACAACGCCGACCCGGACAACTTTCTGTACGTCCTGCTCGACCCGAAGGTCGACCTCGACGCCGTGCCGGACGGCCAGGACTGGGTCAGCTTCGACACCGAGGGCTACTCGACGCTGAACGTCAGCGGCTGGGCGAACACCGACTACATGGAGACTGTGCGCGAGGCCCAGGCCACCCTCGACCAGGACGAGCGCGAGGAGATGTACACGGAGGCCAACCGGCTCGCCCACGACGAGGCGCCGTGGGTGTTCGTCGACTACGCCGAGACGCTGCGCGGCGTCAACGAGGCCGTCCAGTAGCGCGGCCCGTCACAGCGCGCCCCGTTCCCGGCGCGGTCAGTCACGACTCACGCCGCCGTCGTGTCGGCGTCCCCGCAAGCGTTTAGTCGGTCGCGCTGTCAGACCGATGCAGTCGAATGGTCTCCAGGCGGTTCGTGGTCGAGCGACTGCTGCTGCTGGTGCCCGTACTGTTCGGGGTGGGGACGATGGTGTTCGGCATCCTCCATCTCGCGCCCGGCGACCCGGCGCGGATCGTCGCCGGCCAGCGCGCCAGCGAGGAGCAGATCGGACAGGTCCGACGGGCACTGGGACTGAACGAGCCGCTGCCGGTGCAGTACGTCGACTTCCTGGTCGACGCCGCCCGGTTCGACTTCGGCGACTCCTACCAGATCGCGAAGGGCCAGCCCGTTCGGGGCGTACTCGTCGACCGCCTGCCGGTCACCGTCGAGCTGGCGCTGTACGGCCAGTTGATGGGTGTTCTCTTCGGCATCCCGGCGGGGCTGCTGGCGGCGGTGAAGCAGGACTCGGTCACGGACCACGTCACCAGGGTGGGCGCGCTGACGGGGCTGTCGGTGCCGATCTACTGGTCTGGGCCGATGCTCATTCTGCTGTTCTCGACGTTTCTGGGCGTGCTGCCGACCAGCGGCCGCATCGACGCCGGAACCTTCCTGCCGGACACCTGGACGCTGTTCGGGGTGCGACTGCCGCTGACGGGGATGGTGACGGTCGACACGCTGCTGTTGGGCAACGTCGACGCCTTCGTCAGTGCCGCCGAACACCTGCTGTTGCCCGCCGCGGTGATCGGCATCTACTCGATGGCGCTCGTCTCCCGAATGATGCGTTCCTCGATGCTCGAAGTCGTCAGGCAGGACTACATGCGCACCGCCCGCGCCAAAGGCCAGGGCGCGAAGATCACCGTCATGAAACACGGCTTCCGCAACGCGCTCATCCCCGTCGTGACGGTGATCGGCATCCAGTTCGGCACGCTACTGGGCGGGGCCGTGCTCACCGAGACCGTCTTCGGCATCGGCGGCATGGGTCGGCTCATCGTCGACGCCATCGGCGCCTCGGACTACCCCGTCGTCCAGGGGGCCGTGCTCACCTTCGCGCTCCTGTTCACGCTCGTCAACCTCGTCGTCGACGTCACCTACAGCTACCTCGACCCGCGAATCGAACAATGACTCCGGACACGCCCATCTACGTTCACGTCCACGACAGCACCGTCGCCGGCTGCCCCCGCCTCCGACGTCCGGCGTGTGACGCCGGCGCGGGTCGCCGAGACGGCGGTGATCGCCGATGAGTTCGCCCACCGAGGACGCTTCCGTCAACGAGGTCGCCGAGCGCAGCGTCGTCGACCGACTGCGGGCGTCGCAGTTCCTCTCGGAGCTGGCCTCGAACCGGCTGGCGCTGCTGGGAGCGGGCATCCTCGGGGCGATGCTCGCTGTCGCCGTCTACTCGCAGATCGCCCTCGACTACGGGGCGATCACCACCTCGCGGCTGGGCGAGGTGCCCGACCGGGCGCCGCCGGGCTGGACCGGCGGGGCGGCCGCCACCGAGCAGCTGTTCGGCACCGACGCCCAGGGGCGGGACATCTACAAGCGGACGCTGCACGGCGCCTGGCTGGCCCTGCAGTACGGCACCGTCGCCGTCGCCGGCTCGACGACGGTCGGCGTCGGCCTCGGCGTCGTCGCCGCCTACTACGGCGGCTGGGTGGACAACCTCATCATGCGGACGATGGACGTGCTGCTCGCGTTCCCCTCCCTGCTGCTCGCCCTCGCGATCGTCGCCACCTTCGGCGCCGGCCTCTGGAAGGCCGTCTTCGCGCTGACGCTCGTGTACACGCCGCGGTTCGCCCGCGTCGTTCGTGGGGCCGCCCTGAAGGTGCTCGAAGACGAGTACGTCGACGCCACGCTCGCGCTCGGCGCGCGAGACTGGCGGGTGCTCGTGCGCCACATCCTGCCGAACACGCTGGCGCCGATCACCGTCCAGTCGACGCTGAACTTCGGGCTCGCCATCATCGACCTCGCGGCACTGTCGTTCCTGGGCTTCGGCGCCCAGGCCGGGACGCCCTCTTGGGGACTGATGCTGTCGAACGGCGTCAACAACGGCCTGCTCACGCTGAAGTGGTGGATGTCGTTCTTCCCGGGCTTCTTTCTCGCGCTCACCGTCCTGGGGTTCAACCTGCTCGGGGACGGCATGCGCGACGCC
>PXSK01000003.1 GCA_003022865.1 Halobacteriales archaeon SW_5_70_135 | reverse complement strand
CCCGTGGCTGACCATCTGGAAGGTGGCGCCGCCGACGCCGTACACCGTGTACGCTACCAGTCCCAGGAGGACGTACCCCATCGAGGAGACGGAGGAGTAAGCGACGATCCGCTTCAGGTCGGACTGCGCCAGCGCGAGCACGGCGCCGTACAGCACTGAGACGACGGCGACGACGGCGACGGCGGTGGCGACCGTCGGCCGCCGGGCCACCTCCGCGAGCATCGTGAAGTTGTACCGTAGCAGGGCGTAGGTACCCATCTTCAGCAGGACGCCGGCCAGCACAATCGAGACAGGGGTGGGTGCCTCGACGTGAGCGTCGGGCAGCCACGTGTGCAGCGGGACGACGGGCACCTTCACGCCGAAGCCGAAGAACATCGCCACGAACGCCACCAGCGCCAGGGCGTCGGCGGTCAGGCCCAGGGCGCCGGTCAGTGCCCCGTCCCGCAGCGCCCCGGCGACGGCGACCATGTCGAAGGAGTCGACTGCCGGGCCCAGCGCGAACACCAGCGAGACGTCGGGGGCCGCCCCAGACGCCGACGAGGAAGTACATCGGCACCAGCACGCCCTCCCAGAAGACGAACCAGGCGAAGAAGTCGAGCGCGGAGAACACGCCGAGCAGGCCGGCCTCCACGAACAGCATCAGCCCGTAGAACTGCGACTGCCGCTCGTCTATCGCCGAGACGGAGCTGACGACCGCGAGCGACGTGAGCACCGTCGTCAGCGCGACCAGCGGCATACTGATGCCGTCCAGGCCGACGTGCCAGCGGAGCGTGTACTGGCCGAGTTCGACCCACTCGGCGGTCGTCTCGAAGGCGATGTCACCCTCGGCGACCGTGCCGTCGACCAGCGCGTTGCCGACGCCCGAGAAGGTGGCGTACATCCAGGCCGATATCGCCACCGGGACGAGGCTGGCGAGCAGCGCCACCCGGCTCGCGACCCGGTTCGGCGCGAAGACGGTGACCGCCGCCCCGAGCAGACAGGCGACGATCAGCGCCTCGACCGTCACGGCAACCACCCTCCGACGAGGCCGACGACGACGAGGACGACGGTCAGGCCGACGGCGATCGCCAGCGCGTAGCTGGTGACGACGCCGGTCTGGACGCGACGGAGGCGGCGGCCGGAGAGCAGACCGACGCTGCTGACGCCGTCGACAACGCCGTCGACGACGCCCTGGTCGAAGCGGTTGGCGACCTTCGCCAGGTCGGCCGTGCGGTCGGCCAGCCAGACCTGGTACTCGTCCTGGTAATAGCCGTCGTACAGCACGGTCTCGACCGCCCCGAGACGGTCGGTGTGTTCCGTCGGCCGGGCGACGCCGTACAGCCGGTAGGCGCCGACGACGCCGGCCAGCCCCAGCGCGAGCGAGACGCCCGCGGAGACGAGAACGGTGCCGGCCTCGCCGGCGACGAGTGTGCCGGCGGTGTAGCCGGCGAACCGCCTCGTGAGTTCCTCGTAGTGTTCGCCGTCGAGCCCCTCGGGGCCGTGAAACAGCCAGTCGTGGAGGACCTCCGGCACCGCGGGCACGAACTCGTGGACGGGCACCAGGTTGACGACGCCGGCGACGGTCGCCAGCACCCCCAGCACCACGAGCGGCCCCTTCACGTTCCAGCGTACCGGCTCCGGATCCTCGGCGGTGGCGGAGCGGGGCTCGCCGTGGAAGGTCAGTAGCACCATTCGGAAGGTGTAGAAGGCGGTGACGGGCACCGCGAGCAGCCCCATCACGTACGCACCCAGAAGCAGCGGGTTGCCGCCGAGCCCGTGGACGAGCGCCTCGAACAGCACCTCGTCCTTCGACCAGAAGCCGGCGAAGGGGAATATCCCCGCCAGAGCGAGCGAGCCGGCCAGGAAGGTGTAGTAAGTGACCGGCATCCGCTCGCGCAGACCGCCCATCTCCCACATGTCCTCCTCGTGATGCATCGCGACTGTCACCGAGCCGGCCCCGAGAAACAGCAGCGTCTTGAAGACGGCGTGGGTGGTGAGGTGAAAGAAGCCGGCGACGTAGCCGCCCGCGCCCAGCGCGAGCATCATGTAGCCGTACTGCGATATCGTCGAGTAGGCGAGCACCTGCTTCAGGTCGTCCTTCACCAAGCCCACCGTCCCGGCGAACAGGGCGGTGAAGCCGCCGACGAACGCCATGACGGCGAGCACCTCCGGCAGCAGCGCGTAGAAACCGTACGTTCGGGCGACGAGGTAGACGCCGGCGGCGACCATCGTCGCGGCGTGGATCAGCGCGGAGACCGGCGTCGGCCCCTCCATCGCGTCGGGCAGCCAGGTGTGCAGCGGGAACTGCGCGGACTTGCCGATCACCCCGCCGAGCACGAGCAGGCCGAGGACGGCGAACCACGTCTCCGGCGCGAACCCGAAGGTGGTGACCGCGTCGGCGGACAGCTCGCCGGCGAGCACCGCCTCGGCGAGGACGGGAAACGCCTCGCTCCCCCCGTCGCCGACGAAGGCGCTGGTGCCGAAGGTGACGACCACGCCGACGAGTCCGACGAGAAAGAAGTAGTCGCCGAAGCGGGTGACCAGAAAGGCCTTCTTCGCCGCGCTCGAGGGCGCCTCCTCGCGGAAGTGAAAGCCGACGAGCAGGTACGAGCACAGCCCTACCAGCTCGAAGAAGACGAAGGCGACCAGTAGACTGTCCGCCAGCACGAACGAGAGCATCGAGAACGTAAAGAGACCGAGCCCGGCGTAGTAGCGGGGCAGGCCGGTCTCGCCCTCGTCGTTCATGTAGCCCAGCGAGAAGACGTGGACGAGCACCGCCACCAGCGAGACGACGACGAGCATCGCCGCCGACAGCGGGTCGACCAGGTAGCCGACGGTCAGCTCGAGCCCGGGGACGCCCGCCCACGTGAACAGCGTCTCGGCGTGAGCCTGGCCGCCGGCCAGCTCGACGACGGCGGCGACCGAGAGCACGAGCGAGCCCGCGGCCGCGAGGACGCCCGCCAAAGCGCCCCGCTTCGGCATGTAACGACCGGCGACCAGCGCGACGACGAAGGCCACGAGCGGCAGCAGCGGGACGGCGGGTACGTACTCGTACATGCTACCATCGCATCTCTCGTGCGATCGTCACGTCGGTACCGCCGAAGTTGCGGTACAGCGTGACGATGATCCCGATGCCGATCGCCACCTCCGCCGCCGCGAGCGCCATCGCGAACAGCGCGAACGTCTGCCCGGTGAGGTTGCCGTGATGAAAGGAGAAGGCGACGAAGTTGACGTTCGCCGCGTTGAGCATCAGCTCCACGCTCATCAGAAACGTCAGGGCGTTGCTACGGGTGAGGATGCCGAAGAGCCCGGCACAGAACATCGCCGCCGACAGCACGACGTAGTAGCTCGTCGGCACCGCCATCAGGGCTCACCCCCCTCCTCGCCCCGGCCGATCGCGGTGAGCACCTCGTCGTCGCCGCGGCGCGCGAGGTAGACCGCCGCCTCCAGGGCGGCGTCGAGCACGACCGCGACCAGCAACAGCACGACGAGAAAGCTCTCGGCGGGCAGCGGCTGCACGGAACGCAGGTCGAACATCGCGTAGCCGATGGTCTCGGTGATCGATCCCCGACGGGCGACGGCGTGGACCCCCGTCTCCGGTCCCGGCTCGGCCGAGCGGTCGACCCCCTCGACCTGGGCGCCCGGCCCGGCCGCCGCCTCGCCGTGGTCGACCATCGGGATCCGCTCCAGGCCGACCCGCTCGCCGTCGGCCGGCACGCTGACGACGGCGTAGGTCGTGTCGCCCTCCCGCTCGGCGGCGACGTCGGCGGCGGTGAGGGTGTGCGCTACCGTCCCGTCACCGCGGTCGACGGTCACCCGCGTGGTCGAGCCGTCGAACTCGCTGGCGTACGAGCCGCCGTCGACGGAGCCGCCGTCGGCGAGTTCGGCGGTGACGTTCGCCTCCGCGAGCGACCCCTCCGCCGGAAAGCCGGCGGCGGCCCCGAGCGGCGCGGCGAGCACGCCGACCGCCAGGACGACGAAGAGGCCGACGGCGACCAGCCCCGGCAGGAGATGTCGCCCCAGGCGCAGGCGCGGCCGGGTCGTCACGCCTCCACCCCCTCACCTGCCGGCGGCACGTCGTCGGCGTCCTCCGTCGGCGGCTCGACGTCGTCGTCCTCCTCGCGGACGAGCATCACGGCGAAGGTGACCAACACCAGAACCGCGACGCCGAACAGCGCCACGCCCAACAGGAGCGCGGCGTGCCAGACGTCCTCGACGAGCACGACCCCGACGCTGCTGCCGACCGTCACCAGCGCGAACAGCGCGAACGCGATCAGCTCGGACAGGGGCGTGACCACTGTTCCTACCCTGCTCCGGAATGCGTTTCAACATTGCGGAGTCTCCGCCGGCCGGGCGAGAACTCCCTCGGTCGACCGAGACACGACCCGGCTCGGTCCGTCTCGACGCACACGGCGACGGACGGACGGATTAGCGACCGCACGGTGGCCGTCAGCTACTGGTAGTCGACCTCGCCGTCGCCCTCGCCGATCCAGGCGCCGCGGTCGGGGTCCCGCGACTCCAGCGGGTCGATGTCGTTGTACCAGGGCACCGACTTCAGCTTCCTCGCAGAGCCGGCAGTAGATACACTGGCCGACGTGGAGGTTGTACTGCTCGCCGTTGCGCTGGTCGTCCATCACGATCTGGATGGTGTCGTTCGGACAGACCGTCTCGCACTGGCGACACCAGATACAGCGCTCCTGGCTGAACTTGTGGATGCCCCGGAAGCGCGGGCTCACTTCTGGCTCCTCGTCAGGGTACTCGACGGTGAAGGTGGTGCCGCCGAGTGCGTGTTTCATCGTCGTCGCCATCGACTTGAGGACGCCGATCACGTTATCACCCCCACGACGATCGCGGTGAACACGAGGTTGGCGAACGCGAGCATCAACATCACTTTCCAGCCGATCTCTATCAACTGATCGATGCGCACTCTCGGGACGGCCGAGCGCGCCCACTGGGTGAACAGGAACACCGCCCAGATCTTGACCGTGAACCAGACGATGCCGGGCAGGAACGGGCCGGCCGGCCCGCCCAGGAAGACGGTGGCGACGACGGCGCCGCCCAGAAAGATGTGCAGGAACTCGCCCAGGTAGATGAGCACGAAGTACACGGAGGAGTACTCCGTCTGGAAGCCGGCGACGATCTCGGTGGACGCTTCGGGGATGTCGAACGGGTTCCGTCCCACCTCGGCGAGGTTTGCGACCACAAAGAGCGCGAACGCGAAGGGGTTGACGAAGCCGTACCAGGACGGCACGCGGACCCCGGCGATCGTGAAGAGGGTCTCCTGCTGGGCGGCGACGATCTCGCTCGTCTGTAGTGTGCCGGCGAAGAGGACGACCGACGCCGCAGTGACGACGAGCGGGATCTCGTAGGCGACGTTCTGGGCGACCGCCCGCAGCCCGCCCAGCAGGGAGTACTTGTTGTCCGAGGCGTAGCCGGCCATCATCACGCCGAGCGTCGCGAGCGAGGCCACCGCGAACACGTAGACGAGTCCCACCTCGGGGTCGGCGAGGTGGACTCCCGAGCCCATCGGGATGACGGCGAAGCCGAGCATCGCCGACGCCGCCAGGACGACCGGCGCCAGGTCGTAGGCGGGCCGGTCGGCGTTCTCCGGGACGATCAGTTCCTTCGACAGCAGGCGAACGGCGTCGGCGACGATGATCAGCAGCCCGAACGGACCGACGCGGTTGACGGCGATGCGGTCGGTGAATGCCGCCGTTATCTTCCGCTTGGCCCACGGCCCGGCGACGCCGGTCATCGCCAGCATCACGTTGGCGACGAGGAAGGCGCCGACGAAGGCGCCGGCGACGAGTCCGGTGGCGCCCTCCAGCCCGAGCAGGTCGGCGATCGCGTCCGGCAGCGGCGTCGCGGACTGGGCCGGCACGACGACCATTAGCGGTCCACCTCTCCGAGCACGATGTCGAGACTGCCCAGCGAGGCGACCAGGTCGGCGACGTACTCGCCCTCGGCCAGCTCCGGCAGCGTCTGTAGGTTCGAGAAACAGGGCGAGCGGACCTTGAACCGGGCGGGCTTGTCGGTGCCGTCCGAGCGCATGTAGACGCCCAGCTCGCCCTTCGCGGCCTCGACGGCGCGGTAGACCTCGGCGTCCTTCTCCGGCTTTAGGGTGCGGGGGACGTTCGCCTGGACCTCGCGGTCGGCCGCCGGCCAGCCTTCGAGGAGGTCGACACACTGCTCGACGATGCGGGCGGACTGTTCGACCTCCCGCAGCCGCACCAGCACGCGGGCGTAGTTGTCACAGCCGTCCTCCGTCACCACGTCCCAGTCGAGCTCGTCGTAGTAGCCGTACGGGTCGTCCCGGCGCAGGTCGTAGTCGACGCCCGACCCGCGAGCGACGGGGCCGGTCGCGCCGTACTCCTTGGCCGTCTCCGGCGGCAACACGCCCGTGTCCACGCACCGAAGCTGGAAGATCTCGTTGCCGGTGAGCAGGTCGTGGTACTCCTCCAGTGCCTGGGGGAGCTCCTCGAGGAAGTCTCGCACCGTCTCGACGTACGCCTGGCGGTCCTCGGGGAGGTCCCAGACGACGCCGCCGACGCGGAAGTAGTTGAACATCAGTCGCTGACCGGTGAGGTCTTCGAGGAGGTTCTGGACCCGCTCGCGGTCGCGGACGGCATACATGAAGATCGCGGTGAAGTCGCCGTACACGTCGAGCGCGAACGTTCCCACCGCGAGCATGTGGGCGGCGATACGGCACAGCTCCGCGCTCATCGTCCGGATCACCTGGGCGTAATCCGGCACCTCGACGTCGGCCATGTCCTCGACGGCCCGAGCGTAGGCCCACTCGTTCAGCAGCCCGGCGGAGACGTAGTCCCACCGGTCCGGATAGGGCATGATCTGGTGTCGGTAGGTACCCAACTGGGCCATCTGCTCCTCGCAGCGGTGGAGGTAGCCGATGTCCGGCTCCACGTCGGCGACCTGCTCGCCGTCGAGCGTGGTCTTCAGGTGGAGCACGCCGTGTGTCGCCGGATGGTGCGGGCCGATGTTGACGAACATCGTGCTGTCGTCGGCCTCGGCCTCGTGGTCCTCCTTCAGCGGGTTGGCGTGCTCGTCCAGCGTGACGATCTGCGGGCGGTCGCGGTCGTAGTCCCGCGACAGCGGATGGCCCTGCCAGGTCTCCGGCAGCAGAATGCGCCGCAGGTCCGGGTGGTCCTCGTACTCCACGCCCACCAGGTCGTACGCCTCGCGCTCGTGCCAGTCCGCCGTACGGAAGACCGGCTCGGCGGACTCGCTGGTCGGGTCGCGACGGGACGTGGGGACGACGATCGACACCTCCTGGGTGGGGTCGGCGTACTTCTTCAGGTGGTAGATCGACTCGTAGCGGTCGGCGTACTCCTGTGCGGTGACACAGGAGAGGTGGTCGAAGCCGGCCCGTCGCTTCAGCGTCTCCAGGCTGTCCTGCACGGCGTCGGGCCGGACCTCGAAGGCGGCGTCGGCGTTGATCTGGTCGTCCCGGCGGAGTACGGCGTCGCCGAGCAGCCGCTCCAGACGGTCGGGGTCGACGCCCCGGGTCGCCGGCGCCCGCGCTCTCTGTACTTCGGGGTCGGTCTCGGGGACCGCGGCCTCGCGCTCGACGTCGCCGTCCGGTTCCGGCTCCGACTCCGACTCCGACTCAGAGTCGTCGGGACGGTCCGTGCTCACGGCGAACCAGCCCAGTCGTACCGCATGACCAGCGTGTCCTCGTCGATCTCCTCGGCGAGCTGCTCGACGACCTCGTCGCGCTCCAGGTCGCCGAACTGCTCCAGCTCGTACGGCTTCACCGTCACCGGCGAGCTTTCGCCGTTGGTGATGCGCTCCTGTAGCTTGGCGACGCCGTAGACCAGCGCCTCCGGCCGCGGCGGGCAGCCGGGGACGTGGATGTCGACGGGGATGACCTCCTCGGCGCCCTTGACGACGTTGTACCCCTGCTGGAACGGGCCGCCCGAGACGGTGCAGGAGCCCATCGAGACGACGAACTTCGGCTCGGGCATCTGGTCGTAGATACGCTTCATGCGGGGGGCGAACTTCGAGACGACGGTCCCCGGCACGACGATCACGTCCGCCTGTCGGGGGGAGGCCCGGGGGACGCCCGCGCCGAAGCGGTCGAGGTCGTGCTTGACGGCGTACGTGTGCATCATCTCGATGCTGCAGCAGGCGATGCCGAACTGTAGCATGAACATCGAGGAGCCCCGCACCCAGTTCATGAACTGGTCGAACTTGGTGAGGATAAAGGGCGTCGAGCCGAAGGCCTCCCGGAGCTTGGAGTTGAAGCGGTCGTCGACACCCCGGCCACGCCGCGCCTCGCGAGTCTTCGTCGCCGCGTTCACGTCGTCGTCGTCAGTGCTCACTGTCAGTCGCCTCCGCTCTCCGCGGTCTGTGTCCGTGTCCGCGTCCGTGTTCGTGCCCCCGTGCTCTCGCTCGCTGTGCCCGCGCCGCCGGTCGTCGGCCGCTCGCGGTCTCCGCGTCGCGGCCCGCGACGCCGCTGGCGGTCCCGCCGGCGGGCCCGGTCGTCACGCCCCGGCGACGCCGAGGAGCGGGCCCACTCGACGGCGCCGCTGCGCCAGGCCCACGCCAGCGCCACCAGCAGCACGCCGATGAACACGAGCATCGGCACCAGCGCCCGCTCCAAACCGACGCCCGCCGACAGCGAGCGACGGTAGATCACCGTCCACGGGAAGACGAGGACGGTCTCGATGTCGAAGATCAGAAACAGGAGTGCCACCATGTAGTACTGGACCTTGAACCGGACGCGGGTGTCCCCCGTGGGGACCTCGCCGCTCTCGTAGGTGGAGCGTTTGCTCTGCTCGGGCACGCTCGGCCGCAGCAGCCACGACACCGTCATCATTCCCAGCGGGATGAGGACGGCGACGACCCCGAGCATCGCGACCGCCACCCAGCTGTCGAGGTAGCTCACGGCTCGTAGCCCGCTCTTTGAGTACGCACGCAGATAAGGGTTCCAGTTCACCCGCCGGCTCGCGGTCCGGCACACCCGATCCGCCGCCCGATAGGCCGAGAGCGGGGCCGCGACCGACCACGCCGGCGCGTGCCGGCCGCTCGGAGAGCCGCCGTCGGTCGCGCCGGTCGCCGGGTTGGCCGGCCCCGGAGTCGAGGCGTCCTGTCGGGTGTCCCGTCAGTCGCGCCCGTCTCTGAACTCCGGCGTCCCGAGGCGGTGCAGGCGCTCGGAGACTGTCGCCACGTTCCGGCGGCGCCGGTCGCGCAGGTCGGTCAGGCGCTCGCGCAGGTCGGCGTCCGAGCGAGCGAGCACCTGGGCGGCCGACAGCGCCGCGTTGTACGACTTGCCGGCGTCCACCGCGGTCAGCGGCGCGCCGGTCGGCATGCCGACCACGCTGTCGACCGACTTCTCCTGGACGGGGACGCCGACCGTCGGCAGCGGGAAGGCGATCGAGGCGGTCATGTTCGGCAGGTCCGCGGACTTCCCGCCCGCGCCGGCGATCAGCACGTCGAGCCCCCGCGCTGCGGCCGTCTCGGCGTAGGCGTACATCAGGTCGGGCGTGCGGTGGGCGGAGACGACGTACGTCTCGAACGCGTCTCCCGAGGGCGGGTCGTCGTAGTCGGTCAGCTCCTCGAAGCCGAGCGCCCGCAGGGCGTGGTACGCGCCCGGGTCGTCGTCGGTGCCCATCATCACGTCGAGGTCCGAGTCGGACCCCATGACCACGCCGACCTCCGGCGTCTCGGCGGGCGGACGGTCGCGCTCGGCCTCGCGCTCCAGCGCGTCGATCAGGTCCGCGACGGTCGTCCCACCGTCGGGACGGAACGGCTCCGGCTCCATGGCCGGCGCTCGGACGCCCGCCGGTTCGCTCTTTCGATCACTTTCCGCGCCCGTTCCCGTCCCGGTCGACCGCCCGCGCCGCGGCCCGGCGTACCGACTCGTCCGAGTCGCTCCCGGCGACGTCCCGGAGCCGTCGCTCGACCGCCCGGCGGTCGGTCGCCGCCGCCAGCGCCTCGACGACCGCCCGTCGCACCCGCGGGTCGTCGTCGTCGAGCGCGTCCACCAGCGCCGACCTGACGCGGGAGTCCCCGGTCGCGTCGGGCGTGCCGTCGACGTCGAGCCCGACCGCCCGCCGCCCGACGTGTGCCAGCAGCCGCCACAGCGTCGACCCGTCGTCCGTGTTGCCGCCGCGGAGCCACTCCCCCAGGGTGGTCGCCGTCGCCGCCCGCACCTCGGGGTCGGCGTCGTCGAGCGCGGCGACCAGCGCGCTCCGGGCGTCGTCGTCGCCCGGATCGAGACACTCGGCGGCGACCCGCCGGTGGAGCGGAGCGCCCGTCAGCAGGAACTCTACCGCCGCCGCTCGCGCTCGCGCTCGCTCGCGGTCGCCGTCGGCCATCGCCCTCACCACCTGTCGAACCGTCGCCTCGCGGTCGGGACCGTCGTGGCGCTCGACGACCTCGGCCGCGGTCTCGACCTCGCCACAGGCGACGAGCGCCCCGGCGACGGCTCGTCGCACCGACGCGTTCGGTTCCGTCTCCAGTGCCGCCGCCAGCGCGTCGGCGGCGTCCGCGTCGCCGATCTCGCCGAGGGCGACCGCCGCCCGCTCGCGCACCCGGTCGCTGCCGTCCGCGCGCAGTCGCCCGACCAGCGGGTCGACCGCCGCCTCGTCGCCGACCCAGCCCAGCGCGGTCGCCGCCCGGCCGCGGGTGCGCTCCTCGCCCGCGACGAGGCGGTCGACCAGCGGCTCCACGGCGGCGGTCCACCCCTCCCAGCCGGCCGCCCCGTCGCGGTGGCGCCGCTCCGGGTCGGGGCCGGCCTCCAGCCGCTCGACGGCGTCCTCGACGCTCTCGACGTTCGGCGGCGGCATCGGTCGTTGTTCCGTGCCCCGGCAGGAAAAGTACCGGGTCAGCGAAAGCCCAGTTCGTCGCGCACCCGTCGTGCGGTCGCCAGCGGGTCGTCGCCGGTCGCGGTGACGTGGCCCATCTTCCGCAGCGGTCGCAGACGCCGTTTCCCGTACCAGTGCAGGCTCGCGGGCGAGTCGAGCGCCGGCCGCAGGTCCACCGTCGTCCCGTCGGCCTCGGGAGCGACCGCGTCGCCGCCGACGACGGGCGCGACCGGTCGCTCCGTCTCGACCGCGCCGAGGAGGTTCGCCGTCGCGGTCGACCCGCGACGCTCGGTCGCCCCCGTCGGCAGCGGCCAGCCGAGCACGGCGCGAGCGTGGGCCTCGAACTGCGAGACGCGGGCGCCCTCGATCGTCCAGTGGCCGGAGTTGTGCGGGCGGGGGGCGACCTCGTTCACGAGGATGCGGTCGTCGACCTCGAACAGCTCGACGCCGAAGGCGCCGCGACCGTCGAGGGCGGCCAGCGTCTCGCGGGCGACCGTGTCGGCGCGCTCCCGGGCCTCCAGTGTGGTGCGGGCCGGCACGACGGACTCGCGGAGGATCTCCTCGCGGTGGACGTTCTCGGCGGGGTCGAAGGTGTGTACGCCCGCCGCCGAGCGGACGGTCATCACCGACAGCTCCCGGTCGAAGTCGACGTACTCCTCGACCGTCGCCGGACCGCCGACCGTCGCCAGGGCCTCGCTCGCCGCCGCCCGCGACTCGACGGGCACGTTGCCGCGGCCGTCATAGCCGCCGGTGCGGGCCTTCAGCATCGCCGGCGTCCCCAGTTCGTCGAGCGCCGCCCGCAGGTCGTCCTCGTCGTCGACGCGCCGGAACTCGGGGACGGGCACGCCCGCCTCCCGCAGCCGGCGCTTCTGGACGAGCTTATCCCGGACGAGACCGAGCGTGCCGGGGTCCGGGTGGACGGGCACGCCCGCCGCGTCGGCGGCCGCACGCAGGGCGTCGGGGCCGGCGAGTTCGATCTCCAGGGTGAGGGCGTCGACCCGCTCGGCGAGTTCGCGCACGCCGTCGATGTCGTCGAACTCGGCGACCACCTGGTCGCGGGCGACCGTCGAGGCGGGACAGCGCGGCGTCGGGTCGAGGACGACCATCTCGACGCCGAGCGGCGCCGCCGCCTCCGCGAGCATCCGGCCCAGCTGCCCCCCGCCAACGACACCCAGCGTCGCCGCCGCCGACTGTCCAGTGTCGGACGCTGTCATGACCGTCTCGCCGGGAGCTGGCGACATAACTCCGCGGAAACCTCGCGCGGGCGACCCGCGGCCCCACGAGACGGCGTCGGAAAGTATCGCTGGAGTTTCATTTCCGGGAGTGTTATATCCCTGGGGTAGCAGATCGGTGTATGGGTGAAGGAGACACGCTGATCAACGCGGTCATCGGGGCGGTGGCTGCCGTGGTGCTGTCGTTCACCGGCGTCGGGCCGGTGCTCGGCGGCGCGGTGGCGGGCTACCTGCAGCGCGGCAGCCGCTCGGACGGGCTGGTGGTCGGCGCACTCGCCGGGCTGATCGGGCTGATCCCGCTGCTTCTGATGGTGTTCCCGCTGTTCGGTTTCTTCTCGATCGGCACGCTCGCGGGTGATGGCGGTGCGCTGGTCGGCTTCGGCCTCGTCACGTTCATCGTGGCCGGAATCGGGGTGGCGTACAGCGCCGGGCTCAGTGCCGTCGGCGGCTACCTCGGCGCGTACGTCGCCCTGGAGACGGAGTTCGGCGAGAAACACCGCGTCTGACTCGTCGCGGGACCGACGGCCCGGCGAACAGCGAGCGCCGAGCGGCGAGCGCCCCGGCGTCGTGACCTGAACGTCACCGCTCCGAGTTACAGTTCGTCGAGCTTCCGCAGCAGCTGCCCGCGGTACTCCTCGTCGGCGGTGATGCCTTTCAGCTCGAGAACGTTCCGTTCGAGCTTGTCGAGTGCGATGCTGAAGCCGTTGCGGGCGCCGTACCCCTCGCCGGAGCCGGCGACCTGTCCCTCCGAGGTGCGCAGGCGGATCTGACACTGGACGAGCGGGGTGCCCCGCATGCGCTCCTCGTGCTCGTGAAAGCGCACGTGGGCGTGTAACACCTGCATCTCGCTGTACTTGTCGGCGACCTCCTCGATCGACTGTCGCACCGCGTCCCGCGACAGTCCTTCGAGCAGTTCGATGTTGGTGATCTGGACGTCGAGGTGCTCGCGCTCGGTGTAGGACAACGCCCGGAGCACGTCGGTCTTCGTCACCACGCCCACGACGGTGTCGTCGTCGCCCTCGGGGGTGACGACGAGGCCGCCGTAGTCGTCCGCGAGCATCCGCCGGACGGCCTCGCGGACGGACTCGCCCGTCGTCGTCGTCGCGACCAGCGAGGACATCACGTCGTAGACGGGCATGTCGAGCACGCGCTCGACGTCGCCGGCGCGGTCGCCGCGGGTCTGCGTGTCCATGTTGCGGACGACGACGTCGGAGATGTCGTGGGTCGTGACGACGCCGGCGAGCCGGCCGTTCTCGTTGCGCACGGGCAGTCGGGAGACGCCGTGCTCGCGCAGCCGGTTGATGACGAGGCCGACGCCGTCGTCCTCTCGCACCGTGACGACGTCCTCGCTGTGGATGTCCTCGACGCGCAGGGAGTCGAGGTTCTCGATGACGGCCTTGAGGATGGCGTCGGCGGTGACGATCCCCCACAACGAGTCGCCCTCGAAGACGGGCGCGACCTTCACGCCGCCTTCGATCAGCATCCGGGCGGTCTCGCGGACGTCCTCGTCGCGGTCGATTTTCGGAGCGGGGTCGTTCCGCGAGGGTTTGGTCAGCGAGGCTACCTTGGCGTCGTCCTCGACGTGTGACTGCAGGAGGTCGCGCTCAGTGAGCACGTTCCGGTACTCGCCGTCGTGCGTGTCGACGTCGACCGACTCGAACTCCGGCGTGGCGATCGCAGAAATGTCCATCTCTCCGTGCAGTTGGCCGCCGAGCGTAATCAAAGTTCTCTCCGTCCGCAGCCCCCCGTCGGCGGCGGCCGGGAGACGTTCTGGCGACTCCGGTGACCGGCCGGCGACGTGGACACGGCGTGACGGTGCCGTTCGAGCGAGGACGGGTCGACGCCACCCAGACCCGGACGGACGTGGAGTCGTTGGAGGCGCTCGAACCGACCGCCGACGGCTTCCACCACTACCGCGGCGACGACGCCGAGGGACTGCTGGTCGACCGCGCCGAACTCCTGAACACCACGGTGCCGGAGACGACGGTGCTCGTAGGCGGTATGCACGCTCTGGGTGCGAACTACCGCGGCTCCGACCACGGCGTCCTCACCGACAGACCGGGCACGCCGACGAACGACTTCTTCGTCGACCTGCTCTCGATGGAGACGGAGTGGGAGCCGGCCTCCGAGTACCGGCACGTCTTCGAGGCGTACGACCGCGACACCGGCGACCTCGCCTGGACGGACACTCGCGTCGACCTGTCTTCGGGTCGAACGACCGTCCGCGCGCCGTGGCGGGAGTCTACGGCGCCGACGACGCCGAGGCGCAGTTCGTCGACGACTTCGTCGACGCCTGGCACAAGATGACGACACTGGACCGGGTCGACCTGCGCTGACGACGGGGCGCGGGGCACCGGGAAGCACGACCCTTTTTTCGGGTCGCCGTCTCCGCCCGAGTATGCAGACCCACGTCGTGCCGGTCGGCTTCGACTACGACCGGATCATCGCCCCGCTGGTGCGGGACCAGATGGACGTCGACCGGGTAGTACTGCTGGAGGGGGCGGTCGGCAGCGAGGCCAACGTCGAGTACTCCCGCAACCTCGCGGAGAAGCTGGAGGGCGACTTCCGGAACCTGCTGGGGGCGACCACGGAGCGAGCGACACTGGCGAGCGTCTACGACTACGACGCCGCCTTCGAGCAGGCGTACGACCTCATCAACGAGGAGCTGGACGCCGAGGACACGGCCGACGACGGGGCCGCCGAGACGGACCGACGGGAGGTGTGGGTCAACGTCTCCTCGATGCCTCGTCCCGTCTCCTTCGGCTTCGCGACGGCGGCCCACTCGATCATGGTCGAGCGACCGGAGGACCGCGACCGCATCCACACCTACTACACCGCCCCGGAGAAGTATCTCGAGACGGAGCTCGCGGAGTGTCTCCGGACGGGGCTGGAGCTGGCGGGCGCGGCGGCCGACGGCGACGACCGCGACGTCGACGGTGACGACGACCGGCTCCGGGCGTGGCTCTCGGAGGGCCGACAGCTCATCGAGGAGTTCGACGAGCGTGGCACCACGGTCGGCGCGAAGGAGTTCGACGGCTCCCACGTCATCGAGCTGCCGGTGGCGTCGTTCTCGCCGGTGGAGCCGTTCGAGGAGCTCGTACTGTTCACCCTCGGCGACCACGGCGAGTTCGACTCCGTCTCCGGGCTGGCGGAGACTCTCGCCGCGGAGCTGGGCGAGGAGTACACCGACAGCTTCCGCTCGAAGGTCATCTACAACGTCGACCGACTCGGCCCCGGCGGCAAGGGCTACGTCGAGCAGCGCCGCGACGGGAAGTCCTACCGCACACGGCTCTCCCGCATCGGACAGCTGTGGGTGCGCGCCCACGCCGAGAACGAGCCCGTCCCCGTCCGGGACCGGCAGACGTAAGCAGGTGTCGACGGCGGGCTCTCACGGGTCGCGCTCGCCGCCAACGGAGTATCGCCGCCGGCGGGCCGACGCCGGCGGTCGGTCAGCCGGGGACCGGCACGCCGCCACAGCCGTCGCCGTGACCGTCCACCGGACTGCTTCCGTCGTCGGACTCGGTGGCCGCATTCGACTCCGCAGCGGTCGCCGAGGCGCCGTGGTCGCCCGTCACGGTCGTTTCGGCGGTGTCGTCCTGCTGGAGTCGGTGTCCGCCCCCGCCGGCGCGAACCCCGAGCGCATGCCCGCCGCCGCCGACCACGAGCAGGCCCACGAGCAGGACCGCCATCGCCCGGAGCGGTCGGCCGAGAAAGCTCGTCCCGGCGGCGTACAGCGCCACCCCGCCGAAGACGGCGACGATCGCCGCCGACACTGCCCGGCCGGCCGTCAACTCGACGACTGCCCCGCCGGCGCTTCCCAGCGCGACCGCCAGTCCCAGCAGCCCGCCCAGGTTCGCCGGTCTGAGCGCCCGCCGCCACAGCAGCACCGCTACGCCGCCGGCGTTTCGCCTGAGTCGCCGCCAGAGTCTCGACATTCGTGTGAGTCGGTCACACGTCGAAACACATAGTCGTACGGTCGGTCGTGTGCCCGGAGTGGGCGAGTGCAGCCATCGGTGCTCGGGACGACCGTCGTCTTAGGCCGACCGGTACGTCATCGCTCCGGGTGTAACGTCCACTTTCCTCACATCATTAGCACGGATGACGAGCCACGACCCGTTACGCCAACAGATCGACGGTACAGGGATCCGGAGTACTTACGTCGTCAGTACGTCGGCCGCCGTCGCTCAGCACGGTCTACCGCCGAGGAGTGTGGTGTCTCGCCCAGCACTGTCCACAGGTGGCTCTCTCGACACGAGATCGAACGCGACGAACCGTGTCAAGACGACGATCGGTTACGCGAGCAGTTCATCGGTCGGTCTCGATCGGTGGAAACAATCGCATCGGAGTGTGGTGTCGCAGCCTCAACCGTGTCGTACTGGCTCGGCCGTCACGGTATTACAGAGAGTGAGTCGTTCGAGACCGGCACCCGCGAGGCCTGTGGTGACGAGTTCCGTCACTATCTGTCCGTCCGTGACGGTCAGTTCTGTAGCGAGGCGTGCTCGCACGAGCCGACCAAGCGACAGGTGTCGGTAACGTGTCCGAACTGTGGTACTGAGTTCGAGCGTCGGGCCTCACTGAACAGCGTTTACTGCTCGCCGGCATGCTGGGGCGAAGATCTCTACGTGGGGACGGACACCTCGTCTGGGGGGAGGTGGGACCGCCAACGACGGCGGGCACTTCGTCGTGACAACTTTCGCTGCACTATTTGTGGGAATAACGCAGGCAGCTCACAGACGAGAGACGGGTCGAGAACTGGACGTTCACCACGTCGTTCCTGTCCGTCTGTTCATCAAGTGAGAGCGGCCACCCTCGGACGCTCACGAGTTACGGAACCTACGAACAGTCTGTCGTGCGTGTCATCCGGACGCTCCGGGGTGACGACTGGCCTCGTGTCCAGAGATGTGAAATATTTTATATGGGTTCGGGCGGATTCGAACCGCCGACCTCCTCCATGTCAAGGAGGTGTCATAACCGACCTAGACCACGAACCCTTTCAGATCGCGGCTACTGCCGGCCCGCGTTTGAACTTTACGGAACCGCCGACGCCGACCCGACAGGCTCAAGTCGATGGACACATTCATGCACTATAAGACAGAGTCGTACACACATGGATCGGACACAGCAGTTCGTGAGGCGAGCGACCGACGGCGAGGACCTCACCCAGGCGGAGGCCCGCGAGGCGACCCGGCTGGTGCTCGAGGAGGCGACGGAGGCACAGACCGGCGCGCTGCTGGCGGCACTGCGCGCCAAGGGCGAGACCGAGGCCGAGATCGCCGGCCTGGCGGAGGGCATGCGCGAGGCGGCACGGACGATCGACCCCGACCGCACCCCGCTCGTGGACACCTGCGGCACCGGCGGCGACGACCACGACACTGTCAACGTCTCGACGACGGCGGCGATAGTCACCGCCGGCGTCGGCGTGCCCGTCGCTAAGCACGGCAACTACTCCGTCTCCTCCTCGTCGGGCAGCGCTGACGTGCTGGAGGCGGTCGGCGTCGACGTCGAGGCCGGGCCAGCGACCGTCGAGGAGACGATCGAGCGCGAGGGCGTCGGCTTCATGCTCGCGCCCGTCTTTCACCCCGCGATGAAGGCCGTCGTCGGCCCGCGCCGCGAGCTGGGGATACGCACCGTCTTCAACGTGCTCGGCCCGCTGACGAACCCCGCCGGCGCGGACGCCCAGGTCGTCGGCGTCTACGACCCCGACCTCGTGCCGGTGCTCGCCCGGGCGCTGGCCCGGATGGACGTCGAGCGGGCGCTGGTGGTCCACGGCGACGGGCTCGACGAGATCGCCGTCCACGGCGAGACCCGCGTCGCCGAGGTCGACGGCGACGACGTCGAGACCGACACGCTCGCGCCCGCCGACTTGGGGGTCGAGCGCCACCCGGTCGAGGCCGTCGCCGGCGGCGACCCGGAGGACAACGCCGCCGACATGCGTGCGATCCTCCGGGGTGACCTGGAGGGCGCCAAGCGGGACATCGTCGTCGCCAACGCCGGCGCGGCGGTCTACGTCGCCGGCGAGACCGACACGATCGCGGCCGGCGTCGACCGCGCCCGCGAGGCCGTAGAGTCCGGCGCCGCGGCCGAGGCACTCGCCTCGCTGACGGAGACGGCTCCGACACGCAGATGAGCCGGCACACCCGCGTCAAGGTCTGTGGCCTCACCCGCGAGCGCGACCTGCGGACGGCGGTCGACGCCGGCGCCGACTGTCTGGGTGCGATCGTCGACGCGAGCGTCGACACCCCGCGGGAGGTGTCGCCCGACCGGGCGAGTGACCTGTTCGATGCCGCTCCCCCGGGCGTCTCGACGGTGCTCGTGACGATGGCCGCGACCACCGATCGCGCGCGCGAACTGGTCGAGCGGACCGAGCCCGACGCCGTCCAGTTACACGGCGGCGCGAGCCCGCGACGTATCCTGCGGGTCGGCAGCGAACTGTCGGTCGACGTGATCGTCGCCGTCGACGCCGACGCCCCGGAGGACCTGCGCCGGTACGACGGCGTCGCCGACGCGCTGCTGGTCGACTCGCTCGACGACGCCGGCGCCGGCGGCACCGGCGAGACACACGACTGGACGCGGACGGCCGAAACCGTCGCCGACCTGGACGCACCGGTCTTTCTCGCCGGCGGTCTCACCCCCGACAACGTCGCCGAGGCGGTCCGCACCGTCGGGCCGTACGCCGTCGACGTGGCCAGCGGCGTCGAGCGCGAGAGTGAGGGTCTGAAGCAGGCCGACGTCGTGCGCCGGTTCGTCCGCGAGGCGCGGTCGGTCGACGACTCCCGACCCGCGGCGGTGGAGCCGTGATCGCCCCGGAGACGGACCGCGAGACGTTCGTCTCGCTCGCCGAGGGCGACCGGCCGGCGGTCGTCCGGCTCCGTGTCGACCTCGACGTCGAGGCGACGCCGCTGTCGGCGTACGCGGCCCTGACCGGCCGCACCGTCGAGGTCGACGCCGTCGGCGACCCCGGGTACGCCTTCCTGCTCGAGAGCGCCGGTAAGACGCCGTCGAGCGACCCCGACGGCGCCTTCCGTGCCGACAGCGCCGACCGCCACGCCCGCTACTCCTTCGTCGGCTACGACCCGCTCGCGGCCGTCCGCGTTCGAGGCGGCGAGACGGACGTGGAACCGCTCGGCGACCACGCCGTCCTCGACCGGGTCGGAACCGACTCGGCGACCGGCGACGACCGCGACGCGTTCGACGCCCTGCGAACGGCGCTGCCGGACGTCCGTCTCGCCGGCTTCGACGACGAGCCGCTCGGCGCCCGCGCCGCGCGGCCGCGACTGAACGGCGGTCTCGTCGGCTTCTGCTCGTACGACGCCGTCTACGCCACGCGTCTCGCGGAGGTCGGCCTGGAGCGGCCGGAGACGCGGACGCCGGACGCGGGCTTCGTGCTGGCGACCCGGGTGCTCGCGATCGACCACCGCGAGGGGACGGTCGAACTCGTCGCCACGCCGCCGCTCTCGCCGGGCGCAAGCGCCGGCGAGACGTACGACGCCGTCCTCGCGGAGGCGGCAGCGGTGCGCGAGCGCCTGGCGACCGCCGAGGCGCCCGCTCCCGCCGGAGCGCGGATCGAGCGCGAGGAGGCCGACCCCCGCGAGACGTACGAGCGGGCGGTCGAGCGGGCGAGAGAGGCCGTCCTCGACGGCGAGGTGTACCAGTGCGTGCTCTCCCGGTCGCGACGGCTGTACGGCGACGTCGACCCGCTGGGGCTGTACGCCGCCCTGCGCCGGGTCAATCCGTCGCCGTACATGTACCTGCTCGGCTTCGACGACCTGCGCGTCGTCGGCGCCAGCCCGGAGACGCTCGTCTCCGTCGCGGGCGACCGCGTCACGGCCAACCCGATCGCGGGTACCTGTCCCCGCGGGGCCAGCCCCGTCGAGGACCGCCGGCTCGCGGGCGAACTGCTCGCCGACGACAAGGAACGCGCCGAGCACACGATGCTGGTCGACCTGGCGCGCAACGACGTGCGCCGCGTCGCCGCCCCCGGCAGCGTCGAGGTCGAGGAGTTCATGAACGTGCTGAAGTACTCCCACGTCCAGCACATCGAGTCGACGGTCTCCGGGCGCCTGGCCGGCGGCCCGACCGAAGCCGTCGACCGCGCGCCGGACGCCTTCGACGCCACCCGGGCGGCGTTCCCCGCCGGCACGCTCACCGGCGCGCCGAAGGTCCGCGCCATGGAGCTGATCGACGACACCGAGGACGAACCCCGCGGCGTCTACGGCGGCGGCGTCGGCTACTACGACTGGACCGGCGACGCCGACGTGGCGATCGTCATCCGCACCGCGACCGTCGAGCAGGGCGTCGCGCCCGCGGCGGACGGGGGTGACGACCGCGACCGCGTCACAGGGGGCGACGACCGCGACCGCGTCACGGTCCGCGCCGGCGCGGGAGTCGTCGCCGACTCCGATCCCGAGAGCGAGTTCGCGGAGACCGAACGGAAGATGCGGGGCACCCTCGACGCGCTCGACCGGGTCCGCGTCGACGTCGACGACGCCACAGCTGCCGAGACGGCCGAGGACCCCGTCGAGGGCCGGGCGGAGTCTGCGGGGGGTGACCCCGCGTGAGGGTGACCGTCGTCGACAACTTCGACTCGTTCACCTACAACCTCGTCGAGTACGTGAGCCAGCGCGCCGAGGCGACGGTACTGCGCAACACCGCGGCCGTCGAGGACGTGCGCGCCACCGACCCCGACGCCGTCGTCCTCAGTCCCGGGCCGGGCCACCCCCGGAACGAGCGCGACGTGGGGGTGACGACCGACGTGCTCCGCGAGGTCAGCCCCGAGGTGCCCACGCTGGGCGTCTGTCTGGGACTCGAAGCCGCGGTGTACGCCTACGGCGGCGAGGTGGGGCGGGCGCCGGCGCCGGTCCACGGCAAGACCTCCCGCGTCGAACACGACGGCGAAGGAGTGTTCCACGGGCTCGACCAGCGGTTTCCGGCGGGACGGTACCACTCGCTGGTCGCCGCCGAGGTGCCCGACTGCGTCGCCGTCTCCGCCCATACCGTCGCCGACGGAGAGGACACGGCGCCTCTCGTCATGGGCGTGCGTCACCGCGACCATCCCGTCGAGTGCGTGCAGTTCCACCCCGAGTCCGTACTCACCGGCGTCGGCCACGAGGTGATCGGTAACTTCCTCTCGCTGGCGGCGTCGCCCCGGGCGGACGGTCCGGGCGCCGCGGTGCCCGACTGACCGCGACCGGTCACCAGAACGCCTCGTGCACGTCGCGGCCGCGCTCGGGCAGGACCGGTCCCTCGACGTCCGTCCGGTCGCCGACGATCTCCGCACAGCGCGGCCCGGGCTCGCCGCCGGCGACGATCGACAGCACCTCCGCGCTCGCACTGTAGACGACCCGGCCCAGGTCGACGTTGTAGATCCCCCCTGCGCACATCGGACAGGGCTCGGTGCTCGTGTATACGGTCGTCCGGCGACGCTCCTCCGGCGAGAGGTTCCGGCCGGCCCACCGGACGAGCTTCAGCTCCGGGTGGGCGGTGCGGTCGTCGTCCGTGGCGACGGTGTTGCGCTCCTCCTCGATCACGCTCTCGCCGTAGACGAGCACGGAGCCAAAGGGCTCGTCGCCCGCCGCGGCGGCCGCCTCCGCCAGGTCGAGGGCGCGTGCCATCGCTTCCCTGGGCTCGACGTCTGCCATCTCTCGGCACCTGCGGCGCCCGACGGAAGCGCCTTCCGGTCGTGCGTGCCAACGGTCCCCAAACATAATTAACGACCGTTATGCTTATCCCGGGGGAGAGTGTCGCGCCGAGTGTAGGATGCGAGGCACACGTGCATCGGTCGTCCTCGGGACGGTCGGGTCGGACGCGCACGTCGTCGGGATCACCCTGCTCGAACACGCGCTGAAGGAGGCCGGCTTCGACGTGACGAACCTGGGCGCCCAGACGCCCCAGACGGACTTCGTCTCGGCCGCCGAGGACGAGGACGCCGACGCCGTCCTCGTGTCGTCGCTGTACGGTCACGCCGAGCAGGACTGTGGCGGCCTGCACGGTCACCTCCGGGAGGCCGACCTCGACCTGGTGACGTACATCGGCGGCAACCTCGCCGTCGGTCAGACCGACTTCGAGACCGTCCGGCGGCGGTTTCGCCGGCTCGGCTTCGACCGGGTGTTCCCCGCCGAGGCCGACTTCGACGACGTCGTCGAGACGCTCCGCTCGGACCTCGGCGAGGCCGAGAGCGAGCGGGCGGCCGAGAGCGAGGCCGACCACGCCCGCGTCCGCTCGTAGATGAGCGACCGCGGCCAGGAGTCGCCGCGCGACGAGCGACTCCCCGGCGACCGACTCCTCCGCGAGACCCGCGAGGTCTGTGACGAGTGGCCGACCGGCGAGGCCGTCGACCTCGACGACGCCGTCGCCTTCCACGACTCGCTCGCCCCCGAACAGCAGTTCGTCCCCGTCCTGGAGGAGGCCGACGGCGTGCTCGTCCAGCCCCGCGGCGGCGTCCCCCTCCTGGAGGACCAGATCGACCTCCTCCAGCACCTCGAACGGGAGGGCGGTGCCGACCTCCTGCCGACCACGATCGACTCGTACACCCGGGACAACGCCTACGCGGACGCCGAGGAGGGG
The DNA here is from genome assembly GCA_003022865.1 of Halobacteriales archaeon SW_5_70_135. Lineage (GTDB taxonomy): Archaea > Halobacteriota > Halobacteria > Halobacteriales > SW-7-71-33 > SW-7-71-33. Next base: position 12,721 of record PXSK01000003.1, on the reverse strand, counting down.
CTGGCAGCCTCACGGGAGGGCGAGGAGAACGCCCTCAACGGCTTTCCGGCGGTCAACCACGGCGTCGAGGCCTGCCGCGAGCTGGTGACCAGCGTGGACACGCCGGTCGAGGTGCGCCACGGCACGCCCGACCCGCGGCTGCTGGCGGCCGTGACCTTGGCGGGCGGCTTCCAGTCCTTCGAGGGCGGACCGATCACGTACAACCTCCCGTACACGAGCAAGTACGACCTCGAACAGACGATCGCCTACTGGCAGTACGTCGACCGGCTCTGTGGCGCGTACACGGAACGCGGCGTGCCGGTCAACCGCGAGCCGTTCGGCCCACTGACGGGCACGCTCGTGCCGCCCTCGATCGCCATCGCGGTCTGCATCCTGGAGGGGCTGCTCGCGGCCACCCAGGGCGTGCGCAGCGTCACGCTCGGCTACGGCCAGGTCGGCAACCTCGTCCAGGACGTGGCCGCCCTGCGGGCGACGCGCTCGTTGGGCGAGTCGTACCTCCCCGACGAGGTGACGGTGACGACCGTCTTTCACCAGTGGATGGGCGGCTTTCCGAGGGACGAGGCCCGCGCCTACGGCGTCATCTCGCTGGGCTCGGTGACCGCCGCCGTCGCGGAGCCGGACAAGCTCATCACGAAGTCACCCCAGGAGGCCAAGGGTGTGCCGACGCCGGAGGCGAACGCCGCCGGCCTCCGGACCACGCGACAGTCCATCGAGATGCTGCACGACCAGGAGCTCTCGCTGGAGGGCGTCGGGCGCGAGCGCGACCTGATCGAGCGGTCCGTGCGCGACCTGCTCTCTCGCGTGCGAGAACTGGGCGACGGCGACTGGGCTCGTGGCACGGTCCGTGCCTTCGAGGCGGGCGCCCTCGACGTGCCCTTCCCGCCCAGCGACGCCGCCGCCGGCGACGTGCTCCCCGCACGGGACGACGACGGCCGCGTGCGGCTGCTGAAGTTCGGCACTCTCGCCCTGTCGGACGACGTGAAGCGCGCTCACGACGCCCGCCTCGACGAGCGCGCCCGCGCCGAGGGTCGCGATCCGTCCTTCCGGATGGTCGCCGACGACGTCGCGGCGGTCAGCAAGGGCGGCCTCGTGGGTCGCCCGGACGACGGTGACGCCGACGGGAGGGCCGACTGATGCCCGCGGTCGCCGCCGTCCGCGCCACGCCGGGCGTCGCGGGCTTCTTCTTCGACGACCAGGCCGCGGTCCGCGGCGGCGCGCCGTCGGACGGCTTCGCCTACGGCGGCGAGCCGGCGACGCCCGGCTACGAGCGGGTCCGGGAGCCGGGCGAGGCCCTGCTCGTCGAGGTGGAACTCGCCGACGGTCGCCGCGCCCGCGGCGACTGCGCCGCGGTGCAGTACTCCGGCGCCGGCTCGCGGGACCCGCTCTTTCGCGCCCGCGAGCACCGCGCCGTCGTCGAGGGGGCCGTGGCCGACGCCGTCGTCGGCCGCGAGGCGGGCGACCTCGGCGCGACGGTCGCGGCCCTAGAGCGGGTGGCCGACGACCGCGACCTGCACACCGCCGTCCGCTACGGCGTCTCGCAGGCGCTCGTGACTGCGGCCGCCCGCGCGCGAGAGACGACAACGACCCGGGCGCTCGCGGCCCGTCTCGGCGTGACGCCGGCGACCGAGCCGGTGCCCGTCTTCGGACAGAGCGGCGACGAGCGGTATCGCGGCGCCGAGAAGATGCTGCTGAAGGGAGTGTCCGTCCTCCCGCACGGGCTGTTCAACAGCCGCGAGAAGTGGGGCGAGGACGGCCGTGGCGTGACCGAGTACGTCGAGTGGCTCGTCGACCGCGTCGCCGACCTGGGTCCCGAGGAGTACGACCCCCGGATCCACCTCGACGTGTACGGCATGGTCGGCGACCTGTGGGGACCGCCGTACGACCGCGCCGCCGTCGTCGACTACTTCCGCGAACTGTGCGAGGTCGCCGGACCCTACCCGATCCAGATCGAGGGACCGATGGACGCCGGCGGCCGGGCCGAGCAGATACGGGCGATGGCGGAACTGCGCGACGGCCTCGCCGACGCCGGCGTCGAGGTGGACGTCGTCGCCGACGAGTGGTGTGACACCCGTGCGGACGTGCGGGCGTTCGTCGGCGCCGAAGCGGCCGACGTGGTGCAGGTGAAGACGCCCGACCTCGGGCCGGTCACGGAGAGTGCCGGTGCGGTGCTCGACTGTCGCGGCACCGACACCCGCGCCTACCTGGGGGGCACCTGCAACGAGACGGCCACCTCCGCCCGAACCTGTGCACACGTCGCCCTCGCCACCGACGCCGCACAGGTGCTCGCAAAGCCCGGTATGGGCTTCGACGAGGGGTACATGGTCGTCACCAACGAGATGCGCCGGGCGCTCGCCCGACACCGGCGGGAGCCGGAGCCGGAACCGGAGTCGGAGTCGGAGTCGGCGAACGGCGACCGACCGAACTTAGGCGCCACGTCACCCGACGGCACCCATGACTGACGCAGGCGACAGGGACGGCGAGGGCGGGCACGAGCACGAGAGCGACCGCGAGCGCGACCGACGACTCGTCGAGGGCTGGCAGGGCCGCTTCTACGAGGACTTCGAGGTCGGCGACGTGTACAAGCATCCGTTCGGTCGCACGGTGACGGAGACGGACAACGTCCGGACGACGAACGTGACGATGAACCTCAACCCGATGCACTTCAACGAGGCGTACGCCGCGGAGACGGAGTTCGGCGAGCGACTCGTGAACGGCACCTACGTCTTCGCGCTGGCGGTCGGGATGAGCGTGATCGACGTCTCGGTGAACGCCACCGCCAACCTCGGCTACGACAGCGTCCGTCACCACGCCCCCGTCTTCCACGGCGACACGGTCTTCGCGGAGTCGGAGGTGCTCTCGAAGCGCGAGTCCGAGTCGCGAGAGCACGTCGGCATCGTCACCACCGAACTGCGCGCGTACAACCAGGACGGCGACCTCGTGCTGTCGCTGGAGCGGACGCCGATGGTGCTCAAACGCGAGCACGCACAGCCGAGTGCCGCCCGGCCGCCGGGCTGGCCGGAGGGCGTCGGCACGCAGCCCGACGGGGGGACCGGAGAGTGACCGCCGACCGCGGCCGCGACCGCCGACCGTGGGAGGGCGACCTGCCGCCCCGGGTCGAGGGCGACCTCCCCGTCACGGAGGCCGAGCGTGCCGCCGACACCGTCGCCGCCGACGCCACGCTCGCGGTGAGTGGCTTCGGCAGCGTCGGCTACCCGAAGCGGGTGCCGCTGGCGCTGGCCGCCCGAGCGGAGCGCGACGACCTCTCGCTCACCGTCGTCAGCGGCGGCTCCACGGGCGGGGAGATCGACACCGAGATGGTCGCGGCCGGCGCCGTCGCCCGGCGGCTGCCCTATCAGGCGACCGAGACGGCGCGTGCGGCCGCCAACGACCGCTCGATGGCCTTTCAGGACCGCCACATCGTCGGGATGAGCGACGAGGTGGTGTTCGGTCGCACGGCCGACCCCGACGTCGCCGTCGTCGAGGCCGTCGCCGTCGGCCCCGACTGGCTCGTCCCCTCGCTGTCGATCGGCCAGACGCCCGCCTACGTCGCCGCCGCCGACGAACTGATAGTGGAGGTGAACGCCGCCCAGCCGCGCGAACTGGCCCGGCTGCACGACGTGTACCGGCAGGCCGCCCCGCCCGACCGGGCACCGATCCCGCTGACGGCGCCGGGCGAGCGGGTCGGCGGACCCGCGGTCAGGTTCCCGCCGGAGAAGCTCCGGGCGGTGGTGCGGACCGACCGCGCCGGCGACCCGTACGACTTCCGCGAGCCGACCGCGGCGGACGAGGCGATCGCCGACAACCTCGTCGACTTCCTCGTCGCCGAGCGCGAGCGCGACCCGGTCGTCGATGCCGCGCCCACGCTGCAGTTCGGCGTCGGCAGCCTCGGCAACGCCCTGATGGCCGGTCTCGCCGATTCGCCGCTCGCCGGCTCCGACCTGCGGTACTTCGGCGAGGTGATCCAGGACGGTCTGCTCGACCTGCTCGACGCCGGCGACCTCGCCGTGGCGTCGGCCACCTCGCTGGCGCTCTCGGCGACGGGCCAGGAGCGACTGTACGAAAGCCTACGGCGGTACGCTCGTGACGTCGTTCTGCGACCGTCGGCCGTGTCGAATCATCCAGGTGTCGTCGACCGGATGGGCGTCGTCGCCGTCAACTCCGCGGCGAGCGTCGACCTGTACGGCCACGTCAACTCCACGCACGTTCGGGGCTCGCGCGTGCTCAACGGCGTCGGCGGCAGCGCCGACTTCAACCGCAGCGCTCACGTCACGGTCGTCGCCCTGCCGTCGACCGCGGCCGGCGGCGACGTCTCCCGCGTCGTACCGAAGGCCACCCACGTCGACCACACCGAACACGACGTCGACTGCGTCGTCACCGAACACGGCGTCGCCGACCTCCGCGGGACCGCACCCGTCGAGCGCGCCCGTCGACTGGTCGGCGTCGCACACCCGGAGTTCCGACCGGACCTCGAAACGTACCTGGAGCGCGCCACAGAGAGCGGCGGCCACCAGCCACACGACCTGGAGACGGCGTTCGACTGGCACTCTTAGTCGTCGGTGTACAGCGGCGAGGCGTGACACCGCTCTGTCCACTCCCGCTCGAAGGTCTCCGGGCTGACGACGCGCCCGACCAGGTCCCGCACCCGGACGACACCCGCCTCGCGACACCAGCCGACACACTCCGCGTAGAGGTCGAGATCGAGCGCCGGGTCGGGCTCCGCGCGTTCGACCCGCAGCGTTTCCGCGCCGGCGAGGTGTGCCAGCAGCGCCCGGGTGTGGCCGTCGAGCGCGACGGGCCGGTCGAGCGGCTCGTCGAGCCGGGCCGCCGCCGCGTCGTGTTCGGCGAGGTCCACGACCGGAATCGGGTCGTACGAGGGGTCGTCGGCGTCGAACCACGACAGCGCCGAGTGCAGGCGGGCGGCGTCGACGTACGGCTGGCTCGGCCGGACGCCGCCGACCGGGAGGCGGTCGGTCACGGCACACCCCCGGGGCGGGCGACGAGGACGGTGCGGCCGTCGGACACGGCGTCGCGCACGACCCCTGTCTCGCGGTCGTGCTGTTCGGCGGCGTGGACGGCGTCGTAGAGGTCGGGCCGGGCGTCCGGCGGTCCGGCGTCGAGTTCGCTCACGTCCGATCGTCCGGGGCGCGCGACTCTACGCTTTCGGTGGCTCGGGAGGCGGTGACGGACGACGACCGACGGGGCGGCTCGCTCGGAAACGACTCCGGCCGGCGGTAGGGGTTTCCGTTCCCCGGTGACGTGCGCGGTATAGCCCCGAGTTCGACACCGTCGCTCCGGCGTGCGACCGCTCCCTCCAGTCCCACGAGCACCGACGACGGGGAGAGAGCCTGGCCGCCGAGCACTCGGCAGTCGAGCACCTGCGCCTGGGCGGAAGTACCGACGCGTGCCGCGTGGTCTCACAGCCACTCAGCCGAGGAACTGCCGGCAGCGCGCGGCACGGACGACCCCGGAGCGCACGTCGCCGCCGCCCTGGAGGGCGTCGATCACGTCGTCGGTGGCGGCGCAGTGGTCCGGGTCCCGGGCGACGTCGACGCGGTCGAGACCCGGGCGCACGTCCGACCGCTCCAGCGGGAGCAGTTCGAGCGAGCGGGGGTTGTAGTAGCGGGCGGCGTCGGCGAGCAGGTCGTCGAAGCGGGGCAGGCAGTCCTCGACGACCGCCCAGTCGCCGTCCGCCAGTCCCGACAAGCCCATCAGTGTGGGCGGGAAGCCGACGCTGTACAGCGCGGCCGTGTAGGTGATGGCGCGGGGCAGCTCGATCTCGCCGACCTCCCGCGAGTAGCCGAACAGGCCGACGTGCAGTTTGCGGTCACGCCGCCGCGGGACGTACTCGGCGACGCGATTGACCGTCGGCGCCACCTCGCTCACCTGCTCCGAGTACGCCTCTGCGACCCGGCCGGCGACGGCGAGCAGCCGCTTTTCGTCGACGTCGGGCGCCGAGCGGTCGCGCTCGGCGGTCCGGAGCCGCTCGACGGCCGCCCGCACGTCGTCGGGCGGGTGGTCGTATTTGAATCCGGACTGAACGGTGAACGTCTCCACCTCCGGGTACGTCTCCAGGGTGCGGTCGACGGTGTCGGGCGCCAGCCCGCCGCGGAACGGTGCCGGCCCGGCGCCGAGGATCGGGTAGAGCTCGACGTCGAGGTCGGCGGCGGCGTGGTAGAGCCGGCGCAGCGACACCTTGTTGACGAGGTCCGCGGCCAGCGAGCCGTAGTTCAACGCGGGGTCCGACCGGGCGAGAAAGACCCGCTGGCGCTCCCGGTCGCGGCCAGCGAGGTAGCCGCGGAGTATCTCGTCGGCGTTCAGCAGGTACTCGCGGTCCTCGATCAGCGGGATGACGCTCACCGAGTCGGGGCGGAACGGCCCGACCCAGTCGGCGACGGTGCGGCCGTCGATCGGTCGGTCGGCCTTGCCGACGACGAACTCCTCGTAGTAGTCGTGGACGGCGTTCACCTGCGCGGCGGAGGTGACCATCGGGACGATCACCTCGTGGATGGGCGCGACGGTCTCCCCCTCGCCGCCGCGTTCGTCGAGACTCCGGTGGAACGCCTCGGCGGCGTCGTACGAGCGGGGGATCGACTCCAGGATTTCGAGGAGGACCTTCGCCTCGGACGCCTCCAGGTCGGGGTTGGGACCCCGCAGCGTGAGCCGCCGCTCGGCGCCGAGTCGCTCGCGGGTAAAGTAGTCGTCGAAGCGCGACAGCAGCTTCTTGACGGCGTACTCGTCGCCTTCCTTCCCCTCGAAGTCCCACATCTGCTCGTCACAGCCCAGGTGGGAGTAGGCGTAGTACGCCTCTCGCACCTCCTCCTCGCCCGCGAGTATCTCTCCCTCGGCGAAGAACGGCACCGTCGCGTTGTCGGGGTGCTGGGTGCTCATCACCCGCGGCACGCCGTGTCCGTCGCTCATGGAGAGTCCTCGGTGCCGCCGGTCATAAGCCCTCGCGTCGGCCTCGGGGTCAGTCCCCCAGCCGCCACAGCGCGCCCGTCAGCACTCGCGTCGCGGCGGCGCAGTCCGTCCTGCTCGTCCACTCTCGGGGGCTGTGCGAGACTCCGTCGCGGGACGGCGCGAACAGTAGCCCCGCGTCGGTCACGTCGGCGACGTGCATCGTGTCGTGGGCCGCCCCGGAGTGCGTGTCGAGCGCCTCGACGTCGGCCGCTCCGGCGGCCTCCCGCAGCGCCGCTCGGACGCGCTCGCTCGTCGGCGTCGGGTCGAGGTCGATCGACCGCTCCGTGCTCGTCTCGACGCCGCGCTCCGTCTCGACCCGCGACAGCGACTCCTCGAGCGCGGCGAGCGTCCGGTCGACGCTCGCCCGCTCGACGTCACGGAGGTCGACGCCGAGGTCGACCCGCCCGGGGACGACGTTCGTCGCGTCCGGCTCGACCGAGAGACTGCCGACGGTGCCGACCGCGGTGCCGCCATCGGCGGCCTCCTCGCGGGCGCCGTCCTCGACGGCCCCGATCACGTCCGCGGCCGCGGCCAGCGCGTCGGTGCGGTCGGCCATCGGCGTCGAGCCGGCGTGGTCGGCCGCCCCCTCGACGGTCGCGTGGACGTGCGTGATGCCCGTGATGTCGGTGACGACACCCGCCCGCGCGCCCGTCTCCTCCAGGCGGGTGTGCTGTTCGACGTGCAACTCGATCCAGGCGTCCCAGGCCGCCGCGTCCAGTCGCCCCTCGCCGCGGTAGCCGACGCCGCCGAGCGCGTCCGCGAGCGTGACGCCGTCGTCGTCAGTCAGCGCCAGCGTCTCCTCGACGCCGCGCTTTCCCGTCGCCACCGATGAGCCGACGAGACCGCCGCCGAAGCGCGAGCCCTCCTCGCCGGTGAACGACACCACCTCGACCGGTCGCCCGGGGCGGACGCCGGCGTCCTGCATCGCCCGCACCGCTTCGAGGGCGGCGTAGACGCCCAGCGGTCCGTCGAAGATCCCGCCCTCGGGCACCGAGTCGAGGTGGCTGCCGGCGGCGACGGCCGCCCGCTCCGGGTCCGCGCCGTCGGGCACCCACCGGCCACGGACGTTGCCGACGGCGTCCACGTCGACCGACAGGCCCGCCTCGTTCATGCGGTCGCGGAGGTAGTCCCGCGCGGCGCCGTTGGCCTCGCTACCCGTCGGGGCGGTCCGTCCGCGGCGCTCCGGCTCGCTGACGGTCGCGCCGAACTCGCCCGTGCGCTCAATGTCTCGCCACAGTCGGTCGGCGTCGACCGACCGCTCCGGATCATCCATACCCGCGGATCGGCGCGGCTGGTGTTGACTCCCACGCGTCGCGTCAGGTGTTGCCGCGATCGAAGGTCTTGACTGACCGGTCAGTCAAAGACGGACGAGCGACGACTCGGCCGCCATGCTTCCGGCGGCCGCCCCCGAGTACAGCTCCGTTCGACCGACGACAGTCCCCCACTCGAATGAGCGAGGAGACGAGCACTGACACTCACGCCGACGCTGACGAACCGGACGACGAGCCGTTCATGCACGCCACCTACCGGGCACTGTGTACCCACGGCTTCGCGGACGTGACTACCCAGGACATCGCCGACGAGAGCGACCGCTCGAAGGCCTCGCTGCACTACCATTACGACGGCAAGGAGGACCTCTTCCGGCAGTTTCTGGAACATCTGTTCGACGAGTACGAGTCACTGACCGCGGACCCGCCGGGGGAGACACCGACGGAGCGGCTGGTCGGACTGCTGCGGACCGTGCTCGTGACCGACGAGGAGGCCGACACGCGGTTCGTGACGGCCTTTCTCGAAATCAAGGCCCAGGCCCCGTACCGCGACGGCTTCCGCGAGCGGCTGGTGCGGTTCGACGACCGCGCCCGCGAGCGGGTCGCCACGCTCGTCCGCGAGGGGGTCGAGGCCGGCGAGTTCCCGCCCGACACCGACCCGGAAGCGATCGCCTCCTTCCTGACGACGTATCTCCACGGCACCTGGGCGCGCTCGGTCGTCGCCGAGGAGGACGTGGCGGCCATGCGCGAGCGACTGGTCGGATACGTCCTCGACCTGCTCGTCGAGGACGCGACCGTCGACCGTTCCGTGGGGCTGCCGGACGACCGACTGCCGACGACCGCCGGGGGCGAAGCCGAGGGCGACGAGCGTGACCGCGACGGGAGGGCCGCCGAGTGAGCCTGCGCTCGCGGGTCGCCTCGCTGTTCAGGAGCCCCGACGAGTTCGACCTCACCGCCGGCAGCGTCGGCAAGCCGCTGTTCTTTCTGGCGCTGCCGATCGTCGTGACGAACCTGCTGCAGACCGCCTACAACCTCGCCGACACCTTCTGGCTGGGGCAGTTCAGCACGGAGGCGCTCGCCGCCATCTCCTTCGCGTTTCCGATGGTGTTCCTGCTCATCTCGTTCGGTCTGGGCGTCTCCGTCGCGGGGTCCGTACTGGTGGCACAGCACACCGGCGCCGAGGAGCCCCGCGAGGCGGAGTACGCCGCCGCACAGACGGTCGTCTTCGCGGTGCTGGTCGCGGCACTTCTGGGCGTCGTCGGCTTCCTCGGCGTCGAGTACGTCGCCGGACTGTTCGGTGCCGAACCGGCTGTCCGGCCGCTGGTCGGCGAGTACATGCGCGTCATCGCCGCCGGACTGCCGGTGATGTTCGGCTTCTTCGTGTTCGTCTCGCTGATGCGGGGCTACGGCGACACCGTGACACCGATGCTCGTGATGCTCGGCACCGTCGTCTTCAACATCCTCATCGACCCCGTCTTCATCTTCGGCTTCGACGGGAACCCACTCTTCACCCTCACCGGGCTGACCGGTGTGCAGTCGGCGCTGCTCTCGGCGACGGGCTACACGGGCAACGGCGTCGCCGGCGCCGCCTACGCGACGATCCTCTCGCGTGGTCTCGCCTTCGTCGTCGGCATGTGGGTCATGCTCGACGGCTCCCGCGGCGTCCGGGTCCGACCGGGCGACCTCGTGCCCGATCTGGGCTACGCCCGCCGGCTCGTCCGGCTCGGCCTGCCCGCCTCCGTCGAGGGCGTCAGTCGGTCGCTGTCGGTCAACCTGATGCTCGTCATCGTGGGACTGTTCCCGACGGCCGTCGTCGCCGGCTTCGGCATCGCCATCCGCGTGTTCTCGCTGATCTTCCTACCGGCGATCGCCGTCGGTCGCGGCGTCGAGACGATGACCGGCCAGAACCTCGGCGCCGACGAGCCCGACCGTGCCGCCGCCGCCGCCCGGATCGCGGCGATCGTCACCTTCGGCGCGCTCGGCGGCGTCGGCGCCCTCGTCTGGCTCGGCGCCGCGCCCGTCGCCGCGGTGTTCACGAACGACCCCGCCGTCGTCGAGGTGGCCCGCGAGTTCCTCCGCTGGGTCGCCCCCACCTTCGGCTTCATCGGCGTCATGCGCGCCTACAGCGGCAGCTTCCGCGGCGCCGGCAAGACGCTGACCGCGGCAGTCGTCTCGATCGCCATGCTCGGCGCCATCCGTCTGCCGGTCGCGTACCTCGGCGTGCGTCCCCCCGCAGTCCTGGGGATCGAGTCGCTCGGCACCGTCGGCATCTGGATCGCCTTCGTCGTCTCGAACGTCGCCGGCGCCGTCATGGCCTACGCCTGGTACCAGCGGGGCAGCTGGCGCGATGCCGACGCCACCCGAACCTCCGGCGCCGCACCCGCCGAGGGCGGCGACCCACCCGGGGACGTCGACGCCGGCGACCGCCCGACGCCGTCGGACCCCGGCGGCCCCGTGCGCGAGGAGACGAACCCCGACCCCGACCCGGCCGTCGACGACTGACCCTCGACGCGACGACGGGCGACGGGCGGCGGGCGACTGTCGGAGCCCCCCGACTGAAGTCACTGGGCGTCCCACGGCCGTCCGTGACGACCGACATCGCCTTCGTGGTGTACGACGAGATGACCGCGCTCGACCTGGTGGGGGCGTTCGACGCCGTCACTCGGGTCGAGACGATGGGGATCGCCGACCTCGACTGGGACGTGCTCGCCCGCACGCCGCGGGCGACGGCGACCGGCGACCTGCGCTTCGAGCCGACCGAGGTCGGCACGCCGCCCGGCGCGTACGACGCCGTCGTCGTTCCCGGCGGCACCGGCACCCGGGCGCTGACCGAGGACGGGGCGACCGTCGACTGGATTGCGACCGCCGCGGACTGCGACCTGATCACGTCGGTGTGTACCGGCTCGCTGCTGCTGGGTGCCGCGGGGCTGCTCGACGGCTGCCGGGCGACCACCCACCCCTCAGCGTACGACGCGCTGGCGGCGTACTGCACCGTCGTCGAGGAGCGCGTGGTGCGGGACGGCGACCGGGTCACCGCCCGCGGAGTCTCCTCGTCGATCGACCTCGGATTGGAGCTGGTCGAGCTGCTGGCCGACGCCGGGGCGCGCGAGACCGTGCGCGAGCGGATGGACTACCCGCACGACCGGCGTCGGGAGCTGGCGGAGTGAGGCCGGTCACCCGGCGGGTTCGGCGCCGTAGGAGGCGTCGATCGCCTCGACGTTCTCCCAGACGGTTCGCATCCGCTCGCCGGTGAGTTCGACGAGGTCCGCCATCGCGTCGCGGTCGTCGGCGTCGACGCAGCCGAGGTCACGCATCGCCTTCGTCGCCGAGAGGTGGTGGACGTGCACCTCGCCGTCCTGCTCGTAGACGGCCGTCGTACACGGCAACAGCCCGCCCAGCACGGGGTCGAGGTCGACGGCGTCGCGGGCCACCTCGGCGTGACAGACGACGACCAGGGCGGTGCGGGTCACCGCCTCGCCGAGGACGCGGACGCGGTCGACGGCCTCCTCGAACGAGCAGTCGAGCGTGGTGTGCAGCGCCTCCGCCGCCGCCGGCGACCTGTCGGGCGCGTCGTCGGTCATGACTCTTCGATAACGAGGCAGGGCTAAAAGTTACCCCATCTCGCGGGTCGCGTCGAGTTAGAGGATGAGGCGTTCGAGTCTCGAGTGTTTATGTATAAAAATCGAACGCTTCAGCATCGCTATCGAGTAGACCGACTTGTCGTTTGTGGAGCGAGGCCGAACACCGCGCTGGGCAACTGAAGTAAGGATCCGGTGTCACCTTGCAGGTATGTCGCTGAGAGAGCTAGTCAGTTTCTCAATGAGATAAGGATCGATCGCAGTCACGTTGCGATTCACAATTGGGTGTGTCGCGCCGATCTACGGCCGGTCGCGTCGGTCTTGGCGAATCAGCTCGCGATCAACGAGAAAATGATTTGCCTCCACGGCCAGCAGTTCTGGCTGTACGGTGCCGTCGATCCCCACACTAACGAGATCGTCACGCTAAGCTTCTTTCCGACGACAAATCGTATTACAACGCGGTGGTTTCTCGACGACCTCCACCAGCAGTGCTGGCTCCGTGACGTCACGATTCTCGTCGACGGGGCTGACTACTTCATCGAAGTTCTTGCCGAAGACGGCTACGGCTACGAGCACGTTCCACACGACAACCGCAACGCCGTCGAACGTGTCTTTTGGAAGGTAGAATGCCGAACGTCATGTTTGCTAATAACTTTAGCAATGTCGCACTCTCGACAGCAGAGTCGTGGCCCAAGCCTTCGCCGTCTACTGCGAGGCTCGTCAGGATCAACGCTACCCTAATAAAGACGGCGACTGAATAATTGAACAGTTCCCATAGGCCAGCGTGATCGTGTTCCTTCCCTACGTGGCTGAGAGTTCCACGAGCTGGGGCGGGTTGTCAGGAATATCGTTCCAAGCGTAGATCGCGTCGTCGACCACGACGGGGTTCATGACCGTGCCATCCGGCTCGTACCGCCA
>PXSK01000002.1 GCA_003022865.1 Halobacteriales archaeon SW_5_70_135 | reverse complement strand
TCGCAGACGACGGTGTCGCCGTCGACGTGGTAGTGGTCGATATGGTGGGCGCCGGCGACGAAGAAGTCGGCGTTCAGCTCGAAGAACTCCCGGACGCCGTCCCGGCCGTGGAAGACCCCCTCCCGCGGCGATCTGAGGGTGGCGTCCTCGGCGTACAGGGCGGCGATCTCTTCGGGGCCGGCGTCGGGGTCGTCGGACAGTTCGAAGTACCGTTTCGCGGTCTCGACGCTCACGTGAACCAGCGCGGGACGGTCCCCCTTCGCTTTTGTGCTCGGCGGGCGACCGGCGAGGCGTGATACGGAACCGCGAGGCGCTGGCGACGAGTCGCGCCCGCCGGGTAGCGCTCGCCTGCGTCGAGCGCGGGATCGCCGCCGCCCGCCCCGAGCGCGTCGTCGGCGAGCGCCTCGCGGTCGACGGCGACCGGCTGACGGTCGGCGGCGAGGCCTACGACCTGTCCGCGTACGATCGGGTGCTCGTACTGGGCGCGGGCAACGCCGCCGGACGGGTCGCCGTCGCCGTCGAGAACGCGCTGGGCGACCGGACCGACGACGGCGTCGTCGTCACCGACCGACCGGCCGACACTGCCCTCGTGACGTGTGCGCCCGGCGACCACCCGCTGCCGAGCGAGGCGGGCGCAGAGAGCGCCCGGCGGGTCCGCGAACTCGCCGAGCGCGCCGACGCCGAGACGCTCGTGCTCGGTGTCGTCACCGGCGGCGGCAGCGCGCTGCTCTCCTCGCCCGCGGGGGACGTCTCGGTCGCGGACCTGCGGGCGACCACCGAGTCGCTGCTCGCGGCCGGCGCGCCGGTCGAGGACCTGAACACGGTGCGCAAACATCTCTCCCGGGTGAAAGGCGGTCGTCTCGCCAGGGCGGCCGCGCCGGCGACGGTCGTCGCGCTCGCGTTCTCGGACGTCGTCGGCGACGACCCGAGCGTGATCGCCAGCGGACCGTTCGCGGGCGACCCGACGACCTACGCCGACGCCGCCGCGGTCGTCGACAACTACGGTTCGACGGTGCCCGAGTCGGTCACGACTCACCTCGACGAGGGCGCCCGGGGCCTGCGGCCGGAGTCGCCCGCCCCCGGGGCCGACGCCGTCGGGCGGGTGACCCACCACGTGCTCGCGAGCAACCGCACCGCCGTGGAGGCGGCGAGGGCCGCCGTTCCGGACGACGTCGCGGCGTTGGTGCTCTCCTCCCGGGTCGAGGGCGAGGCCGCCGCGGCCGCCAGCCTGCACGTCGCCGTCGCCGAGGAGTGTCTCGCCGAGGGCGACCCCGTCGAGCCGCCGGCGGTGCTGCTCTCCGGCGGCGAGACGACGGTGACGGTCGACGGCGACGGCCGCGGCGGGCCGAACACGACCTTCGCGCTCCGTGCCGGCGTCGACCTCGCGGCCGAGTGCCCGCCGGTGACCGTCGTCAGCGTCGACACCGACGGCGTCGACGGCGTGAGCGAGGCCGCCGGCGGGATCGTCGACGCGACGACGGTCGACGACACGGCGGCGGCCCGGACCGCCTTGGAGGACAGCGACGCCGCGGGCTACCTGGCCGGGCGGGACGCGTCAGTCGAGACGGGGTTCACGGGGACGAACGTCAACGACCTGCGCGTGATCGCGGTGGGCGTGGAGTGACGGCCCGAAGGGTCAGCGTTTTTTGTCGGTGGTGAACGTACGCGGGGGTATGAAGTTCGTCACCGTCGGCTACGGGCGGGTCGGGTCGCGGACGGCCCGGGTGCTCCAGGAGGAGGGCCACGACGTCGTCGTGGTCGACCTCGACCACGAACGGGTCGACCGCGCACGCCAGGCCGGGATCGCCGTCGTCGAGGGCGACGGCGGCGGCGAAGCCGTGCTCGAACGGGCCGGACTGGCCGAGGCCGACGCTGTCGCCGGCCTGACCGGCGACCTGAACACGAACTTCGCGGCCTGCTCGGTCGGCAAGCACCACGGCTGTCGCACGGTGATGCGCACCGACGAGGACTACCGCCAGGACGTCTACCGCCAGTACGCCGACGACGTCGACGAGACCGTCTATCCGGAGCGTCTGGGCGCGGCGGAAGCGAAGACCGCCCTGCTCGGCGGTGACTTCGACGTCATCGCCGACCTCGCGGAGCATCTCCAAATGACGGTGCTGACGGTCGAGGAGAGGTCGCCGGCGGTCGGCCGACGGGTCGTCGCCGTCGACCTGCCGCAGTCGGGGCACATCTACGCGCACGGTCGGACCGACGAGCCGATGCACGTGCCGCTGCCGAGCACGACGATCGAGGCCGGCGACCGCGTCGCGGTGCTCGTCGAGACCGACGCGCTCGACGAAGTGCGGTCGGTGCTGCGGCCGGTCGAGGCCTGAGCGGAAAGAGGGGGGAGAGCGTCGGTGGGGGGTGAGCGACGCTTCGGACACGCGTCCAGCAAAGGATGGGAGATCACCGTCGGCGTGTCCAGACGATCGCCCGCCGACGTGGCTGATAAAAGTAACTCAGGCGTCTGACGATCGTGCGACGCCCGGGCGGTGCCGAGCGAAGCGAGGGACCGCCGACCCGAGACGGCGACAGTCGTCGAGCCGGGCGACTGCCGAGCGAAGCGAGGGACCGCCGACCCGAGACGGCGACGGCCGTCGAACTGGGTGATCGTGCCGAGCGAGCGGTCCCGCGCCACCGCGGGCACGGGAACTATGTGGTCCACCCCGTCAGGTGGGGTATGGAGATCGCAGGCACCGGCGTTCCGCTGGTCACGCCGTTCGACGAGTCGGGGGCGCTCGACCGCGGCGCGCTAGAGGGGGTGGTCGGGCACGTGGCCCCGCACGTCGACTTCCTCGTGCCGTGTGGCTCGACGGGCGAGGCGCCGTTCCTGAGCGACGAGGAGCACGCCCGCGTCGTCGAGACGGTCGCCGACGCGACCGACCTGCCCGTGCTCGCGGGGGTCGACGGGCCCGGGCTTCGCGGAGCCGTCGACCGGGCGCGCCGTGCCGCGACGGCCGGCGCCGACGCGGTACTGGCGGTCACGCCGTACTACTACGACCACGGACCGACCGACCTGGCCGCCTACTACCGCGACCTGGCCGCGGCGAGCCCGCTGCCAGTGTTCTGCTACAGCGTGCCGAAGTTCACCGGCGTCGCACTCGAACCGGAGACCGTCGCCGGCGTCGCCGAACACGACGCCGTCGCCGGCATCAAGGACTCCAGCGGCGACGTCGGGCGGATCGGACGGACCGCGCGGACGACGCCGGCGTCGTTCGCCACGCTCGTCGGCGCCGGCGGCGTCTACGCACACGCCCTCGACGCCGGCGCCGACGGGGGTATCCTCGCGCTGGCGAACGCCGTGCCCGAACTCGTCGCCGCCGTCTACGACCGCCACGAGCGCGGCGACGAGCGGGCCGCCCGCGAGCTGAACGCCGACCTCGTATCCCTGAACCGCGCCCTCACGGCGCGACACGGCGTCCCGGCGCTGAAGGCCGTCCTGCGCGAGCGGGGCGTGCCGGCCGGTCGCCCCCGGCGGCCGCTCGGACCCGCCGACGAGGACGCCGTCGCCGAGACGCTCGCGCTGCTTGAGTCCGCGCTCGACCGCGACCCCTGAGACGGGTACGCGGACCGCGACCGGCGGCTCACCCCTCACTGCCGGTCCGATCCCCGAGACTAAGCCTCGCCGCCCCGTGTCGACCGACGTGACCCGGACGTGGAGCTGGAGCGAGCTATTCGAGCGCGCCCGGTCGGTCGAGACGACCGAGGCCGCGGTCCGCGAGACGCTGGCGCGGCACCGCGAGCGCGGCCCGGACCGACTCGCCGCCGACGCCGCCACCGACGCTGACGGCGACAGCGACGCCGACGGCGACAGCGACGCTGACGGCGACGGCGACGACGGCGAGCGCGGCGACGACCCGCCCGAGAGCGCGGCCCCGACGCGGGTCGTCGCCGACGCGGACGTGCTCGCGGCGGACCTCCTCCTCGGCGGGCCGTCCCGCGAGACCGTAGACGCCGCCCGGGCACACTCCTGGCTCGACCTGGCGGCGAGTGACCCGCTGCTGTCGGACGCCCGGGCGACGATCGACGCGGTCGCCGGCGACGCGGACCCCGACCTCGCGGACGACTGGTCGGCACGCGTCGCGTCGGCCCGGGTCGCCGTCGACCACCCGGCGGGCGACCACCCCGGGCTGGCTTCCGCGTACCGCGGCGGCGCGGCGCACCTGCTGACGCTCGACGAGCAGCTGACGACGCCACGGGCCGGGCTGAGCGTCCAGCCCCACGCCGCGCTGAGCGTGCGTCGACCGGAGGCCTTCGCGACCGTCTTCGACGCCGCCGCGCTGTACGCGGCCGCGGTCGGCGGCGACTACCCCGGTGCGGACCGCGACCCGCGCGACTGACCGCCTCAGAGCCCGCGGTTGTAGTAGCGCATCACCCGCCGGGCGAGTGGCCGCGGCGTCAGCCGCGCGAGGGCGGTCAGCAGCCGCATCGACAGGCCAGGCACGACGACGGTCTCGCCGCGGCGCAGCCCGCGGAAGCCGGCGCGGGCGACGGCTCTCGGCTCCATCGCCGGCGTCGGGACCGGACTCCGCTCGCGCTCGTCGGTGCCGGCACGCTCGTGGAAGTCGGTGTCGACGGGGCCGGGACAGAGACAGGTGACGGTGACGTCCTCGCCGTCGAGTTCGGCGGCCAGCGACTCCGACAGCGCCAGTCCGTAGCTGTTGACAGCGTGGTAGACGGCGTTTCGCGGCCCGGGAACGAACGCGCTCGCGCTGGCGACGGTGAGCAGCCGCCCCTCGCGCGGTCCCGCCCGCAGTTCCGGCAGGTAGCGTCGCGTCAGCTCGGTCGCCGCACGCGCCTTCAGGCCGACCATCCCCAGGGTCTCCTCGCGGTCGGCGGCGTCGAGCCGGCCGGCGGCGGCGTAGCCGGCATTGTTCACGAGTGCGGTCACGTCCCGCTCGGCGGTCGCCGCCTGCACCCGCTCGGGGGCCTCGGGCTCGGTGAGGTCGGCCGCCACCGTCTCGGTCTCGACGCCGAACCGGTCGCGGAACTCGGCCGCCGTCTCCGCGAGGTCCGACTCCGTGCGCGCGACCAGCGCGACGTCGTGACCGGTGGCGGCGAACAGCCGCGCGAGCTCGCGGCCGATCCCCCGCGTCGCCCCGGTCACCACTGCCGTGCCCTTCCCGGTCGAGGACGCCTCAGTCATCGGCCCGCTCCCGGTGGTACCACTCGGCGAACTTCTCCAGGGCACGGCCGCGGTGGCTGACGGCGTTTTTCTCCTCGGGGTCCATTTCCGCGAACGTCCGGCCGTCGTACTCGAAGACCGGGTCGTAGCCGAAGCCCTCGTCGCCCCGCGGGGGCACGAGACGGCCGGTCACCCGTCCCTCGAAGGTCCGCACTCCGTCGGGCTGGCGCGCTCTCGTGCTCTCGTCGCAGTACGCGAGCGCCGTCCGGAAGGACGCGCGGTGGTCCGGCTCGGGCTCGGCGAGTCGCCAGACGCGCTCGACGCCGACGGTCTCGTGGACGAACGAGGAGTACGGCCCGGGGAATCCCCCGAGCGCGTCGACGAACAGGCCGGCGTCGTCGACGAGGACCGGGCCGCCGACCTCGCGGTGGGCGTCGCGGGCGCCGTGGGCGGCGATCGTCGCGAGTGAGTCGCTCTGGATCTCCGGGTAGTCGTAGTCGACGCGGTCGACCGAACCGAGGTAGGAACGCGCCTCGCGGGCCTTGCCCGGGTTCGAGGTGACGTAGCTGAGCATACGCCCACTGTGCGAGCGGCCGACATGTGCGCGTCGGTTGCCCGACGGGGGAAAGACGACCTCGACGGCGACTCGAGGGATCAGTCCTCGACGGCGACCTCGACGGGTTCGTCGTCCTCGTCGTCGGTCGGCGAGGTTCAGTGTGTAGCCGACGCCGAAGGGCTTCTCGACGAGCATCCCCTCGTCGGGCTGCCAGTACGCCGAGAGGAGTCGCCGAAAGCTCGGTCGTTCGAAGTTGTACGGGACGCCGAACAGTTCGCCAGAGGCGGGATCGTCCTCGCTCATGGCCGTCGCTACGGCGACCCGCGTAAGAACCTTTGTGGTCAGCTTTTAGGCTCGCCTAAAATTCGACCGGCCGAAGCGGGGTCAGACTGGCGTCGAAAGCGTAGCACGCAGGTGACGGCTACTGTGGGCGGTCGGCGTCGGCACGGCACTGGGACTGGCCGGCCGTGCGAGTACGGACGACGAGACGAACTGGCGACCATGGCGACGCCGGCTGGCGTTACCGGCCCGGTCGAGGCGCCGAAGCGGGCGCTCGGTCCCGTCGTCCGCGAGGGCCGACCAGCCCCCGGCCTCGACCGGCGAGGAACTCGCGGCCGCCGGCGTCGAGGCCCTGAGTAACTCTACACCGTCGTGTCGTCGCCCTGGCCCTCGTCTGCCTCGTCCCGCTCCCGGTAACGCCCCCGGCGCTCGATCGCTCCCACCTGCTCTACGGTCGCCGCCTGCCCGCCGGCCTCGCGGTAGCCGCTCTCGACGGCCTCGACGAGCGCGTCGGCGTCGGTCGTCGTGCCGACCAGACAGCCTTCCAGGACGTGTAAATCCATCGCGTGGTCCTCCACGTCGTCGGTGTGGTAGCCCAGCCCGAAGTCGACGAGGTACGTCCGCTCGGGGTCGACCCGGACGTTCCGCGGCGTCGGGTCGCCGTGGACGACACCGGCGGCGTGCAGCCGCGCGAGCTGCTCGCCGACCGTCCGCAGGCGGGTTCGTGGACGACCGGCGTCGGCACGCCCTCGCGGCGGGCCGCCGCGGTCAGGCGGGCCTCCAGCACGGTGCGGTCGCGACGCAGGCGGGCGTCGACCCGCTCGTGACGATAGTCCTTCGACACGCGGCGCTTGTGGACCCGGCTCGCGTCCGGGTCGAGGTCGACGACCGCCTCCGCGCCCCGGACCCGCCGCTCGCCGCCCGGCTCGTCGACGGTCGTCACCCCGCGCTCGTGGCTCTGGCCGGGATCGGCGTCACGCCAGGTGACCGCCGCCCGGTCCGGCCGGTAGTCCGGTCGGACGCGGGACTCCTCGACCGCGACGGTGTCGCCCGCCGCCAGCATCCGGGCGCCGAGCACCGCGATCATGCCGGCGTTGTCCCGCAGGAAGCGGTCCTCGGGCGCGTGAAAGGCGGCGCCGCGGGCCTCGCACATCTCCCCGAGCATCGCCTGCAGGCGGCGGTTCTGGGCGACGCCGCCGCCGAGCACGAGCTCGTCGGCGCCGGTCAGCGAGAGTGCCCGCTCGGTGACCTCCGCCAGCATCGCGAAGGCGGTCTCCTGCAGCGAGAAGCAGACGTCCTCCACGGGGTGGTCGTCGGTCGCGGCCTTCGCCGCACTCATCAGCCCCGAGAACGAGAGGTCCATCCCGGTGACGGTGTACGGCAGCTCGACGTACGCGCCGTCGCGGGCGCGGCGCTCGACCTTCGGTCCGCCCGGATGCGACCAGCCGAGGTGGCGGGTGAACTTGTCGATCGCGTTGCCGACGCCGACGTCGGTCGTCTCGCCGAGCATGCGGTAGCGGTCGCCCCGCAGCGCCAGGACGTGCGTGTTCGCACCGCTCGTGTTCAGACAGACCGGCGCCTCGAAGTCGGCCGCCCACCGCCCCACCTCGGCGTGGGCGAGCATGTGGTTGACGCCGACCAGCGGCACCGAAAGCGTGCCCGAGAGCGCCCGCGCCGTCGTGCCCGCCAGGCGCAGACACGGGCCGAGTCCCGGGCCGCGGGAGAAGGCGACGGCGTCCACCTCGCGGCCGTCCGGCACTGCCGACAGCGCCCGCTCTATCACCGTCGGCAGCGCCTCGCGCATGTGCTCGGCGGCCTCGCTGGGGTCGATCCCACCGGTTGCGGGCTGGTAGGCGTCGGTCTCGACCGTCACCGACTCCTCGCGGGTGTCGTACAGAGCGGCACTCGCCGCCCAGGCGGTCCCCTCGATCCCGACGACAAGCGTCACGGCCGCCGGACCTCCGTCTCGGTCTCCGCTCGACGTCGCCGTCTTCGTTTCCGACCCCGTCCGTGCCGGCGGCTCCGGCCCCGGACGGTCACCCTACTCCCACTCGGTGTAGCTACAGCGGCCACAGTGGAGTCGGTCGTCGTACTCCCCGAGGAAGCTGTCGCCACAGCGGGGACACTGCTCGCGGTCGGTCGTGCCGTCGTCGGCGTAGAGGTCGTGTCGGGCCATCAGGCCTCCTCCGTTTCCTCGTCGGCCTCGATCTTGTTGCGGTCGAGCATGTGCTCCTGCTCGACGTCGCGGGCGGCCGCCGGCGTGTCGTAGACGCGGGCCTCGCCTATCGTCTTGCGCATGCCGAACCTCGTGTCCAGGTGACGGACGACGACCTCCTCGGCGTCCTTGTTCAGAATCGCCGCCAGCGAGTCACGCACCGACAGCCGCTCCGGGGTGGCCTCGTCGTGCGTCACCTCGAAGCTGACGTCCGTGCGTCGCAGCATGGGGTTCTCCTCCTCGGAGACGATGTCGATGTCCATGGT
>PXSK01000001.1 GCA_003022865.1 Halobacteriales archaeon SW_5_70_135 | reverse complement strand
GGGTTCTCGAACGCCGTCGAGGCGTTCGCTCCGTTGATCCCGCCGCCGTTGGTTCCCCACATCTTGATCGCCTCGATGCCCGCGTGGGGTCCGATACGGATGTTTTGGACGCCCATAGTGAACGTCTCGGCGGTGAGCTTCCCGCCGGCGATGGTCTGGACCGAGCCTTCCGCCATCAGGACGAGCGCGATGACGAACGAGAACGGAAGCAGGAAGCGGACGACTCCCCGCACGACGTTCTCGTAGAAGTTCCCGAGTCGCGAGTCCTCGTTGTTATTGAACGCCCGTGCGAACGCGGGCATGAGCGCGAGTCCGGTCGCGGGCGTCAGGAACATCGCGATCCCGATCGCGAACGTGTGGGTGAACACGGAGAGGTTCTCACCGCTGTAGTGTTGCTGGTTCGTGTTCGACGTGAACGAACTCGCGGTGTGAAAGGCGAGATCCCAGCTCTGTCCGGCCACGCCGACGAAGTTCATCGGAAGGACGTTCTGGAAGTACAGAACGACGTACAGCAGTACCCAGACGAACGCGTTGAACACGAGAACCGCCTTCACCTGTCCCTTCCAGGTCATCTCTCGTCTCGGCCTGATACCCGACAGTCGGTAGATGCCGTTCTCGATCGGCGTAAACACGCTGTCGAGCCGGGGTAGTTCGTGGTCGCTGTTCGCCTGGTCACGGTACACCCACGCGAGGTACTCGCCGACCAGGACGATCAGGACAGCGGCCAGGGTGAAGAACACCGCATATTCGACGACCGGTGGTGGGCTCGCCATTGTCAGAACCTCGTTGGGTACACCATGACGTACGTCAGGTACGCCACGACCGCTACGGTCACTACTGCCAGTACCGCTTCGCCGATGAGCATGCAATCTCACTCCACTCCGAGGACTACTTATCCTTGACGGTTCAATGGAGAGTTCTTACAACCAATTCTCTGTAAATCTCGGAGGTCCTTGCCCGCTCTGCAGTAGAGATACGCGACCTGCAGCCGGGATCGAAGTGTCGTCGGGGACCCCCGCTTCCCCGCACACCTCGCGCCCTTGGGTTTCCGATGTTTTATACTGGTTCCCAGCAAACCGAGGATAGTATGACTGCTGTGATCATCGGTGCCGGCCGCATAGGTTCGAGCGTGCTGGAGTTGGCGGCCGACGCCGATATCGAGGTGACTGTCGTCGAGCGTGACCACGAACGAGCGCACGATCTCGACACGTCCGATGACTGCCACGTGATCCACGACGACGCCACCGAACGAGATACGCTCCACGAAGCAGGGGTGAGTGATGCCGACGCGGTCATCGCGACCACTGAGGAGGACGCGACGAATCTCATGGTCCTGATGCTGGCTCGGGACTTAGGGTGTGAAACGCTAGTCAGTGTCGTTCATGATAAAGCGAACATCTCGATGTTTCGGGAACTGGGAGCGACGATCATAGAGAACCCCCAGCGACTGATCGCGGAATATCTCTTCCGCGGCACCTACAACCCGGGGGTTCAGGACTTCATGCACGTCGGCGACACGGACAGCGACGCCGAAGTGTTCGAGATATCAGTCTCGGAAGGAGCTTCGATCGTCGGCGAAACGCTCGAGGAAGCGGACGTCGCGGGATACCTCCCTCCGAGTATGATCGTAGTCGCGGTCGAGCGCGACGGTGAAGTCATCATCCCTCGCGGCCACACGGAGATCGAGAGCGACGATCTCGTTACGGTCTTTTCGAAAGACGGAGTTACCGAAGAAGTAGTTACACCGTTCAATCCCGACCGAAAGGAATCAGCGCAGAGGAATTCAGGGTGAACCGAGTCGTTTTACAGAAAACTGGTTGTAATTTTCCGGCGAGGACAGACGGGCTATGACCTCAGATCCTCCGCAGGGACGTGTGCACAGCCGTCACCGAGGACGTTAGCGTCTTCGGGGAGCAAGGCGACGACAAGATATGACGTATACTCACCGAAGTAATCGACCAAGTCGGCAATTCGGTCTGCATCGACGGCTTCCAACGAATCCAGGAGCATCATCGGAACTACCTCGTAGACGTTGTGCACTAAGTAGCCCGCCAACGCAACGATCAGTCCGACGACCTCACGTTCACTTTCGCTAAGATTAGCGATAGTGTCCTCATAGGCGGTCCCCTGGTCGGATTCGCGCACGATGTGTAGCTCGAACCTGGTCGCGGATCCCCCACGGTAGCCACCGCGGCTCGAGTCGAACTCCGTCCCCGCTTTTCGTTCGATCCAGATACGGGCGACGTTTCTGTAGTCGAGTATCTCGAGGATCTCGTCCATATGTTCGTTGAACGCCTCGATCGCACTTTCTTCGAGGTCTCGAATCTGAGTTCGTTGGCCCTTTAGCTCCTCCCGGATCTCGTCTTGCTGAGCCCGGAGCTGCTCCTGCTCGTCCGCGAGGCGATCCAGCTCCGCGATTTCTTCCCGGACTGACGATAGTTCCTCCTCTAGCTGTCCACGCTCGTACTCGAGCTCACTGAGCCGTTGATACTGGTCTACCAGTTCGCTTCCTTGTAACGTTTCTCGTTCCGAGACGAGTTCCTTGAGACTGGAGAGCTGCCGGCGGGTTTCGTTCCGCCGGCCTCGTAGTGACTCGAGCTTCTGCTCCCGCTGAGCGATTTCAGTCGAAATCTCGTCGAGACGACGACTGAGTTCGTCCTGGCGTTCGATTTCGTTCTGTAGTTCCTCTCGGTTCCCACGGAGGTCTTCGATCTGTGACTGGACGTCAGTACGTTCCGCCCTCTTTTCCTCGATTACGCTTCGAAGTTCATCCAATCGTTCCGAAACCCGACTCCGGTCGACTTGACTGCCACACGTCCAGCACCGGACGGACTCGGACGCCGGGTTCAGTTTCGCCACAGCGGAGTCGACATCGTCCGAGAGAAGGAACTCCGGACTGGTGTCCGAAACCAACTCCTCATTGAAGTCTACGATCGCGGAGAGGTCGTTGATAGTTGTTGCAAGGGAACGCTCCCGGGAAGTGAGTTCGGAAAGTTTCGTCTCGATCCGTGTGAGCTCTTCCTCCGAAGTCTCGATGGAGCTCTGTTCCGTCTGGAGTTCCGTCCGTTCGTCACGGAGTACTTCGAGGGTGTCCTCGTTGGTCCGAATCCGATTGCTGATCGAGTCGAGTCTCTGCTTCCGCTCCTCCAGTGAGTTCAGGGCCTCTTCTACCTGTTCAGCTTTCTCTGGGTCGGCGTCGTACCCGGCCAGCTGTTCGCGTAGTTCGGTGATCTGATCGTCGAGTTCGTCGAGTTCGTTTTTCAGGGACGCTCTACGAGACGTGACGTTCGTGCGGCGATCCAACTCCTGCTCGATGGACCGGAGTCGCTGGCCAATTCGGTTTCGCTCACCCTGTAACTCCTCAATTCGGCGTCGAATCGCGTCGGTGTCGACGGGTCGCATGATGATGTCCCGCAGGTCCTCGTCCTGAACGACTGCCCTGCGTGCGGGGTTATTCTCGGTCAAAGAGACGAAGAGATTCACGAGATCACTCCGTTCGGTGACGGTCTGTCCGGACGTCCGTACAGTTCCGTTCTTACGTTCCAGACGTTGATTATAGATGTCGTCTCCCCACTCCAGCTGGATACGGCCCTTCTCCGTGTTGCCTCTGAGAGCGGGTGTCGAGCCACCGAGGACTCCAGTCAGACCCTTGAGCAACGACGTCCGTCCGGTCGCGTTCTTGCCTCGGAGAACTGTGACACCCGGCTGCAGTGTCACCTCAGACTCCGAGAGTCCTCCGATATTCTCCGCATACACCGTCACAGGCCCTCCCGTGTCGAGCTGGCTCATACGCCCGCTATTCGGCAGGGATAAATAAGCCGTGTGGGACGTACTCGTGTTCTGATATAAATAACGGGAAGAGTACGAGGGTTGTCATAGAACGCTTCCCACAGTGTTGGTTTCATCCGTGTCGGGGTGAACACGCCGATAAGCAAGTTTGCGAGTCCAACACACTCCTGTTTCTCGGGTGGCAACAACTTCTTGTATTACGATATATAATCGTGCTCGTATGGGTACGAGTTCAGAGGCGACCTCCAAGTGGTGGTCGTGGCAGTGGACGGCGACGTTCGCCGTGATGTTCGGGTATTTCACCGGTGCAATGCTCTGGACGAGTGGACTCCAGACTCCTGCCGTACTGGTGGGAATTGTCGCTACACTTCTCGGGATGTACGTCATCTCATCCGGCTAATTGAAATTGGTCTTTGAATCGACGTGCCCTGTGCATAGAGCTTCTATTGATTATTCCGTGGAAGATGCACGTTCTGTACTTACCGCTCGTCGGACGGCCATCAGGGTATGTGAACTGTTCTATGACACCCTCTACAAACCTAATATTCCGACCTAGCGGTGCGGTACTGTGGAATTCCCGCGTTTTCGGCTGTGAGACGATGTCAAATCAATCCGAGTCGGGGCGACAGCCGCATCCACCTCGTTCGAGGAATGCTTCGATTCGATACGACTGTCCACAGGCGGAACACGCCACCCGAACGGACTGTGTCACTTCGGTTCGGGTGCCCGTCACTTCTCCTGCGTTCCTGAGTCGCTCGATCGTCTGCTCGATCACTCCTTCAGAGCGAGCCTGCGCCCACTCGATAGTTTTTTTCCCAGCTTCGAGATCGAAAGCAGATTCCCTCCCTGTATCTATCTCTCTACAGCCGTTGAGATGGTTCCGGACGGTCTGATGCGAGACGAAATCTTGCTGGACGTCATCGATATCGACATTGTATCGGGCCAGTTTCGACCGGTCCATCAGAACCTCGTAGATCGTTTCTGCGTCACCGATCACTTCCTGTGTGGCCCGATCGAGCGCCTCGGAAAGAATCTGCTTGTTGAAAAATATCGCCAGTTCGCGTAGGCTAGTCCCCTGTTCTCGTCGCTGTAGTAGTTTCGTATCGACGTCTCGGACGCGATACGCCTGTGCGACTCGGGTGATCTTACAGCATGGTTCGTCACTACTTTCACTCATCAGTCCAGACTCCACGTCAATCGGCGTATGTGTGTTGGTTCCAGAGCAGAGTCACGACACCAGTCGCCCCGTTGTCCTGTCCGTGACCGGTCGAGTATCGCGTTCTGAGCCGGGGCTGGCGGTCCTGATATCGGGCAGTGACTCGGTAAGTTCTTGCCGCGCGGGCGTGGACGCATCAGTGATTACCGAGCCAGTCTTACCAAACAGTTACAACGGTGGATGTCCAAGTATCAGACGAGAGACGACCGACGATCCGGCCGCGCCGGCGGGCTCCCCTCCTGGGTTCGGCTCGACAGGCAGACCGTTCTCGCCTCGGGGGTCGACGTAGTCGGTGTCGAGCGCGACGAGTTCCCCGACTCGGAGGCCGGCGTCGTAGGCGAGCGCGACGATCGCCTCGTTTCAGTCTGGAAGATACGTCGGGACGGCGTCGGTAAAACACACGTCTCGGAGGTGGTCAACCTGGGCGGGCTTTAATCAGTGGTTGCTCGGTCGTGAACTTCCGATTCGATCTGCTACGCGAGCGGGTCGGTCGGAGATATGGGGAGTCGTGGTGGACATGGCTTTCCGTACCGAGTCGGCGGCCCGCTTCGTCCGACCAGGGGATGGTTTTTTAAGATGTGTTACCGTACTCGGCGCGTATGGGCAGCAATAGTCGAATAGTGATCGCTGGCGGTGGACGCGTTGGCTTTCGAGTCGCTCAATTTTTCAAACAGCGCGGAAGTGAAGTGACGATTATTGAGAAGGACCCGGATCAGTTGCACGCGGAGGAGTCGGACGGTATTACTGTAGTGGGAGGTGACGCGACAAATCCGGCCGTGCTGTCGAGTGCTCTCGCGGACGACACGACCGTTATCGGCGCGCTGACAGACAGCGACAGCACTAATCTCGCAGTCTGCTTGGCTGCGAAGACGTTCCGACCGGATATCCGAACGACCGCGCGTATCACTAATGCCGATGCCGACGAGTACGAACAACTCGTCGACGAGGTCGTGTTCCCTGAGCGTGCGAGCGTCAAAACTGCGGTGAACGCACTCAGTGGGAGCGACGTGCGAACGTTCGAGGAGGTTACTGGTGAGATGGAAGTGTTCGATATCCGCGTTGCCGTCGATTCGACGGTGGCGGAACAACGTCTCGCCGATGTCGATCTTCCCGAAGGCAGTCTCGTGATCTCTGGAGCCGGGGGAGAGCGGACAGCTACCTCTGAAACGCGATTGGAGGCCGGCGAACGGTATATCGTCGCAACCGATCCTGACGCCGCAGACTCCGTTATTTCTGCATTTCAGGGGAAGTGATTCCACTGCGGTGAGTTCTCTACAGCAGGGGAGGAAACGGAGTCACTCCGCTGACTTCACCCCTGTACTTTTTATACCTTTCCTGACAGGAGTATGTCGTCACGTGTTCTGTACATCGTTTACCTGGCTTGAGCGACTCTCGATCTGGGTGTGGGAACAGTTCTATCACACCCTCTCGATAAGTTACAGCGCGGTCGAAAGCCCCGGCCGCATTGTGACAGAAGTAAAGCCGGACTGGTATGTCTCTCCGACCGTGGGGTTCGCGGCGAGGAAGCCGCCGCCGTCCGCTACTCGTCGCGACCGACAGCGGTCACCGCGTCGGCGAGTGCGTCGAGCCCGTCACCGTCGAAATCCAGCGTGACTCGGACGTCGTCGCCGGCGACCGCCGGCGTGAGCTGTGGCTCTCGCGCCGACAACGGCGTGCGCTCGGGTTCTGTGACCCGAACGTCGCCGAGAACGGTTCCAGACTGGCGAGCGCTCACCGGTTCGCGCTGGAGGGTCAGTCGTTCGTCTTGCGACGGGAGCGAGTCGTCAGGGCGCCGAACGGTTCGGTCCTCCGGAAGGACCGTATCCGTGGACGAGTTGCGGCCGACAGGACCCGCTACGCGCTCTCCGAGGAGCACTGGGAACGCGACCGGCAGTGGGTCACAACCCGGTACTGGTCGGCCGGAGCCGATCGCCCGGTCGTTCAGGTCCGGGAGGACAGCGGCCCGGCGGGATACGTCGAGTACGTCGACGAGACGGGTCGTCCGCTCAGGGTCAGTGACGTACTCGACCGGGACGTCACCGTCCGGACGCGACTGGTTTGCATTCTGAGCGCCACCGCCGGCCGGAACGTCACGCGCGTGGAGCGTAACGGGACAGCTGTGTACGTGATCGACGGGGAGATCGGGCAGGGGCAGGGGGCCTGGCTCGTTCGGAACGCGACCGACCCTGCCGTGCGGAACGTGTCCGTCTTGGCGGTCGTCGCCCGACAGGGACTCGTCGAGCGACTGGAACTCCGGTACGGGTTCCGAACCGAGGACGTCCTCCTTCGAGTCGTGGAGCAGTACCAGTTCGAGCGTGTCGGGTCGATCACCGTCACGCCGCCGGCGTGGCTCCAGTACGCTCCGAGGTCGATCGAGCGCCGCACCGTCGACCGCGATCGGGACAGCGTCGGCGGCCCGCAGGTGTCGGTCCGAGGTAGTTTCTGGTACGACGACGACCGGCTCAGCCGACTCGGACGGCGTGGAGAACCCGCATCCCGACAGGTCGGTCGTCCCGCCAGCGCCACCCGCTCGTAGAGGGTCCGCGACCAGCGGAACGGGACGGTGCCGCGCCAGTCGACTCCCTCCGGCCAGCCAGAGGGCGCGGACGGGCTGACGGTCAGTAGTCTCCGACCGGCAGAGAGTCGGTCCCCCGCTCCCCTGAGTTCAGTCTACTGAACGAAAGAAGGCCATTACAGCTGTAGTAGTGTAATGGTCCCGTAACGACGGTACGGCTGCGATGTCGAGTCGGTCCGAGATGCGGCCGACCTGCCGGCGCAGGCGCTTGCGGTTCAGCCCCTACCTGTCGGGGTCGTCCGGGTCGGTCGGCCAATACACCTTCGAGGCGAGCACGAACCGCTCTCGGTCCCTGTCCGCGAGCCAGTCGCTCACGTACCGCTCCGCGGCTCCGCCGCCGTACACGTCCGCGAGGTCGACGACGTCGCCGCCGGCCGCGGCGTGCCGGTCGAGCAGCAGTGCGTGGACTGTCTCGCGGTCGACCTCTTCGGTTCCGTCGTCGTGCTCGTTCCCCAAGCGGGCGGTTCCCAGCGCCAGTTCACTCACCGACAGTCCGGTTCGTCCCGTCCGCACCGTGTCGAGGTCCACGCCACCCCGCTCGAAGAGAGGCGAGAGAAGTCACTCGCTCGTGGGCGCTGGCCCGGTCGGGAACGCGGTCCGCCGCGGACGCCAGTCGACCGACTGCCGGCCGGTGCGGACTCGCCCGCTACAGGTTCGCGCTCCCGGACCCGCCGTCTATCACGACCGCCTGGCCGTTGATGTTGCCCGCCCGCTCCGAGCACAGATAGGCGACGGTGTCGCCGAGTTCCATCGGATCGCCGACCCGGCCGATCGGGACGCTCTCTCCGCGGGCCCGCATTCCCTCCTCGTAGGAGTTGTACTCGCCGCGCTCGACGGCCGCCTCGACGAGGTTCTCGATACGCGAGGTCTCGTGAGAGCCCGGAAGGACGGCGTTGACCCGTATCTCGGGGGCGAGTTCCGTCGAGAGCGTCTTCTCCAGGCCGACGACGCTCATCCGGACGGAGTTCGAGAGCACCAGCGAGTCGATCGCCTCCTTGACGCTGCGAGAGGTGATGTTGACGACGGTCCCACCGTCCGCCCTGAGGTGTGGTGCCGCCTCACGGACGAGCCTGACGACACTCATCACCAGGAGGTCGAACGCCTCGTACCAGTCCTCGTCGGTCGTCTCCAGAAAGGCGCCGCTGGGTGGGTGACGACCCTGCCGGCGGCCACCTCCTCGATCTCGGCTCTCGCCGTCGCGAGTCGGTCCTCGTCACGGCCGTTGATCACGACGTCGGCACCCTCTCGGCTCAGTGCGGTCGCCGACGCCTTTCCCAGTCCGCTACTCGATGCCGTCACGAGTGCCGCGTCGCCCTCGATTCCGAGGTTCATGCCAGCCACGTTCCAGGGACAGTACAAGTGCGTTTTCACTGTCCGTGGTCGAGTGTGGACCCGACACCGGAGACACCCTACAGTACAGTTCAGTTATGCGTCCGAGCGTCGTCCACTGCCGCATGGCCGACGCCGGCAGTGTCATCACCGTCGAGGGGTGTGTCGACCCGGACGACCTCGGTGTCGTCCTGCCACACGAACACACGTGTCTCCGTCGTGGACACCCGAGAAGCTCGACCGGCCGGACACGGCGTACGAGCGCCGTCTCGCCCGCGAGCCGCTCGCGATCGAGAACCTCTGGTACGTCCGTCCCAACCCGACCCAGTACCGCGACAGTCTGCGAGTGGCGTCGTTCGAGACGCGGTCACGGGGGTCGACTACTACCACCGTGCCGGCGGGGATACCCTCGTCGACGTGGCGCCGAAGGGGACGGGTGCGGGCCTACGGCGGGTCCGCGGTGTCGCCCGCGAGACCGGCGTCACGGCCGTCCACGGGACGGCATACTACACGCAGGACGCTCACTCCGACCGGCTCGGCGGCGCGAGCGTCGAGGAGCTCGCCGACGAGTTCGTCGCCGACGTCCGCGACGGTGGTCCGGAGGGAGAACTGACCGTCGCGGGCGTCAGGGGTGTCGAACTGGACGACCGCTCCCGGCTCGACGGTGGCGACCGGATCGAGCGCTCGATTCCACTCGCGCTGGAGGTCGTCGTCGCCCGCCGGGAGTGTCAGTTCCATTTAGTAGCGGTCACCAATTAATTTTGAATAATGGTTTCTTTCACGTTCGCGCAGATACCCTGAGTAAATTCATTCCAGTCCCTTGCCCTGAACCGCTCTGCCTCGTATCGGTGTAGATTATCAGGGTCTTTCCAGTCGATCGGATATCATAGAGTCGATCATATGCGGCGAGTGGTCTCAGCCCATCTAAATCAAGCTCGGATGGTTATAGCACCGGTTACCGTTGGACCAGTGTCGTAGTCCCCCGGAATATCGTAATTCTGTGAGATTCGCCCGACAGCATCTACCTGTACTCGCGAAGGCCCCTGATGAGGTCGACCGGGATTTCGATCTCCTTGGTGTCCGAGAGAGGCAGCCCCGTGTTTTCGAAAAGCTTGATCGGCGTTTAATTTGTAGGCCTGCACATTACAGAGGTCCACCGCGGAGCCAAATTTCGTATAGCGACATGCAGTTTATCTGTCCGGCGGCGAACGAGCACTCTCTTCGATGATGTCGCTCGCCACGTCGCCGCGGAGATACTTGACGACGCCTCGGTCACCGGTGCGGTCCCGCAGGTGCGTCGTGAAGAAGTGCCGGAAGTAGTGTGGGGTGACGTTCTCGTCGCTGCCGGCGCCCTCGCGGTACCAGCCCCGCTCGCGGGCGTGTTCGCGGACGGTCCGGCGGACCATCGCCGGGGTGACGCGTCGTCCCCACTCCCGCGTCGAGCAGAAGAGCGGCTCCGCCGAGGACCGCGGGTCCGGACGCACCGCCAGCCACCGGGTCAGCGTCGTCTCGAGTTCCTCGTCGACCGGAACGACGGTCGAGCGGCGTCGCTTGTTGGCGGCGGTGCGCTCCTCGTCGTTGACGACCGCTCCGCGGTCTATCGCTCCGTTCACGTACAGGGACTGCGGTCGCTCCTCGACGGCCGGACGCGGGTCGACGCCGAAGGAGTTCACGACGGAGAGGTTCAGGTCACGGAGGTCGAGATTGCAGAGCTCGCCGACTCTGACGCCGGTTTTCAGCAGTGTGACTACCAGCGCGCGGTCCAGCGGGTGGCCGACGCCGGCGACGAGCTCGCGCATGTCCGGGATCGTCACCTCTCGACGTGTCGGGTCCGCCTCGACAGTTTCGTCCATCTCCTCCCGGACGAGCGCCATCGGGTTCTCCTCGAAGGCGTCCACGCGCACCATGTAGTCGTAGAAGCGATGCAGATAGGAGGCGTACGTCGCCACCGACGACGCCGCCAGGTCGTCACGGAGGGCGTGGACCCAGGCCATACACTCCCGTCGGCCGGCCCGACCGGTGTCGACCCCCGGAGACGGACACCGCTCCGATTCCAGGAACCGCTCGAAGCGGCGCAGCGTTCGCTCGTACGCCGCCAGCGTCCGCTCGCTCTTGCCGTGGTACTCCATCTCCTCAATGAAGTACGACACCGGCTCCCGAGTAGCTTCACTCGTCTCACTCATCGGTCAACACGTACCCTCCCTCTCGGCCGCTGTGGCGCAGCCGGCCCGCCGCCTGCAGCTCCTGCAAGCAGTTCTCGGCTCGTCGTTCGACGTCCTCTGTGATCTCGGCGACGATCGCTTCCCACGAGAGCGGGCCGTCCTCGAGAGCGTTGAGGATCCGCGTCTTCAGGGGCTCGACCCCTGGGGTGACGTCCTCCTCTACCATCGTCCGCACGAACTCGCTCCGGGACATGTCCATCGCCTCGGCCGCTCTGGCCCACTCGTCCTTCTGGTACGCCGGCACGTACGTCCGGACGGCTGTTCGGTCCGTCTCCTCCGGCATACATGCCGCGACGCTCGCCGCCCTCAAGAAACTACGTCAGACACCACGATCAGGGGTCTGATCCTCCGAACTGTGGCCCCGTTTCGGCTTCCGATGACTGCTGATCGTGTTTTCTGATACCAGCCAGGAAGGGAAGAGACACAGAATCCACGATCATTGAGCCTGCCCCCCACAGCGACCGCTCCGGGCGCGAGCTTGGACTCCACTCGACCTCGTGAGACTCTCACCGAGCCCACTCCGCTTGTCACTCGGTCCTGCCCGCGTGAGCACCGTCGTCTCGATCTGCGTCTACAGCCCGGAGCAGGACACGCTGTTTCCGGCTCAGTACCGCGGCCGCGGACTACACACTCCGTCCTCGCTGGCTTCACCGACCGTCACTGCACTGAAGCCGGACCGGTTCGTGAGCACGCTCGTGCCCCGAGAGACTCCGTTCGCGTCTCTCGACCCTCCCGACGGTGTCGACTGACGTCGTTCTCCGTTCCGCATGCCGAGACCTCTCAGTCCGGAACACTCTCTTACTAACTCCGGTGACGTGCACTGCGAACGCGCGCTAGTCGGGGCTCCCGAATCCTTTCCAGTCGGACCGTGCCCGATCGAAAGCGATCTCTCGACGTCGGGCCATACTTACTCGCGACCGAGTGTCTCTGTCGAGTCGCTGGCGGAACTCGTAAACTGCATGTGACTATACACAAGCTAGCCGTCAGATGATCCGACTTTATAGGCAGTACAGCGCCTGAAACACCTGTTTTGGGGAATGAAGTTCGATTTAGTCGTCCCTGCGGAGCAACAGACTGACGAATCACCGAGTTCTCGATTCGTTTTCGAATTGGCGTGAGAATACCACTCGTCAGAGGTGCGTCGCTACCGAGCGACGGCCGGTATCGGAAGCCAGCAGCCGCCCTTATCCGACGCCAGTCCGCTCCTGGATATATTCCACAGCGCGGCCGAATGGGATGGCACGCCCACGCGGCGGTCGGTCCATCCGTTCGTGCAAAAGCGCGTCTATCGTGACCCAGGTGTCGCACAGCAGCGCCGCGAGCGCGAATTGACATCCTCCCACGGCTGAAGCCGTGAGATTCCTCCGGTGGGGATGTTGGCTATGCCGCACCCACGAAGGCAAGTTTCCCGTCGCCGGTACTCCGGTCAGTGCACTCCCCGTTGGGACTTGCCCTCTCGGGGGTGTGTGGTATCTCCGGCCGAATGTGGTCGTCCCGATTGAGTCCTTCGGGTTAACCTGGGACGGTATAGGAGAGACACTCCTCCTCGGGCGGTGAGCCTGAACGCTCTGGCTCGTGTCCGACCCCCGGGAATGCGTAGGCTACAATCCCGCGACCCACAGCTCAGTCGTCGGCTGGCTGGGCGTCGGTGTCGAGGTGGGCTTCGAGCCGTTCCAGCCGCGACTCCAACTCCTCGATGTGCGCTCGCTGGTCGTCGAGTTGCGCTCGCTGGCTGTCGATTCGGTCGTCTTTACGCTCGGCGTCCGCCTCCAACTCCTCAATGTGTGCTCGCTGGTCGTCGAGTCGGGCTCGTTGGTCGTCGAGTTGTGCCTCTTTGCCGTCGAGTTCCTCCGAGAGTCCCTGGACGGCGGCGAACAGCACTCCGCGGGCATTCACAGAGTTGATGTGTTCGTCGCTGTCACCGACGTCAAAGGCGTCGTGGAAGTCCTCGGCCATCGGCCCGATGTGGGTCGTCCCCGCCGCCTCACCGTCGCCGTCGTCGTCGTACTCCCACGTTGCCACGTCCATCGAGTCGACACCTGCGAGTGCTCGCTCGGGGTCGACCGGGTCGATATTGGTCTTGGCGGTCCGCGTCGAGGTGGTGTTCCAGCCGGTCGAGCCCCCGGAGATGTACGTGACGCCGCCCCCGGTGATGAATCGGACGCCGCCGGTGGCGCCGACGCTGAACGTCTCTGACCCCGTGACGGGTTCGCTGTTGACCGCCGTGTCCGAGGACAGTCCATCGTTGTCACTGTTCGGGATCGGGTGATACTGTGTCCCGTCGTTCCAGACGAAGGATTCGCGATTTTCCGCAGCGCCACGCCGCCCGCCCGGGACGGTCGCAAAGGCGGCACCGGCGGTGTTTTCTTCGCCCCCACCGACGGTCGCCAAGTTGCCGCTGGCGGTGTTGCCGCCGCCCCCACCGACGGTCGCCAAGTTGCCGCTGGCCTCGTTTCCGTTGCCCCCACCGACGGTCGCCTGGGGCGCGCTAGCGGTGTTTTCGCGGCCCCCACCGACGGTCGCGTTCCCGCCGCTGGCGTTGTTCCCGCGGCCCCCACCGACGGTCGCCCTGAAGTCGCTGGCGGTGTTGCTTTGGCCCCCACCGACGGTCGCATACCTGGCGCTGGCGGTGTTGTCGTTGCCCCCACCGACGGTCACATATCTGGCGCTGGCGGTGTTCTCGATGCCCCCACCGACGGTCGCATACTCGTCGCTGGCGTTGTTCCCGCGGCCCCCACCGACGGTCGCAAAGATGTCGCTGGCGTTGTTCCCGCTGCCTCCACCGACGGTCGCATACCTGGCGCTGGCGATGTTACTGTCGCCCCCACCGACGGTCGCAGCAGGGCCGCTGGCGGTGTTCTCGAAGCCCCCACCGACGGTCGCAGATGTAGCGGTCCTGGGGTCGTTGTCGTTACTGCCAGCCTGATTGTTGGCGCCGCCGCCGACGGTGCCGTAGTTGTCGTGGACCACGTTGGCGAAGTCGAACTCGCCGTCGTCGAACCCGCCGCCGGCGATGGTGGCTCCGACCGCGCTGTCGGTGACGCTGTTGGAGGCGTGGCCGGCGACGATGTTCTGTGCGTCCTCGGTGGTGGTGGTGCCAGTCTGGACAACGAAGTCGCTGGCGTTGGTGAGGAGTGTGCCGTCGATGCGGGCGTCGTCGGGGGTGGCCAACCCACAGCCGTCGGTGGAGTCGACCTCGCCCCAGACGCCGACGGTCTGGCCGGAATTGTCGGTGTTGTGACCGATCACCTTGGCGTCGCTCTGGCCGCCGTCGGCCATCAGCACCGGCCCTGACTGCTGGTCGGCCGTGGTGGTCGAGTGGGCCAGCACGCGGCCCAGCCGAGCCAGAGCCGCGCTGATCGCGGTGTGGACCGCTCCGCCAGTTGTGTTATTAGTGGTCGATACGTCGGTCGAATCCGTCTCGGTCGTGAATTTGTCTTCGTCGGTCATGGTTTACTCCCTTGGGTAGCACCCTGCGACGTGCTCCTAAGTGTCACGGTATACAACTTTCTGGCATAAAACTGTCCCTGCTGAGGCGGTCGTCTTGGGGACGCACCCGCGGGCTGGAGGCTCTCTCCGCAGGGACGACTAAAGGGAACCGAGGAGAGTAGGACTGCAATGCTACTCGTTCCGCAGCGAAAGCGCAGTCGTCCTCAGTGAAAATATCGGCTACCGTCGGGTCGTCTGTAGCCGTCCAGCGACCCCTCGCGTCCGTCCTCACACGAACCACGACGGGTGTACGGGGTGACCGAAGGGCTCAGACGTCGACGCGGTCGCCGATCTCGACGGGCTCGACGCGACGGGGGGCGTCGAAACTGCGGGCGTGGTCGTGTACCGCCTTCGGGTCCGTCGTCAGTCCCTTCCAGGCGTCGAAGTGCGTCGGGACGAGCCGTTCGGCGCCCAGTCGACTCGCGAGCTCGACCGCCGCGTCCGGGTCGTTGTACCAGGTGGTCCGTGTCGGCTCGCCGGTCTCCTTGTCCGGCACCGCTCCGGTCGAGCCGACGGCCACGAGAGCGACGTCGACGTCGTATCGGTCGCCGATCCGGTCGGCGAACTGGCCGGGGCGAGCGTCGCCCGGGTGGACGAGCGTGCGCTCGCCCGCCCTGAGCACGTAGCTCACCGGCGCCTCGGCGTCGGGGTCGCGGGCCGCGTGGACTGCCACGTCGAAGTCGCCGACCTGGACGTGGTCGCCCGGCTCGACGCGGGTGAGTCGCTCCCGCCCGAAGCCGTAGCGTTCGACCCACTCCTCGCGTTCGACGACGGCGAGTGACGCCTCCGGAGCGACGTACCTGGCACCGTCGGCCAGCAGCGGCGCCTGACTCGGGGCGTGGACGTGGTCGGTGTGCTCGTGGGTGGCGAGGACGGCGTCGGCGGTCTCGACGTCCGCGGGGTCGAAGGGGACCGGCACCATCCGCACCGTCCGTGGCGGGTCGCCGGTACCGAGATACGGGTCGACGAACAGCACCGTCTCCTCTGCCTTACAGACGAGTCCGTTGAATCCCAGATACCAGCACGCGAAGGTCGGGTCACTGTCGGCGACAGCCGTCGGGAGCCAGTCGCCCCAGTCGCTGTGAACCATGTCTCACGCTCGACGGCAGCGCACAAGTGCACGCCGGTCCGGCGACGGCGACGCCGACGCCGACGCCGACGCCGGCGACAGCCGTCGCCTTCGGCCCGGTAGTGCTATGTCCCCCGCCGTTCCAGAGACGGGCATGACGTACGCAGTCGCCTTCGACGCCTCGCCGCTCGCTCGAACGGCACTCGGCCGTGCCGGCGAACTCGGTGAAGCGACCGACGAGGCCGTCGTCGCCGTCACCTGTATCCCCGACAGCACGGCCCGTGCGCGGGAGAACGGCTGGGTCGCCCCCGGCGAGACGTACGACCTCGACGGCGTGGTCGACCACCTCCGGGCGGTCGTGACCGACGTCGTCCCGGCGGCCCACTTTCGGTACGAGACCGTCGCCGGCAGTGCTCGGAAGGGCGTGGTCAACGGCACGCTCCGGGAGGCGGTCACGAGGATGGAGCCCGACGTCGTGTTCGTCGGGAGCGAGCGCGCCGGCGTCGCCACGCCGATGGAGTCGGTCGCCGGCACGCTGCTCGCCGGTGGCGAGTACGACGTCTACCTGGTGAGAGACGTGGACCCGCAGTACGTCGACTGATTACTCGTCCTGACAGCAGCCGCCGGCCTCCTCGCCGAAGTCGACCGCGAGCGGCTCGGAGACGGCCTCGTTCACCGTCTCCAGGCACTCGACCAGCGCCTCCCGGGCACTGAGGAACTCCGCCATCGTCGGCGCCGAGTGTAGCTCCTGCTGGAGCTGTTTCAGCTCCGTCATGTCCTCGTGGGTCGCCTCGCCCGTCTGCCGTGCCAGCATCAGCTCGCGGCGCTTCTCCTCGAAGGCGTCCATCTTCCGCTGGACGTCCTCGTCGTTCTCGACCGCCTCGCTCTTCGCCTCGAAGACGCGGTACTCCTCCAGGTCGCCGATGGCGGCCCCCAGCTCCCGGCCGAGTTCGGCCACCTCCTCGATCCCCGTCGCGGCGTCCTCGGCACCCTCCGTCTCCGGCGCGTCGACACTCATGGCTCGATTTGGCCCCGGACGATCAAAAGCCCGTCGGCACGCTCCGTGGCGTCAGTCGTCGGCGTCGACCTCGGTTTCGGTCTCGGTCTCGGCCTCGGCCTCGGTCGCCGTCGCGGGGTCGTCGGGCGGCAGCACCGCGTACCGGGCCGCGAGCGGGTAGCGCCAGCCGGTCCCGAGCGCCTTCTCGGTGAGCTTCAGCACCGGCGGCGCCTGGCGACGCTTGTACTCCGAGCGGTGGAGCCGCGCGACGGCCTCGCGGACGAGCGCGGGCGCGGGCGACTCGCCGTCCTCGATCAGCGTCTCGGCGGTCGTCCCCTCGTCGAGATACGCCCGCAGCACCCGGTCGAGTTCCGTGTACGGCGGCAGGTCGTCGGTGTCGACCTGTCCCGGCCGCAGCTCCGCGCTGGGTGGCTTCTCGATCACCCGAGAGGGGATCACCGTCCCGTCGGCCTCGCGGTTCAGGTGCTCTGCGATCTCGTAGACGAGACTCTTGTAGCAGTCGCCGATCGGGGCGAGCGCGCCGACCATGTCGCCGTACAGTGTGTTGTAGCCGACGGCGAGTTCGCTCTTGTTGCCCGGCGCCAGCACGAGCCGCTCCTGCTCGTTGGCGATCCCCATGAGCAGCGTCCCGCGGACTCGCGCCTGGAGGTTCTCCTCGGTGACGCCCGGCTCGTCGTCGAGCACGGGCGCCAGCGCGCTCTCGACGGCCTCGCGGACCGACTCCATCGGGAGCACCCGGAAGTCGATCCCGAGGTTCTCGGCGAGTCGGCGGGCGTCCTCGGTGCTCTCCTCGCTGGTGTGGCCGGCCGGCATCGCCACGCCGAGCACGTTCTCGGGGCCGAGCGCCCGCGCCGCCAGCGCCACCGTCACCGAGGAGTCGACCCCGCCGGAGAGCCCGACGGCGACCTCCTCGAAGCCGGTCTTGCGGAGGTAGTCCCGTATCCCGAGGTTGACGGCCTCGACGGCCGCCGCGGCGTCGCTCTCGGCGACCGGCGCCAGCGCCGGCTCGGGTCCCGTCCGCTCTCGTTCCGTCTCGGCCGTCGCGTCGCCGACCGGCACCGCGACGACGGCGGCGTCCTCCGCGAACTCGCGGAGACGGGCGACCGGCTCGCCGTCGGCGTCGACCGCGAGCGAGCGCCCGTCGAAGACGAGGTCGTCGGTGGCGCCGACCTGGTTGACGAACACGAGCGGCAGACCGTGCTCGCGGGCGTGGCCCGCCATCAGCTCGCGGCGGAACGAGCCCTTGCCGACGGTGAACGGGCTGGCGGAGACGTTCACCAGCAGGTCCGCGCCCGCGGCGGCCACGCCCTCGATGGGGTCCTCGTCGTACAGCGGTCGCTCCCAGGCGTCCGACTCGTTCCAGGCGTCCTCGCAGACGGTCAGCCCGAGCGTGACGCCGTCGAGGTCGTGGACGACCGTCGACGACCCCCGTGCGAAGTAGCGGTCCTCGTCGAACACGTCGTAGGTGGGCAACAGCCGCTTGCGCGACCGCCCGACGACCTCGCCGTCGACACAGAGCGCCGCCACGTTGTACAGCGGCTTTCCCCGCGGGGCAGGGTTGCGCTCGATCGCCCCGAGGACGACCGCCGGCGCGTCGCCCGCCGTGAGCGAGGCGACCGCCTCCAGCGCCTCGACCTGCCGGTCGACGAACGCCTCACGCGTCAGCAGGTCCCGCGGCGGGTAGCCCGCCGTCGCCAGCTCCGGGAAGACGACCACGTCTACCCCGGCCGCCGCGAACGACGCCAGGTGCTCCTCGATCCGCTCCAGGTTGCCGGCTGTGTCGCCGACGGTGTAGCCGACCTGCGCGAGTCCGACCCGTAGCGTGTCTCCGTCCATGGTCGAATCGTCCACCTCTCGTCCGACGGTCGGGGAGCCGGCCACAAGTCGGTGTCGGAGAGTCATAGCCCTGATACACCGTCACGCCGGAGTCGTGACGTGCGACTGCTCGCGACCACGAACCCCGGACTGGAGTTCGTCGCCCGCGACGAGGTCCGGGACCTGGTCGGGGTCGACGCCGAGCGACGCTACCGCGGGGCGATCGCCTTCGACGCGGACGCGAGCGCCGTCCCCCGTCTCAACCGTCGTGCGCGCTCGCTGCACCGCGTGCTCGCCGTCCTCCGCGACCGGACCGTACCGGACGTCGGTCTCGACGACACCTACGACCTGACCCGGTCGGCCGGCGTCGAGGAGTGGGTCGCGCCGGAACAGTCGATCGCCGTCCGCCCGACACGGCACGGCGAGCACGCGTTCACCAGCCCCGAGGTAGGCGAGCGGGTGGGCCAGGCCGTCGTCGACGCCTGTCGCGCCGCCGGGGAGCGCCCGACCGTCGACCTCGACGACCCCGACGTGGTCTTCCGGGCGTTCGTGCGCGACGAGGACGTCCTGCTCGCGGTCGACACGACCGGCGAGCGCTCCCTGCACCGTCGCCCGTACCGGGTGCGCGAGCACGACGCCCCGCTCCGACCCACGATCGCCTGGTCGATGGTCGCTCTCGCGGGCTTTGAGGCCGGCGACACGCTGCTCGACCCGACCTGTGGCTCCGCCACGGTCCCGACCGAGGCGGCGCTCGACGTCCTCGACCGACCGCCGTCGCCCGGCCGCTCGTACGACTTCGAGCGTCTCCCGCCGTTCGCGGACGTCACCCCGCCCGACCCAGGCGGCCGTGACCGCCTGCCGCCGGGCACCGCCGTCGAGGGTCGGGAGGTCGACGCCGACCGCGTGGCCGACGCCCGCGCGAACGTCGCGGCGGCCGACCTGGAGGACGTCGTCTCCGTGCGACGGGCGGACGCCACCCGGGCCGCGATCGGCGCCGACCGCGTGGTCACGAACCTCCCGTTCGGTCACCGCACGGACGGCGACCTCGTGGGGCTCTACCGCGACCTCTCGCGGCGGATCGACGAGAGCGACGCCTCGACGGTCGTCGCGCTGACGGTCCGCCCGGAGCTGCTCGACCTGTCGGTCGACCGGACTGTCGACGTCCGTATCGGGCGGCTGGAGGCGACGGTCGTCGTCGTCGAGCGCTGACTCTCCTACCGCAGCCGTTAGCCGTCATGCCCGCGGGCGGGCAGCGACGAGGCGATGGTCGACACTCGGCCGCGTCGCCTGTCTCGTCGCCGCCGTCGGCCTCTCGACCGCGGGCACGCTCGGGACCGGACTGCTCCCGTCGGGCACGACACATTAGGTGCTCGCCGGCACCGCCGTCGTGCTCGGCTTCGGACCGGGCCTCTACTGTCTCGGCGCCTTCGACCCCCCAGGGGTGACCGACACGCCACGGCCTCACCGCCGGCGGACGACGCCCCCGTCGCCGAGGTCGTAGAACCCCGGCTCGCCGTCGACCCGCACCGCGTCGCCGGCGCGCTCGACGCGTCCGGCGGCGACCAACTCCAGTGCGGTCGCCAGCGCCGGCCCGTCGCCCGCCCACTTCATCCACTCCTGGTGTGCGTCGACGTACCGGTCGAGCGCGTCGTCGGCGCCGTTCGCCCGCAGGCCGTCGACGAGCTCGCGGTGCACCGGGAGCGGCCGCGACCGGACGAGGACCGGTCCGGCGTCGACCGCGGCGGTGACGAAGTGCACCGTCGACCGGGTGACGCGGTCGCCCGACGCGACGGCCTCGGAAACGGGGTCGAGTCCGGTGTAGGCGCGCTCGCCGCCCACCTCGACGGCGAGGTCGCCGGGGTGGACGTTCAGCACCGGGACCGCGTCGACCAGCGGCGCCGTGACGATCCATCTGTACCCCGACAGGAGGACGAGGTCGGGCGGGGGGTCGAGCGACAGGAGACGGTCGCGCGTCCCCTCGTCGAACGCCCTGCGGACCTCCATGTCGTCGGTCGTGGCGTCCCGGTCGGCGTAGAACGCCCGCAGGTCCCGCACGGTCACCTCGACGCCGGCCGCCTCCAGGGCGTCGACCCCCGGGGCGTCCGGGTCGGAGGCGACGGCGCCGACGAACTCCCACGGCCCCGCCGTCGACAGCAGGTAGCGCACGCCGCTGGCGCCGTCGGAGAACAGCGTCGCCACCCGCAGCGGTCGCTCCCCGTCGAACACCCGCTCGCTCATACCTGTCCGCACTCCGCCGTCTCTCATATGCCCGCCGGTTCCGCCCGCTCGCGGTCGGAACCGAGAAGCACAGACGACGGTCCTCGACACAGGACCCGACAGAGCGGCGTTCGCGCCGAGGCGTGCCGCCGTCGGCCGACCCCCACCTCGTGCCGGACGAGCGTCACCTCGCTCACGGGTGTCCCGTAACGTCCCGAGGAATTGAGCTCCACGGCGGGCGACCGCCGGCGTCGTGTCGTGTCGTGTCGTATCGTGTCGTCTCGTCGAGTCCGGTCTCAGGCGCTGGCGCTCGCGCCGGTCGGTGCGTCCGTCTCGATGCCGTCGTAGGCTTCGAGCAGCTCCTGGTAGCGGTTCCGGATCGTCACCTCGCTGACGCTCGTTGCCTCGCCGACCTCGGTCTGGGTGAGTCGGTCGCTCGCGAGCAGGCCGGCGGCGTACAGCGCCGCGGCGGCGAGTCCGACGGGTGACTTGCCGACGTGGACGGCGGCGTCCTCGCCCGCCCGGAGCAGCTCGCGAGCCAGTCGCTCCGTCTCGGCGTCGACGCCGAGGTCGGAGCCGAAGCGGCTCACGTACGTCGCCGGGTTCGCCGGCTGCACCCCGAGGCCGAGTTCGCGGACGACGTAGCGGTACGCCCGCTTGAACTCCGTCTCGTCGACCCGGGAGACGTTCGCGAACTCCCCCAGCGTGCGCGGCGCGCCCGCCTGGCGGGCGGCGGCGTACAGCGACGCCGTCGCGATCGCCTCGATCGAACGCCCCGGCAGCAGGTCCTCGTTCAGCGCCCGCCGGTAGACCACGCCCGCGGTCTCGCGCACGTCGTCGGGCAGGCCGAGCGCCGAGCCCATGCGGTCGATCTCGCCGAGCGCCTGCTTGAGGTTGCGCTCCCGATGGTTCTTCGTCCGGAACCGCTCGTCCCAGGTGCGCAGTCGCTCCATGCGCCGGCGCTTCTCGGCCGACAGCGAGCGTCCGTAGGCGTCCTTGTCCTTCCAGTCGATCGTCGAGGACAGCCCCTCGTCGTGCAGCAGCTTCGTCCGTGGGGCGCCGACGCGGGAGTTGTTCGTCCGTTCGCCGTCGTCGACGGTCCGCCAGTCCGGGCCGTGGTCGATGGTGTCGGACTCGACGACCAGTCCACAGTCCTTACAGACCGTCTCGCCGCGGCTCTCGTCCGTCGCGAGTGCGCCTCCACACTCCGGACAGCGATGCCG
The DNA here is from genome assembly GCA_003022865.1 of Halobacteriales archaeon SW_5_70_135. Lineage (GTDB taxonomy): Archaea > Halobacteriota > Halobacteria > Halobacteriales > SW-7-71-33 > SW-7-71-33. The sequence continues at coordinate 29,877 of PXSK01000001.1, read as the reverse complement.
CTCGCGGCTCCCGTGCTCCACTCGGCCGTGAGCGGTCTCGTCCTCCGCCTCCCTGTTCCTCTCCGTTTCTCTCTCCCTGTTCCTCTCTGTCTCCTTTTGTCCGCTCGCGTGTGCGCGCTCGCGTACGCCCGCGACCGCGCCGCCGTCGTCTGTGGGGTGTGTGTCCGTCATTGTGAGAATCCTGACAGTCGGAGAGTGTCACCCTCCGACAGCCGCTAACCTACGGTAGGCGCGTGACCGACATAAACCCGTTGTGGTCTGACCGCAGTTCCGTCACACCGTCCGGCGATTCGCGTCGAGATCGCCGTCGTCGCGAGAGTGTCGCCCGCCCCGTCGAGGGACTTTCTTCCACCGACTCGGGCTCGATCTCCAGCGGAAACGCCACCCTGTGGGACGAAGCGTAACAGGGTGAGACACCGCCCGGTTCTCAGGTCGCGCGACTGTGGACAGGACGCTCCCGTGGCGACGACCGGTCACTCGACGGCCTCGTTGAGCACCATCTCCAGGGCGTAGCCGCCGTCCTCGGTGCGGACGACCGACAGCAGCGTGGTGTCCTCCACCAGGAGGTCGATGCCGCTCATCGGGTCTATCGTGCGGCTCTTGATGACGCTCAATAGGGCGTCCTCGAACTCGCCGTCCTCGTCCGGGACGTCGATCGTCAGCGACACGCCGTCGCCCTCGCCGGCCGGCAACGAGAGGTTTATTTCGGTGTTTTCGGCGGCCATAGCCGGCGTTACCGCCAGCCGACTCATAACCCTAGCGGTTCCGCCCGTCGGCGGCACGCTGTGGGGCCGTCTTCAATTTTAAATACTCGGGGACGAGAGGGAGAGGTATGGCTCAAGTCGAGGTCTCCCTGCCGGAGAACGTTCAAGTCCAGTTCGAGCGCCTCGTCGAGGGGGAGTTCCTGAGCGAGGAGGAGGCGGTCGCCGAACTGCTACGCCTGGGGCTGGACGCGTACAACTCCGGCGACACTACTCCCGACATGGAGGAGGAAGTCATGGACGAGATGAGCGAGGTGTTCGACACCGCTGGCGAGCCGCCCGGCCCCGACGAGGACGAACACTCCCTCTGACTCTGACCGCTACACGAGCAACAGTACCACGTCGGCGAACGCCTTGACCGTCGTCTCCCACACCGACACGCCGGTGACGACCGCCTGCAGCGTGTCGACCCCGAAGAAAGCGAACAGAAGCGCCGACACCAGGTGGGCCGTCCGTAGGTCGAACCGGCCGGAGAACCGGTGGAAGAGGTAGGCGTTCGCCAGGCTCACCGGGACGATCGCCAGCATCTCGCCGACCCAGATCGCCGACGTGGCGCCGTACTGTGCCGCCAGCCCGATCGTCACCAGCTGTGTCTTGTCGCCGAACTCGCCGGCGAACATCATCGCGAAGATCGGCAGCCAGCCGCCCAGGTAGCTCGGCACCTCCCGACCGAACACCGTCGGGGCCACCTCCAGGGCGTCACCGGCGGTCGCGAGGCCGCCGTCGGTCTCGGCGACGCCGTCGGCGTCGGTCGCGTCGGGTCGGTCGGCCTCGCTCTCCGGCGCCGAGCGGTAGAGCATCACGGCGAAGACGAGAAACAGCGCGGCGGTGAACAGCTCGAGCGCCAGCGGCGACAGCGCCCGCTGCACCGCCTCGCCGAAGGCGACCTCGACGGCGGTCCACAGCGCGAAGGCCGTCCCGGCCGCGCTCACGACCATCAGCGGGTGGTAGCGAGCGGACAGTCCCGCGACGATGAACTGCACCTTCTCGCCCGGCAACACCGCGAGCTGGGCGCCCAATGCGATCACCACGACCTCCAGGTAACCGGTCACGTCGACACCCCCGGTCGACGGTCGAGGTCGGCGCTGTCGCCCCCCGCGTGAACCATCGTGCCCGGGATTAGATACGTCTAATTCTTATATCTACTGTGTCGAACCCGGCTCGCCCGACGCGGCCGTCGCTTTCCGGGATCCGTCGCCGCGAGCGACTGGGTCAGGCCTGGGCGGCCTGCGAGCGGACGCGACGGGTGACGTAACCTGCGACGCGGTTGCGCACGTCCTTCGAGTCGACGTTCGTGACCCGTACGACGACCTCCTTGTTGTGATCGAAGTCGCCGGTGAACGCCTCCGGATAGCGCTCCAGCAGGAGGGTGGCTATCTTCTTGATGTAGCCCGGTCTGACTGGCATACGCGCCCGTTCGGCGGCGAGGTTGAAAACGTCCCCGAAGCACGCTCGACACCCGTAGGCACCGGTCCGCCCGAAGCTCGAGCACGGCCGGGAGCGGACCGCCGCCGTTTTGCCGGCCGCTCTCGAACGACCGCCGATGACGGTCGACCTGGCGATACTGAACGGCACCGTCGTGACGCCGACGGGTCGCACCCCCGACGCCGGCGTCGCGGTCGAGGACGGTCGGATCGCCGCGGTCGGCCGCACCGACCGGCTGCCCGACGCGGAGCGGACCCTCGACGCCGACGGCGACCTCGTCGTGCCGGGGCTGGTCGACCCCCACGTCCACAACCGCACGCCCGGCCTAGAGCACAAGGGTGACTGGACCTCCGAGACCCGGGCCGCGGCCGCCGGAGGGGTCACGAGCGTCGTCGCCATGCCGAACGTCGAGCCGGTCGTCGACGACCCGGAGCGACTGGAGCGGACGCTCCGTCTCGGCGACGAGGGCGCGCTCGTGGACTTCGGCGTCCACGCGGCGGTGACGGGCGACGGCTACGACCGCGTGCCCGCGCTCGCGGAGGCGGGGACGGTCGGCCTGAAGGTGTTCCTCGGGACGACCGTCGGCGAGGTGCCGCCGCCGGACGACGGCCAGTTGCTCGACGCCATGCGCGACGCGGCCGACGCCGGCGTCCGCGTCGGCTTCCACGAGGAGGACGCCGCCGTCGTCGACCACGAGACGGCCAAGGCCCGCACGGCGGGGCGGAGCCGCCCGCTCGACCACGCCCGCGCCCGGCCGGTCGTCGCCGAGCGGGAGGCGATCGCCCGTGTCGGGCTGTTCGCCGCCGAGACTGACTGCCCCGTCCACGCCTTCCACGTCTCGGCCGGGTCCGCCGTCGACGAGCTCGTCCGTGCCAGGGAGCGCGGCGTCGACTTCACCGCCGAGGCGACGCCACACCACCTCCGGTTCACCGAGGCGACACTCCGCGAGCGGGGCAACGTCGCCCGGGTGAACCCGCCGCTACGGCCGCGCGAGGAGCGCGACGACCTTCTTGGGGCGCTCGCGGCCGGCACCGTCGGCTGTGTCGGTTCCGACCACGCCCCACACACGGACGCCGAGAAGGGCCTCGACGACCCACACGGCGACACCTGGGCCTCCACTTCCGGTTTCGTCGGCCTGGAGACCGCCGCCCCCACGCTGCTCACGCTGGTCGCGGAGGGGCCGCTCACGCTCGAAGCCTGGGTCGACCGCCAGGCCCGCACACCCGCTCGCACCTGGGGACTCTACCCCGAGAAGGGCTCGCTCCGGGTCGGCACCCACGCCGACGTCACCGTCATCGACCCCGACCGCGAGTGGACGCTCTCGCGCGACCGGCTGCACTCGAAGAACACCGTCACGCCGTTCGACGGCGAGCGGTTCGTCGGCCGGCCGACGGCGACGGTCGTCCGCGGCGACGTGGTCTACCGCGAGGGCGACGGCGTCGTCGGGACGCCCGGCGACGGTCGGCGGCTGGTCCCCGACCGGTGAGGGCCGGGAGCAGTGACTCACCCGTCCCTCGTCGGCCGCCTGCGGCTCGCGCCCGCGGCGACACCGGCGCCGACACGGTGACGGCAGGTATATTGCTCGGGGCCGCCACGACGGGGTGTGAGTCGAGACGAGGCGCCCGGGACCGCCGGCGCGAGCGACCCGACAGCGGGGGCGTCGGACCGGCGCACACTCGCGCGCCGGACGCTGCTGGCCGGCGCGCTGGCGAGTATTGCCGGCTGTACGGGCGATGGCGGCGACAGCGACGGCGACGACACACGGACGACGACCGCGCCGTCCAGTACGACCGAGCCGACGACGGAGACGACGACGGCGACGATCGAATCGCCCACCACCGCGACAGAGACGGAGACGGCGGACCCACTCTTTCCCGGCTACGAGACGACGGACGTGCGCGTGCTGTCGCCGGACGGCGAGCGGCTGGGGGCGGTCAACGCCGCGATCGCCGACAGCTCCAGCCTGCGGTACACCGGCCTGAGCGACACCGAGTCGATGCCCGAGGACCGTGGCATGCTGTTCGTCTACGGCGACGTGGCCGAGCGCACCTACGTGATGCGTCGGATGGACTTCCCGCTTGACATGATATTCGCCGACGGCGACGGCGTCGTCGAGGTGGTCCACGAGGCGCCGGCGCCCGGTCCGGACGAGGACGGCAACGACATCCGCCGCTCCGGCCGGGCACGGTACATCCTGGAGGTGAACCGCGGCTGGAGCGCCGACCGTGGCGTGGGCCGCGGCGACCGGCTCGACTTCGAGCTGTCCTGAGTCAGGCGTCGACGCCGACGGCCTCCTCGACGTCGTCGAAGCCGTCCCGCTCCAGCAGGTCGAGCAGGCCGCGGTTGATCCGCCGTGCGGTGGCCGGCCCGCCGTAGACGAAGCCCGTGTACAGCTGGACGAGGCTGGCGCCGGCGCGGAGCTTCCGGTAGGCGCTCTCCGCGGAGTCGACGCCGCCGACGCCGACCAGCGTGAGGTCGTCGTCCAGACGGGCGAGCGTGCGGACGGTCTCGGTCGCTCGCTGCTCCAGAGGGGCGCCGCTCAGCCCGCCCGTCTCGGCGGCGTGCGGGGAGCCGAGCGCCGGCCGCTCGGTCGTGGTGTTCGTCGCGACGACGCCGTCGACGGCGTGTTCGTCCAGGACGTCGACCAGCGCCGCCAGCGCCTCGCGACCCTGGTCCGGCCCGGCCTTCACCAGCAGGGGCGTCTCCGGCACCGCCTCCGAGAGCGCCCCGAGCAGGTCGTGGAGGTGTGCCGGGGCGGACTCCTCGAACTCGTCCGGGACGTTCGGACAGGAGACGTTGACGACGACGTAGGCGGCGTGCTCGCGCAGCCGGTCGGCGACCCGTCGCGCCTCGCGGACGGCCCGCTCCGGTCCGGCGTCGTTCGTCTTCCCCACGTTGACGCCGACGGGCACGCCCGCGTCCGTCCGCGCCAGCCGTCGCTTCACCCTGTCGACGCCGTCGCCGTTGAGCCCGAGGCGGTTGACCATCGCCCGGTCCTCGGCCAGTCGAAACAGTCGCGGTCGGGGATTGCCGTCCTGCGAGCGGGGGGTGACGGTGCCCACCTCGACGAAGCCAAAGCCCAGGTCGCCCAGAGCGGCGGGCACCTCGGCGTCCTTGTCGAAGCCGGCGGCGACGCCGACCGGGTTCGGAAACGTCGTCCCGAGCGCCGCCACCCGGAGGCGGTCGTCCTCCACCCGGAAGCGGTCGCGCACGAGTCCCCGCAGCGGCGTCGCCGCCTGGAGCCCCCGGAGTGTCTTCGTCCCCAGTCCGTGAGCGGTCTCGGCCGGGAGGCGAAACAGCAGCGGTCGCAGCGCCCGGTACAGCATCAGTTCCGGTCAGGCCCGGCGCGAACAAAATCCTCTCGGTCGAGAACGCGACGGAGCGCCGGCCCGAACCCCCGCTGTCGATCGTTTTTTGCCGGTACGTCCCCTCGCGGTCGACATGAGTCAGACCCGCACCGAGGACATCCAGGAGTGTGAGGACTGCGTTCCGCCGGCGGACGCGTTCTCGATCATCGGCAACGAGACCCGACTGTCGGTGCTGGAGGCGCTGTGGCGACTGGAGACGCCGGCCCGTTTCTCCGACGTCCGCGCCGAGGTGGGGATGCGTGACAGCGCACAGTTCAACTACCACCTGGGCGAGCTGACCGACCAGTTCGTCCGGAAGACCGACGGCGGGTACGAACTCCGCACGGCCGGCGTGCGCGTCGTCCAGTCCGTGCTGGCCGGCTCGTTCACCGAGCACCCCCGCCGAGAGATAGACATCGACGACCCCTGTGTGGCGTGTGGAGCGACGCTGTCGGCACACTACGAGGACGAACAGCTCACCGTCGAGTGTCCCGCCTGCGGTCACGGTCACGGCCAGTACTCCTTCCCGCCGGGCGGTCTCCACGACCGTACCGACGAGGAGGTACTGGAGGCGTTCGACCAGCGGGTGCGTCACCTCCACTGTCTCTCAAAGGACGGCGTCTGTCCGGCCTGCAACGGCCGCACCGAGACCCGCATCCAGCGCGAGGAGGACTGCTGTCTCGGCACCGACGGCTTCCACCGCGAGCACGGGGTCGAACTCTCGGAGACGCCGTACTGGCGGCTCGACTGGTGTGTCAGCAGCGAGCCCGTCACCGCCCGCTCGGAGGAGCCCTGGCGGCTTCGCGTCGACGTCGAGGCCGGCGGCGAAACCATGCGAGTGACGCTCGACGGCGACCTCTCCATCGTCGAAACCGAGCGAGTCTGAGGCCCGCGCCGGCGCTGGACTCTCGTCGCTCCAGTATCACCCCCGACGGCCACTTCTTATCAGTGAACGTACACAAACGCGGTCGAGCGAGGCGCGCTACAAAATTATTGTTCAGATGATACTTGTGACCGTGTGGTGCGTAGGCGGTAGTACGGTCGACGGAACGCACGCTGTCACGGTATGCGGCACGGACTCGGACGAGTGCTCGCGGTCTCGGCGGCACTGCTCTCGCCGCTCGGGCCGCTGTTCGCGGCGGCGGTCGCGCCGGGCCTGGCCGTAGTCTGCCCGCGGTCGGCGTCGCAGCCGGCGTGGCCCACCTCCGGGACGGTCTCCCGCGCCCGCGGCCCCGGCGGAGCCGTCCCCCCTGTGGCGCCGCGGGCGTCGGCTACGGCTGCTGACGCTTTCCTGCCGGAGCCGAAACCCTTTGTGCACTCGGCGATCATGGGGGATCGACGAATGAATCGGCACCACAGCTGGCGCGACGTGCTGTTGGTCACGCTGCTTTACCTGTCACCCTCGCTGGTCGTGCTCGGGCTGACGGTTTCGGTTCCCGGCACGCTCGTGCTTCTCGGCTGCCTGCTGGCGGCACTGCTGCGCCGGGCTCCGACGGACCGGTGGGTCGACGCCGCCGAGGCCCGGGTCTGACCGGGGCCCGGCGCTCTCTTCACCCGTCACTCCTCGGCGTAGGTCGGCCGGCGCTCGTACTCGATCGGGTCCTCGACGCCGGCCCGCTGGAACGCCTGGAGTCGGAACGCGCAGGCGTCACAGGTGCCACATGCCGGCGGTTCGTTCCGGTAGCACGACCAGGTGTCGTCGTACGGCACGCCGAGGTCGAGCCCCCGCTCGACGATCTCTGTCTTCGAGGCGTCGACGAACGGCGCCCGCAGGTCGATCTCGGTCTCCGGACGGGTGCCGACGTCGATCACCGGCTGGAACGCCTCGAAGAACTCCGGACGGCAGTCGGGGTAGCCGGAGTAGTCCTCGCTGTGGGCGCCGATGTACACCGCCGTACAGTCGTTGGCCTCCGCGTACGAGACCGCCATCGACAGCAGGTTGGCGTTGCGAAACGGGACGTAAGGAGGCGGGGATCTCGTCGCTGTCGAGGTCTGCGTCGCCGATCTCGATCTCGTCGTCGGTCAGACTCGACGCGCCGATCCGGGCGAGATGTTCCGTCTCGACGTGGAGGAAGTCCCGGGCCGCCAGACGTTCGGCCTGGCGACGTGCGCGGTCGAACTCGACGTCTTCGGTGTCCTGGCCGTACGAGGCGTGCAGCAGGTACAGGTTGTGGCCCGCGTCGCGGGCGAGGTGGGCGGCGGTGGCGCTGTCCATCCCGCCGGAGAGCAGGACGACCGCGCCGCCGGCGTCGTCGGTCATACCCGTGCCACGCGGTCCCGTGGCTTGTGTACGTCGGTCTCGTCCGGCGTGGTGCGACACTCCGAGCGACGGGCAGGTCGACGCCCGTCAGCCCCGCGCTCGCCCGACCCGACTCCACGAACGCGGTCAAGTCCCCGGCGCGTCGTCCCAGACGTCCACGTGCAGGCGGGGTGTGTGGCGGTAACCGTACCCGACGGCCAGGTTCGCGACCCGCTCGCGGGTCTCGTCGAGCCGCCCGCGGGTCGCCCCCTCGGGCATCAGTGGCACGTCCTCGTCGCGGACCGGCACGGCCGCGGCGTCGCGCGCCCGCTCCACCAGTCGCTCGGTCTCCGGTATGTCTCTCCCGTCGGTGACGACGGACTGCAGCTGGACGTCGTACGCCTCCACCAGCGACGCGAGCGCGTCCAGGTCGACCCGCCGGCTGTCGTGGCGCTCGGCCCACTCGCCGTCGCCCTTGGGGTCGCGCTCCGGGGTAGGTGTCGAACTGACGAGCTTCGGACTGACGCTGGCGAGGTCGACGGCCGTGTCGCGGTAGACCGTCCCGTCGGTCTCGACGGCGACGTGGTGACCGCTCGCGGAGAGGCGCTCGACCGGCGTCTCGACCTCGTCGTGGACCGTCGGCTCGCCGCCGGTGACGACGACGTGGTCGGTGCCGTGGTCCGCGACGCGGTCGACGACCTCCTCGACGGAGAGCCAGGCGTGGGTCGGCTCCCAGGAGGTGTGATACGAGTCACAGAACCAGCACCGCAGGTTGCAGCCGCTCGTGCGGACGAACGTCGAGGGGACGCCGGCGAGCTTTTCCCTCGCCCCGGACCGAGCTGAAAAGCTCGTTGACCGGGAGCGCGCGGTCCGGTCGCTCGCCGGCCGTCTGCGTCTCGATCTCCGGGTCTGCGTCGACTGGCATGGTCAGGTCAGGTCGGATGGACTCGTGGCGGGTGGGCGACCGCGTCACGGCGAGTCGAGCGCGGTCGTGTCGTGATCGTGGTCGGGACCGGCGGACAGTTCGCGCGTCTCGCGCACCTCGACGCGGACGCTCTCGACGGTGTCCGGCAGACGGTCGTGCAGCTTCCGTTCGAGGACGGCACCCGTCACCTCCGCCGTGGGCGGGTGGTCGAGGACGACCGCGCCGTCGCCCGACAGCTTAACGCTTCCACGAGCGGGTCGCCCGCCTCGACGAGGAGGCGGTGGTCCCACCCCTCGATCGCGTCGGCGACGGTCCTCTTGTCGGCCACCCAGCCCTCGGCGGTCGGGCGGCCGACCACCTCGACGGTCACCTCGTAGTCGTGGCCGTGGGGCCGCGAGCACTCGCCGTCGTGCTCCAGGATCCGGTGACCGGTGCTGGTCCGGACCGGGCGGTCCGCGCCGACGCGCAGCCGTCGCCGTGTGCCGACCAGCTCCGCCGGACCGGCGGCGTCTCCGCCCGCCACCTCGGGGTCGTCCGCGCCCTCCGGAGTACCGGTGTCGCTCGTGCGGTCGGCCGGGTGTCCGACGGGCATAACTCCACCGTCACCCGCCAGTCACTTATCGCAGCCGTCCCTCTCGCCCGCATGGCCGACGACACCGCCGCGACACGCGACGGGGACGAGCGAAACGTCCTCGGCGAGCCGCTCTCGCCGTGCGGTCACGACCCCGAGACGGGCTCCCTGCGCGACGGGCACTGCCGGCACCTCCGGCGTGACCCTGGCCGGCACGAGGTCTGTGCCGTGACGACCGAGGCCTTCCTGGCGTACTCGCGCTCCCAGGGCAACGACCTGGTGACGCCACGCCCGGAACTGAACTTCCCGGGGCTGGAGCCGGGTGACCGCTGGTGTGTCTGTCTCCCGCGCTGGGAGGAGGCCCGCGAGGCCGGCGTCGCGCCGCCGGTCGTCCTCGCCGCGACCAACGCCGCCGTCCTGGGGACCGTCGACCTGGAGACGCTCGAGTCCCACGCCCACGAGTGAGGCGAGAGAACCCGGGGATTTAGTCCCGTCCAGCTCCGACCGGTCGTATGGACGTCCTCGGCGAGGAGACGGTTCCGGAGCACGCCCGCCCGATCAAGCGAGAGGCACGCACCTTCGCCCGCGAGCAGATCGAGCCGGTCGCCGCCGACCACTACGACCGCGGCGCCTACCCCTGGGAGGTGCTGGCGGCCGCACAGGACGCCGGTCTCGTCGGCGCCGACATCGCCGAGGAGTACGGCGGTCGCGGTCTCGACCTGCCACAGCGACTCGCGCTCGTCGAGGAGCTGTTTCGCGCCGACGCCGGCATCGGACTGACGATCCAGCTGGCGTCGTTCGCCGCCGAGGCCGTCGAAGCCTTCGGCACCGGCGAGCAGCGCGAGCGGTTCCTCCGGCCGGTCGCCGAGGGCGAGCAGATAAGCGGCGTCGGCGCGAGCGAGCCACAGACCGGCTCCGACCTGGCGGGGATGCAGGCCCGCGCCGACCGCGAGGGCGACGGCTACGTGCTCGACGGCGAGAAGTACTGGGTGTCAAACGGCGTCGAGGCCGACTGGGTGCTGCTGTACGCCCGCACGGGCGACGGCGAGGACCGCCACGGCAACCACTCGCTGTTCGCCGTGCCGACCGACACCGACGGCTACGAGGCCGAACACGTCCCCGAGAAGATGGGACTGCGCGCCTCGAAGCAGGGCCACATCCACCTGGACGACTGCTACGTGCCCGTCGAGAACCGCGTCGGAGAGGAGGGCGAGGGCTTTCGCATCCTCGCGCGCTTCTTCAACCCGAACCGCGTGATCGTCGCCGGCCACGCGCTCGGCCCCGCGGCGGCGGCGGTCGAGGAGGCCTGGGACTTCGTCCACGACCGCGAGGCCTTCGAGCAGTCCGTCGCCGACTTCCAGTCCGTCCGGCACGATCTCGCGGACGCCATCACCGACTTCGAGGCCTCCCGCGCGCTCGCCTACGAGGCCGCCGAGCGGGTCGAGCGGGACCCGTACGCCGGCCGCTGGGCGTCGATGGCGAAGCTGCACGCCAGCGAGACCGCCACCGAGATCGCCGAGCGGGCGATGCAGCTCCACGGCGGTCGCTCCATCTTCACCGACCGTCGCGTCTCCCGGGTCTACCGCGACGTCCACATCACCCGCGTCTACGAGGGCGCCAACGAGGTCCAGCGCGACGTCATCTACAAGCAGGCCCGCCGGGCCGCCGGGAACGGCGACGCCGAGACCGACGAGACCGAGGCCGCCGCCGACGACTGACCACCCCACCCCACCCCCTGTCGCCGACCGTCTCCGAGGTCGACAGCTCTGACCGCCGCGAGGACCGACCGCTCCTCTCCCCTGTCGCCTCGTTCGAGCGACGTGAAACGGGACGGAGCGGGACAGAGCAGTGCGGCGTGGCGACCGTGCGACTCTTGTCCCCGTCGCCCCGACCGTAGACGTGGACCTGACACACGCCGAGACGGCCGCCGACCCGGAGCGACTCGTGGCGGCCCTGCCGGCGGCGCCGGAGGGCTGGGAGCGCGACGACGCCGGCGGCGGCATCGTCGAGTACCGCCTGCCGGACACGGAGAGCCCGTGTCACGCGGCGAAGCTGACCGTCCGGCCCGACCCGCTGAGCGAGGCGGCGGTCCGCGTCGACCGCACGCGGGGCTGTTCCAGTGCCGGCACCACCCGTCACGACGACGTCACGGCGGCCGTCGCGGCGGTGCGGGCGGCGCTGGACGCCTGACGAGCTACCGCTTGCCGAGGGCCTCCTCGAAGACGCGCTGTGCGCGCTCGTACCCCTCGTTCCGGCCGACGATCGGGTGGGGGTAGTCCGGAGCGAGCTCCTCGCGCCTGTGGTCGGAGTGGTTCGGCCAGTCGACGACGTCGTCGGCGGCCACGTCGCGCAGCTCGGGGACGTACTGTTTGACGAACGCCGCGCCGTCGTCGTACTTCGCCGTCTGGGAGACGGGATCGAAGATGCGCACGTCGACGGAGTCGGTGCCAGTGGAGGCGACCCACTGCCAGTTGCCGTAGTTCGAGGCGGTGTCGTGGTCGACGAGCTGCTTCGTGAAGTAGCGGGCGCCGCGACGCCAGTCGATCAGCAGATGCTTCGTGAGGAAGGAGGCGACGACCTGTCGCGGGCGGTTGTGAACGTACCCCTCCCGGTCCAGCTGGCGCATCCCGGCGTCGACCAGCGGGTACCCCGTCTCGCCGCGGGTCCAGGCCTCGAAGTCGGCGTCGGCCGCGTCGCCGTCACGCCAGGCGATCTCGTTGGGGAACGACGTGTAGTTCTCGACGTGTAGACGGGGATTGTGGTACAGTAGGTGGTAGTTCTGCTCGCGCCAGGAGAGCTCGTAGCGGTACTTGTCGACGTTCTTGCGCTCCCGGCCCGTGGCCGCCTCGTAGGCCTCGGTGGCGTCGCGCCACACCTCCCGGATCCCGACCATGCCGCTTGCGAGGTACGGCGACAGCCGCGAGACGGCGAGCGTGGGTCGGTCGACGGCGGCCGGCAGGTCGTCGCGGGTGTCGTTGTACGACCAGATCCCCTCGTCGAGGAAGCGGTCGTAGTGCTCGCGGGCCGCGCGGTAGCCGGCCTCGGGAAGCTCGGCGTCGACGTCGGGGACCGGCGGGGTCTTCCCGTCGTCGACGTCGACGAGAGCGTCGGCGTCGGGCGCCGGCAGCGGCGGCCCCTTTCGCTGGCGCTGCCAGTCGTCGTAGAAGCGGGAGTGGTTCTCGTAGCGCTCGTCCAGGCTGGCGGGGTCGACGAGGGTGAGGTCGGTGACGCTCTCGGCGTCGAGACGGCGCTCGACGCGGTGCTGTCGGTTGCGCCGGGCGGGCGTGTAGTCCTCGTTGTAGTACACCGCCGAGGCGTCGAACTCCGCGACGAGGTCGGCGAGTACGTCGACGGTGTCGCCGGCACGCACCAGCAGGTCGCCGCCCCGCTCCCGGTAGGCCTCCTTCAGGCGGCGCACGCCGCGCATCAGGAAGGCGCGCTGTCGGGTGCCGAAGGAGGCGAGTCTGTCGGTGTCGTAGACGTACACCGGAACGACGCCGTCGTCGCGCGCGGCCAGGTGTAGCCCCCTGTTGTCGGGGACTCGCAGGTCCCGGCCGTGCCAGAACAGGTTCATACGCGATTCGGGGCGCTCGGGCGGTTAAACCGCTCGATAGCTCCCGAGATCAGTCGCCGGCGCTCGCCCGCAGCTCGCGGCTCACCGCCTTCCAGTGGCCGCCGCGGAACCACCAGAGGTTGACGGCGGCGGGCACCACGGCCGAGGCGACCAGCGACAGCGCCAGGGCGGTCACGCTCAGCGGCGTGAGGGTGCCGAGGTACGCGACCGGCAGCCCGACGACGTAGAAGCCGACCAGCGACGCGAGAAAGGGCACCCGGGTATCGCCGGCGCCACGCAGCGCCCCGTCGACGGAGCCGGAGATCCCGAGCGGCACGAGCGACAGGCCGGCCGCCCGCACGAGGGTGACCGTCGTCGGGTCCGCGCCGCCCTCGCCGAACAGTCGCGCGACGGGGACCGCGAAGACCGCGACCAGGACGGCCGAGACGGCGTACACCAGCCCGGAGAGGCGGACGATCTCGCGGCCGTAGGCCTCGGCCTCGCTCTCGTCCTCGGCGCCGAGACGCTGGCCGACGAGCGTCGACGCCGCGATCGAGAAGCCCCAGTTGAACGAGTTCAGCAGCGCCCGTACCTGTCTGGCGACGCCGACGGCGGCGACGGCCACGTCGCCAAAGAGTGCCGCGATGGCGAGCAGCGGGAACACCACGAGCCCGCCGGCGAGACGCTTGCCCACCAGCGGCGCGGAGACGCGGGCGAGATCGCGGACCAGCCCGCGGTCGACGTGGGGGCCCGACCGCGTCGGGGAGATCGGACTCGCGCCGCGGCCGAAGTACGAGCGCCCGCTCATCCCCCACGCGAACACCGCGGCGACGGCGGCGGTCGACAGCGTCGTGCCCAGGGCAGCGCCGACCACGCCGAGCCCGGCACCGAAGACCAGCAGCACCGACAGCGCGACGTTCAGGGCGGCACCGCCGGCGCGGACGACCATCGGCGTGCGCGTGTCGCCGACGCCGGCGTACGTCCGGGAGGCGATCAGGTTCAGGAACTCGAACAGCAGTCCCGGCGCGACGACCGCCAGGTAGGTCGCGCCGTGACCCGTCGCCGCGTCACCGGCTCCCAGCAGTCCGATCAGGCGGTCCGGCACCGCGAGAAAGGCGGCGACCGTCGGGACCGCGAGCAGGACCGCGAGCACGAGACTCGTCTCCACCACCAGCGCCGCGCGGTCGTCGTCCTCGGCGCCGTACGCCTGCGATACCAGCGAGATGGTGCCGCCCGCGAGGCCGATGGCGACGAACTTCGCGGCCATCCAGTAGGCGTTGGCGAGCGTGAGTCCCGCGACCGCGGTGGCGCCGACGGCCCAGCCGACCAGCGCCAGGTCGACGGTCCGCTTCGACATGATGGCGAAGCCGGTGACGATCCGCGGCCAGGCGAGGTCGACCGTCGCCCGCAGCCGCGGCTCGCGGATCACGCCGGCGCGGTCGAGCGCCCGCGCCACCGCCGCACCCGAACGACCGAGTCGTCCACGCTCCACACTCGTCGCCGGGTCGCCCCCGGCTAAGTCCTTGCGCTCTCGGGGTCACGGGCCGTTCCTTCGGTCACCCCGGGAAACATAACAGACGGTCAAGTATAATACGCTCCGGCGGCGTGTGACACCATGGCACGCTGTCAGAACTGCGGTACCGAGGGCACCGTCAGCGGGAGACACACGATCGATTTCGTCGAGGTCTGTCCGGACTGTGGGCGGACGCTCCGACGACGGACGGCGAACGAGTGACCGGGCGACGGCGGCAGTCCGGGCACGGGCGGTGACCGGCCGGGCGGTCAGTCGTCGCCGGTGACGCCGAGGTCGCGGCGTTCGAGGAAGTCCTCGGGCAGGGCCTCGACCTCCCCCAGCTGGACCGACCAGAGCTTGGCGTAGAGACCGTCACGGCTCAGCAGCTCCTCGTGGGTCCCCCGCTCGACGACCTCGCCGTCGTCCATCACCAGGATGCTGTCGGCGTCGCGCACGGTCGACAGTCGGTGGGCGATGGCGAAGGTGGTGCGTTCGCCGACGAGGTCGTCGAGGTGGTTCTGGATGATCGCCTCCGTCTCGTTGTCGACGTGACTCGTCGCCTCGTCGAGCACGAGGATCTCGGGGTCGCGGAGGATCGCCCGCGCCAGCGCGATCCGCTGGCGCTGGCCGCCGGAGAGCTTCACCCCCCGCTCGCCGACCATCGTCTCGTACCCCTCCGGCAGCTCGCGGACGAACTCGTGGGCGCCCGCCTGTCTCGCCGCCCGCTCGATCTCCGCCTGGTCGACGTCCGGTCGGCCGTAGGCGACGTTTTCGGTGACGGTGCCGTAGAAGAGGTACGGCTCCTGGCTCACGTAGCCGACCGACTCCCGCAGGCTGCGCAGCCCGACGTCCTCGACGTCGGTGCCGTCGAGTCCCACGGTGCCCTCGTCGGCCTCGTAGAAGCGCGACAGCAGCTTCATCGTCGTCGACTTCCCCGCGCCCGTCGGTCCCACGAGGCCGACGTAGTCGCCCGGTTCCGCCTCGAAGGAGACGTCCGAGAGCACCGCCTCGCCCTCCTCCTCGGTCGCGTCGGCGGTCTCGGCGTCGACCGTGTCGTCGCCCGCGTCGTCCCCGTCCCCCGCGAGACCGGGTGCCGCGCCGTCGTACGCGAAGCTGACGCCGTCGTACTCGACGTGACCGCGGACCCGGTCGAGCTCGACGGCGTCCTCGGCGTCGGTGATGCCCGGCGGCGTGTCGAGCAGGCCGACGATCCGCTCGGCGGCCGCCTCCGCGTACTGGTAGCCGTTGACGATCTGGCCCATCTGTCGCATCGGGTAGACGAACCGCCGCGAGTAGTTCAGAAAGAGCACGAGCGTCCCGGCGGTCATCGTCCCCCGGAAGAACGGATGCGGCGGCGTGCCGGTGACGACCCACCAGCCGCCGACGAGAAAGACCGAGACGTAGGCGGCGGCGGTGATCGCCTGCAGCGTGGGGAAGTAGAGGATGCGCGTCGAGATAGCGTCCCACTGCGCTTCGAGATAGCCCTCGGAGGCGTCCTCGACGCGGTCGGTCTCGAACGGCTCGGTCGCGAACGACTTCACCGTCTCGATGCCGCCGACGTTGTTCTCCAGGCGGGAGTTCAGCCTGCCGACGGAGGAGCGCACGTCCTGGTACTTCGGGTGGATCCGCTGGACGAAGACGTGACTCGCCAGGCCCAGCAGTGGCACCGCCGCCACCGGGATGAGCGCCAACCGCCAGTTGACGTACAGCATCACGGCCGCCATGCCGCCGACCCGGACGACGATGACGATGAGGCTGTTGAGGTTGTTCGTCAGAAAGCCTTCGAGCTGGTTGACGTCGTTGTTGAGGACGCTCATCACCTCGCCCGTCTGGCGGTCGTCGAAGAAGCCCACCTCCCGGCGCTGCATCGCGTCGTAGGTGTCCACCCGCACCTCGTGTTGGAACCGCTGGGCGAACGTGTTCCACATGAAGCTGTTGAGCCACCCGAGGGTGGAGTTCAGCGCGTACGCCACAGCAATGAGCCCGCCGACGAACAGCAGCTGTGGCCCCTCGCCGGCCGGCACCACGCCGCCCGGTGTCCAGGACGGCACCCGCAGACCGTCGCCGAGGATCAGCTGGTCGATGGCGAACGCGAGCATCAGCGACGGCACCAGCTCCATCAGCATCCGCAACACGCTCGCCACGCCGCCGAACGCGAACGTGCCGAACTGGTCGCGACCGTACTCGCGGAACAGCCGCAGCAGTGCGTTGCCCTCCTCCGCCCGCAGGTCCGCGAACTCCCCGTCTCCGCCGGCCTCCGGCGCGCCGCTCATAGGCGTCGGAGCGGATTCGAGGACTTATACGCTCCGGAGACACACCCGTGTCGCCGGTTCGGCGCCGGTCACGACCACGACCACGGCAGTCAGCCGAGCTCCGCCCGGCGGAACCGCAGATACCCGACCAGCGGGACTCCGCCGCCCCAGCCGACCAGCACGAGCAGGTTGAACCAGAGTTCGTCGGCGAGACTCCCGGTGTCCCCCCCGATGACGGCCCGGACGACCTCGTACTGGTCGCCGGCCCCCTCGAACACCGGCGCCGTCGCCGAGAGGTACGCTGTCGACGGCGAGAGGCCGGCGATCGTCAGCCGGGTCTCCTCGGAGACGGTGATTCCGAACAACGTCTCCGCGAAGTCGATCACGGTCCCCACCTGCAGCACGGGGAGGAGATTGTTCCAGAACGGCACCAGCACGAAGAAGGCGCCGATGGCGGCGAACATCGCCCGCGAGCGGCTGGCGGTCATCGCCGAGAGCCCGACGAACACGCCCGTCAGCGAGAGCGCGTACAGCGAGGAGACCAGCCCGAAGGTCAGGAACCGCTCGGGGTCGGCACCGTTCGTGAACGCGACCTCTCCGACGACGAAGCCGACCAGCGTCGCACCGAGAACGGCCGTGACGGCGACCACCCCCCGAGAGAGATACTTGCCGAGCGCGTACTCCCAGCGCTCGTTCGGCAGCCCCAGGACGTACTTGATCGAGCCACGAGCCCGGTCGCCCGCCACCGCGAGGTAGGTGAGCGAGGCGACGAACAGCGGGAACAGAAACGCCACGAGTGCGGTCAGGTCGAACAGCGACCTGACGGCGTCGTCGAAGATGTTTATCTCGGAGACGAATATCAGCGTCGAAAGCAGCGTGAACACGCCGACGACGCCGACGACGATCTTCGAGCGCCTCGCGTTCCGGAGGTCGTCCCGGAACACCGTGCCGACGCCCATCACTCGCCCCCCGTCGCCGCCGACTCCGCGCTCGCGCCGGCCGCGCTCTCCGTCGGCTCGTCGCGAGGGTCGACCGCCTCCGCACCCTCGTCGGCGCCGCCGGTGTACTGCTCGAACACCGTCTCCAGCGAGGGCTCCTCCAGGCCGACGTCCTGCACGACCGCGACCGCGTCCAGCGCGGCCAGCGCCCGCATCTTCGCCGGCGGCTCCGTGCACTGCACCCGGACGACCCGGCCGTCGGTCTCGTAGTCGCTGACGCCGTCGACGTCCGCGAGCGGCACCGACGCCGGCGGCTCCGCCAGCGTCGCCTCCACGACCGAGCCCATCCCCAGCTCGGAGCGGAGGTCCTCGACGGCGTTGACCGCGACCAGTTCGCCGCCCCGCATGATCCCGACGCGGTCACAGACTCGCTCCACCTCGTCGAGGTCGTGCGAGGAGAAAAACACCGTCGCGCCGCGGTCGACCTCCTCGGCGACCAGCTCGCGCAGCAGTCCCACGCCCGTCGGGTCGAGCCCCGACGACGGCTCGTCGAGGATCAGCAGGTCGGGCGACCCGACGAGCGCGATCCCCAGAAAGAGCCGCTGTTGCATCCCCTTCGAGTAGTCGCCGGCCGGCCGACGGGCGTCCGCCGGGTCGAGACCGACGCGGTCGAGGACCGCGTCCGGGTCGTCGTCGGTTCCTTTCGTCCGGACCGCCGACCGGACGTGTTCGCGGCCGGTGAGGTTCGCGTACGGCTCGTACCCTTCCGGCAGTAGCCCGACCCGTGACCGCACGGCGGCGGAGGCGTCGACCGCGTCCCGACCCAGCACCCGCGCCTCCCCGGCGGTCGGGCGCAGAAAGCCCAGCAGCACGCTGATAGTGGTCGACTTCCCCGCCCCGTTGGGACCGAGGAAGCCGAAGGCCTCTCCCTGGTCGACCGTCAGCGAGACCCCGTCCACCGCGACGGTCTCTCCGAACCGTCGGGTCAGGTCTCTCGTCTCGATGGCGGCCATCACCGCCTCGTTTGTCCGCCGAGTGATGTATCTTACTCCCTTTCCCTCCGGCCGGAAGGAGCCCGGCGTCAGTAGCCCCGTTCGACGAGGAAGTCCGCGAGGTCGAACAGCCGCTCGCGGGCCTCGTTGTCGGGGAGCACCTCCAGCTGTTGCTTGCCGCTCTCGACGAGGTCGCGGGCGGTCTCGTCGGCGTAGTCGATGGAGCCGGCCTCCTGGAGACGGGCGACGGCGTCGTCGACCTCCGCCTCGGTGACGTCGGCCACGGAGTCCGTCTCGACGAGCGAGTCGACGTCGACGCCGTGCTCGCGAGCGTGGACGGTGATCAGCGTCTTCTTCTCCTCGACCAGGTCGGAGCCGCGCTGTTTGCCGAGCCGTTCGCTCGGGACGGTCAGATCGAGCACGTCGTCGCGGATCTGGAAGGCTCGACCGACGTCGAGTCCGAACGAGAACATCGCCTCGACGACGGACTCGTCGGCGCCCAGAAGCACCGGCGACAGCCCCGCGCTCGCGGCGTACAGCATGGCGGTCTTCTGTTTCACCATGCGGAGGTACTCCTCCAGGGCGACGTCGTCGCGGTCCTCGAAGTCGACGTCCAGGGCCTGTCCCTCGCAGATCTTCGTGCACGTGGAGGCGAGGATCTCGACGGCGCGCACCGTGCGGTCGGTGGGGGCGCCGTTGCCGAGCATGATGGAGAACGCCTTCGAGTAGAGCGTGTCGCCGGCGAGGATCGCCGTCTCCAGGTCGTAGGCCCGGTGGACCGACGTCACCCCGCGGCGCATGGGGTCGTCGTCCATGATATCGTCGTGGATGAGCGTGAACGACTGGATCGTCTCGACGGAGACCGCGGGCGCCAGCACGTCGACGGTGCCGCCCGTGAGGTCGGGAAAGGAGCGGTAGTCGACCGCGCCGGGGTCGACCTCGGCGAGTGACTCGGCGACGAGCAGCAGCGTCGTCGGCCGCAGGCGCTTGCCGCCGGCGTCGAGCAGGTAGCGGGAGGCCTCGTACAGCCGCTCGGGCTCCGTTATCGAGAGCTCCTCGGTGATCGCGCGGTTGAGGACCTCTCGGCGTCCGGCGACGGCCTCGCGGACGCGCGTCTCTCGGCCCCGACTCTCGGGGTCGTCCCGACTCTCGGGGTCGCTCATCTCAGTCGGCGAGCTGGATGAGGTTGCCGTTGCGACTGACGTGCAGGTCCCGGTCGACGCGGTAGCCCTCGTTCTCGCAGAGGTTGACGTAGTCGGAGAACCCGCTCATGTCCTGATGGGCGGGGATGACGTGCTGGGGCTGCAGCGTGTCGAGCATCTCGTAGTGACCCTCGCGGTTGAGGTGACCGGAGACGTGGATGTCGTCGTAGATGCGGGCTCCCTGCATGCCGAGCAGCGTCTCCGCCTGGTCGCGCTGGCCTTCGTTGATCGGCTCCGGGATTACCCGGGCCGAGAAGACCACCTTGTCGCCGCCCTCCAGCTCGTAGGGAGTCTCGCCGCGGGCCATCCGGGTGAGCATCGCCCGGGGCTCGCCCTGGTGACCGGTGACGATCGGCAGGTACTCGCCCTTGCCGTCGTCCATGATCCGCTTGAACGTCCGGTCGACGGACTGCCGGTGACCGAACATCCCCAGGTCCTCGGGGAAGTCGACGAAGTCGAGTCGCTCGGCGGTGCCGGAGTACTTCTCCATCGACCGTCCCAGCAGGACGGGCTGGCGACCGATGTCGTCGGCGAACTCCACCAGCGATTTCACCCGGGCGACGTGGCTGGAGAACGTCGTCGCGACGATCCCTCCGTCGTAGTCCTGCATGCTGTAGAGGGCGTCCTTCAGATGGGCCCGCGCTACGCTCTCGGAGGGTGTGCGGCCCTTCTTGCCGGCGTTGGTGCAGTCCTCGATGTACGCCAGCACGCCGGCACCCGTCGTCGCTATCTCGCGGAAGCGGTCCATGTCGATGGGGTCGCCGATGACGGGCGAGTGGTCCATGCGCTTGTCCAGCCCGTACACCACGGCGCCCTCCGGCGTATGGAGGACGGGATTGATCGCGTCGATGATCGAGTGCGTGACGTTGACGAACTCCAGGTCGACGCTGTCCGAGACGGACATCATCTCCCCGGCCTCCATCTTCACGAGGCCGTTCTCGACGTTGAACTTCGACTCGCTCTCGATCTGCTGTTTGACGAGCTCGGTCGTGAACGGCGTCGCGACGACGGGGGCGTCGTAGCGGTGTGCGAGCTTCGAGACGGCACCGATGTGGTCGAGGTGGCCGTGGGTCGGCACGATGGCCTGGACGTCACCCTCCAGGTCGGACATCACCCGGTCGTCGGGGATGGCGCCCATGTCGATCAGGTCGAGGCTGTGCATCCGCTCGGTCTCGACGTTGTCGTGGATGAGGACCTTCGACAGGTTGAGCCCCATGTCGAAGATGACGACGTTGTCGCCGGCACGGACGGCAGTCATCTGCCGTCCGACCTCCTCGTAGCCGCCGATTGTGGCGATTTCTACTTCCATTGTGTCACTGAAAGCCGCTGCTTTCGTACCGAACTGCTCGGGCCCCGGCGAGACGACCTCGGCGTCTCTCGGCCGTCGGTCGCTCCCCTCGCCGCTGGCCCGCAGCACTTACACGTTCTTCGTCGCCCGCTGTTAAAAAGTGCGCGGCTCGTGGGCGACGGCAGACTTAGGCGGTCGCGGCCGCTACGCTCGGTCGATGGACACTGTCGACGGCGACGGCCCCCCGCTTCGCAGTCTCGCGGCCGCGGCGCTGCTCGCGGTCGCCGGCCCGCTGGCCGCCGCTCTCCTCGCCGACGGCGCCGTGCTGCTGTTCGCCGTGCTGGCGGTCGCGGGCGTCGCCGCCCTCTGGGTCGGCGCCTCGTGGTATCTCGCCGGTCGCTCCTCCGTCGACCCGTCGCTCCCGAGCCCGTTCGCCGCGGACGACCCCGACGCCCTGGCGTCGCTCTCGGAGCGGGCGGGATTCGGACCGGTCGACACCGTCTCGTCGGCCGCCGTCTACGAGACTCGCGTCGACGGCCGGCCGGTGACGCTGCGGCGAGCCGGCGAGGACGCCCGGACGGTCGTCGAGACGCCGCTGTCGGTCGCCCGCGTCGGCACCGGGTTCGTCGCCGCCCGCCCCGACGACGAGGACGTCCCGCCGGGCACCGACCTCCCGGCACTGCTGCGGACCGCCGGCGGGGAACTCCGCGTCGACGACCGGATCGGGGTCGTCACGTACACCGCCGAGTCGGTCGCGGACCCCGACGTGCTCGCCGGCGCGACCCGGGTCGTCGCGGCCGTCGCCGGGGTCGTCGAGGACAGGGCCGCCCCCGACGACGCCGAGGAGTCGACGACCGGCGGCCGGGAAGTCGAGCCCGCGACGAACGGTCGACGGCGTCTCACCGAAGAGGACACCACCGGGTGACGGTCGTCGGCGGGGTCGACCCCTCGGGCGACCGGTGCCGACCCCGCGCACGACGCTCACCGGTCACTCCTGGGTTCATCGGGGGCCGGCCCTCCGGCCCCCGCCCGCCGACGACCGACCGGAGCCCGTCGAACAACGGCGTCGGTCGCTCCCGACACGAGAGAGTTAAATGGGACGGCTGTTAGTAGGCGCATAACAACAATGATCGTGGCCGGTGTCGGGAGTCGGTGGGACCCGTGAGCGACCGTCTGGCGGCGCTCGTGACCGAGCACAGCGGGCTGGTGATCGTCGTCTCGCTCGTCGTCGTGGTGCTGCTGAGCGCCGGGGCGACGAGCGTCGAGCAGTCCTCCTCGCTGTCGCAGTTCGAGAGCGACGGTCCGGAGGCCGAGGCACTCGACTACGTCGAGACGAACTTCACCGGCGGCGACGACGACACGACGACCGTCCAGGTCATCGTGCGTGACGGGGACGACAACGTGCTCGACCGGGAGTCGCTCCTGCGGTCGCTGCACTACCAGCGG
Organism: Halobacteriales archaeon SW_5_70_135; assembly: GCA_003022865.1. Taxonomy (GTDB): domain Archaea; phylum Halobacteriota; class Halobacteria; order Halobacteriales; family SW-7-71-33; genus SW-7-71-33. The sequence continues at coordinate 7,425 of PXSK01000001.1, read as the reverse complement.
TCGCTGCGGGACGACGAAGCGGTCAACGTCACGCTGGCGGAGAACCGCTCGGTCGTCGGTGTCTCGAACGCCGTCGCGATCGCGGCGGTCCGGACCGGGCAGGCGCGTGACCTGCAGGCGGAGTTCGGAGCGCTCCAGCGTCGCAACGAGAGTCTGACCGAGCGCCGCGAGCGACTCCAGCGGGACCGCACCACCCTGCAGGAGCGCGGTCGGCGACTGAACGCGACCGCCGACGAGCTGGCGGCGGTGCTGAACCGGACCCGCGAACTGCAGGCGCGGTTCGTGCGGCTGAACGCCTCGCTGGAGGCCGGCAATGTCTCCGAGACGGAGTACGAGCGGGCGGCGGACCGGCTCAGGGCCGACCTCACGGCGACCCGCACGGAGGCGACCGTCGACCTGAACGCGACGGAGACGGCGACGTTCCGGCGGGCGTTCGACCGGCTGCGCGACCTGCAGAGTCGCCTGACCGAGCTGCGCCTGGCGCTCGAAGCCGACGAGATAGACCGGGAGACGTTCGAGGAGCGGGCCGCCGAGGTCGGCGACGACATCGAGCAGGCGACGCGACTCGGGACCGAGGGCGTCCTCGCGGACCGCTTCGCCGCCCTGGACGCCGACGCCGAGCGCCTGGAAGAGCGCGGCCAGGAACTGCAGGCCGACGCCGAACAGCTCCGGGCGGAGTTCGAGGCGCTCGGGGAGCGACGCGCGGCGCTGCGCAACGCCTCGACGCCGTCGCTGTCGACACAGATCGAGCGACTCGAGTCGATGAACGACTCGGCCGTCGAGTCGGTGGTCGAGCGGCTGGTGAGCCGCGACGGCGGCGCCGGCGGGGTCGGCGACGGCGGCCGGACTCGGGAGCTCGTCTTCCGGCTGTTGCCGACGGGGTACGAGCCGGGGTCGACGGAGGCGAGCGCCCGCACGATGGTGATCACCCAGCGGACGGACGGCGGCAGTTCCGTCCAGGGTCCGGGCGGGCCGTCGGACCGGCTGACCGACGCCCAGCAGCGGATGCGCGACCTCGCTCCGAGCGGCGGCGACGAGTACGTCGTCTTCGGGTTCGGGATCGTCAGCGACGAGATCAGCCGGTCACAGTCGGACAGCTTCCTGCTGGTCGGGCCGCTCGCGCTGGTCTTCGTCCTGGTCACGCTGGTGATCGCCTACCGCGACCTGCTGGACATCGTGCTCGGCTTCGTCGGCATCTTCTCCGTGTTGGGGATCACCTTCGGCGCGATGGGCTGGCTGGGGATCGGCTTCAACCAGGTGCTCGTCGCCGTGCCGGTGTTGCTGATCGGGCTGTCGATCGACTACGCGATCCACATCTTCATGCGCCACCGCGAGCAGCGCGGCTCCGACGACCCGCCGCGGGGGTCGATGGGGGCCGCCATCGCCGGCGTCGGCGTGGCCCTGGCCTGGGTGACGGCGACGACGGTCATCGGCTTCTCCTCGAACCTGATCAGCCCGATCGGTCCGATCCGGGACTTCGGCGTGGTCTCCTCGATCGGGATCGCCGGCACGATGCTGGTGTTCGGCGCCTTCGTCCCCGCGATGAAGATCGAACTCGACGAGCTGCTGGAGGGGGTCGGTCTCGACCGCCGGAAGCGAGCGTTCGGGACCGGCGGTGGCGTGCTCAGTCGAGTGCTCTCGGCGGGCGCGTGGGCCGCTCGACGGTCGCCGGCCGCGGTGATCCTGATCGCGCTGCTGGTCACCGGCGTCGCCGCCGTCGGCGGCAGTCAGGTGTCGACCAGCTTCGAGCAGTCGGACTTCCTCGCCTCCGACCCGCCGGAGTGGACGCAGTCGCTGCCGGAGCCGTTCCGGCCCGGCGAGTACACCGCGAAGGCGAACCTGGAGTACGTCAACGAGAACTTCCGCCGCGAGGACAGTCGGTCACAGGTACTGATACACGATCGAGGCGGCGGACTGGCGACGCCGGCGGCCATGCAGCGACTCGACGCCGTCGAACGCCGGGCGGCGGCGTCGCCGGTCACCTTCGAGCTCGCCAGCGGCGACAGCGACGTCCGCGGCCCGCTGGGGGAGATGCGGGACCTGCGCTCGGAGAGCGAGCGGTTCGACCGGGTGTTCGCCGCGGCCGACACCGACGACGACGGCGTGCCGGACCGCGACGTCGAGCGGGTACTGGCGACGTTCTTCGAGGTGGCGCCCGAGCGGGCCGCCGGCGTGATCCACCGTGAGGGCGGCGAGTACAGGGCCGCCCGCGTCGTCGTCACGGTGAAAGGCACCGCCGGCACGGAGACGGTCACCCGCGAGACGCGGGCGATGGCCGACCAGGCACGGGGCGACGGCCTCACGGCGACGGCGACCGGCTCCGAGGTCGTCAACCAGGTGGTCCAGGACGACCTGCTCGATACGGTGATCGAGAGCCTGATCGTCTCCGTCGTCGCGGTGTTCCTGTTCCTGATGCTCGCCTACCGCGTCACGGAGGGGAGTGCCTCGCTGGGAGCGGTGACGCTGCTGCCGGTGGCGCTGTCGGTGGCGTGGATCCTCGGGACGATGTTCGTCCTCGACCAGCCCTTCAACGTCCTCACCGGCACGATCACCTCGCTCACGGTGGGGCTGGGCGTCGCCTACTCGATCCACCTCAGCGAGCGGTACATGCTCGAACTCCGACGTCGCGGCGACGTCCACGAGGCGATGGAGACGACCCTGACCGGCACCGGCGGCGCGCTGCTCGGCTCGGCGGCGACGACCGTCGGCGGCTTCGGCACGCTCGTGGTCGCCGTCTTCCCCGCCCTCCAGCAGTTCGGGCTCATCACCGGCATGACGATCGTCTACGCCTTCCTCGCCGGCGTGCTGGTGTTGCCGAGCCTACTCGTCGTCTGGACGGACTACCTCGGCCCCGACGTGGACGACGCCGACACGGGAGAGGACGGAGACGGACCGTCGATGTTCGGCGGCGCCGCCGAGCCGGTTCCGCCCGCCGACGGTGACGACGACGGCGCCGGCGTCGACGACGATGTCGACGATGACGGGGAGGGGTCGCGGTGAGCGAGGACGACCGCCCGGACGCCACGCCGACGGACGAGGACCGCGCCGTCGAGGCGTTCGAGCGACTCGGGCTGACGGGCTACGAGGCCCGGGTGTTCATCGCGCTCCACCGGCTCGGGGTCGGCACCGCCCGCGAGGTGTCCGAGGTGACCGACGTGCCCCGGTCGCAGGTGTACAGTGCCGCGGAGTCGCTGGCGGACCGTGGGCTGGCCGGCGTCCAGCAGTCCTCGCCGATGCAGTACCGGCCGATCGGCGTCGAGGCCGCACGCTCCACGCTCCGGACCCGCTTCGACCGGGAGTCGACGCGAGCGTTCGACTACGTCGACCGCGTCCGCGAGACCGCCGACGAACAGCGCGAGGACATCTGGACGGTGCGGGGTCGGGCGGCCGTCACCGACCGCGTGCTCGAACTCCTGGCGGAGGCCCAGAGACGGGTACTGTTCGGCGCCCGCCTCCCGGAGCTGGCGCCGGAGGAGGTCGTGACCGCACTCGAGGCGGCCGCCGACGACGGCGTCCGGACGACCGTCGTGAGCAGGAGTCCGTCCGTCCGCGAGCGCTTCGGCGAACCGATCGACGTCGCCGACACACCACCCACGGTCGACGGCGACGACCGCAGCGGCCGGATTCTCCTCGTCGACGACGACGTCGTCCTCCTCAGCGTCACCGGTGCCGTCGACGACGACGACGACGGCGACGCGGGTGAGACGGCCATCTGGAGCGCTCACAGCAACATGGCGACCGTGCTCATCCGACTGACCGAGGTCGGACTCGGCGTCGACGGGACGGGGTGACCCGGTCTCGGCGGGCCGAGACGGTGAGTCGTGGCGTCAGTCGGCGCCGCTCTCGACCGACCGCCGACCCGCCCTCGCGGGTCGCCGTACCGGCGAGGGACGCGTGAGGGTGGCGTTCACTCGGCGCGAGCACCCCGCGTGTCGCCGACGCTCGTCCCCGCAGACGGGGGGCCGACACCCTCCGTCTCCGCGGCGGTCCGGCCCCGGCGTCTCGCGGTCGCTCAGTCGATCCGGTACCGCAGCAGGGCGGCGATCCCACCGAGGTTGTCGAGCTGCTGTCCCGGGGCGAACTCCGCGGAGAAGACGGTCACGTCACCGCCCTGCTGTTCGACGCGACGGATCAGGTCGTCGGGGTCGACCTCGCCGTCGCCGTCGTCGGGCTCGCTCGGCTCGCTCCGCTCGTCGTGGACGGCTCCGCCGCCGGCCTCGGCGGCGACGCTTTCGGACGTCGAGGCGCGCTCGGTCCGTCGGTCCCGCAGCCACCGGTCGAGGACGAGCAGTCGCTCGACGGCGCCGTACTCGACGGCGGTGGCGACGGCGTCCGGCCCGTAGGCGACGGCGCCGTCGTCGGCGATCCGTGCGGTGAGTTCGTCGACGTACTCCGCCTCGCGGGCGACGCGTGTCTCCTGCTGGATCTCGTCGACGGCACCACGCTTGAGCACCTCGTGGACGCCGCGGTCGCCGACGCTCGTCGTGTCGACGACGGTCACCGTCTCGGCGGTCTCGGGCGCCGTTTCCTCCAGGTGCGAGAGGGCGTCTTCCTTCGTGAACCCCGGCCCGGCGAGGACGACGGCGTCGACCTCCAGCGGTCGGAGCGCGTCGACCAGCCGGGCGAACAGCTCGGAGCGGTCCCGTGCGTACTCCCCCTTCCCGGTCGGTCCCGAGACGGAGGCGTACTCCTCGACGCCGTACTGTGCGACGGTGTGGACGAAGGCGCGTCCCTCCTCGACGGTGACGACGGCGACGTCGGGGTTCTCGCTCGCGGCGACGGCCTCCTCGATGCGGTCGCGCTGGTCCGGCTTGAACCGCTTCTCGATCTCGATCTCGGTGCGCGGCTCGACGTTCAGCGTGTGGTGGTGGCCCAGTTGGTCCTCCCGGGAGCAGTCGACGATCTCCCCGCCGACGCGGAGCCGGTTCGCGAACTCGGCGAACTCCGCGTCCGTCACCCGTACGGTGACGTACATGTGCTCGCGCTCGCCGCCCGTGTCCCGCAGCCGGTCGTCGTCGCGCTGGACGCGCCGCGTGGTGTCCCCGGCGACGAGGTCGCCCGGTTCGACGACGTACTGCAGGTGCCAGAGGTCGTCCAGACTCTCGGGCACGAGCGTCCAGCGCTCGCGGCCCTCGGCGCCGCGGGCCCGCTCCTGTACGCGCATACCGTCGGTCGGCGCCCCCGGCTGAAGTGTCCTGCCATCTCGCGGCGTCGCCGGCGTTTACCGGCTGTCAAGGCGAATGCCTCGGGGCCTGATCCCGAGGCGGTTCACTCCTCGGCGATCCGTGACGTACCCGGCGGCAGGAAGTGCTGGATGCGGTCCGGCGAGGCGACCTTCCGGACGAAGCTCTCGTCGGCGAACCGCTCGCGGAACTCGCGGTAGACGCGCTTGGCGACGTCGCCCTGTGCGAACCGGCCCGGCTCCACGCGCGTCGTGGTCTCGGCGCGCTCCTCGACCGGGTCGGCGGGGCCGCCGATCACCCGGGTCGACGGCTCGCACTGCACGCCGACGGCCACGTCGACGGGGGTGTCCTCGAAGTAGGTGCGGTCGCCGCGGACCGCGAACCCTCCCGTCGCGAGATACTCCCCGCTCTCGGGCGTTTTCGTCACCTGGTCGTGGTCCACGAGGTAGACGTCGTCGCTGTACTGGCCGGCCTTCCACACCGAGGCGTAGGAGACGGCGAACCGTGCGGCCTCGGCCCTGCTACGCTCGGGGACCGTCACGTCGCGGGCGGACTCGCTCGGACCCGCCGCCTTCAGCACCGTCGCCGGCCCGCCGTGTGACTGCGCGTGGAGGAACAGGTCGCCGCTCTCCAAGTACTTCTCGACGAGCTCCTCGTTCTGTTTGGCGTTCCGGCCGCCGAGCACGAGGAAGTCCTCGCTCGTCCTGAACCAGCGGAAGCGCTCGTACCACTGCTCCTCGGCGCGGACCGGGACCGACGACCGCGAGAGCCAGTCGACCGGCTCGTCGTCGTCGGCGCCGGCGTCCGCGTCCGACTTCGTCTCACCGGCCGTCCACCGCTCGCGGCGCTCCTTCACGGCCGCGAGCTGTTCGCGGCTGTCCGCGAGCGCCTCCGTCGCGCCCTCGGCCTTCTCCTCGATCGACTTCGCCTCGCGGTAGAGCCGGTCGGCGTTGTGCTCGACGCCCTCGCTCGCGTCGAGGTCGATCCGGTGGTCCCCGACGGCGACGGTGACGACCCCTTCGCTGGGGTCGAGGTCGACGACCGCGGCCGCCGCCGCGATGCCGCGCTCGCGGCCCTCGGCCAGTCGCTCCTCGATCGCCTCCCAGGAGCGGCCCTCCCGACGGGCCGCCCGGACCGTCGACAGCACCTCGTCTATCAGATCGTACTCCGCGTACAGCGTCTCGGCCCTCTCGCGGGTCTCGGCGGCTTGGGCCTCGTACTGCTCGACGGCGCCCTCCTGCTGTTCGATGATGCGCTCGAACTCCGCGACCTCCGACTCGAAGTCCGGCCGGTCCGGCGTCGCCTCGACCGTCGCCTCGAACTCGCGGGCCCGCCGGAAGTACGTCGCTACCGCGCCGTCGAAGGTGTCCCGGGACTCGGCGACCAACCCGGTACGGTCGGGGTCACCGACGCCGTCCTCGTACTCCCGCAGCGGCACCGGCGTCGCGTCGACCGGTCGGCCCGGAACGCCGTCGGCGGTGTCGTCGTCCGGCTCGGGCTCGCTCCCGCCGCCGTCGTCCCCGTCGTAGTAGACGTGCGGGTTCAGGTCGCCGCCGAGCTCGTCGTCCAGTCGCACGACGGCGTCGTACAGCGCGTCGATCTGCTCGTCGGTCGCCGCGGCGACGGAGACGGTCTTCTCGACGCCGGCACGGGTACACAGCTCCTCCGCGTACAGCCCGCCGAAGTTCAGCTGCGTGGCGAGGGTGCGCACGAGGTCGGTGTCGGAGTCGCGCACGGCGGCGGCGAAGGCGTCCCGGTCCAGCGCCAGCGGGTCGACCCGCTCGCCGGGGTACTCGTACGGCGCGCCCGGCGCCACGGTGCGTGACTTCAGGCGGACGGTCTCCAGACAGGCGACCGTCTCGCCGTTGCCGTTCAGGACGGCGGCGTTACCGTCGCCGAACAGCTCCGCGACGACGGCGGTGTCCCCGTCGGGGCGCTCGAACTCCAGGCGGACGACGCGGTCGAAGCCGTACTGCTCGACGGCGACGAGGTTCGCCCCCGAGATCCGGTTGCGAAGCTGTGTGGCGAACTCCGGCGGCCGCTCCGGCGCCTCGGGAACGCGGTCGGGTGCGACGGTGTGCAGTCCCTTCCGGTCGCCGACGCGGACGAACAGCTCGACGCGACCGCGGTCGCGCTCGTAGTCGCGCAGCTTGAACCGCAGACTGCGGTCGCCGTAGAGGTAGACCTTGTCGACGACCGCCTCCGAGAGCGTGAGTTCGCGGGTCAGCGCCCGCAGGTCCAC